>NZ_PKRO01000067.1 GCF_002855495.1 Porphyrobacter sp. TH134
TCATGCTCTCGGCTGTACCCGGCGCATGATCGGCTCAGACTGATGCCGAAATCGGCGGGAGCTCCAATAAGCTACACCACGCCGTGGGACACGATCCGCAATCAAAACGCAATGCTTCGCGATCCTTTCGCAACTTCCATGCGCCAACATCTCCACGGGGTATTTCGCCGCGACGGAGTTCACTCGAGAAAGTACGATGGTTTATGCTTGAAACTGCAGGGAAGCCCTTGTCCGACTGCCGAATACTGATTGTCGAGGACGAACCTGAAATTGCCGAGATCCTTTTCTCGTTTCTCACCCGGGAAGAGGCGCGCTGCATGGTGGTGCGCGATGGCGGTGCGGTGCGCGAGACGCTGTGGCGCTGGCATCCGCAGCTGGTGCTGCTGGACATGAAACTGCCCAAGCGCAACGGCTGGTCAGTGCTGACGGATCTGCGCGAAACCCATCCCGATTTGCCGGTCATGGTGATCAGCGCGCTTGGCGATGATGTCGACAAGCTCTCCGGCTTCCGGCTGGGCTGCGATGATTATGTCGTCAAACCCTTCAACCCGCTCGAAATCGTGGCGCGGGCAAGTGTCTTGCTGCGGCGTGGGCACATGGCCGCGCCGATCATCGCGACAAGCCATGGCGCGCTGCGGATCGACCGGGGCGGCTTCCGCGCCTTCTATGGCGATCAGCTGCTTGACCTGACGCGGGTCGAATTCCTGCTGCTGGATGCGCTGGTCAATGTGCAGGGGCGCGTGGTGAGCCGCGGTTTCCTGATCGAGACTGCGCTTGATGGCGATGCCTTTGATCGCTCGGTCGATCCGCATATCAGCCGGCTGCGACAGAAACTGGCGAGCGTGGCCGGCGCGCAGGTCACTATTGCTGCCGTGCGCGGCGAGGGATACCGGCTCGATGTGGTCGGCTAGGCGGATCAGCACCCGGATCACGCTGGGCGCCGTCGCCCTAAGCCTTGCCGCGGCAGTGATCGCCGCCTTCGCGCCGCATCTGGTCTATGCCGTGCGCGATGCCTTGTTCGTCGCCAGTCTTGCCCCGCAAGACCAGACAAGCCTCGACACCCTGATCCGCACCGCCGGCCAATGCGCGCCGGTGGTGCGCGATTTCAAGCTGGCGCACGGCTTTGCCGCCTGGGAGATCAATTACCATGTCGCGCTCGCGGTGCTGATCGCCATTACCGCCGCAACCGGCGGGTGGTTTGCGCACCGGCTTGGCATGGCGATCGGGCAACCGATCGAACAGCTCGCCGCCTTTGCGCGCAAGACCGGATCGGGCGAACGCCAGCTCCCCGCGCCGCTCCGTCCCCATGCCGCCGACGAGGTGACAGCGTTGCATCGGGAACTGAGCCGGATGACCGAAGCCCTGCGCGCCGCCGATGCGGATCTCAAGTTCCGCTCCTCGGCCATTGCCCATGATCTGCGCACCCCGCTCACGATCATGCGCGGCCGGCTGGTGGGCCTGCAATCGGGCGTGTTCCAGCCCGACGCAAAGATCATCGCCGCGCTGTTGCGGCAGGTCGGGATGGTTGAGGAGCTGGTGGGCGATCTCGATCTGCTGACCAGTTCCAAGACCATGATCCTGCAACCCGAAAGCACCCGGATCGATCAGCTTGTCCACCATGTCATCGAAGGCCAGCGCGAGGAACTGCACAATGCCGGGATCACGGTCGCGATCGATTCGCCGCCGCTGACTGCTATGGTGGATGGCAACAAGCTGGCGCGGGCGATCAGCAATCTGCTCGACAATACGGTGCGCTATGCCCCCGGATCGCGGCTGCGGATCGTCGCTTCGGCTGACGCAGATGGTCTGGCCCTCCGCATCGCCGATGATGGCCCCGGCTGGCCGGAGGACGATCCCGCCGCCTTGCTCGATCCGTTTACGCGGGGCGAGACATCGCGTTTGCGCGCGACGGGCGGGGCGGGCCTCGGCTTGGCGATCGTCCACGCGATTATCACCGCGCATCAGGGCGAGGTGACGCTGCTGAGCAATGACACGGGCGGCGCGGTGGTGGAAATCCGGATTCCCGCAAATCTCTGAATGCAAATCGCTTCGCGGCAACTGATCCGCAATATTGTGGCACAAGATCGCAGCACTGACCTGCTTGGATCGCGCTCAAGGAGAGTGCGATGAAATTCTATTCTTTTGCGATGCGCGTCATGCACTGGAGCGCGGCCGTCATCATTATCGTCGCCCTGACACTTGGGGCGTTGCTGGGCTATGGCGTGATCGACGGGCGTTCCGATCTCGGCGGCGTGCTTTACGGCCTGCATATCTCGCTTGGCGTGATCGCAATCGTCATCATGGCGGTGCGCCTTGTTGTCAGGCAGGCCTCGGAGCGGCCTGCGGTCAAAGGCACGGTGGCGGCACGGCGCATTGCGGGCTCGGTCCATGGGGTGCTCTATGCGCTTGCGCTTGCCGTGCCTGTCCTCGGCTACGCGATGGACTTGGCCTATGGCGGGGTGCCGAGAGTGTTCGGGATCGCCATGCCCGATTTCGGTTGGCTTGCGCCGGCAGGAACGCAGCATCCGGCGGCGGAAACGCTCTACACCCTGCACAGCTATGGCGGGCATGTGCTGGCGTTCCTGATCCTCGCGCATATCGCCGCAGCGCTCTGGCGCACGGTGCGCGCCGCGCCCGGGGAGGTTGACGGGCTGCGCCGGATGATCGGCCCCGCCTCCAAGACCACTGACACCGCGCAGAGCCAGCCGTGAGCCTTGTTCTGATGCTGGGCATGGCAGCCGCCCAACCCGCGCAGCCGTCGCAGCCATCCGGGGAAGAATCCGTTGCCGCCACCAATGCGCCGGTGGCCCGCGCATTCGCAGCCGATTTCTTCGCGGCTTTTGCGCCGCGCACCGCATTTGACATGATCGCGCGCCTACCGGGCTTCACCTTGCAGGAAGGCGCATCGGTGCGCGGGCTTTCCGGCGGCGGCGGCAATGTCTTCGTCAATGGCGCACGGATCGCCACCAAGGATATCAGCCTTGAAGATTACCTGCGGCGGATCCCCGCAGCGGCTGTGCTGCGGATCGAGATTGTCGATGCCAGCACCATGGGGCTCGATGCCGCCGCTTTCCGGCAAGTTGCCAACGTGGTGTTGCAAGCCAAGGACGAGAGTTCAGGGGTGGCGACCTTGCGGATGCTGGCGACCCGGCCAGAAGACGTGGCCGCTCTCGGGCAGATTTCGTGGCAGGGGAGTCTTGCCGGGTTGCGGCTGACCGCAGGCGGCGAATATGGCACCAACAACATCAGCCGGATGGAGGGGACGCAGTCCCTATCCGGTGCGCGCGCCAATGCCGATGGCCCCCTGCGCGAAAACCGCGTGAGCCGGATCGCAGCGGGCAATGTCTCGCTCGGCGGCACCCTCGGGCCGGTGACCGCAACCGCCAGCTATTCGCACCGCGAGAACCCATTTCGCCGCAACGCCGATTTCTTTGCGCGCCCGGGCGATACGGCCCAGCCCGATTTTCTCTACGTTGAGAATTACCATTACCGCGATGAAAGCGATGAATTCTCGCTGATGGCGGATGCCACCTTCGGCCGACACAAGCTGAAGCTGGTCGGCCTGCGCTCGCGTGTGCGGCTCGACACTGTATCGCTCGCCTCCACTGCGGTGCCCGATCGCCCGCTGGAAGGCAGCAGCTTCACACTGGCGCAGGTGCAGGACGAGACCATCGGCCGCCTCAACTGGAGCGCAGGCTTCACCTCTTTCGAGCCCAGTCTCGCCGTCGAAATCGCCAATAACACGCTGCGCGCTGACACGATCGCGGTGTCGCTGTGGCCGGGCGCCAACCCATCACAGCAGGACACCAATGTGGTCGAGCGCCGCGTCACGGTGGAAGCCGGGGCCGTGTGGAAGGCAAGCAGCCGGGTGAATTTCAACGCTGTTGTGGCGCGGGAAACGTCGCGCATCACGGTGACCCAGCCGACATCAGCGCGCAATAGTTATGCTTTCACGCGCGGGCGGTTCGTTGCCAATTTCGACCCGTCACCGATCCTGACCACCGCGCTGCAGTTTGAACGCAACGTGGGTCAGCTGAACTTCAATGATTTCGTGGGGGCGCAGCAGGTGTTCGACGGCACGGCAACGATCAGCAATGATCGGCTGCGGCCCTCCAGCACGAACAGTCTTGCCGTCAACATTGATTGGCGGCCGCGCTTTGGCGGCGGTCTCAATCTGCGGGTGTCGCACAATTGGCTGAGCAATGTGGTCGACACCATTCCTCTCGGACAGAACCGGCAAGGCGTGGGCAATATTGATCATGCCACCGAGTGGTTGATCGATCTGGGGCTGACGCTGCCCTTGAACGCGCTGTGGCGGGGCACCGAGCTCGCGATCAATGGCAATTGGCGCGAGACCCGCGTGACCGATCCCTTCAATGGTCAGAAGCGCGCGCTTCAGGGTGGAACCGGCCGACCGTTGCAAGTGGAGCTGCGCCGCGCAGCCAACAGCTCAACCAACTACGGCATCACCTACACCGGTACGTTCCGATCCTATGCTTTTCGCCGGGAGGTTTTTCTCGACTATGCCGAAACCGACTCCTTCGGTTTCTATGTCGAACAAACACTCGGCAAGCACCTCAAACTGCGGCTGTCGGGGGAGCGGCTTGGCGGGCGCAGCATCGACCGCGACTTGTTCACCTCAGGCGGCGTGCGCGGAGTCAATCCGGTGGTGCAGACCGAACGGCGGCGACGCCCGGATTCGCCTTTGTTTCGGTTTCAGATCGAACAGGCGTTCTGACCCTTTGGTGTGTTTGCGGCCACCTTCCCCATTCCTGCGACATGGGACATGAGGATATGTTGGATTTTACCTACTTGGGGCGGCCAGACCATGGCGGTTGCAGCGACACAGATGACGTGAGACCTCGAATCAAGGAAACAGTTGATGCTGAAATGGATATTGCTCGCATCTGCGGCGCTGACGACCACCAGCCTTGCCGCGCAGAACAATGACGGCGGGCACAGCGAACGTGCTGCAAGTGCTGCGCCTCGCTCGGAGGCCGCAGATGCCCATGCGGATCATGGTGCGGCGAAAGCGCAGACGGCAACCCGCCTGCTGCCCAATTACGGCAATGGCGGGTTTGCGATACGCACCCAGGTTCCCGAAGCGCAGGCCTTTTTCGACAACGGGATCGAGCTGGCTTTTGCCTTTGCGCATCAGGAGGCGATTGATGCCATGGCCGAAGCAGTCAGGCAGGATCCGGAATGCGCCATGTGTCTTGCCGGTCACGCATATGCGCTGGGGCCGACGCTCAACTACGGCAAGGAGATGGACGAGCGTGCCGCGCCGTTCGCCTTGGCGAAGCGGGCGCTTGCCTTGGCGAAGAAAGGGGGATCTGATCTCGAAACCATGTTCGCCGCCGCGCTTGTCGAGCGTTACCGTCCCAAGGGCGACACCGCAGCGCGTGACAGGGCCTATGCCGATGCCATGGCGCGTCTCGCTGTGGCCTATCCAGAGCACGCGACCATGCAGACTTTTGCTGCCGATGCGCAAATGATCTCTGATTTCGGCAAAGACTCAATGCGCACCGCGATGAATCTTCTTGAGGCGGTCCTGGCCCGCGAACCCGACCACACCGGGGCAATCCACTTCTATATTCACGCAACCGAAATCTATGGCGAGCCGGGGCTGGCCGAACCCTATGCCGACCGCCTGGCCGCGATGAAGCTCGCTGCCAGCCATCTCGTCCATATGCCCGCCCATACCTGGTACTGGGTCGGTCGTTATGCTGACGCCGCGGAGGCCAACCGCATTGCCGTTGAGATCGGCGAGCACCACGCGATGGTGATGGACGATGACGACCCGATGAAGGTCTGGAACATCCCCTATCACACGCACAACGTTATCTTCGGACTGGGCGGGGCGCTGATGGCCGACGATTCTCGAACGGCTCTGCTGCTGGCCCGGCCCTTGATCGGCCGTGCGGAGGCACAGGAACAAGGGAGCTTCTTCGGCCAGCTGCTGTTGTCATCCGCCTATTTTGCCATGGGGCGCTTCGAAAGCCCGGTGGCTGTCCTTGCCTTGCCGGAGCCAAAGCTGCCCTATCTCAAGGCCGCTTGGCATTATGCTCGGGGCGAGGCTTATGCCTTTCTGGGGGACACGGCAAAAATGATGGCGGAGCGCGAGGCCATTCCTGCGCGGATGGAACTTCCCGCAGAGGACGAAAAGGATCGGCTTGCCGCCGCCGACCAGATGCTTTCGATCACCCGCGCAGTTCTGCTGGGTCGGGCTGCCATGAGCGAGGGCCGCTTTGACGATGCTGCGGCCTCTTTTACCGAAGCGGCCCTCGTCGAGGAGACCGAAGACTTCAGCCGTTTCACCGATCCTCCGGCCTTCTGGTATCCTGTCCGGCGCGATCTTGCGCGGGCGTTGCTTGCAGGGGGCGACCGGGAAGGGGCATTACGCGAGGCTCGGGCAACGCTGCGGTTGCGACCGCACGATCCGGTCGCGGAGGGGCTCATTGCGCAGCTGATGCCAACTGTCTTGTCGGCCCAATAACGATTATGGGGAGGTAAAGTGGGAGGGCGGGTCTACAACGCGTCATAGCCATAGGTGCGAAGTTCCGGCACGGCCCTAATGCGCATGGACGAACTTTTCTGTGCCGCTCGGTACATCTGTTCACGTGTCGGTGGCTAGGCGAATAGCGGCTTTCAAATTTGGCTTGAGACCAACACCTCCGAATCCAGCCAGAGCTGCGCTACGAGAGCGTCGTCTTGCGCAAGCGATGAGGGATGAGGCCACGTCAGTGCCCCTCGCCTCAGCGAAGCATATATCCGTCCTTCCCGCGCCTCCACACTCGTCGCAAGTCGATAGAGCCCACGCCCGGCGTGGCTCAAGCGGTTCATGCCCTTCGTGAAGGGAACCATCAGCGGCAGGATTGGCCACACCAGCGCGCGTATCGGCCAAGGCTGGCTTCGCGCAAGGCCCGTTCCGGGCGTAAGGCCCGGATCATACGCGAAGACCCGCCGATGCGCGCCTCCTCGCATTGTGCGAGATACAGAGCTGTCATCAGGTTGGCGAGTTTCGAGCTTGAATAGGCTCGCATGTAGCGCGACGATTACGGAGTCCGGTCGGCGTCAATTATGATGGCCGGTAGGCGGCCGCGCCGGTTGGTAGGTTTTGGCTACCATGAGCGGTTTTGAGGGGCAAGCGTCAGCGACATTTACAACGCTGTGTAATTGTCGCTGACGCTGGCGGGAAGTGGCGCCTTGAAGCGCATGGGATGGTTGGGGGGTAATTGCCGCTGGCGACAATTGCTCGTTGCCTCAGCAAGAGCGGTCCTGAGCGCGAAGCGAGCGACAATTATGATGGCCGGTCTGTCGCGCCATTCGATAGGTCATAATCGCCGGCTTTGATGCGGGCGACGGCGGAACGCTTGCGGTAGCTTTCGCCGTTCATCTCGATGATGGTCGAGTGGTGCACGAGGCGGTCGATCGCGGCGACGGTCATGGCGGGATCTGGAAAAACGTTGTCCCATGCCGAGAATTGCTGGTTGGCGGTGATGGCGAGCGAATGCCGTTCGTAGCGGTGTGCGATGAGCTCGAACAAGGCGCTGGTCTCGACCTGATCTTTGCGGACGTAGGACAGGTCGTCGAGGATGATGAGATCGAACTTGTCGAGCTTGTCGAGCATCGCGGGCAGACTGAGATCGCGGCGCGCGGCCTGGAGCTTCTGGACCATGTCGGTGGTCGAGCAGAACAGGACGCGCCGCCCGGTGTCGATGAGGGCATGGCCGATGGCGGCAACCGCGTGCGTCTTGCCGGTCCCGCTCTGGCCGAACAGCAGCAGGTTGCCGCCGTTCTCGATCCAGTCGTTGCCAGCGGCCAGGGACATGAGGTGCGGTTTGCGGATGCCGGGGGCGGCATCGAAATCGAAGGTAGCGAAGGTCTTGCCTGCGGGGAGCCCTGACTGGTCGCGATGGCGCTGGATACGGCGCGACGAGCGTTCGGCCATCTCGATCTCGAGGAGCGAGGCCAGCAGGTTGGCCGCTGGCCAGCCATCGCGATCGGCGGTGTCGGTGAGGCGCTTCCAGTTGCGGTTGATGCTCGGCAGACGCAAGGCCTTGAGCAGGGTAGGCAGCACGGCGGCGGCCTGGTCCTTGGTGCGGGTCATCAATGACACTCCCCGCTGGTGATCAGGCTGTTGTAGCTGTGCAGGTCGGGTGGTGGGATGGAGACATCGCGCTGGGACCTTGCGGTTGGCAGGAACTCGTCCCTGAGAGCGACGACATCAGGCAAGCGCCCTCGGTCGAGTTCTTCGTCGATCCGCCGGGCCAGCACGTCGACACAGTCGGCTCTTGCGGCGATGTCGAGCAGGGCGACGGCATCGCGGCAGGCCTGCTGTCCATCAAGTTGGTCGTCGAAGGCTTGCCAGGTGTCAATGGACACCCAGTGTTACGAGCTAAGGCGACACCCAGTGTTACGAGGTGTCTCGTTGTGACCGTGCGATGATTTCAGGGGCGGGGAGCAT
>NZ_PKRO01000068.1 GCF_002855495.1 Porphyrobacter sp. TH134
ATCCAGTCCAACAACTGATACTTGCTCCATCGTCACTCTCCTCTCCGACTGATCCGCAGAAATTATCCTGCGGGGTGGAGAGCCGTCCACGACATCACTTGCCGCCGATATAGTGTTTCAGATAGCTGTCCATTGCCTTAGGCCTCCGTTTTCAAATTGTTTCGTTGGGCCGCGCTGCGAGCTCTGCCAAGGCCGCATGGCCGAGGCCGATTTCTAGCGCGTTCAGCCAAGCGCAGGCCGATCGAGCCATTCGCCGAGCAGGGCGTTGAACGCGCCCGGCGCTTCGAATGCAGAAAGGTGGCCGGTGCCTTTGGTGATGTGGAACTCAGCGCCCGGAATCAGCGCGGCGGCTGCGCGCAATTCTTCAGGCGGGTAGAGCTTGTCCATCTCGCCCGCGACTACCATGGTGCGAACCTTGACCGAAGGCAGCAGCGGCAACAGGCTGTCGCGCGCGATCAGCACCGAGCGTCCGGCCGTCGTCAGGCTCTTGCGGCTCTGGCGGGCGATGCCGGAGAGGAACACAGCCAGCTTTGCCTTGTCCAGCGCCTTGAGATCGGGGAAGAACGAGCGCCCGACGCCCTTGCCGAAGAAGGCGCTGCCGCCAAAGAGCTTGGCCAGTCCGACCACGAATTTCGCACCGCGCAGCGCCTTTGGATCGCCGTGATCGAACGGGGTATTGGCCAGCAGCAGCGATTTGAAGCGTTCGGGATGGGCTGTGCCAAGATGGCCGCCGATGATCCCGCCCCAGCTGGTGCCAACCCAGTGGACCGATGTTTCACCATAGGCGTCGAGAATGTCGATCGCCGCCTGCGCGCAATCGGGCATGCTGACCAGATCATCGGGCACGGGGCTGTCGCCATGCCCCGGCGGATCGATCACCAGCAGCCGGTAACGCTCCGCAAAGGCTGCAACTTGCCCTGCGTAGATGCGGTGATCGGTGTACAGCGCGGGCCAGAAGACGATCGTTCCCTCACCGCTGCCATGTTCATGGACGGCGAGCTTGCCGATCCGCGTCTCAATCTGGCGCGTTTTTCCAGATATCATGATGCTGCTCCCGCCGGCTCGATCACCAGTTTGCCGAGGCTTTGGCGGCTCTCGATAAAGTGGTGCGCCGCGATCGCATCAGTCAGCGCAAAGCGCTTGCCGATCACAGGCTTCAGCCCGCCCGATGCAGCCATGTCAACCAGTCTCTGCAAATCGCTGGCAAAGCGGCTGTCATCATTCACGATCCCGTCGAGGTGGAAGCCTGCGACCATCTGGCTCGGTCGCATCAGCCGCAGCGGCGAAACCTGATGCGGCACCCCGCTGGCCAAACCATAGCAGATCACCCGCCCGAACGGGGCCAGGCAATCGAGGCTGCTGTTGAAGGCATCGCCGCCGACACTGTCGAGGACGATATCGACGCCCGCGCCTTTGGTGATCGCCCTCACTTCGCCGACCCAATTCAGATTAGTCGAATCGAACGCCGCATCGGCGCCCAGCGCCAGCACATGATCGCGCTTTGCCGCGTTGGACGCGAGGCCGATCACCGTCCCCGCGCCCAGGTGCTTGGCCAGCTGGATGATCAGCCCGCCAACCCCGCCGGCCGCGGCATGGACCAGCACGCTTTCGCCCTTGGCCAGCCGCGCCATCGTGGTCAGCAGGTTGAGCGCGGTTGCGCCCTGGTTGGGCAAGGTCACGGCGGTGGCATAATCCATCGCCGCCGGGATGACGATCGCGGTGCGCGCCGGCAGCGCCGCCAGCTCGGCATAGCCCCCGCTGCGCGAGGGCAGCAGGCCGACCACCCGGTCGCCAAGCGCAAAGCCCGAAACATTCGCGCCCATGCTAACCACCGTTCCGGCGACCTCTGACCCCGGGCAGTAGGGCAGCGGCGTAGGTTCGAGATAGAGCCCCCGGCGCTTGCCCGCGTCGGAATAGTTGACGCCCGCCGCCTTGACCGCGACCAGCAGATCGTCGGGTCCTGGGGCGGGATCGGGAACTTCTTCAAGCTTCAGAACTTCGGGCTCGCCCAGTTCGTGATATTGGACGGCCTTCATGCCAATTCCTCCTGTGCGATCCAGCTGCCGTGGAAACCGAACGGCACCCGCACCGGCAGCTTCACCTTGGCTACCGGTTCGCCGTCGAAATTGCCGGCATCGATGATCACCAAATCCGACGTGTTGGACCGGGCGTCCCAGACATAGGTGACCACCCAGCCATCGCCTTCGACCGCAGCGGCGCTGCGCGGAATGAAGACGCATTCCGACCCGAAACGCATCGCGCCGTGATCGTGAACCTTGAGCGCCCCGGTTTTCGTATCGAGACAGAAGGACGAACCGCGATCCATCTGAACCCCGGCGGCATAGATCATCCGGTGTTCGCGGCCGAATAGCCGTTCGTCAACGCGCGGAAATTCGTGCGGCGCGGTGAGCGTGACCTGGCGGGCGACGCGGGTTGCACCGGGCGCGATCGTCCAGCGTTCCATCACCGGCAAGCCTTCGTTCGGGCCGGTGCGGTTGGTATCGAACATCCGGGGGTGGACCACCAGATCGATCTGCACCGCGCCGTCGGCATCGTCAAAGGCATTGGCGACGTGGAAGCTGTAGCAGGGGTCAACCTCGACCCAGCGTACGCTGGCTCCGTCACCATCGCGCGGCAACAGCCCGACGCGCGCCTTGCGGCCTTCGCGCCAGTGATAGGCGAAGTTATTGCCGCCCGCTGCCGCTTCATCGTCCCAGACCACCGGCAGATCGAGCAGCACGACATAGCGTTCGGTCAGCGCGAAATCGTGCATCATCGGCCCGTCTTCAACCGCGACGGCCACGCGCCGTTTGACCTTCAGATCGGGCCCGACCACGACATGCCAGACGGTATCCTTGACCCCGACGTCGTAGGTCATCGCATGCCATTCCAGGCGCGCGTGATCGGTATGGGGGTGCGCCGCCCACGATCCGTCAAGCGTGCCCGAAAAATCGGAATAGGCGATATTGTTCAGATCGGCATCGAGTTCGATCGGATAAGGGCCCGATTCGACCAGCGCGAAAATCTTGCCACCGAAGGCCTGAACATGGGTGTTGACCACGTCGATCGGGCTGCGCTGTGGACCGGGAACGCCCTTTTCGCCGATATGCCCGGCGGTTTCGTGCGAGCGGATGAAGCGGTTGCGATACCACATCGCCTTGCCGTCTTTCAGGCGGGTGCCGTGGACCATGCCGTCACCCAGGAACCAGTGGTGCGTCGCCATATCGACCACTTCCATCGGATTGGGGCCGTTGCGCAGGAACAGTCCATCTAGCTCTGGCGGGATGGTGCCTTCGACCACCAGAGCGTCGGCGCTGACCTCTTCCAGCACCGGGCCGTAGTTTCCGGTCAGATAGGTATTGGGCGCGTCGGCCGGATAGGGCGCGCGTACGGCGGCACTGGCGGAACCGGCTGGAGTGAGAGTTGCAGTATCCATGATCGAATCTCCCTTCAATCTTTACAGCATATAGTTTACGCTTGATTGCTGTCAAGGCGGTATAAAAAGCAAGAAACCAAGCTTCTAGACCTTCGAAAATCAGACAACTCTCATTGTTCACCTCCTGAAACTTTACGTAACATAATTTGTGGTCTATAAACGATTCGTGTTCGAGAGCCGACCCCGCTGCGGGCCGGTTCGACACCCGAGAAAGGCATTGGCTGCAATGAACAAACCCGTTCTTGACTATCTGTTTGGCCTTTCCGGCCAGGTTGCGATTGTCACCGGCTCGACCAAGGGGATTGGTCTGGCGGCGGCGCGCGCGCTGGCCCGCGCGGGCGCGCGAGTCGTGATTTCGAGCCGCTCGCAGGCGGATTGCGACCGGGTCGCGGATGAACTGGCGGCAGATGGTTTTGAAGCGATCGGGTCGGCATGCGATGTCAGCGACAGCGACGCCCTGGCCGGTCTGGTCGCGCGCACCGAACAGCAATGGGGCAGGATCGACATTTTGGTGTGCAATGCCGCTGTCAGTCTGCATCGGGGTCCGAATCTGGACATTGACGATGCCAGCTTCGACGCGACGATGACGGCCAATGTCCGCAGCATCATGTGGCTGTGCAAGCAGGCGATGCCTATCATGGCGCGGCAGGGCGGCGCGGTGGTACTGATGTCGAGCATCGCCGGGCTGCGCGGCAATACGATGCTGGGTACTTATGGCGTCTCAAAAGCGGCCGAAATGGCCTTGGCGCGCAATCTGGCGCTCGAATGGGGACCATCGGGCATTCGCGTCAACGCCATTGCGCCGGGCCTGATCAAGACCGATTTTGCCAAGGCACTGTGGCAAGATCCGGAAAACGAGCGTGCAAAGGCCGCGGTCAATCCACTGCGTCGGCTCGGTAGGGTGGAGGATGTCGCGGGTGTGGTCGTAATGCTGGCCTCAGCCGCTGGTGCCTATATCAACGGTCAGGTTATCGTCGTTGACGGCGGAACGATGATTGCAGGACCGCACTAATGCAACGACCTCGAATGCTAACCCGGAAAAGATTTCAACATGGCTAGCCAGCCCAATGCTCGCGCGCCCAGATTGGCGAAAGCCGGATACCATCATGGCAATCTGCGCGCATCGCTGGTTCAAGCTGCGCTCAAGTTGCTAGATGAACAAGGGCCGACGGCGCTCACGCTTCGCGGCATCGCGCAGGTCAACGGCGTAACCCAAACCGCATCGGCCTATCACTTCACCGACAAGGAAGGGCTGGAATGCGCGATTGCCGCTGTCTGCTTTCGCGAACTGATTGCGCGCTTGACAGAGGCTATATCGGTTTCCGCGGCGCCTGAGGAGCGGCTGCTTGCAGCCATGCGAGCTTATGTTCTTTATGCCGAATCGTCGCCGGCGCGGTTCCAGTTCATGTTCCTCGCCCGATTGATCGGCAGCACCCGGGGCGATGAAGTGAAGGTGGCAGCGCGGACCTGCTTTGGACTGCTGCGGCTGCTGGTTGCCGAACTTGTCACGCAAGCGGGCGGGGACAGTGAAAGCGTGGAAACCGAGACGCTGGCTGCATGGTCTGTGGTCCATGGCTTTGGCAAGATCAGCGCAGGCAGCCTGATCCCGAGCCAGGTCGGTCAGCTGGTAAGCCACGACGTCGCGCGCGAGGCGGTGATCGCCTCCTTTGTTGAGGGACTGGCCGCAAAGCTTGCCGCGCGGCGCTCTGGAGGCACTGTGATGGAGCGCGGCCATGGGCGCTAACCCGGCATCGACCAGCGAAGCCCGCTTCGTTGCCCATTGGGCACAAACCCGGCCCGATGCGCCCGCGATCATTGACGATCAGGAAAGCGTGTCATTCGCAGAACTTGATCGCCGCGTGGGTGGCCTGTCCGCGACCATCCAAAGCGCCGGGCTCGGGCGCGGATCACGGATCGCCGTTGTCGGCGCAAACGGCATGGAAACGGCAGTCGCACTGCTGGCCGTCTGGCGTACCGGTGCAGCGGTCGCGCTTGTCAATGAACGGCTCTCACAGGCCGAACAGGAAAGGCTGATCGACTTCGCCGACGTGGCAGGCGTCCTGTCGTGCAGTCCGGCGGACGGCGGCACAGCGCTGCGCCTGCGCGATACGGCGCATGACGGCGCGGCTCCGGCGCACGGCGACGCTGCGCTGATCCTTTTCACATCGGGAACAACAGGCGCACCCAAAGGCGTGATGCTGGCGCATGACAATCTCGATTTCGTTGCGCACGGCATTGCTGCCAGGCGCGGCATTGGGCCTTCCGATTGCGCTTATGCTGCACTGCCGCTGACCCATGCTTTCGGGCTGACCTCGGTGTTGCTGGGTGCGCTTTGTGCCGGGGCCAGCGTCCGCATACTGTCGCGCTTTCAGCCGGAGGGTGTCATTGCCGGTTTGGAGAACAGCGGCGGCGTCACCCTGTTCAACGGTGTGCCAACCATGTTTGCCCGGCTGTGCGATCAGCTTGAGGCTCGCGCGGCGCCGCTCGCCAGCGCGTCGCTGCGTTTCATTGGTTGTGGCGGATCCCCGCTCAGCCCCGCTTTGGTCGACCGGGTGAACCAATGGATCGGACTGCCGCTCCACAGCGGCTACGGCATGTCAGAGGCCGGCCCGACCATTACGATGACAGACGGCGCCGACGATCCGCGCACCGCTGGCGTCGGCCTTCCGCTGCCAGGTGTCAGCCTGAGTGTCCGCAGTCCGGCCGGCGCGGCAATGCCTGCGGGCCATCCAGGCGAAGTTTATGTGCGCGGCCCCGGCATCATGCGCGGTTACTTCAAGGCCCCGGAACTGACCCGCGACACGGTCGACGCCGAAGGTTGGCTGCGCACCGGCGATCTGGGGCAAATTGATCGCGACGGCGCACTCCACCTGCTCGGGCGGCAAAAGGAAATGATCATCCGGTCAGGCTTCAACGTCTATCCGCTTGAGATTGAAGCGCTGGTCGACGAAGATCCGGCAGTCGAACAATGCGCCGTACTCGGCTATCCAGAAGGCGAAGACGAGGGCATCGCTCTATTCGTCAAGCTACGGGATGTGGATGCGCTTGATGCTGTCTTGACGCGCCTGACGGCCCGCATCGCGCCCTATAAACGACCAACCCGCGCCATCATCATCGATGATTTCCCCACGACGCTGGCCGGCAAGGTGATCAAGCCAAAGCTGCTGGAGCGAATGGGCGATTAAGAAATCGAGATGCAGCAGCACTGAAATCGGAACGATGAGCAAATCACAATATCATCACGGATCTGTCCGTCAGGATTTGGTCGCTGCCGCGCTGGAGGCGCTCAAAACTGAGCCATATGACGCAATCAGTCTTCGTAAAATTTCAAGGTCGATCGGGATTTCCGCCACAGCCGCCTACCGACATTTCGAAAGCAAATCTGACCTGATGTGTGAGTTGGCGGCGACCGGGCGGGCGATGCTGGCACAACACCTCGCGCAACGGTCGGATCGGCTTGCGCATCTAGGCAAAGCCTATTTGGGGTTTGCGACTGGCAACCCAAACCTGTTTGGCCTGATGTGTCAGTCTGCCGCGCCATTCTCTTCGGGCAAGAGCGATGCGATCAGCAGACAATGCATGCAACTTGTACCGGGAAATCCGGGTGACCCAGCAACTGCTACTCTTGTGGTTGGGTTTGAGGCCTGGGCGCTTGCACATGGCTTGGCGCGACTTGTGCTTGAGGGCCAGATCGATATTGCAGCCGCCGAGAAAGTATTG
Source organism: Porphyrobacter sp. TH134 (assembly GCF_002855495.1). Lineage (GTDB taxonomy): Bacteria > Pseudomonadota > Alphaproteobacteria > Sphingomonadales > Sphingomonadaceae > Erythrobacter. Next base: position 7,157 of record NZ_PKRO01000068.1, read on the forward strand.
GACGGATATGCGGAGCGGAACACTGGAGGTACCCAACGAAATTCTGATCTTGGCGCTGCGAACAAATGGCGGTAAGTAGGAAATTACGCGGCTAAAGACGATTAAGTTCCGACACATTTACAAAGGAGAATTTCATGAAGGCCCAAAAGTTCGCCCTCATTTTTGCGGCGGCCCTGACCCCGGCGCAGCTGCAGGCAGGACCGGCCGGCACCGTTCCGGGCGTGGCGATGATACAGGGGGCGCAGGATGACATTACCTTGATCAAACAGGTGATGGGCAGTTTTGACGCTGCCATAAAGGCCAAGGATGTGGCCGCGCTAAGGGCCTTGTTCTACGAGGGCAAGATCGTGTGGCGCGCCACCGGCCATCCGCAATCGAGAGCCGAGATTGGACGCCTCGAAAGCAGAACCGTTCCGATTGTCGAGGACATTGGCGCACATCAGCTGATCGCCAACCCCGCGCTGACAGCCTTCCGCCTGGAGGAAGTGCTGGGTGAACCGACCATTCGCACCGACGGCCAATTGGCAACCGTCACCTTCTCCTATCGTTTTCTAGCGCAGGGACAGATCCAGAATTGGGGCGAGGAAAGCTGGCAAATGGCAAAAGCGGCCGACGGATGGAAGATCGTCCATCTCATGTTCTCCTATCATCTCGAACAGCTGAATCCGTATACAGGGGACAACAAGTAAACCTGTACCGCCAGAGGTCCGCGCCAGCTCGGCCCTGATCAAAAGCTGATCTTGGCCTTGACGCCATAGGTTCGCGGCGCGCCGGGGAGGAAGAAATCATAGCCAAACAGCGATTTGAAGTCCAAGCCAAGTACGGTCGCGTCCCGGCAGGTGGTGTAGGTTATGAGGGTAGCGCTGCTGGCCGGACGCGCGCTTTCGATATTGCGCTGTAGCGTCCGGCCAGCAGCGCG
>NZ_PKRO01000069.1:0-5326 GCF_002855495.1 Porphyrobacter sp. TH134
GGCCGGCTTCTGATCCCTTGCATCAAAAGACACCCCCCTGTCCTCACTCGATGTCCCAGAAAAATCAAACTGGCCCGGCTTTCGCAACAGGTCTATTGACGGACACGACCTTTGCGACTATCTGTCCAACGAGGAGTTCCGGCGCATGATCCATGCCCTGCTCGCCCAGGGCGAAGCCGTCCACACCTTGCAGCGTGCTATCCATGACGGCCCCATTACCGCCGCCCACGGCCGCTCATCCGAGGAGCTCGTCGCAATCTCCGGCGCTCTCACCCTGATCGCCAATCTGGTTATATTCTGGAACGCCCGCAACATCGACGCTATCGTTGGCGAAGCCCCCGATCAGTTCGATCAGACCCATCTCGCCCGCATCGCTCCGATCGCACACGCCCACATCAACATGCGTGGCATCTTGCGTTTCAACATCCACCCTCACCGCGATGCGCTCCTCGATCATGGCTCAAAAAGCGCTCCCAGAACCCAAGATGGCAGTCAAAGCTGAAAATAACAGCATACCCTGCAATATCAGACAGTTAGATCAACGACATGCCACTTTACGCAGGCATTTCAATATCTTGCTTATCGTCACTTTCTGCACCAAAATGCCGTGGACCCCGCGATACCCCCCGTGAGTCAGATTCCACAGGCTTTGGTATTACGCCGCAGAACAGCCTCGCCCCGCGCATTGACACCGTGAACCTGGAAAACAGACTTTGCCAAATCCAGTCCAACAACCGACACTTGCTCCATCGTCACTCTCATCTCCGACTCATCCGCAGAAATTACCCTGCGGGGTGGAGAGCCGTCCACGACATCAATAGCCGACATTGGCACGTCAGGCGTATGATCCTGTCGTTCGCGATCTGTTCGGCTTAGCGTTGTTTATCTCACAATGGTCGCGTTGCCCTCTAATACAGCCTGTCTCGTGGTCTCAAGACGCGGGAAGGAAACTTGGGAAGCCTTCCGCCAACGCGGTGGACGATACCCCGAGGATCTCACCGATATCTGAACTGCGCCACCATCACGGACCCGACCCCGGGGGCTTACGGTGTCATTTCGCCCTCAGCCGGAACCGACCCCTTTGACAACCTGCCGCTTCCAGTGGCAGCATGAATTCAGCAACCGATATGGGCCGTCTCTCCGGTCGGGCTACGCCCTCCCTGCAAGACAGCCCATATCGGAAAAGCAACGAAAGCGGCAGACAATCCACTTATCTTTTGCCGATCGCTGTTCAAACAAACTGAGCCACCTCACTACCATCGGAGAGCGACTTGAAATGTCACCCAGTCTCCGCGCCCATTGAAATCATCGCTCCTTGTATGGCTGTATTCGGCTTGTGCAGTAAGTATGAAAGGTCCGACAGGCACTTGCGAGTTAAGCCCAAAGCCGAACGCCTGGGTTTCTGCGTCCGGGAGCTCAAACGGGGTCGGGCGTTCGAGCCAGGTTCGTGCGGCTGCAGCAAAGCCGTAGGGAACCAGTTGCATTCTCAAGATAGTGATCGGGGCCTCAGCCTGAAGGCGTGCCGCAATGGCGGAATCGCCGAGAAGAATTCCGCTTGGAGGACCCGAAATAAGGTCGGGGGTCGCTACGCTGATCTGCTCGGATCGCAGCAAGGCATCGCCGAAGCCGGTGCCGCCAGAGACGAGTAACCTTCCCACGATCGGGCTCTTGGGATGGTCTGCTTCGACAAGCAGGCTCCCGGCAAGCTTGTTAAAGACTGCATCGGCACCGATCCGGGATAAGGGTTCGAAAATACTGGCATCGCTAGCACGACGTGCATCGAGGATATCAAGGCCGCGCGAATATTCGATTTCAGCCGATGCAAAGAACCCTTTGCGTGACTGCATGAAGCCATTGAACCCGATCCGGCCAACTCTGGTCTCATCTCGTGATAGCGGGACAGGAAAGCCGAGCAGCAAGGAAGCCTGAGTTTCCTTGTTCACATCAAAGCTACCGAAAGCGACAAGGCGGCTTCGGAGGCTTCTAGTCAGTGGATAGGAGACGCGGCCACCAAGGTGCTCGAATTCGGAAGCGAGTGCGAGAAATGCGGCCGCTCCGCCCGGACGCGCGGTACTGATTGCGGCATCAGCTCCGATGATGAGGCCATCGCTACCCACGGGCAGATCAACGAAAATGCCGCCATAGCGACGCAAAGCGGAGGGGCTGAATGACGGATCATCGAGTGCGGTTGAAAGAGTAACGCCAATCCGCTCACCGAGGCCAAGCGTGCTGTTGAACGCCGTTGACAAGGTTGCCTGTTCACGGCCGAGCTCCGGGGCCAATCGATTGTCGAACGACAGGACCGCTTGCACGGGACGATAGTCGCCGCTCACAATGAGAATTGTCTCGCCGGTCTGCTTGCCGGGTGAGAGTGCGGAAGAAAGTGACACACCGGACACGTCCCCGGCCAGCAACACTGCGCGTTCCAGATCTCTGGCGGTCAGGTTTTGCTCGCCGACCAAAGGAGCCAGATAGCGGGCAACGACAGGACTGACTTTGGGGTTGAGTGCTTGGGTCTCGACAGCGCCGATATAGCCTGAGACGACCTGAAGCCTGACCTGCGCTTTCTGTCGATCCAGATCCTGTGTCGGAACAAATACCCGCACAAGCGGATAGCCTGCAGCAAGATAGGCCTGCTGAACGGATGCTGCGACAACATATAGATCCGCCAGAGTTACCTCGGTGCCTTGCTGGGGCAGCAGGGCTTGTGTCTGGGTAGCTACCGGATCAAACCCACCATCCAGAGTGACCTGGCCGATGACAAGCAGCACCTGCTCTGCTCCCTGCGGGGCCGAGAGCGTACCACCGATCGTAAGGTCGATTTCGGCATCATCAGCTCCGCGCTCGATCTCGACACCCGGCGGGGTCTGACTTTGCGCCGGGACAGTCTGGGCAGATCCGAGGTGTCCCATCGATGCGCAGGACGCAAGCAAGGCAATTCGCACGCCAGTGAGGATCAGTGCAGGAAGTTTCATTCCTTAGACTCCAGTTGCGACGCACAGCCGTCGAGAGCGATTTGGCAGGTCGTGATTGCAGAGTTCAGCTCGCCCGTCATCAAAGGCGAGTCGAGATCTCGATCAGCAGCCCCAGAGCCCAAAAGCGCCTCGAAAGTCTGAAGTGCATTTTCGAGAACGCTTGTGCTGAGCTCAGGCGGGGTCGTGCTGGAGGTCGCGACAGGGTCAATTGTGAAAATGCCCGGGAAGAACTCAATAATGTAATTGGGATCTCCCAAGGTGCCTTGCCGGATGGTGTAAACCCCGACAGCCTCGCCCGTGTCGCGGACCAGCAAGCCGGAAAGTAGATCCCCGTTTACGAGCCCTGCACCGCCGACACGGAAGGTCAGAAGAGGATCTGCTTCACCAAACAGCTTGGAAATATCATCCGCCGTCACCGTGATCGGACGCGCCGTCACCGTGAGATCCGCGCCCGTATAGCTGAGGTCGTAGTTCGCGCTCGCGGCGAGCGTGCCTTGCGTGATCGCGTAGGTGCCGACGTTGCTGGTCGCATTGGCGGCAGTGGCCAGCGCGCCGCTCAGGGTGTCACCATTCACCAGGCCCTGGCCGCCGACGGTGAACGTCAGCGCGGGGTTGGCGTTGCCATAGATCCGCGAGAGCGCATCGGCGGTCACCGTGATCGGACGCGCCGTCACCGTGAGATCCGCGCCCGTATAGCTGAGGTCGTAGTTCGCGCTCGCGGCGAGCGTGCCTTGCGTGATCGCGTAGGTGCCGACGTTGCTGGTCGCATTGGCGGCAGTGGCCAGCGCGCCGCTCAGGGTGTCACCATTCACCAGGCCCTGGCCGCCGACGGTGAACGTCAGCGCGGGGTTGGCGTTGCCATAGATCCGCGAGAGCGCATCGGCGGTCACCGTGATCGGACGCGCCGTCACCGTGAGAGTGCCGTTCGTGAAGCTGAACTGATAGCCCTCGGCGGACGCCAGCGATCCCAGTGCAGCGGCAATGGCATAGTCGCCGACGTTGCTCGTGGCCCCGGCCAACGTGTTCAGCGTGGGCGCGCCCGTCAACGAGCCGGCTGCCGTATCACCGTCGATGAAGCCAGTAACGCCAAAAGTCAGGGTCGGGTTTGCATTTCCGTAATTGCGCGAGAGGCTGTTCGCCGTCACTGTGAGAACCGGCGCGATCCGGTAGGCAAAGAAGCTGCTTCCCGGATTGAGCGCCGCGAATGCGGTTGCGTTGGCGACGTTGTAGCGCTTCAGATAGCCGGTCACGCCCTCCAGCGTCGTGGCCGGCGCATCGGAGAACACTGCATAGGTGCCTCCGCCTGTCAGGACGAGCGCACCCGTACCGGCACTGTTGGTGAAGGTTCCGGTCTCGGCGCGGATGTCGATCGCCCGGCCGACGCCAGAGGCGGTCAGCATGGCGCCGGAGCTCAGGATGATATCGCTGCCAGCGGTCGGACCGGCATTGGTCACATTGATGGTGCCGGCCGTGATGCTTGTCAGCGTGATATCACCACTTGTCTGCCTGGTTAGCCCGGCTCCGTTAGCGAGCGCAATCGAGACCGTCCCGGCCCCGGCATTGATCGAGGTGTCGGGCGCCATTGTAATCCGGGCATCGCCGGCAAGCCGAAAGATATTGACCGTGGCCAGATCCGAGCCGCCGCTGTTTGCGATCAGGGTCAGATTGGCGTCGTCGGTTGTAATCGAGGCGTTGAGCAGGATCGACCGCCCGGCGCGCAGGCTCAGCGCACCGCCCGCGCCCGACGGATTATTGACGACTAGATTGCTATCCAGCGTAATGTCATTCGAGGCTTCGAAGCTGATCGACTGGCCAGTCGAAAGCGCAGCCTGCAGCGCGGCCACCGAAACGTTGCTGGTGCCTGCCGCATTGTCGGCGAACAGCAGATTGCCGATGGCGTTGCCAGACCCTGCCCTGCGAAGCGCCGCTACTCTGTCCGTGTCCCTCGAACCAAGCACCAGGGACGAGGCGTCGGCATTGTAAGCGACCGCGTCACCAATCCTGGTAAGTGCTCCGCCAGTCGTGTCAAAATCTCCTTCCCCCGTGTAACCGCGCCCGATCGTGCCCGCGAGCGCCCCGCCACCAAAGCTGGTATCGGCAAAGGTGAACAGCCGCACCGAGCCGGAATTACTAGAGCCACTGCCGACGCCGTCATCGCCGCTCGCCCCGACCGCCAGGCGATCCCCTGCCGCATTGAGCGCGACCGAACTGCCGAAAGCGTCGCTTGATTCAAGCGCGATGCCGAGGTCGATATTGCCCCCGAGCGTGTAACCGCGCCCAATCGTGCCCGCGAGCGCCCCGCCACCAAAACTGGTATCGGCAAAGGTGAACAGCCGCACCGAGCCGGAATG
>NZ_PKRO01000069.1:5333-8060 GCF_002855495.1 Porphyrobacter sp. TH134
TATTGCCCCCGAGCGTGTAACCGCGCCCAATCGTGCCCGCGAGCGCCCCGCCACCAAAACTGGTATCGGCAAAGGTGAACAGCCGCACCGAGCCGGAAACACCGGCAACATTGCCGACGCCGTCATCGCCGGTCGCCCCGACCGCCAGGCGATCCCCTGCCGCATTGAGCGCGACCGAACTGCCGAAAGCGTCGTTTGCTTCAAGCGCGATGCCGAGGTCGATATTGCCCCCGAGCGTGTAACCGCGCCCAATCGTGCCCGCGAGCGCCCCGCCACCAAAACTGGTATCGGCAAAGGTGAACAGCCGCACCGAGCCGGAATTAAGAAAGCCATTGCCGACGCCGTCATCGCCGGTCGCCCCGACCGCCAGGCGATCCCCTGCCGCATTGAGCGCGACCGAACTGCCGAAAGCGTCGTTTGCTTCAAGCCCGGTGCCGAGATCGAGATTGCCGGTGCCGGTGTAACCGCGCCCGATCGTGCCCGCGAGCGCCCCGCCACCAAAACGGGTATCGGCAAAGGTGAACAGCCGCACCGAGCCGAAATTAGCTAAGCTACCGCCGAAGCCGTCATCGCCGGTCGCCCCGACCGCCAGGCGATCCCCTGCCGCATTGAGCGCGACCGAACTGCCGAAAAAGGCGGCAAGGCTTGGATTGTCTGGCAGAAAACCGATAACGGCCGCGTATTGCCAAGCGGACCCCTGTGCGAAGTCGCCGATCACGACATTCTGCGGATCGAGCAGAAGTTCCCCACCCACGCCGGTGTCAATCCGCGACAGATCGATATAGCGCAGCTCGAGCTTGGCCGAGACCTCCGCCGTACCGCCGCCGCGTGCACCGGCGGCGTTGACGGCTCCCAGCATGGTCGTGAGCTTGTCTGACCAGATGATCGCGCCACCACCGTTGCCGCGCAACGACGAGACATCGATGCCGACACCATCATTGACGAAGGTCGCTTGCGCGCTGTCGAGCACAGGCAGATTGCCAAACCGGCCCTCAAATCGCTCGTAATCGGGGCGCGTCACGCGGTCGGCAGCGCCGCCCGCAAACATCCCCCCCACACGCACAAGCCCACCCTGCTTGAAACCCGTGGCGCTCAGCTGCGTGGACAGCAGCCGGATAGAGTTGCCGGTGATATCAATGCGTCCGCCAACTCCCAGCAAGCCATCGGCGGAATAGCTGCCACTGGTGGCGACATCGCCTGCCGCCGCCACGCTGATCCTGCCGCCACTGATACCGCCTGAGACATCGGTGACAGAACTGGTGTTCTCCACGATCGAGCCGCCCGACTGGTAGCGCACCGTGCCGCCATCACCACGCAGCCCGGTCACATCGACCTGCGCCGCAAGGCTCAATAACGAGGTCGCGGCAACGACCACCGAGCCACCCCCGCGCTCGCCCGAGGCGTTGACCTCTCCGCCCAGCGCCACCGCACGCCCAGCAATGCGGACCGATCCGCCCGCAAGATCTGCCCCGCCGCTCACATCGATCCGGTCGAGGGCCTGCACCACGCCGTCGCCGCCATCCACATCGATTGCGCCGAGATGGATCTGGCCATCGGTGCCTTCACGGAAGGTCGTGGCGATCAACGCCCCGTCCAGCCGCACCGCGCCAAGAATGAGATCGCGCGCAGCGCGCGCACTGATGTAGACCTGCCCGCCCTGCGCCTCGCTGTGCCCACCAGCCGTGATGAGCGCCGAAAGCTCGCGCCCAAACACATCTTTAAGCCCATGCGCATCGGAAACCGGCACAGCGATCGAAAGGAAGTTGTCGCCGCCAAAATCGAGCGTTACCGCGTCACCAGCACCATAAGCAATCCGACCGAGCCGCGCCGAGACCACGCCCTCGTTGACTACCGAACTGCCGAGCAGGGCAATATCGCCACCGTTTACCGTAATGGAGCCGCCATTATACACACCCTGCGCAGCCCCGCTGCGACGAAAGGCGAGGTTACCGCTCAGAAAGTCCGCATCGGCAATATCCAAGGTGGAGGCGATGAACGAACCGGTGTTGATCTGCGCTCCCGCGCCGATTGCAATACCATTGGGGTTGATCAGGAAGAGCTTGCCGTTGGCAGTGAGAGTGCCTGCAATCCGGCTATCAGTACCTCCCGTCACCCGGAACAGTGCGCTCGCATCCGCTCCGGGCTGCATGACATCAACCGTGTTCCCGGCAGCTATGTCAAAGCTCTGCCAGTTGACGATTGCCTTGTCGCTCGATTGACGAATGGTGAGGCTGGTGGGTGAGCCGCTCTCAATGGTCACCACCCCGAACACGATATCGGCCCCGACCGGCAGGTCGCGCGGCACGAGATGGGTTTGCTGGTTTGTAACGGCGACAGGCTCACGCGCCGCGCCGGTAACTGGCGAGAGGATGGATAGATCTTTCGCAGCGCCAGTGGACTGACGGATTTCAACACGATCAGGAAGGCTGATGTCCTGATCAAACCGCGACAGCAAGTGAGTGCGCGTCGATGATCCCGCGTCGGCCTGAGCGCCCGATCCAAGTGATTGCGCAAAAGCGGGAGCAGCCTGCCCCAGACCAACCAAGGCCGCGGCAGAAAGCAGAACCTCCTTCAAGCCAAGTATGCGGAGCGCGCCGCCACTAAATAAACTAGCCTGCAGTTTCATCCACTAGACCTGTTGCGAAAGTGGGGATTAGGGGATTCCCGTTTGGCGTAAAATCTGATTCACGCTTTGGATGCAGAGGTTTTGCGCTGAGCGGCTGATAG
>NZ_PKRO01000006.1 GCF_002855495.1 Porphyrobacter sp. TH134
ACTCGGTCGTTTCTGGCGAAACCCCGGAATCAGCGATCAGCAAGCGCGTCAAGCGCAACCGGCTGATATCTCCCAACTACTTTTGAGGACAGGCTCTTAGGATACCTACGTGGCCGAAGAGTCTGCCTAGTTTGGACACCTCGCGGGGTTGTTCGTCGCATCATCACAATGAGATATGCCCATGCAGAAGAACACGAGCATCACCTCGGGAGTATCGATCAATCTGGATGACGATGATGACGTCATCTGGACCGAAGAAATGTTCCGCGCTGCCGCCATCTATCGCGGCAATGTCCTTGTCCGCCCTGCCACCGGCAAACTCGGCCCCAACGGCATCGTCCCGCTCGAATCCGGCGACCGTGGCGCAGGTCGTCCGCCTTTGGCGAACCCCAAGCAACAGGTAACCCTGCGGCTCGATCCGGATGTGCTTGATGCCTTCCGCGCCACCGGCAAAGGCTGGCAATCGCGGATCAATGCCGAACTGCGCAAGGCGCTCGGGATTTAGCCCCTAGGCCCCCAACGCCGCCGCCAGCCTAGCGCGCACCGCCTTTAGCCCGGCGATGACTTCACCCATGTCAGGCTCGTCTGCGATCATCAGGCGCACACCCGGTTCGCCCTTTTCTTCCGCGTCTGCACGGCGGTCACCCCCGCGGCGATCATCCTTGCGGCGGTCAAGGTCGGATTTACCCGATGCGCGCAGCACCGCCTCGGCCCCTTTCAAGGTATAGCCTTCGCGATTGATCAGCTGATCGATCGTCTTGACCAACGCAACGTCGGTAGGGCGATAATATCGCCGCCCGCCGCTGCGCTTGAGCGGTTTCAGCAGCGGGAATTGCTGTTCCCAATACCGCAGAACGTGAGGCTTGATGCCGAGCGCCTCGCTGACTTCGCCGATGGTGCGCAGCGCGCCTTCGTCTTTGCCGTCATCGAAATCGGTCATCAAACCTCACCTCTTGGCGCCTTATCCTTTGGCGATTTGTTCCTTGAGCAACTGGCTTGCCCGAAAGGTCATGACCCGGCGCGGAGTGATCGGCACTTCGATCCCGGTCTTGGGATTGCGGCCGATCCGTTCATTCTTGTCACGCAGGACAAAGCTGCCGAAGCCGGAAATCTTGACGTTTTCACCCCTGGCCAGCGCATCGCTCATTTGGGCCAGGATCGCCTCGACCAGATCAAGCGACTCAGCACGGCTGAAACCCATCTTGCGATTGATGGTTTCTGCCAGATCCGCGCGGGTCAAAGTGCCAACCGAACGCATCATGGGAATTCTCCTCCGCGGCGCGACCCGAAAGATAACTGCGTAATACGATTTTTTCGCAGTATTGCAAAGCGATACCGCAGCTTTGTGCAAGTTTTCAGCAATTGTGTTAGGGAAAGGGACAGACAGGCCGCTGTCATTACATACGGATCAGGCTCGCACCCCACGTAAAGCCGCCGCCCATCGCTTCGAGCATGACCAGATCGCCGGACTTGATACGCCCGTCCTTGCGCGCCACATCCAGCGCAAGCGGCACTGATGCAGCCGAGGTGTTGGCGTGGCGATCCACGGTCAGGATCACCTTGTCCGGCGCGATGCCAAGCTTCTTGGCGGTGGCATCCAGGATCCGTGCATTGGCCTGATGCGGCACGACCCAATCGATTTCGTCAACCGAAACACCCGCCTCTTCAATCACTTCTCTCAAGACCGCAGAAAGATTGACGACTGCATGGCGAAAGACTTCGGGGCCTTTCATGCGGACATGGCCAACGGTCTGCGTCGTGGAGGGCCCACCATCGACATAGAGCAGATCGTGCTGCGCGCCGTCAGCATGCAGCCGCGAACCCAAGATACCGGGCGCATCCGAGCCTGTATGCTGCGCACTGGGCGCTTCAAGCACCACGGCGCCTGCCCCATCGCCAAACAGCACGCAGGTGGTGCGATCCTCCCAATCAAGGATGCGGCTGAACGTTTCTGCGCCGATCACCAGCGCGCGCTTTGCCGTGCCGGTTGTCAGCAGCGAATCGGCGACGGTCAGCGCGTAAAGAAAGCCCGAGCACACCGCCGCCACATCAAACGCCACCCCGCCATTGCAGCCCAGGGCCGCCTGAACTTTGGTGGCGGTTGCGGGGAATGTATTGTCAGGCGTTGCGGTTGCAAGCACGATCAAGCCAATGCTGGCGGCATCCACCCCCGCATCGGCCAATGCCGCACGCGCTGCTGCAATCGCCAGACTTGCCGTGGTTTCATCGCTTTGCGCGATATGGCGCTGGCGGATACCGGTGCGCGCCACAATCCATTCGTCCGAGGTATCGACCCGCTCAGCCAGATCGGCATTGGTCACGATCTGGCGCGGCAGCGCCGATCCTGTCCCCAGTATCCGCGAACCGCTCACGCTGCGGTCTCGCTGTCTTTGGGGGTCGCAGCGCGGCCATTCTGGCGCAGCGCCCCTTCGCCCAGCCGCGACAGATCCTGCGCGATCCGCTCGGTCAGCTTGTTTTCCAGCAGCCGCGCGCTGACCGCAACCGCTTGGGCGACGCCCTTGGCATTTGCACTGCCATGGCTTTTCACAACCACCCCGTTCAGCCCCAGAAAGACGGCGCCGTTGTGATTGTTCGGATCGAGATGGTGCTTGAGCAGTTCGGTCGCGGGGCGCGATACCAGAAAGCCGATCTTGGAGCGCAGCGACGAGGTGAAGGCCTGACGCAGCAGATCAGTGACAAACCGGGCTGAACCTTCAATCGCCTTCAAAGCGATATTGCCGGAAAAACCGTCGGTTACGACCACATGGGTTTCGCCCCGATTGATCTTGTCACTTTCAACAAAGCCATCAAACACCAGCGCGAGCCCGCCATCTTCGCGCGCCGACGCGGCGGTCAGCATGGCAGCGGCATCGCGCAGTTCTTCGGTGCCTTTGATTTCTTCGGTGCCGATGTTGAGAAGGCGCACAACCGGCTTGTCGAAGCCCGTCACGATGCGCGAATAGGCCGCGCCCATCACGGCATATTGCACCAGATTGCGGGCATCAGCCTCGGTATTGGCGCCCAGATCCAGCATCACCACATCATGCGCCTGCAAGGTCGGCATGATCGCGGCGAGCGCGGGGCGATCGATTCCCGGCATGGTGCGCAAGGCAAGCTTGCTCATCGCCATCAGCGCGCCGGTGTTGCCCGCGCTGACTGCGGCCCCGGCATCGCCTGTCTTCACCGCATTGACCGCAAGCCCCATCGAGGTGGTCTTGGCGCGGCGGATCGCGCGGCTGGGCAGCTCGTCGCCGCCCACCACATCATCGCAATGGAGGATTTCCGAAGCGGCGCGCAGGTTGGGATGATGTTCGAGCGCAGCTTCAATCCGCGCCCCATCGCCCACCAGCAGAAACTCAAAGTTGTCGTGATTCCGGCGCGCCAGCGCGGCGCCTTCGATCATCACGCGCACGCCTTCATCGCCCCCCATCGCATCGACGGCGATACGCGGGAGGTTCATGCGGCGGTACTCCGGTCTAGTGCACAAGCCACCGGCGATCAGCCGACGGCGACGACCTGACGCCCGTTGTAGTGGCCGCAATGGCCGCAAATGTTGTGCGGGCGCTTCAGCTCACCGCAGTTGGAGCATTCGTGGAACGCCTCAACCCGGAGCGCGTCATGCGAGCGACGCATGCCGCGACGCGAGGGGGATACTTTTCTCTTGGGGACAGCCATGGCGGCACCAATTCCTCAACTAAATGCGTTTGCCCGCGCCACCGGCACTGTAACGATCGACGGCGTGATTCTCGAAGGCCGCCCTTACGGCAAGGAAGCGCGACGCACAAGCACAGCAAGTGCGCGCTTTCCTTGGCCAGCAATGGCGGGAAGCCGCGCGCTATAACGCAAAATTCCTGCGTTGCAACCCGGCTGGCCGCAGCCTAGCACGGCGGCCGCATCTTAGAGGGGATTTCGCCGTGACCATACTTCCTGTGACGCTCGCCGTCGCGGCTGCGGCCGCCGTGCTCAATATCTGGCTGTCGATCCGGATCGGCGCGTTGCGTACAAGGCTTGGCATCAGCGTGGGCGACGGCGGGAGTGAGGCCTTGCAGCGCCGGATGCGGGCGCAGCTGAACTATGTCGAGAACACCGCCTTTGTGCTGGTGCTGATCGCGGCGATCGAACTTGCCGGCAAGGGCAGCTGGTGGCTGGCCTATGTGGGCGCGGCCTATTTCATTGGCCGGCTGGCGCATGGCTTCGGTATGGACGGCGGGCGCCTTCAGGCTGGCCGGTTGGTTGGCACGCTGACGACGATGCTGACGCAGCTGGGCCTCGCCGTGGTGGCGGTGCTGGTGGTGATGGGGGTGATGTAAGCCTCCGAGGGAGGCACCGGCCCGCCAGAGTGATTAGGCGCCCGCCCACAGGTGCCCGCAGCGAAGCCAAGGAACAGCTCCGAGGACGCCCCCGCGTAAGGCGGGGTCGCACTCAGGAAAGCGCGTAGTCGCTCACAAACGCATTGGTCTTGCGCTCGCGCCCGAAGGTGCTGGTCGGGCCGTGGCCGGGGATGAACATCACGTCCTCTCCTAAAGGCCACAAGCGCTGGGTGATCGAATCGATCAGGTCCTGATGATTGCCGCGCGGGAAATCGGTGCGGCCGATGCTGCCCTGGAACAGCACATCGCCGACAATGGCAAAGCGGCTGGGTTCGTGGAAGAACACCACATGGCCGGGGGTGTGTCCGGGGCAGTGGATCACATCCAATGTCAATTCGCCCACCGTCACCGTGTCGCTATGCTTGAGCCAGCGGGTCGGCGTGAAGCTTTTCGCCACCATCCCCCAGCGCGGGCCATCGTCGTCCAACTGGTCGATCCAGAAGCGATCATCCTCGTGCGGGCCTTCGATGTCGAGGCCGAGTTCCTCCGCCAGCATCCCCGCCTGCCCGCAATGGTCAAGATGCCCGTGGGTGACGAGGATCTTCTCCAGCGTGACACCCGCCTTGGCAACGCCCTCCTTGAGCTTATCGAGATCCCCACCCGGATCGACCAGCGCCCCGCGCATGGTGGCGGTGCACCAGATCAGTGAGCAGTTCTGCTGGAGCGGCGTCACGGGGATGATCGCGGCGCGCATAGGGGGGAGCGGTTTGGGGGTGTCGGTCATACGCTAAAAGATAAACGCCCGCGCAGGACGCGCAAGTGATGCAATTTTAACTTTGATACCTTTATTCTTTCTCGACTAAACAGGGGGATACGCAATGTTTTGGAAAAAGAAGCCCGCCGCGCCGTCAACTTCATCGCTGCCAGAGTCGCTCGATCCCGACAGCGCCGATGACATTGCCTGGATCAAGCAGAGCGGCGATCCGCTGATCTGGCATAGCGCCGCGCTCGGCATCCTGCTGTTCCGCGACGATAGCCAGAACTTCCTTGCATGGCTTGTCGAGCAGGAGCGCATGGACCGCACGACCGCCCTTGCCATCTTTCTCGCCCAGTCGAACGGCAAGAACCGCCTGACTGGAGGGGTGATCCCTCCAGAGCAGATGCCTGAACCCTACCGCTCAAAACAGGCTCGCATCAATCACGCCATCGACCGGTTGTGCGAGCTTGATACGGCGCGAACATGGCCCGAGCACGGTGTCGGGCTCGAAGCGGGTTGGGAAGATGAGCGCGCGAAGCTTTTGACCGAACTTGGCAGCGATCCCCGCTTCCCGCGCAATATGTTTGCCCGGCCCATACCCCGACAGACAGCGCGGATGCCCTATCTCGATCTCGGTGAGGCGGAGCTTTATTCCGAGGACTATATTCGGCAAACCATGCCGTACCTGCTCGATTGAGGGTGCCAGCGGCTAAACCCGCCCCCCCTTCCACACAACCCGCCCGATAATCGCGACCTCATCCGCCGCGACCTCGACCGGCGGATAGGCGAAGTTCTGCGAGAGCAGCGCCACCCGCCCCGGCCCGGCGCTGGCGACGCGCTTCACCATCAGCGTGTCGCCGAGGCGCACCACATGGATGCCGTCACGGAACGGGCGGGGTGAGCAATCGACGAGGATTTCGTCGCCGTCATTCAGCAGCGGCTCCATCGAATCCCCCTCGACCCGGATCGCGGAGAGCTGCGCGCGGGCGAGGCCCTGTTCTTCCAGCCAGCGGCGCGAAAAGCGGAAGGTGTCGAACGCCGCCTCCCCGCCCGCCACCCGCCCCGGCCCGGCCGATGCGCCGAGATCGAGCCGCGGAACCTCTACCCACTCGCCCACTGCGCGCGGCTTAGGGGCCTTTGCGTAGGAATTATCCTGCGCCTCGCGCAACTCCTCCTCCCCCACGCCAAGAAAGCGCGCCAGCGTCGCACGGTCCTGCTCCTCCAGCTTGCGGGGGCTTCCTTTGCGAATGAATTGCTGGAGATAGGACGGGTTGCGTCCCAACAATTCAGACAGGGCGGCAAGGCTTACCCCCCTCATCTGCGACAATTGCAGCAGCCGCTCACGCGGGCCTTGTAGGGGATCGGAGGGGATCTGTGGAGGTTGCGGCATGGATACATCCTACGCGAAGGATTTTTCCTAGACAAGTAGGAATTGTTTTGAAACAAATCAGGAACATCGAGCGAATCGCCCGATGATCGCCAACCCAATCAGCACTCAACAGGGACGCAAAACCATGCTGCTTCGGACCATCGAAACCTTCCTGCGGACACACGCCATGCCCGCGACCAAATTCGGGCGGCTTGCTGCCCATGACCCGCGCTTCGTGCTCGACCTGCGCATGGGGCGCATCCCCCGCCCCGATACCGAACTGCGCACCCGCGCGTGGATGCAGGGCTATGCCGATGGCACCGCCGAGATGGTGAAGGAGGCTGCATGATGCTGACCACCAGCCTGCGCGATCCCTTCGCGCATGTCTTTGCCGACCTTGGCGAGATCGAGGTCAAATCGGCGCCCCCTGTCCTTCGCGCACCCCTGCGCCCGCGCCGGACGCTGGCGGACCGCGTGCGCGCGGCGCTGTTGGGGCTGACCCATGGCGGCGGCACGGTGCTTGCCCATACCGAGACGGCCTGGGCCTCGATCACCTTTTCGGGCACGCGGCATGAAGTGGTGATGGAATTCTGCGGGCCAGACGCCGTTGCCTTGGGCGAGGATCTGATCGAGCGCCTGCCCGATCACGAATTCGCCTTGCCCGGCCAGCTGGTCGCCGATGCAACGATCAGCGCGGTCGATCATCGGTTCGGCGCGATGGAACGGCTGGAGGTGACCGCCGTGCTACTGCTGCTGGAGGAAGGGTAACCAACCGCGCCGGCCCCGCTTGTTTTCTGCCCCTTCGGGCGGCAGCGGGGCCAGCCCGCCGATCAATAACCGAGGCGCGGATCGAAGATCGGTGCAACCGGCTCGCCGCGCAGATACTTGCCCAGATTGTCGAGGAAACGCTCGCCTGAACGAATGAACATCTGGTTCTGCGCGCGGCCCGACAGGTGCATCGAGATATGCGCGTTATCAAGGCCCCATAGCGGGTGATCGGCGGGCAGCGGTTCAGGCGTGGTCACATCAAGAAACGCGCCCCCGATGGCCTTGCCTTCAAGCGCCGAGACCAGCGCGGGCTGATCGATCACACTGCCGCGCGCGATGTTAACGATGACGCAATCGGATTTCATCGCGGCAAGCTCGCCTGCGCCGATCATGCCTTCGGTCTCGGGCGTGGCAGGCACGGCGAGGATGATCCAGTCGAATTCGCCCAGCTTGGCGCGCCATTGGTCGGGACGCAAGGTGCCCTCCCCGCCCGAGCGGCGCACCACACAAACATCGACGTCTAACGCCTTCAAGCGGGGTTCGACCAGCCGCCCGATCGCGCCATAGCCCAGGAGCAGCGCCTTCGAGCCCGCGAGTTCGCGTTTGCCGGGCGAATCCAGCAGCCACTCGCGCCGTTCCTGCGCCCGCACAACATCGCGATACCCCTTGGCGATGGTGAGCATCCCCATCACCACATATTCGGCGATGGTAATGGCGTTGATCCCGGCCCCGTTGGTAACGGTGATCCCGCGGCTGGTCAGCACATCCATCGGCAGGAAATCGAGCCCGGCGTAGATCGAATTGAGCCATTTCAGTTTCTTGGCGGCGCGCAGGGTGTCGGCCATCGCCTGCTGGTCGTTCATATCGAACCAGCCGATTTCGGCATCGGCCACCGCGGTTTTTGCCTCGTCAGCCGACATGAACCAGCGCACATCGAGACCTTCGGGCAGGCGCGTTTCGAGCATCGGGCGGATCAGGCCGGAGATGGCTAGGATGGTCAAGAATCTCTCCCCATATCGTCTCCCCGGATGTGATCCGGGGTCCCGCTTCGTGTGGCCAAACGGTTGAAGGTAGCGGAACCCCGGGTCAAGCCCGGGAAGACGGAGAGGGTCAACCCAGCTTCCACTCCCAGCCCAGCGGATCGCCGTCCATCACCTCGACGCCTTGGGCTGCGAGTTCATCGCGCTGACGGTCAAGCGCCGGATAGTTCTGCTGCGCGCGCAGTTCCTTGCGGAACGTGATGGCGGCCTCAACTTGATCTTCTGCAATGGTCGCGGCCTTGGGCCGGATGCGCAGGTCGGCGCGGGTGAGGTTGAACAGTTGCAACCCCAGCACCGCATCCATCGCGGCTGCCAGCTCGGCCTTCTTGGCGGGATCGACCTTCTTGGCCGCCAGCACATCATCGAGCGCAGTGAGTGCGACCGCCGAATTGAGATCATCAGCTATCGCAGCATCGAACTTGTTGAGTGCCGGTTGCAACTTGCCCCAGTCGTCAGCCTGAACTTGTTTCAGGGTCCATCCTTCCTCCTGCTCCCACGGCGCGGATTGATCGATGGATGCTGAACCAAGTTCAGCATGACGGGCTTTGAGTTGCGCCACCGCCATCACCATCCGCTTCAACCGTGTCAGCGCAGCCCCCAGCCCTTCCCAGCTGAACTCCAGCTCGGACCGATAATGCGCAGCCAAGCACATCAGCCGATACGCCAGCGGGTGATACCCCCGGTCGATCAGCAATTGCAGCCGCAGGAATTCGCCGGAGGACTTCGACATCTTCCCCGATCGCTCGACGAGGAAGTTGTTGTGCATCCAGATCCGCGCGCCCGAATTGCGCGGATCGTCCAAGCCATTGGTGCAGCAATGCGCCTGGTTCTGCGCGATTTCGTTGGGGTGGTGAATCTCGCGGTGGTCGATCCCGCCGGTGTGGATGTCGAACGGGAAGCCCAGCACCTCGCCTGACATGACCGAGCACTCAAGATGCCACCCCGGCGCACCCCGGCCCCACGGCGAATCCCATTCCATCTGGCGCGTCTCGCCCGCCGGAGTCTTGCGCCAGATCGCGAAATCGGCGGCGTTACGCTTATCTTTGACGGGATCGATACGCATGTGCGCCTCGTCCGCCTCGGCCAATTGTTCTTGCGTGTGACGCCCAGCCAGCAGCGCATAGTCAGCCACGGTCGAAACATCGAAATAAAGCCCGCTCTCCAGCTCGTAGCAGTGCTTGTCAGCGATCCCCTTCGCAAATTCGATCATCTGGGGCACGTAATCGGTCGCGACCGTCCACTGCGCCGGCTGGCGGATATTGAGGCTGCGAATATCGGCCCAATAGGCCTGCTTGTAATGCTCGGCGATGTCCCAGATCGACTGCGCTTGGCTCGCAGCCATCTTCTCCATCTTGTCCTCGCCCGCGTCGGCATCGTCGGTCAGGTGGCCGACATCGGTAATGTTGATGACGTGGGTGAGCTTCAACCCCTTCCATGTCAGCGTGCGCCCCAGCACATCGGCGAACACATAGGCGCGCATATTGCCGATATGCGGGTAATTATAGACCGTCGGCCCGCAGGTATAGACGCGCGCCTCGCCCGGATGGACGGGCTCGAACACCTCGGCCTGCCGGGTGAGCGAGTTGAACAGCTTGAGGGGTGCGTCGGTCATGGGGCCGTGCTTTGGCCAGACGCAGTCATCACGTCAATTCCCTCGTCATTGCGAGGAGCGCAGCGACGCGGCAATCCATGACCCGCGCTTCGACTGCGAGCGGTCGGTCCATGGATTGCTTCGCTCCGCTCGCAATGACGAGACTAGAAACCGATAAACTTCACGTGTTCTTCCAAAGGCACGCGCTCGCGCTCGAAATTGTTCACTGGCGCGTCCGGATCGCGGTAGCCGATCGCCATGCCGCAGAAGAACATATAGCGTTCATGATCGAGGCCGAGGAAGTCGCGGATGGTATTGGCATAAAGCGCCATGAACTCCTGCCAGCAGGAATCCAGTCCCTCTTCGCGCAGCAGCAGCCCGACCGTGGCGAGCCACATGCCGACATCCGACCACTGCGGCTCCTTCATCAGGCGCGGGAAGTAGACGAACATGACTGCGGGCGCGCCGAAGCTGGTGGTGTTCTTGGCCATCGCCGCCATGCGCCCCGCGCCATCGTCGCGGGCAATGCCCATCGCGCCGAACATCCCCGCCGAAACCCCGTCGAGGCGCTTCTTGTAAGCCTCTTCCTGCCCCGGAGCGGCCCAATCATACTCCGCCGCACCCGGCCCATTGGCGATGATCTTCGCCTGAAGGTCTGTCAGCGCCTGACCGGTGACGATGCTCGCCTCCCACGGCTGGTAATTGCACCCCGAAGCCGCCCAGCGCGCCTTGTCCATCACGCGGGTGAGCGTGGCAAGATCGACGGGCTTGTCGAGAAACGCCCGGATCGAGCGGCGCGTAGTGACGGCTTCAGTAACGTTCATTTGCGTTTTGTGCCCTTCTCATCCTCGAACAGCTCCGCAAGCTGCTCCATGATCGTGCCGCCGAGTTGTTCGACGTCCATGATTGTCACCGCGCGGCGATAATAGCGGGTCACATCATGCCCGATGCCGATCGCCACCAGCTGCACGGGCGAGACCTTCTCGATCCATTCGATCACGCTGCGCAGGTGCGCTTCGAGATACCCGGCAGAGTTCACCGACAGGGTCGAATCGTCCACCGGCGCGCCGTCGGAAATCACCATCAGGATGCGGCGCTCTTCGGGGCGGTAAAGCAGGCGCGAGTGCGCCCAGATCAGCGCCTCGCCGTCGATGTTCTCTTTCAGCAGCCCCTCGCGCATCATCAGCCCGAGATTGCGGCGCGCGCGGCGCCAGGGCTCGTCGGCCTGCTTGTAGATGATGTGGCGCAAGTCATTGAGGCGGCCGGGGTTCTGCGGCTTGCCATCGGCGAGCCAGGCTTCGCGGCTCTGCCCGCCCTTCCACGCGCGGGTGGTGAAGCCGAGGATCTCGGTCTTCACCCCGCAGCGCTCCAGCGTGCGCGCCAGAATGTCGGCGCTGATCGCCGCGATGCTGATCGGCCGCCCACGCATCGAGCCCGAATTGTCGATCAGCAGGGTGACGATGGTGTCCTTGAACTCGACATCGCGTTCCATCTTGTAAGACAGCGCGGTGCCGGGCGAGATGATGACGCGGGCGAGGCGCGCGGCATCGAGCACGCCTTCCTCCATGTCGAAGTCCCAGCTGCGATTCTGCTGCGCCATCAGGCGGCGCTGCAAGCGGTTGGCGAGGCGCGTCACCACGCCCTGAAGGCCCGTCAGCTGGCTATCGAGATAGGCGCGCAGCCGGTCGAGTTCCTCCGCGTCGCACAGGTCGGGCGCGGCGATTTCCTCATCGAAGCGGGTGGTGAAGGCCTTGTAATCGACGCTCGCGGGGATTTCGGCCTGCGGGCGGTTGGGGCGCACGGGCGCGTTGGAGGCATCGCCTTCCTCGCCCGGTTCGCCTTCGGACAGATCGCCTTCGGTTTCGGCATCGGAGGATTGCTCCCCATCCCCCTCGCCTTCGGCCATGTCACCGGCCATTTCGGCGGCCTGCGGATCGCCCTCACTCTGGTTGTCGTCCTCCCCCTGATTATCGTCGCTGGGCGCGTCGTCATCATCGGCATCGTCGGTGTCGGACTGGTCGGGGTTTTCGGTGGGCCGGGTGAGATCGAGTTCGCGCAGCA
The DNA here is from genome assembly GCF_002855495.1 of Porphyrobacter sp. TH134. Taxonomy (GTDB): domain Bacteria; phylum Pseudomonadota; class Alphaproteobacteria; order Sphingomonadales; family Sphingomonadaceae; genus Erythrobacter. The sequence goes on from NZ_PKRO01000006.1 coordinate 11,897, forward strand.
TGTCGAGCGCAAGCTTCTGGAACGCCTCCTGATCGCCGATGCTGTCAGCCAGCGCGGCAAAATCGCCGCCGACCTTTTCTTCGAGAAAATCACGGACCAGCTCGATCCCGCCCTGCGCCTTGGCCGGCACAGCCTCCCCCGTCAGCGCCTCGCGCACCAGCAGGGCGAGCGCGGTTTGCAGGGGAACCTCGGAGGAATTTTGCGCCCGCACGATCTTGTCGCTGGCCGTGCGCATTTCGGTTGCGGCATCAAGATTGGCGCGCATCCCGCCGAAACGGTTGGCGCCTAAAGCCTCATATCGCACCTGCTCGATCGCGTCATAGCAGGCGCGCGCAATTGGTTCAGGGGGCGCGGATTTGGCGTGGAGGCCCGCGTCGTGGTGGCGCAGCTTCAGCGCGAAGCTGTCGGCAAAGCCGCGCGCTTCGGTCACCTGATCGGCGGGCAGATCGCGCCCCGGCAAGGGCACGCGGAAGCGGTTGCCCGCTGCGCCCGGCACATCCGCGCTCCAGGCGACCTCCACCTCGGGATCGCGCGCAATCGCGCGGCTCGCGCCGGTGAGCGCCTGTTTGAACAGATCGAGCGGGGACGGGTCGGCCATTTAGAGGATCGAGGTCACAGGATGCTCTGGCCCGTCTTGGCCCAGTCGGCCATGAAGCCTTCGATGCCCTTGTCGGTCAGCACGTGCTTGAACAGGTCGTGGATCACCTTGGGCGGCGCGGTCATGACGTCGGCGCCGATCTTGGCGGCTTGCAGCACATGGGTGGTGTGGCGCACCGATGCGACGAGGATTTCGGTGGCGAAGTTGTAATTGTCATAGATCAGGCGGATGTCTTCGATCAGGTCCATCCCGTCAAAGCCGTTATCATCATGCCGCCCAACGAAGGGCGAAATGAAGCTCGCCCCGGCCTTCGCCGCCAGCAGCGCCTGATTGGCCGAAAAGCACAGCGTCACATTGACCATCGTGCCCTCGCCCGTCAGCGCCTTGCAGGTCTTGAGGCCATCCACCGTCAGCGGCACCTTGATGCAGACATTGTCGGCGATCTTGCGCAGCACTTCGGCTTCTTTCATCATCGTCGCGTGATCGAGCGCGACCACTTCGGCGCTGACCGGACCATCGACCAGCCCGCAAATCTCGCGCGTGACTTCCATGAAATCGCGGCCCGACTTGGCGATCAGCGAGGGGTTGGTCGTGACGCCATCCAGCAGGCCGGTGGCCGCCAGTTCGCGGATCGGTTCGATCTCGGCGGTGTCGACGAAGAACTTCATGGGGCAGCTCCGATAAATAGCGATAGGCGGCAGGCGCGCGCGCGACTAGGGGGCGGGCATGAGTCGAACGCCCTTACGAATTGCGACGCTGCTTGCCGCCATGCTTGCCGCTTGGCAACCATCGAGTGCGCTTGCCAACCCGGAAGATACGCAATTCTGGCTGGTCGGGTTTGTCCGCGGCGAAATCGCTGACGATGTGTTTCTAACGGTCGATAGTTCCTACCGCTGGCGCGATCCCGAATTCGGGGCCGATCAGCAGACCTTGCGGGTCAGCCTTGAAAAGGGGCTGGATGACGCGGTGCGAATCGGCGGGGGCATGTCGGTCTTTCAAACCGGCAGCGTCACCGAATATCGCCCGCACCAGCAGTTTCGCTACGCCGCTGGCGGGCTGGATCTGCGCACCCGGTTTGAACAGCGCTGGTTTGATGGTGCAGACCAGGTCGAACTGCGTATCCGGCAGCGGGTGCAGTATTCCCAGCCGGTGGCCCCGCGGGTAGAAATCGTGGGGTCGGCCGAATGGTTCGGGATCGTCCAGTCCCGCCGCGACACCGGCCAGCGCGGCACGGAGCAGATCCGCAGCATCATCGGGGTAAGCTACGAGGTGAACGACAGCCTCAGCATTGCGCCCAGCTACCTGTTCCAGATCACCCCGCGCACCGGCGCGCCTGATGCGATCAGCCACGTGCCGCAGCTGACCTTGAATTACAGCTTCTAGATTCGTCCCAGCCCGCCAAACACGCCGATCAGCAGCGGATCGCGGGTGCTTTGCGGATCGGCGCGGATCGCGGCTTCCTCGCGCGCAATTTCCCCCCACACGGCATCGTCCACGGCGCGCCCGAAGCGGCTCGCCACCCCGCTGACATCGACCCCGGTCAGCGCCGAGAGGGCTTGGCCGACAATCGGATCGCGGCTGAGGCGCAGCGCCTCGCCCAGTTCGGGCACCACCGCGTCGAGCAGCGCCGGGCCAACCTCACCGCGCAGAAAGGTGCTCGCCGCGGTCGGCCCGCCGCGCACCAGCGCGACGGCATTGTCGAACCCGATCATCTGGATCGCATCGGTCACCACCGGCGCGGCGCGGAAGCTGGCGTCGATCGCGTATTCGGCAAAGCGTTCCTCCAGCCGGTCCTTGACCAAGGCCGATGTCAGAATGCGCGAGAGCACGTCGCCGCGCGTCCCCATCAGATCGGCCAGCCCCAGCTGCGCCACCTGTTCATCCCAGAACCCGCCGGGCGCGGTCAGGCGCGCAAAGGCGTTTTCGCTGGCGAGCAGCAGCATCCGCCGCACCGCTTCCACCATGCTGAACCCGCCGGTGGTGGCGCAGGCGGGCAGCAGCAGCAATGCCCCGGCCCCGGCGACTCCGGTCAGCAGGGTGCGGCGGGTCGGGCGGGATGTGACGAGTGCGCTCATTTTTACCGGGTCTCCATGCTTGCCCTTGTCCTTTGCCAAGCCCCATATGGCGGCAAGATGAACCGCATTCGCCTGTTAGTTTTGAACGCCGCATTGGGCCCGCTCGATTACCGGCTGCCCGATGGCGTCGCTGCGCCTGCCGGGAGCGTGGTGATCGCGCCGCTGGGGCCGCGCAAGGTGACGGGGATCGTGTGGGACGAAGGCCGCCTGCCGGGGGACGAAATCGCCTATGAACGGCTGCGCCCGATCCTTGAGGTGCTGCCGGTGCCGCCGCTGCCCGCGCCGCTGAGGCGGCTGATCGAATGGACGGCGGATTATTACTGCGCTCCGCTGGCCAGCGTGGCGCGGATGGCGCTGGCCAGCGGCGGCGCGCTGGGCGGCCCGGCGACCATGACCGAATACCGGCTGACAGGCGCCGAAGCGAGCGGGCGCCTCACCGCACAGCGCCAGACTGCGCTGGAGAAACTGGCGGGCGAACAGGGCACAATGCGCGAGCTGGCTTCGTTAGCAGGCGTCTCGGAAGGCGTGCTGCGCGGCATGGCGGGCGCGGGGCTGCTGGGGCCGGTCACGGTCAACATTGACCGCCCTTACCCGCCCGCCGATCCCGGCCACCACCAACCCGATCTGTCGCCTGTGCAAAGCGAGGTCGCCGGCACGTTGACCAAGGCCGTCCAGGCGCGCGCGTTCGCCCCCTTCCTGCTCGACGGGGTGACAGGTTCAGGCAAGACCGAGACCTATTTCGAACCCGTCGCCGAGGCGATCCGCGCCGGGCGGCAAGTGCTGGTGCTGCTCCCCGAAATCGCGCTGACCGAGAACTTCCTCAGCCGCTTTGCCGCACGCTTTGGTGCCGCGCCAGTGCTGTGGCATTCTTCGCTCAGGTCCACCGAACGCAGGCGGGCATGGCGGGCGATTGCGGACGGGACCGCGCAGGTCGTAGTGGGCGCGCGCTCTGCCCTGTTCCTGCCCTATGCCAATCTCGGCCTGATCGTGGTCGATGAAGCGCATGAAATCAGTTTCAAGCAGGATGACGGGGTGCGGTACAACGCCCGCGACGTGGCGGTGATGCGGGCGCGGTTTGAGAAAATCCCCGTGGTGCTCGCCAGCGCGACCCCGGCGCTCGAAAGCCTGCACATGGCGGATATCGGCGTCTACACGAAGCTTGATCTTCCCGCCCGGTTCGGCGGGGCGAGCCTGCCGACGGTGCGGCTCATCAACCTCACGGAAGAAAAGCCCGGCAGCCAGCGCTGGCTGGCCGGGCCGCTGATCGATGCCCTGCGCGACCGGCTGGACAAGGGCGAGCAGAGCCTGCTGTTCCTCAACCGCCGCGGCTATGCCCCGCTGACCTTGTGCCGCAATTGCGGGCACCGCTTCAAATGCCCCAGTTGCAGCGCCTGGCTGGTCGAACACCGCCTGTCCGCCCGCCTCGCCTGCCACCATTGCGGGTTTGAAACGCGCGTGCCCGAAGCCTGCCCCGAATGCGGCGAAAGCGATTGCCTCGTCGCCTGCGGGCCGGGGGTGGAGCGGATTGCTGACGAAGTGCGCGACCTGTTTCCCGCAGCGCGCATCGCGGTGGCGACCTCCGATACGCTCAACACCCCCGAACGCGCGGGCGAATTCATCGCGATGGCCGAAGCGCGCGCGATCGACATCATCATCGGCACGCAGCTCGTCACGAAAGGCTTCCACTTTCCCGAACTGACGCTGGTGGGCGTGGTCGATGCCGATCTCGGCCTTGAAGGCGGCGATCTGCGCGCGTCCGAACGCACCTATTCGCAGGTGGCGCAGGTCGCCGGGCGCGCGGGGCGCGGGGCCAAGCCGGGCGAGGTGCTGATCCAGACCCGCCACCCCGATGCGCCCGTCATCGCCGCGCTGGCAGAGGGCGACCGCAATGGCTTCTACGCCGCCGAAACCGCCGCCCGCCGCGATGCCGGCGCGCCGCCGTTTGGGCGCTGGGCGGCGATCATCCTGTCATCGGAAGACGAGAAAGAAGCGCGCGAGGCCGCGGTGCGATTGGGCGATGTGCGCCCGCGCCTGGCCGATGTGCAGATCCTCGGCCCCGCCCCTGCCCCGCTGGCGCTGCTGCGCGGGCGCTATCGCTATCGCTTTCTGGTGAACGCGCGGCGCAGCGCCAATTTGCAGGCGGTGCTGCGCGATTGGATCGCCGGCGTGCAATTTGCGCCCGGTGTGCGGGTGGGTGTGGATATTGATCCTTACAGCTTTGTCTAAGGCACCAATCGGGCAGCCGATCATTACGCCAGCATGACCAACCCCATCCTTGTGCCGATCCTCGGCGACCAGCTGTCGCGCAATCTCTCCAGCCTTGATGGCCTTGCCCCCGGCGAGGCGGTGATCCTGATGATGGAGGTGTGGGACGAGGCGACTTACGTCCGCCACCACAAGCAGAAGATCGTGCTCATTTTTTCAGCAATGCGCCATTTTGCCGAGGAACTGCGGGCCGAAGGCTGGCAGGTCGATTACGTCACGCTGGACGACCCGGCCAACACCGGCAGCTTCACCGGCGAGGTCGCCCGCGCGGTCGAGCGCCACGCGCCCGGCGAAATCCGCGTCACCGAAAGCGGCGAATGGCGCGTGCATCAGGCGATGTGCGAATGGGAAGGCCGCCTGCCCTGCCCCGTCAGCATCCTGCCCGACACCCGCTTCATCGCCACCCACGCCGAATTCCGCGCCTTTGCGGAAGGGCGCAAGCACCTGACGATGGAATATTTCTACCGCGAGATGCGCCGCAAGACCGGGCTGCTGATGCGCGATGACGGAAAACCGGTGGGCGACCAGTGGAACCTCGATGCGGACAACCGCGAACCGCCCAAGGGCGATATGAAGGCCCCGCCCGCGCCCAAATTCGCGCCCGACGCGATCACGCAGGACGTCATCGCGCTGGTCGGCCAGCGCTTCGCGGATCACTTTGGCGATCTGGAACCCTTCGGCTGGCCCGTCACCCGCGCCGAAGCGCTGGAGGCGGCCGCGGCCTTCTTTGCGCAGCGCCTTGATCTTTACGGCCCCTATCAGGACGCGATGGTCCACGGGTCGGACGACCTCTATCATTCGATGCTGTCGACCAGCCTCAATATCGGCCTGCTCGACCCGCTCGAATTGTGCCGCGAGGCCGAGGCTGCCTATAAATCAGGCAGGGCTCCGCTCAACTCCGTAGAGGGCTTCATCCGCCAGATCATCGGGTGGCGCGAATATGTGCGCGGGTTCTATTGGCACGCCATGCCGGGCCTCGCCGAGGCCAACGAATTGGCCGCGCACCGGCCCTTGCCCGAATTCTTCTGGACCGGCGAGACCGACATGCGCTGCCTGTCAGACTGCATCCGCACCACCCGCGAGGATGCCCATGCCCACCACATCCAGCGGCTGATGGTGCTCGGCAATTTCTGCCTGATCGCCGGGATCGATCCGCGCCAAGTCGCCGACTGGTATCTCGCCGTCTATGCCGATGCCTTTGAATGGGTCGAGCTGCCCAATGTGGCAGGCATGGTGCTTTATGCCGATGGCGGCAAGCTGGCGACGAAGCCCTATGCGGCGTCCGGCAATTACATCAACAAGATGTCCGATTACTGCGGAAAGTGCCGGTACAAGGTGGCGCAGAAAACCGGGCCGAACGCCTGCCCGTTCAATCCGCTCTACTGGCACTTCATGGACGCCAACCGCGACCGGCTGGCAAGCAACCACCGCATCGGGCGCATCTATGCCACCTGGGACCGGATGGGCGAGGCCAAGCAGCGCGAATATCTCGAAAGTGCAGAAAAATTTCTCGACAGCCTCGTGCCCGCCAGCAAAGGCTGGGCCAGAAACGCATAAGGGAGAGAGCCATGCTGACCATCCACCACCTGCGCCTGTCGCAATCCGAACGCATCGTCTGGCTGGCCGAGGAGCTGGGGATCGAATACGACCTCAAACTCTACACCCGCCGCACCGACAACCGCTTGGCGCCTGACGAGTACAAGGCGCTGCACCCGATGGGCATCGCCCCGGTGATTACTGACGGCGATCTGGTGCTGGGCGAAAGCGGCGCGATCATGGATTACATCATCGCCAAATACGCGCCCGGCACGCCGCTGTCCCCCCCGCCCGGCCACCGCGATTACACCGACCACCTGTTCTATTACCACTGGGCCAACGCGACCTTCATGACCAATGGCATGATGGCGCTGGTGGCGCAGTTCATGGGCGCGAGCGAGCTGCCCGCTTTCGTCGCCGACCGCGTTGCCAAGGGCTGGAAGATCGTCGAGCAGCGCCTCGGCGAGGCGGACTATTTCGGCGGATCGCAGCTCACCACGGCCGACATCATGATGGGCTTCCAGCTCACCACCAGCCGCGCGATGAGCGGGATGGGCATCGACCACCTGCCCAACCTCAAGGCCTACCTCGCACGCATCGGCGAGCGCCCGGCCTACCAGCGCGCGATGGCGAAATGCGAACCGGGGATGCCGCCGAAGCTGGACTAACTTCGTCGCCCCGGCCTCCGAGCCGGGGCCCCGCTCCTTCAGCCGAGCAGCCGGTCGAAAAGGTCATCCCGATCCGCGATCATGTGTCGGCGGCGCCCAAAGCATGGCGTCCGCCTTTGCGAGCTATTTTCGAGGCCAGATTTTCGAAAGAAGGTTCAAGAATGGTTTGGCGACATCTGATTGACGGTCGCTGATGTCCGAGGCGCGCCCCATTACAAGCTCTCGCAAGAGTTCAGGAGAAGCGTACAAATATCCGTACACGCCAGCATCAGGCACCACCGCCAGCAAAGAGTCGTTCAGGTATGCTGTTGTTATTGCACGTCCATATACGTCACAAAGACGGTACCCCTGCGCCAGAACCAGCTGCATCAAGCCACGGTCATAATCGATGTACTCAGGGTAATGCATTCTCGCATATTCGAATGCGGCTCGTAATTCATCATCGCTGGCTTCATAAAATGGAAACTTTTCCGGCAACCTTTTGTGTGAATTGAGCCAAGGAAAATCTCCAAACTTGAATTGATCGATTTCTTCTTTCAACAATCTCGGCTTATCGAACTTCTCGCGAAAGAAGTTGCGAAGCTGCAACGCCAGACCGTAACAGAAAGCGCGGTCACGGCCCTCCGGGTCATAGCTTTCATCTCTGTCGTAGCTGCCTTCAATCCATACGGCCTCGCGATAAGAACCGTCCGGACGCTGAATGGCAAAGGGCGATAATGGATGCGAAACCCAGTAGGGAAAATCCCAATATAGGAGGTTTGCAACTTTCGGCGAGAAACCGTTCCGCTCGAAGAATTCCAGTTCTAGTCCATATGATGAATCACCAGAACCTTCATTGTCCGATATAAACTCCAGAAACTCCAAAAGATCTCTCTTTGAGGCCGGATCCTGTCTGACGTTTGCAACATCGACCATGCTCGACATTCCGTTCGCTTATGAAAGTTCAAGCTGAGATCAAGGACGTGTTCAACAAGAGGGTATCCCCCGCGTCGTTCAGGCAGCTCTACCTGCTTCAATCACAGCACATTTTCGCTCTGACTGCCATTGCTCTTCGCAATCTTCGTGAGCGGTGGAGTGACAAAAGGATGAGCCCCTCCCAGCGTATATCGGCTGCTTCAGTCCTTTCACTTCACGCCCCCTCCCTTCTCAACAACTCCGCCTTGATCTCCAGCCCATAGGCATAGCCCCCCAGCGTCCCGTCGCTGGCGATGACCCGGTGGCAGGGGATCAGCACCGCGATGTGGTTCGCCCCGTTCGCCCCGCCCACCGCGCGGCTGGCGTTCGGGTTGCCGAGGGCGGCCGCCAACTCGCCATAGCTGCGCGTTTCGCCGTGGGGGATGCGGCGCAGTTCGTCCCACACGCGCTGCTGGAACGCGGTGCCTTGCACGTCGAGCGGGATGGCGGCGCTGCCCGGCCCCGGCTGTTCGACCGCGGCCACCACCTGCGCAAACAGATCGCGGAACCCCTCGCCCGCCGCGACCAGTTCAGCGCGGGGGAACCTTGCCCGCAATTGCGCCTCACCCTCTCCAAACGCCAGACAGCACACGCCCTTGTCCGTCGCGGCGACCAGCATGTCCCCCAGCGTTGTCGGCAGCACCGTCCAATGGATCAGCTTGCCCGCTCCGCCCTGGCTCCAGTCACTTGGGCTCATTCCCAGCCTCCCCTTTGTCTCTGCATAGAACTGTCCAGATCCTGTGTAGCCCGCGCTTGCCAATGCTTCGGTCACGCTGAGACCCGCGCTCAAGGCATCCCTGACCCGCTCCTCGCGGCAGGCTTTGGCAAAGGCGGCAGGCGACAGGCCGGTGCTGCGCTTGAACAGCCGTTGAAAATGCGTCGCGGTATAGCCTGTCAGATCAGCCAGCGCCGCCAGCGACATCGCCCCGCGTTCACGGATCGCGGCAACCGCTGCCAGCACGCAGGCCTCCTCCGCGCTCTGGCTATCGGGCGAGCATCGCTTGCACGGCCTGAGCCCCGCCTTGGCCGCGGCCTGCCCCCCTTCATAAAAGCGCACATTGCGGCGCAGCGGCGCGCGCGCCGGGCAGCTGGGGCGGCAGTAGATGCCGGTCGAATGCACGCCGGTGACAAAGGCGCCATCATAGCGCCGGTCCTTGGCCAGCACCGCCTGCCAGCGCTCGTCATCCGAAATGTTCCCGAAATGTTTCACGTGAAACACTGTGCCACAGCAACGCCCGCGCCGCACCCTGTGTTCTTGCGGTCAATGTCGTCCACCATATCGCGCTTGGCGCAAAAGCGGCTATAAGCCTGCGCCATGACCCGGCTTTTGGGCGCGCTCGCGCTGCTTGTGACCCTGATTTGCGTTCCGGCCGCGGCCGATCCCGGCGATGTCGACGCGGCTTCGCGCGGCGTGGTGCGGGTGGTGCTGATCGGCGAGGAGGACGGGGAGACTGTGCCGATCTCCCACGGCACCGGCTTTGCCGTCTCGCCGAATCGGATCATCACCAATGCCCATGTCGTCAGCCAGGCCGCGCAGGACGATACCCTGCGTATCGGCATCGTCCCACCCGAAGGCGCAGGCGGCGCCTTTGCGCGGGTTGTGGCCATATCCCCGCGCAATGATCTGGCCTTGCTCGAAATCGCCGAGGGCAGCCTGCGCCTGCCGCCGCTGGCAATGGCCGGCGGGGTAAGCGCCAACCTTGGCGAGGTGTCGGCGGTGGGTTACCCCATGAATGTCGATCTGGCGCAAGGCCTTGATATGAATGACGTGTTCCGCGCGCAACCGCCTGTCAAATCGCGCGGGTACCTGTCGGGCGAGCGCCCTTCGCGGCAGTTCGACACGATCCTCCACACCGCGCCGATTGCGCGGGGCAATTCGGGCGGGCCGCTGCTTGATCCGTGCGGGCGGGTGATCGGGGTGAACTCCTTCAGCGCGGATTCGAACAGCGGCGAGGCAGAGTTCTATTTCGCGGTGAGTTTGCGCGAATTGCTGCCGTTTTTGCGCAGCAACGGGGTGGAACCGGCCGTCAATACCCTCCCCTGCCGTTCGATCGATGAACTGAATGCCGAAGAACGCGAACGCCTTGCAACCCAGCAATCCGAAGCCCGCGCCCAGCTGGCCGAGCGGGCGGAAACCTTGCGCGAGGTGCGCGACAAGGCCCGGCTGACGGCGCAGATGGAAGTGCTCGAAGCGCGCGAAAACCGCATGGCGCTGGCGCTGATCGCGCTGCTGCTGGCGCTGGGTGCAGGCTACGGCGCTGCAGTGTGGCGGAGCGACGAGGCGCGGCGCAATCACGCCAAACTTGCCGCCGCCCTGTCGGCAGCCGCGCTGGTCGCTGCCGTGCTGTTATGGATCACCCGCCCCGGCCTTGCTGAAATCGAAGACCGGGTCGCGGCCGCCTTGAAGCAGGCGCAAACCGGCGGTGCGCCCGGCCCCGCCACGGCCAACGGGCCCTCCGCCGAGGGCGCTCTGATCTGCACGCTGGTGCCGGATCGCAGCCGCGTGACCGCCGCCCGCACCGATGATGTCACCTTCAGCTGGTCCGCCGATGGCTGCGTCAACGGGCGCACGCAATACGGCCTCGGCCAAGGGGGCGAATGGAGCCGTGTGTTCGCCGCGCAGGACGATGCGGCCATCGCGGTCAACACCTATGACCCGGCGACCCGCACCTTGCGCACCGACCGCTATCTGTTGGGTCAAGCTGCGCTAGCCGCCGCGCGCGAGGCCCGCGCTGCCTACACCCCGCCTGCCTGCGGGGTCAGCGACGGCGCACGGGATCTGGGCGAACAGCAATCGGCCCTGATCGCCAATCTGCCTGACCGGCCCAACGAACGGCTGGTCTACAGCTGCACCGCGAAATCCGGGGCGGCTAAGTGATCCAGGGGCGCGTGATGGTGGCAGCAGCGCTGCTGGCGGCCCCCCTGACACTGAGCGGCTGCATCGCCCCGCCAGCCCGCGTCAACGCGCCCGCCGCCGTCCTGCTCGACAGCCACATCACCGGCTTTGCCATGTCCTACTGTCTGAGCTCGCTCGGGGAAAAGGGGCTGCCCGAGGCCGATGAGCGGGTGCTGCGCGAACAGGGTAACCGCTGGGGACAAGTGCTGGCCGAACATTCGCGCGGCGACATCAGTTCTGCCTTTGATGTCTTGCTGCCCGCGCTGGATACCGCAATCGCAGTGACCCCGATGGCGCAAGTGCGGGACGATGCGACCGGCGGAACGCTCCCTGCACCGGTGTTCTATTGCGACGATCTGCTGCGCTATCCGACCGTGATGCGCGCGATGGCACAGGCGCGCCGACGCCTTGCTGCCGCCTATGCCGAAAACTAGCGGCGCCCGCCGCATCCTTCGCACCTGCACAATTCCTCCCCCTCGTGGCTTGCACCAACCGGAATCAATTGCTAGGCGCGCGCCAACCTTGACGGGGTGCCCTTGTGCATGTCCCGCATCCAAGGCCCAAGCAATTTACCCTTTGAAGCTTCCCGAGAGGATTTCACGCGCGTGGATATTTCCGCCGGTATCAAGGCCAGCCTGGCTGGACGCTATGCCTCGGCCCTGTTCGATCTGGCCGCGGAAAGTGGCAAGGTGACCGCGGTCGAGAAGGATCTCGAAACGCTGGGTGCTGCCCTGGCCGAATCGGGTGATCTGGCGGCGCTGACCACCAATCCCGAGCTTGCCCGCGATGTGCAAGGCAGCGCGATGGCGGCCGTGGCGAAGAAGCTGAAGCTCAGCGCGCTCACCACCAATTTCATCGGCGTGCTCGCGGCCAATCGCCGGCTGGCCAAGCTGCCCGCGATCATCAGCGCCTTCAAGGCGGTTGCTGCGGCCCAGCGCGGCGAAGTGACCGCAACGGTCACCAGCGCGCACCCGCTGAGCGATGACCAGATCGCCGCTCTGAAGACCAAGCTGACGGCGCGCGAAGGCCGCACTGTCATGCTCACCGCCGCGGTCGATCCCGACCTGCTGGGCGGCCTTGTCGTCACCATCGGTTCGCAGCGCATTGATGCCTCGATCCGCACCCGTCTCAACTCGCTCGCCAAAGCCATGCAGGCTTAAAGGACACGAAAAATGGAAATTCGCGCCGCAGAAATCTCGAAGGTCATCAAGGACCAGATCGCCAATTTCGGCACCGAAGCCGAAGTCAGCGAAACCGGCACGGTGCTGTCGGTGGGTGACGGGATCGCCCGTATCCACGGCCTCGATCAGGTGCAGGCCGGCGAGATGGTCGAATTCGCCAATGGCGTGCAGGGCATGGCGCTGAACCTCGAAGCCGATAATGTCGGCGTCGTGATCTTCGGCTCGGACGCCGAGATCAAGGAAGGCGATGTCGTCAAGCGCACCGGCACCATCGTTGACGTGCCGGTCGGCAAGGGCCTGCTGGGTCGCGTGGTCGATGCGCTCGGCAACCCGATCGACGGCAAGGGCCCTATCGTGGCTGAAAAGCGCAGCCGCGTCGAAGTGAAGGCGCCGGGCATCATCCCGCGCGAATCCGTCTCGGAACCCGTCCAGACCGGCCTCAAGGCGATTGACGCGCTGGTGCCCGTCGGCCGCGGTCAGCGCGAGCTGATCATCGGTGACCGCCAGACCGGCAAGACCGCTGTCGCCATCGACACCTTCATCAACCAGAAGGAAGCCAACGCCGGCGACGACGAGAAGAAGAAGCTCTACTGCGTCTATGTCGCGGTCGGCCAGAAGCGTTCGACTGTCGCCCAGATCGTCAAGCAGCTCGAAGAAAACGGCGCGATGGAATACTCCATCGTCGTCGCCGCGACCGCTTCGGAGCCCGCTCCGCTCCAGTACCTCGCGCCCTACACCGGCTGCGCGATGGGCGAATTCTTCCGCGACAACGGCATGCACGCCGTGATCGTGTACGATGACCTGTCCAAGCAGGCCGTCGCCTATCGCCAGATGTCGCTGCTGCTGCGTCGTCCACCGGGCCGCGAAGCTTACCCCGGTGACGTGTTCTACCTCCACAGCCGCCTGCTTGAGCGCGCCGCGAAGATGAACGAGGAAAACGGCCACGGTTCGCTGACCGCGCTGCCGATCATCGAAACACAGGCCGGCGACGTGTCGGCCTATATTCCGACCAACGTGATCTCGATCACCGACGGCCAGATCTTCCTTGAAACCGGCCTGTTCTATCAGGGCATCCGCCCGGCGATCAACGTCGGCCTGTCGGTGTCGCGTGTGGGCGGTGCCGCCCAGACGAAGGCGATGAAGAAGGTTTCGGGCTCGATGAAGCTCGATCTGGCGCAGTACCGCGAAATGGCGGCGTTTGCGCAGTTCGGTTCGGACCTCGATGCCTCGACCCAGAAGCTGCTGAACCGCGGCGCGCGCCTGACCGAGCTGCTGAAGCAGAAGCAGTTCTCGCCGATGCCCTTCGAAGAACAGACCGTGTCGATCTACGCCGGCACCAACGGCTTCCTCGATAGCATCCCGGTGAACCGCGTGAACGAATACGAAGCGCAGATGCTCGATTTCATGCGCCGTGAGCACGGCTCGGTCCTGACCGAGATCCGCACCAGCAAGAAGTTCGAAGGCGAAGTCGCGGACAAGACCAAGGCCGCGCTCCAAGCCTTCGCCAAGCAGTTCGCGTAAGGACGCCGCGCAGTGCCCTCACTGAAGGAACTCAAAGGTCGGATCAACTCGGTCAAATCGACCCAGAAGATCACCAAGGCCAAGCAGATGGTTGCGGCTGCGAAGCTGCGCCGTGCGCAGGCGGCGGCTGAGGCCGGCCGGCCCTATGCCACGCGCCTTGCCGCGGTGATGGCGTCGCTGGCGGGCAAGGTTGCGGGGGATAGTGCCCCCAAGCTCCTCGGAGGCACCGGGTCGGATCAGCGCCACCTGCTGGTGGTGGTCAACACCGACAAGGGCCTGTGCGGCGGCTTGAACTCCAACCTCGTCAAGGCCGCCAAGCTGAAGGCGAAGGAGCTGATTGCTGCTGGCAAGACGGTCGAATTCTACCTCGTCGGCAAAAAGGGCCGCGCGCCGCTCAAGCGCGAATTTCCGACTCTGATCGGCGCAGGCTTCGATACCAGCACGGTCAAGACGCCCGGTTTCGCCGAGGCCGAAGCCATCGCGAACGAGCTGATCGCGATGTTTGACGCGGGCAAGTTTGATGTCGCGCACCTCGTCTACCCGACCTTCAAATCGGCACTGGCGCAGGACCCGACCATCAACCAGCTGATCCCTGTCCCCGCCCCGACCGATGCCGTGCCGCTGGATTCGGTGGTGGAATACGAGCCTAGCGAGGAAGAAATCCTCGAAGAGCTGCTGCCGCGTTATGTGCGCACCCAGCTGTTCGGGGCGCTGCTGGAACGCGAGGCATCCGAACAAGGCGCCTCGATGACCGCAATGGACAACGCCACGCGCAACGCGGGCGAGCTGATCAGCAAGCTCACGATCATCTACAACCGCCAGCGTCAGGCGGCGATCACCACCGAACTCATCGAAATCATCGCGGGCGCAGAAGCGCTCTAATCGAAAGCCAAGGAAACAATCATGGCCACCGCCCCCGCTCTCAACCAGACCACCAACGGCACCATCAGCCAGGTCATCGGCGCTGTCGTCGACGTGCAGTTTCCGGGTGAACTGCCCGCGATTCTGACCGCGCTCGAAACCCGCAACGGCGACAAGACGCTGGTGCTCGAAGTCGCCCAGCACCTTGGCGAAAACACCGTGCGCACCATTGCGATGGACGCGACCGAGGGCCTGACCCGCGGCAGCGAAGTCATCAACACCGGGGCGCAGATTTCGGTGCCGGTTGGCCCCAAGACCTTGGGCCGCATCATGAACGTGATCGGTGAAGCCATCGACGAGCGCGGCCCGATCGGTGCGGAAAGCACCATGCCGATCCACGCCGAAGCTCCGCTATTCATCGACCAGTCGACCGACGCGGCGATCCTCGTCACCGGGATCAAGGTGATCGACCTGCTCGCGCCTTATGCGCGCGGCGGCAAGATCGGCCTGTTCGGCGGCGCGGGCGTGGGCAAGACCGTGCTGATCCAGGAACTCATCAACAACATCGCCAAGGGCCACGGCGGCGTGTCGGTGTTCGCGGGCGTGGGTGAACGCACCCGCGAAGGTAACGACCTCTACCACGAATTCCTCGACGCCGGCGTTATCGCCAAGGACGCCGATGGCAATGCGACCTCGGAAGGCTCCAAGGTGGCGCTGGTGTTCGGCCAGATGAACGAGCCCCCGGGCGCCCGCGCGCGCGTTGCTCTGTCGGGCCTGACCATGGCGGAATATTTCCGCGACGTTGAAGGCCAGGACGTATTGTTCTTCGTCGACAACATCTTCCGCTTCACGCAGGCCGGTTCGGAAGTGTCGGCGCTGCTCGGCCGTATTCCCTCGGCCGTGGGCTATCAGCCGACCCTCGCGACCGACATGGGCAAGCTGCAGGAGCGCATCACCTCGACCACCAAGGGTTCGATCACCTCGGTGCAGGCGATCTACGTTCCCGCGGACGATTTGACCGACCCTGCGCCTGCTGCCTCGTTCGCTCACTTGGATGCGACCACGACGCTGAACCGCGCGATTTCGGAACTCGGCATCTACCCGGCGGTCGATCCGCTGGACTCGACCTCGCGCGTGCTCGAACCCCGCGTCGTCGGCGCGGAGCACTACGAAACCGCCCGCCGCGTTCAGGAAACCTTGCAGAAGTACAAGAGCCTGCAGGACATCATCGCCATTCTCGGGATGGATGAGCTCTCGGAAGAGGACAAGACGATCGTTGCCCGCGCGCGCAAGATCCAGAAGTTCCTTTCGCAGCCGTTCCACGTCGCCGAAGTCTTCACCGGCATCTCGGGCGTGTTCGTGCAGATCGAAGACACCGTGAAGAGCTTCAAGGCGGTGGTCGACGGCGAATATGACCACCTGCCCGAACAGGCGTTCTACATGGTTGGCGGGATCGACGATGTGATCGCCAAGGCCAAGAAGATGGCTGAAGAGGCGTAAGGCATCATGCCCCTCCACTTCGAACTCGTCACTCCGGCCAAGCTTGTCCGTTCGGAAGACGTCCACATGGTGGTCGTCCCTGGCACGGAAGGTGAATTCGGCGTGCTGGAAGGCCACGCGCCGTTCATGTCGACCATCCGCGACGGGGCGCTGCAGGTGTTTGCCACGGCCAATTCCGCGCCGGTGGTGATCCAGGTGCGCGGCGGCTTTGCCGAGGTCAATGAAACGGGCCTCACCGTGCTGGCCGAACACGTCGAGGGGTAACCCCCCACCATTCGACGAACGCACAACAGGGGCGGGCCGATGGCTCGCCCTTTTTGTTTGAATCCCCTTCCCTTTATGCCTTGCCCCCGGCACAACAGCGCCCTGATTTCCCCCGAGGAGAGGACGCTTGAAACTTGTCTCCACTTTCGCACTGGCGCTTGCCATGACCGCCGCATCCACAACCGCCGCACAGGCCCAGACCGCTCCTGCTGCCGAGGCCCCGATCCCCGGCCCTGAGCAAGACCCCTATATCTGGCTGGAAGAAGCCCGCAGCCCCGAGGCGCTCGCATGGGTCGCCAAGGAGAACGAGCGCACCCTCGCCGCCTTCGAGGCCGATCCGCGCTATGCGCAGGCCAAGGCCGAAGCGCTGGCGATCTTCGACAGCGAAGACCGCATCCCCTTCGTCAGCTTCCGCCCTGATGGCCTGTATAATTTCTGGCAGGACAAGGCGAACCCCAAGGGCCTGCTGCGCCGCACCACGCTGGAAAGCTACCGGACCGACAAGCCGGAGTGGGAAACCATCCTCGATGTTGATGCGCTGGCCAAGGCCGAAGGCAAGGAGTGGGTCTATCAGGGCTCGACCTGCCTGCCGCCCGCGTTGAACAAGTGCATGATCGCCCTGTCCGATGGCGGCGAAGATGCCACGATCATGCGCGAATTCGACACGGCGACCAAGCAATTCGTCGAAGGCGGCTTTGTGCTCGATGCGAAAAGCCAGGGCGGCATCCAGTGGATCGATGAAGACACCCTGCTGGTCGGCCGCGGTTTTGGCGAAGGCACGCTGACGGAAAGCGAATACCCCTTCACCAGCCGCGTCTGGAAGCGCGGCACCCGGATCGAGGACGCTCCCGAAATCTTCCGGGGCGAGGCCTCCGATGTCTGGGCGGGCGCCAGTCTGCTGCGCGACAACACCGGCACGATCCACGCCCGCACCGCCTTTCGCGGGATCAGCTTCCACGAAAGCATCAACTACGTCGAGCAAAACGGCCAGTGGCTGGAACTCGACATTCCGAAAAAAGCCTCGCTCTACGGGATTGTCGATGGGCACGTGCTCATCTCGACCGATGTCGACTGGACAGTGGACGGGCAGACCTTCCCCGCCGACAGCCTGATCGCGGTCAATCTGGAAGAATGGAAGGCCAACCCCAACGGCGCGAAGAAGGCGCTGGTCTGGGCGCCGGGTGAACGCCAGACCAAGTAGGGCGGCGCCGTGACAGGCACTGCGCTGTTTGTGGCGCTGCTCGACAATGTGGTCGGCAAGGTGCTGCAATTCAATTTTGAGGGCGGCCAATGGGTCAGCAAGCCCGTGCCCCTGCCCGATAATGCCACGCTGGGCATTGCGGCATCTTCCGACGAGACCGACCAGATCATGTACACCGTGACCGGCTTTCTTGAGCCGACCACGCTGTATTATTCCGATGGCACTGCCCCGCCGGCCGTGCTCAAGACCAGCCCGGCCTATTTCGATCCGGCCGGAATGGCGGTCGAACAGCACGAGGCGACCAGCAAGGACGGGACCAAGATCCCCTACTTCATCGTCAAGCCCAAGGGGATGAAAGCCGATGGCTCCACCGCCACGCTGCTGACCGGTTACGGCGGGTTTCAGGTGCCGCGCCTGCCCGCCTATCTGGGGCCAACCGGCAAGATGTGGGTGGAAAAGGGCGGCGCCTATGTGCTGGCCAATATGCGCGGCGGGGGCGAATTTGGCCCCGGCTGGCACCAGAGCGCGATCCGCGAAAACAAGCAGCGCACCTGGGATGATTTCATCGCCGTGGCCGATGATCTGGTGAAGCGCGGTTTCACCTCGCCGCAGCATCTTGGCATTCAGGGCGGCAGCCAGGGCGGTCTGCTGGTCGGCACCGCCTTTACCCAGCGGCCCGACCTGTTCGGCGCGGCGATCGTGCAGATCCCGCTGTTCGACATGGTCCGCTATCACCTGATCGGGCGCGGCGCATCGTGGATCGGCGAATATGGCGATCCGCGCATCCCCGAACAGCGCGCGTGGATCGATGGCTATTCGCCCTATCAGAAGATCGTGGCGGGCGTGGACTACCCTTCCCCGTTTCTGTGGGCATCCACCGCGGATGACCGCACCCACCCCGCCCACGCGCGCAAGGGCGCGGCCAAGCTGAAGGCGCTGGGCCAGCCCTATTACTACTTCGAGGATACGACCGGCGGCCATTCGGGCGGGGTCGACAACGAACAGCGCGCGAAGCTTCAGGCGCTGCAATTCATCTATCTGATGCAGCGGTTGATGGCGCCCCAGCCGGGCGGCTGATCGCTGGCCTATGTCACCACATCAAGGGGGCGGCTCCGCGGGGGCCGCCCCTTTTTGCATGCGCCGCCGCAAGGTAGCGCTGTGCCTGTAAAGCCAGCCGACACTTCGGCTCCATTCGTCCTGCGCACAGCACGGTGCGTTTCATCAATACAGAATTAACCCTGTTTGGCAGCATCTCGTTAGGCCGCGCCGTCAAAACTGGGTCCATCGGGGGCGATGAGCATTGATGAGGATCAGAAACGATGGCCTACCCTAGAGACATTTCGATCGCCGATGCGATCAAGAGCTACAACCAGCTTCCCAAGACCCACCGGGTCCATTGGTCGAAGGCCCGCAAGGACGAAGTGGTGCGCGCTGTGCGCGACCGGGCCATCAGCTTCCATGAAGCGCGGACCCGCTATCTGCTGAGCCGCAGCGAGTTCGACCAGTGGGAGGCGGACTATCTCGCCAGCGGCGGCGACGAGACGCGGATGCAGGATGCCTGAAGCCTATGGCGCTGCAACGGGGATCAGTACCTCGTTGCGGCGCAGCGGGCCGGGCACCATCGGCGCATTGTAGAAGGCGAATTCAGCCGCGCCCGCAGGCGCAAGACCCTGCGCCGCCAGCCAGCCGCGCAATTGCGCCTCGCGCGCGTCGAGATCGTCCGCGTTGCCATGGCCCGAAAACCGGATCGCCGCCATCCGCCGCGCGGGCACCCGGGCCAGCGTAATGTCGGACGGCGCAGGCGGCAGGGTTTCGAGCGTATATTTGGCGGGCATCACAAACCGCATCTGCCACTGGCCTGCTGCCGTCTGCTGCTGGAGCACCGGCGCGGTCATGGCGATGCTTTCCCCGCCTTGGGGGCGATCCTGCGCGAAGATATAGGCCGCAAGCCGGCGGAAACTCGCCCCGCTGGCGCGCTGCCGGTCGCCTGACGCGGTGACTTCCGCAACCACCAGCGCCGGGTAATCGCGCAGTTCAAACCCGCCTTGCGTGCGGATAACCGTGAATTCCGGCTCTTCGGCGTTGCGAACTTGGGCATACACGGCGGCGGCTCCTACAGCGGCTAGGCCGAGCCCGGCGGCGATCCAGCGGCGGGTGTTCATGGTTCAGCTTCCTTTATGCAAGGCTCCTCGCCATTGAGCCCTTGGCGCGCGCAAAGGTTCCTGAGTTGCTTTGCCCTCCCGCCCTACCTTCCCGTCCGGTTACCATTGCCCGAGGTAGCTTTGGTGGCCGGGCGGGGAGGTGGGGCGGGAGGTATGCGCGCCGCAATCAACGCGTCGGTGCGTCGAAATCGGCGGGCTTGTTGGCAATCCACGCGACGAATTTGGCGATGGCGGGATTGTCCCGAATGACGCTGGCCTTGTCCCCGATGCGCGCCAATTCGTTGTTGGTGAAGTTGGCGTGGATCGTCTTGTGGCAGATCGGGTGGATCGGCACCTTCACCTTGCCCTTCTTGGCCTTGGGCACGGGGTGATGCCATTGGACGATATCGCCCAGCGGGCGGGCGCACAGCCAGCAATTCGGCGTGTCGCTCACCCCTTTTTCTCCGCTGCCTTTTTCTTCTTCATCGCATCGTGAAAGCGGTCGGCCCAGCCGTCCTTCACCAGCTGCTCGGCGCGCACCATGCGCAGCTCTCCGGGCGCGACATCGCGGCTGACCGCGCTGCCCGCCGCCACAATCGCATCGGCGCCGATGGTGACCGGCGCGATCAGTGACGAGTTCGAGCCGATGAATGCCCCCGGCCCGATGACGGTCTTGTACTTGAAGTACCCATCGTAATTGCAGGTGATCGTGCCCGCCCCGATATTCGCGCCCGCGCCCACCGTGGCATCGCCAAGATAGGTGAGGTGGCTGGCCTTGGCACCGGCACCCAGCACTGCGTTCTTCACCTCGACGAAATTGCCGATGAAGCTGCCCTCGCCCAGCACCGTGCCGGGACGCAGGCGCGCAAACGGGCCGACTTTCACGCCGCTGGCAAGGCTTGCGCCTTCGATGTGGCTGTTGGCGCGGATCAGGACATTGTCGGCGATGGTGACGCCGGGGCCGAAGAAGACGTTGGGTTCGATGGTCACATCGCGGCCCAGCACCGTGTCGTGGCTGAAGAACACCGTCTCGGGCGCGATCAGGGTCGCGCCCTCGTCCATCGCGCGGCTGCGGCGGGCGGCCTGCCAGCGGGCTTCGGCATCGGCGAGTTCGGCGCGCGAGTTGATCCCGGCGACTTCATGCTCGCTGGCCGCAGTGATGACAGCGCATCTGCGCCCGTCAGCGATGGCGATGTTGACGATGTCGGGGAGGTAATATTCGCCCTGCGCATTATCATTGCCGACCCGCGCGAGCAGCGCGAACAGGTCTTCGGCGCGGGCCGCCAGCAGGCCGGAATTGCACAAGCGGCAGGCGCGCTCGCCCTCGTCCGCATCCTTGTATTCGACCATCTTGATAATGCGGCCGTCATCATCGGCAATCACCCGGCCATAGGCGAGCGGATCGTCAGGCTCGAACCCCAGCACCACGGCAGCAGGGTTGTCAGCGCCGTGCAGCCGTTCCAGCATCGCGCGCATCGTGCTCGCCTTGACGAAGGGTACGTCGCCGTAGAGCACCAACACATCGCCCGCAAAGCCGTGCAAGGCGCCTTCGGCCTGTGCGACTGCATGACCGGTGCCCATCTGCGGCTCCTGCAGGCAGGTCACCGCCCGCTCTCCCACCGCCGCCTCGATCTGGTCACGCCCCGCGCCCACCACCACCGCCAGACGCTGCGGCGCAAGTTCGGCAACGCTCGCCATCAGGTGGTCGAGCATCGGCTTGCCCGCGATGGAGTGCAGCACCTTGTGCGTGTCGCTTTTCATGCGGGTGCCCTTGCCCGCGGCAAGGATAATGGCGGCAAAGGGGTAAGTCGTATCGGTCATGCGCTGTCCTTAGGGAAAGCTGCGCTTGCCAGCAATTGCTTGCGGTTTGAAGAACCATCCGGCACCGGACGCACCATGACGACGATCCCCTTTGACGCCATCGGCTTCGACCTTGATGGCACGCTGCTCGATACCTTCCGCGATCTGGGCGCGGCGGTGAACCATGCGCTGGTGCTGGGGGGCTTTGCCGAGGTGTCGGTTGAAACGAGCAAGGATCTGATCGGCGGCGGGGCCAAGATCATGCTGGCGCGCGCGCTGGACGCACAGGGCGGCGTGGTCGATGAAGAATTCCGGCGGCTCTACAAGGCCATGCTGGGGTTTTACGAGGCGAACAATGCGGTCCACACCGCACCCTATCCGCACGTGCGCGAGGTGCTGGCGGATCTGGCCGCGCAGGGCGTGCGGATGGCCGTGGTCACCAACAAGTTTGAAGCCTTTGCCCGCAGCGTGCTGACCCAGCTTGATCTGATCGGCACTTTCGAAACCGTGATCGGCGGGGACAGCATGGGCAAAGGCCCTGACGGCCAATTCCTCGCCAAGCCCCACCCCGCCCCGGTGCTTGCCGCAAGGGAAGCACTGGGCGGCGGGCGCTTCGTGTTCATCGGCGATTCCACCTATGATGTGCGCGCCGCCAAGGCCGCTGGCGTCCCGGTGATCGCGGCGGCCTATGGCTACTGCGACAAGCCGCCGCATGAATTGGGCGCGGATGGTGTGATCGATTCGTTCAGCGCCCTGATTCCCGCCCTTGCCGCGCTTCATCCGGCCGCCTGACCTTACGGCACAGCCCCCTGTCACCTCGGCAGTTGCAAGCATCGCGCGAAAGTGCCACGCAGCGCCCGCAATTTGCTTTACGCAGGCGTAAACCGCGCCGCATCTTTGGACAGGAGAAACCCAGATGACCATCAGCTTCAAGGACAAGGTCGCCATCGTCACCGGTGCGGGCGGCGGGCTTGGCAAGGCCTATGCGTTGGAACTCGCCCGGCGCGGCGCGAAGGTTGTGGTGAACGATCTTGGCGGATCGCGTGACGGCACCGGGACGTCTGATGCCGCCGCGCAGGTGGTCGCTGAAATCGAGGCGATGGGCGGCGAAGCCATCGCCAACGGCGCGTCTGTGACCGAATACGACCAGATGGAAAAGATGGTCGCCGACGCCAAGCAGAAGTGGGGCGGCGTGCATGTCCTCATCAACAATGCCGGCGTGCTGCGCGACAAGACCTTCATCAAGATGGAGCCGGCGGACTTTGAATTCGTGGTCAAGGTCCACCTCACCGGCAGCGCCTTTGCCACCAAGGCGTGCTGGGAAACCTTCCGTGAGCAGGGCTATGGCCGCGTGCTGATGACCGCTTCGTCCACCGGGCTGTTCGGGAATTTCGGCCAGGCGAACTATGGCGCGGCCAAGCTGGGCCTAGCCGGTCTCACCAAGACGCTGGCGTTGGAAGGCGCGAAGTACAACGTGCGCTGCAACACCCTGTCGCCGGTCGCGGGCACCCGCATGACCGAAGACCTGTTCCCCGAAGAAGCCTTCAAGCTGTTCGCGCCGGAAAACGTGGTTCCGGCCGCGCTGTTCCTCGTTTCGGACGATGCGCCCACCAACGCCATCGTCGGCGCGGGCGCGGGCGGGTTCCACTCGTCGTGGACCGTGATGAACGATGCGGTGTGGCTGAAGGATGAAGACCGCACGGTCGAAGGCTTTGCCGCCCGCTGGGAGGAAATCAACGCCTTCACCAACCTCACCGCCCCGCAATCGGGCAGCGAGCAATCGGGCAATATTCTGAAAGCGATGCAGAAGGTCACTGGCACGGGGCCTGCGAGCGCGCGCGGCTAAACCCGCGGCCAGCTAACGCCATCAAGGCCCGTCCCCTGCGCAGGGGCGGGCCTTTGCTTTGCAAGCTCAGTCGTCCACGGCCTTCAGCAACCGCCGCTCCATCGGGGCGAGCACCCCGGCCAGATCGTGGCCGCGTTTCAGCACCTGGCCGTGTTCGCCAAACAGCGTCCACATCCCCTGCTTGCCGCGCAAGGCCGGGCGTTTTTCCACCCGCGCCTGCGGGCGCTCCGCCGCGCGGCGGAAGGCGGCGAAGGTGGCGGCGTGGCGATCGAAATCCATCGCATAATCGCGCCATTCCCCGGCAGCGACCATGCGGCCATACAGATCGAGAATGCGCATCAACTCGGGCCGTTCAAACCCGACCTGATCGGCGGCGCGCGACGGAAAGGCGACCACCTGTCCCGAACCGCCCGGGCTGTGCGGTGGGCTGGTCAAGCGTCAGTCCTTGGCCGCGCGCTTGCGCAGACGCACCGGCGCGGCCACCGGTTCGGGGGTGGGTTCAGGGGCTGGAGGGAGCGGCACGCTACGCTCGGCCAGCATCGCCTTCATCAGCGCCATTTCTTCCCGCATGGCAGCGATTTCAGCCTCCAGCTTTTCGACGCAATCGCGCCGGGGGCGGCCCTGATCGTCGCACGGCGGATCATCGCAGGGCGTGCCATAGGGGATGAATTCGCGCAGCCATTCGTCCGCCGGAACCAGCGTCGAGCGCGCCTTCAGCCCGATCATCGTGGCGCCTGCCGGCACATCATCGGTCACAACCGCATTGGCGCCCACGCGCGCGCGTTCACCCACCACGATCGGCCCGATGATCTGCGCGCCGGAACCGATAATCACATTGTCGCACAAGGTCGGGTGGCGTTTGCCGCCCTTGCCATTGGTGGGGTTTGATCCGCCCAGCGTAACGCATTGGTAGATCGTGACATTGTCGCCAATCTCGGCCGTTTCGCCGATCACGGTAAAGCCGTGGTCGATGAAGAAGTTTTTCCCGATGGTGGCACCGGGATGGATGTCGATGGCCGTGAGCAGCCGACCGATGTGGTTCACCACCCGCGCCAGAAAATACAGCTGCGCTTCAAACAGCCAATGCGCGACGCGGTGAAAGCCCAGCGCCCAGACACCGGGATAGAGCAGGATTTCCCAGCGCGAACGCGGCGCCGGATCGCGCGCCCGCACAGAATCCAGATAGCTGATCAACTGCTCGAACATCGCCCCACACATTCCACCAAAGGTCAGCCAATGCAATCGGCCACTACAAGAGGCGCTGCTGCTCCGGCCCGTGCAGAGCCTCCAGCGCAGCGCGCCAGACAGACATGGTGGCGGGCGTCTGACGTTCAAGAGAGATGCGATCAATCGTCGCCACCAGCGCCTCGATCGCGGCAAAGCTGCGGGTGGTGCGCGGGACGAGGTAATCTGCCGCGCCGTCGGGCAGGCTCAGGCCGCGCGCCTCGGCATGGGCAAGGATCAGCTCACCGGCCATCACATCGTCGGGAGCCTGGATGGCAAGCTGCAACGAACCGCCAATGCGCGAGGCAAGGTCCGGCAGGCTGATGCGCCAGCCCTCTGTGTGCGGGGTCGTGGTGGCGATCAGCAGCAAGGCCGCCCCTTCGCGGGTGCCGCCCTGCTGCACGGCGTTCCAGCAGTGGAACAGCGCGGTTTCATCCCAGCCGGGGGCATCGTCGATCACTTCCAGCTGGCCTGCCCCATGCAGGCCCAGCGCCCAGCGCCCCAACAGGCTTTTGCCCGATCGCGGCGGACCGGCAAGCACCGCCACGCGAAACGGCCAGCGATCAGGCGATTGCAGCGCATCGATCACGGCGGCGTTGGCATTGCCGACCACAATCCGCTGGGCCTTGAGCGGCAGCGAACCTGACAGCGGCAGCGCAATCTGGGACGGAAGCTCCGGATCAGCCATCGCGCGGTCTGCGCCAGACTGCCTTAGCGGCTGATGGCAAGCGCATTGGGCCCGCGCCGCACGCTGAACCCGCGCGCTTCCAATGCGGCGGCCAGATCGTCGATGGAGCCGCCAAACGCCACGCTCATCACCGACGTGCCGCCAATCGCCGTGCTGGTGACGCCCACTCCGCGCACCCCGCCCGCGCCCCGCACCGCGCCCAGCGCCGCATCGAAGGCCGCTGCATCGGGCGTGGCGAACTGGACGGTGAAGTTGCGCACCGCGACCTCGCCCGGTTCGACCCCTGTCACGGGCAGCGCCTCGATCCGGGGCACCCCGGCGTTTGCCGCCGCTGCTGCTGCCGCCGCCGCCTTGCGCGCTTGCGCTGCACGGCCGATATCGATCAGCTGCTGGATCGCCGGATCAATCTGGCCGCCTGCGCCCAGCCTCAGGCTGGGATCGGGACGCAATTGGCCAGCGGTAAGGGCGGCAGTGAAAATCCCGTCCATCCGCTCAACCGCCTGTGCCAGCATCGCAGGCACCGCATCGGGGCTGTCGGCCTTCAGCGTGAAGGTTTCAAGCGGGCGATTGTCCGGGCCAAAGCGGGCAGTGAAGGTGCCGCTGACCGGCCCGCCGGGAAATTGGTGGTCGAGCCGCGCAAAGGCCATCAGAACATCGGTTGCGCCATATTGGTCAAGCGTGCTGCGCCACCACGCCCGGCTGCGCCGCCCGGCCTGCCCGAAATTGACCAGCAGCGAATCGCCGCCCGCGCCGCTCAAGCGCACATAGTCGATCCGGCTTGCCCCCGGATTGAACTCGGCCCAGGCGCGCTGCCAGGGGTTGCGCTGTTCAAAGGTGATATAGGCGCCGCCGCTTTCGACCACCGGGATCAGCAGCAGCGGGGCCGACCGCGACGCCTGCTGCGCGCCGCCAAGATAGCTGCCCGCACGCTGGCGATCGAACACCACGCCCAGCGTTGCGATATAGCGGCGCGGGCCAAGCCGCTCGCGCTCGATCACAATGGCCGAGACCAGACCGTCAAGCTGGCTGTCGGAGAGTTTCGGCCCCTTGATCTGCGCCCACGCCTTGCGCTGGGCTTCGCGCCAGCCATTGGCGCGGGCGTCTTCGGCGCTTTTGCCCTGCACATCGACGCTGATGCCGCGCACTTCAATATCGGCGCTGGCAGCAGTCGGCGCGATCCCGCGTTCGCCTGCGACCTGCGCCACCAAGGCATAGCCGCCGCCCATCAGCGCAAGCGCCAATGCCGCACCGCCAAGCCATCGCCGCAGGGGACGAGACAGGGCAGCACCGGGGCTGGAAAGAGAGAGAGACGCGCTCATGGGGAAAATCGCGTGTTCTTTGCCCAATGGCGAGTGGAATTCCAAGCGCGAAAGGTTATGGGGTTGGGCATGACTTCGGGGACAAACGACACAAGCGCGCCGCAAGGCACTGGCTACACCTATGCCGATGCGGGCGTTTCGATCGCGGCAGGCAATGCGCTGGTGCGCGCCATCGCCCCGCTGGCGAAGGCCACCGCGCGGCCCGGCGCGACGAGCGAGCTGGGGGGCTTCGGCGGGTTTTTCGACCCCAAGGCCGCCGGTTACACCGACCCGCTGCTGGTCGCCGCCAATGATGGTGTGGGCACCAAACTGAAGCTGGCGATCGAACATGACCGGCACGACACGGTCGGCATCGATCTGGTCGCCATGTGCGTCAACGATCTGATCGTGCAAGGCGCAGAGCCTTTGTTCTTCCTCGATTATTTCGCCACGGGCAAGCTGGAGAACGGCGTTGCGGAGCGGGTGATCGCGGGGATTGCCGAGGGCTGCAAGATGGCTGGCTGCGCGCTGATCGGCGGCGAGACGGCGGAAATGCCGGGGATGTATGCCGCCGGCGATTATGACCTTGCCGGCTTCTGCGTCGGCGCGGTGGAGCGCGGCGAGCAGCTGACGGGTGACAAGGTGGCTCCCGGTGACGTGCTGCTGGGGCTGGCATCATCCGGCGTCCATTCCAACGGCTATTCGCTGGTGCGCAGGCTGGCGGCGGACAGGGGCTGGAAAATGAACCGCCCTGCCCTGTTCGATCAGGAACAACTGCTGATCGACGCGCTGATCGCGCCGACACGCATCTATGTGGCGAGCCTGCTGCCATTGATCCGCGAAGGGCAGATCAATGCGCTCGCCCACATCACCGGCGGCGGCTTGCTTGAAAATATCCCGCGCATCCTGCCGGACGGCGCGCACGCCCATGTCGATGCCGACCTGTGGCCGCAGCCGCGCCTGATGGCCTTCCTTCAGGCACAGGGCCACATCGAGCCTGAGGAAATGGCGCGCACCTTCAATTGCGGTATCGGCATGGTGCTGGCCGTGAGCGCGGCGAATGTCGCCGAAGTGACCGCCAAGCTGGAAGCCGCGGGCGAGACCGTGTGCACCGTCGGCCGGATCGAAGCGGGCGAGAAGGGCTGCACCGTGCGTGGCAGCGTGGAGACATGGGCGGCGAAGGCCGATTGGAGCGCGGTGCATCTCGCTTAAACTTATCGTCACCCTGAACTTGTTTCAGGGTCCATCGTGCCGCAACCACAGCGGTGACTTGGGGAGGAATGGATGCTGAAACGAGTTCAGCATGACGGATAAGGCCAAAATTGCCGTCCTGATCTCAGGCGCAGGCACCAATATGGCCGCGCTGGTCTATGCCAGCCGGATTGGCGACTGCCCCTATGAGGTCGTGCTGGTTGCCAGCAATGATCCTGCCGCCGCAGGGCTGGCGCTGGCCGCAGCCGAGGGCATCGCCACCTTCGCCCTGCCCCACAAGGGTCTCACCCGCGAGGCGCATGACGCTGCGATGGAAGCCGCTGTGATCGCGGCGGGCGCCGATACGATTGTGCTGGCAGGCTATATGCGCATCCTGTCCGATGGCTTTGCAGCCCGCTGGGCGGGCCGGATGCTCAATATCCACCCCTCACTGCTGCCCAAGTACAAGGGGCTTGATACCCACGCCCGCGCCATCGCGGCGGGGGACAGCCACGGCGGGGCCAGCGTGCACCTGGTGACACCCGAACTCGACGCGGGCGAAGTGCTGGCGCAGGTGCGGGTGCCGATCGTAACGGGCGACACAGCGGAAAGCCTCGCCGAACGGGTCAAGCTTGCCGAACACCAGCTCTACCCGCGGGCGGTGGCTGACTACGTGTCGCGCTGGCGCGATCCGGTCTGGCTGCTGGCGCGGCTGCGCGCCGCGGCGCTGTCCCTGCCGGAAACCTGCGAACAGGACAGCTTCGGATCGACCGGCTTCCGGGTCGGCACGGGCAAATCGGGCAAATATTTCGCCTATTTTGCCGACCGCCCCCACGGGCATGACCGCATCGCGCTGCTGGCGAAAACCAGCGGGATGGACGAACTGCATGCTCTGGTTGAGGATCAGCCCGGCACCTATTTCAAACCCGCCTTCTACGGGGCGAGCGGCTGGGTGGGGATCATTCTTGACCGGCCCGATCTGGACTGGGGCGATGTCGAAGCGTGGCTCCAGCGCAGTTGGCGTAGTGTTGCACCGGCGCGGCTGACGCGGCTGCTGGATATTGCGGATACATTCTGATGGCGCTGGCCCGCGAACACCTGCTTGCACGCGGGCCGCTGGCCAGCCGCGCCAATGCCTTGCTTGGCAAGGCCTGGGCCAAGGGCTGGCTCCCCCCGCCCGTTCTCGATCCGCAAGCGCTGTGGGCGCAGGCGGCCAAGCCCTACGGCGCGCGGGCCGAGGCGGCAGAGCATGGTGGGCGCTCGGAGGAAGATGTTGCTGATTTTCGGGAGCGGCTGGTGCGGCTCGTTGCAGCCGTCCATACCGAGGCCGATCTCAACCCGCTGGGCCGGGCGATGGCCTGGGGGCAGTTGTCGCGGGTGGTGAAAAACCGGCTCGCCTTCGGCGCGCTGTGGCTGGAACGGCCCGAACTGCTGGACACCCGCCTTGCGCCGCCGATCATCGTTGTCGGCCATATGCGCAGCGGCACCACCCGCGTCCACACCCTGCTGGCCGCCGATCCGGCGCATTCGCACACCCGCTATTGCGATGCCTATCACCCCGTCCCCGCGCCCCTCGGCATGAACCGCGTCAGGGCGGCGCTGGAACTGGCGATGCTGGGCCGGCTCAATCCGTGGATGCAATCGATCCACCCGATGACCGCTGGCGGGGTCGAAGAGGAACTGGCGTGGATCAGCGCCGCCTTGCACCACTCGATTTACGAATCGCAGTGGCACATCCCCAGCTTCAGCGCGTGGAGCGAGGCGCGCGGGCCTGCCCCCGTTTACCGCGAGATGCTGCGCATCCTGAAGACCGATGCCGCCACCCGGGGCATTGCGGGCAAGCCGCGCGTGCTGAAAGTCCCTGCCTTTGCCGAGGATCTGGATACCTTGCTCGGCCTGCTGCCCACCGCGCGGCTGGTCATCGCGCAGCGCGAAGCTGATGCCGTGCTGCGCAGCGCGGTGAGCCTTGCGGCCAACCAGATGGCCATGCAGTCCGACAGCTGCCGCCTTGATGCCATCGAAGCGCGCTGGCGCCACAAGATCGCCCTGCGCGAGACACGCATGGCCGCCGCCCTTGCACGATGGCAGGGGCCGACCGCGCGGCTCGCCTTTGCGGAGATCAACGATGATTGGGAGGGCGCGATCGCACGCTGCTATGCCGATCTCGGTCTGGCACTGACGCCGGACGCGCTGACGGCCATGCGGCGGGTGATGGCGGACAGCGCCAATGGCCACCACCATGCCCATGCCGCGCAACTGGCGCACTTCGCCGCTGCCAGATAGCAAAAGGGCCGCCCCTTGCGGGACGGCCCTCTGCAATCCATCGGCTGCGAAAAATCAGCCGACGATTTCTTCGTCGCTGAAGAAGAACGCGATTTCGATCGCGGCGTTTTCTTCCGAATCCGAACCGTGGACGGTGTTCTCACCGATCGACAGGGCCAGTTCCTTGCGGATCGTGCCCGGTGCCGCATCCGCCGGGTTGGTCGCGCCCATGATATCGCGGTTGCGGGTCACTGCGTCTTCGCCTTCGAGCACCTGCACGACCACCGGCTCGCTCATCATGAAGTCGACCAGCTCGCCGAAGAACGGACGCTCACGGTGCACGCCGTAGAAGCCTTCGGCCTGTTCGCGGGTCATGTGGATGCGCTTCGACGCGACGACGCGCAGGCCGGCGTCTTCCAGCATCTTGGTGACCGCGCCGGTCAGGTTGCGGCGGGTGGCATCGGGCTTGATGATCGAAAAGGTGCGGGTAACCGCCATGAGTATGCTCCTGCAAACGTCTTTTTATGGGTGAGGGGTATTGGCCGCGCCCGTAGATGGTGCGCTGCAAAATGGCAAGCACCGGCGCACAGCGGGAATGGCGCAGGCCTATCCGCCGGTCATGGTGTTGATGATGATCTGCCCGGTGACAGGCGTGCCCGTGGTGGCGGTGACGGACAGGCTCGCCCCGTCGCGGGCCCGTTTGCCGCCCACCAGCACGCTGCCATTGGCGGCAAGTTCAAGCTGG
The DNA here is from genome assembly GCF_002855495.1 of Porphyrobacter sp. TH134. Taxonomy (GTDB): domain Bacteria; phylum Pseudomonadota; class Alphaproteobacteria; order Sphingomonadales; family Sphingomonadaceae; genus Erythrobacter. The sequence continues at coordinate 42,612 of NZ_PKRO01000006.1, forward strand.
ATCGCAAAGCCCGCCGCCTCGGCCTCGGCGCGGTAATGGGCGATGACGGCTTCTGCCGGGGCAGCGGTTTCAAAGGTTATCAGGATGCCCTGCCCGTCCGGCCGGGTGACGAGCGAATTGCTGACCACGCGCGATCCGGGAAACAGGCTGAACCCGGCTGGCAGGCTGACCGGCACGCGCGCGCCCGATCGCAAGGTCGCCTCGCCCGTCTCGCGCCTGATAGTCATGCGGATTTCGCCGGTGGCCGGATCAATGGTGTATTGGGCGCCCTCGTCATCGGCGGCGGTGCCTGCTTCCGGGCTGTCAGCGCCGCAGGCCGCCAGCATCAAAGCCGCGCTGCCAGCCAGAATCATCGCGATTGTGCGCATGAGCCCCCGTTCCCCACGGATCAGATCATCCGCAATTGCGCCCTTCGCTGCAAGGCCTCAGCCCTTCTTGACCCAGCGCCCGTCCTCTTGCGCGAAATAGGCGCGAGTCACATCCTCGCGCCCGTCATGCGCGCGCCATGCGACGCGGGCTGCGGGGGCGGCGTCGGGGGGGAACAGCAGGAAGACGCGGGCAAAGCCGGTGGTTTCGCGGAAGGTGCCATCAGCAAGGATCAGATGGCTTGCGCCGTTGGCGGCGGCAGGCTCTGCACCCAGCAGGATCGGCTGGCGTTCTGCGCCGGGCGCGCCGGCCTCGCCATTGGCAAGGAAGCTCTCCGGCCCGGCCTGCCACAGGCTGCGCGAAATGGCAGCGCGCTGATCGGGATTGGCGGCAACCACCAGCACCCGCTCACCCTCCCCCAGCGCGCGCTTGGCGATGAGTGCCACGACCTTGTCGATGGGATCGTCTGTGACCTGCCAGAAATCGAGCTTCACGGGGCGGCACCTTTCGAGCGCCGGCACCGATCCGAACAATACTTCACATTGTCCCAATCACGCTCCCACTTCTTGCGCCACGTGAAGGGTAGCCCGCAGGCGAGGCAGGTTTTGGTCGGCAGCTCCGATTTCTTGCGCATCTTGGGCATTATGTGCCGGCGGGCGCTTCCGCCCCCTTGCCTTCCTTGCTCACCCGACCTGAAGGTCGCGTCGCTGCGGGCGCGCAGTCGCGCTTGCGGGCCTGCGGCCCGATTTGCGCCGCCCTGATCAACCTTCCGCCACGTCGCGCACGAACTGGTCGAGCAGGCGCACACCATATCCGGTCGCGCCCTTGTCCCAGGTATGGCCGGGCTTGTTCGACCAGACCATGCCCGCAATGTCCAAGTGCGCCCAGGGGGTGCCGTTCTTGATGAAACGCTGGAGGAACTGCGCGGCGGTGATCGACCCGGCCTCACGCGGGCCGACGTTCTTCATGTCGGCAATCGGCGAATCGATCATCTTGTCATAATTCGCGCCCAGCGGCATGCGCCACAGCTTGTCGCCGGTGGCCGCGCCCGCGGCAATAAGCTGATCGGCCAGCGTATCGTCATTGGCGAACATCCCGCCATATTCATGCCCCAGGCTTACGATCATCGCGCCCGTCAGCGTGGCAAGGTCGACGATCCGGGCCGCATCATACTGTTCCTGCGCCCAGTGCAGCGCATCGCACAGCACCAGCCGGCCCTCGGCATCGGTGTTGAGCACTTCGACCGTCTGCCCGCTCATGGTGGTGACAACATCGCCGGGGCGCTGCGCCTTGCCGTCGGGCATGTTTTCAACCAAGCCCATCACCGCAATGACATTGGCCTTGGCCTTGCGGGTGACGATGGCGAGCATCGCGCCGGCCACCGCGCCAGCCCCGCCCATGTCCCACTTCATGTCCTCCATCCCCGGCGGCGGCTTCAGCGAGATGCCGCCGGTATCGAAGGTCACGCCCTTGCCGACGAACACGGTCGGCTTGTCGCCCGCCGTCCCGCCGTTCCAGCGGATCGCCAAAAGCTTTGATTCGCGTTCAGACCCCAGCCCGACGCCGACCAGCGCGCCCATGCCGAGAGCCGTCATCTCGTCTTCGCCCAGCACCGTGATTTCCGCGCCGGTGCCCGCAAAGGCTTCCTCGCAGGCGGTAACGAAGGTGGCGGGGTAGATGATGTTGGCCGGTTCCGTCACCAACGTGCGGGTGAACTCGACGCCCTTGGCCAGGGCCGCCTCACGCGCCCATGCGGCATCGGTGCCTTCAGGCGCGCCGATGACGTGAACGGTAGTGAGCGAGGGGCGCTTGTCGGCCGCCAGGCGCGTGCGATACTTGTCATGCCGCCAGCCGCGCAGCCGCAGGCCGAGCAGCACCGCCGCCGCATCATCCGCCGACAATCCGGCATGGCCCAGATCGACCACCATCGCGGTCTCGCCCGATACCAGATACTTGGCCGTCAGCGCCGCACCTGCGCGTTCGAGGTTGGCGCGGCGATCAGCCGCATCCGCCTCGCCCGCTCCGGCCAGCGCAATCCGCTTGACCGCGCCGCTGAGGCTCGCGAACCCTTCAAACACCTGCGCCGCACGCCCGGAAAAGCGCGAAGCGCCCGCGCCTTCAATCAGCGCCGCATCAAGCCCGGACAGAATCGCACCCTGATTGACCACCCGGGCATGCAGGCGGACATCGGCAGGAGCAGCGGCGGTAAGATGGATTTGCATGGGTACTCCGAAGAAGCGTGAAGCCGGGCGTGCGGCCATAGTGTCCAGCACGTGCGACGAGCCGCGCACGAGGCGCGCAAACGCGATTGCGATTAGGCCGCAGCGGTGCAATAGGCAAGGCCATGTCGGGAGGCCTGCCTAACGGATCGCGCACGAGCGCGTGCCATGCCCTGCGCTTCCCGGCGCGGGGTGCTGCGCCGCGTCTGGCGCTGGCGCTGCTGGTGCTCGGCACCGCCGCACCCCTCGCCGCACAAGACCCTGCCACCCCGCCCTCAGCCGAAACGCCCCCTGTCGCGGGTCCCTCTGCCGAAACGGCCTCCCAGCCCCGCCAGATCGATTTCGAAGCCAGCGAACTGGCCTATGATGATGGCACCCAGATCGTCTCGGCGCGCGGCAATGTCATCCTGCGCTCCGAAGACCGCTCGGTGCGCGCCGACGAAGTCACCTGGGACCGCACCACGGGCAAGATCATCGCCACCGGCAATATCCGGCTGGTCGACGAAGCGGGCAACCAGTTGTTCACCGATCAGGTCGAATTGACCGAGGCCTTCGATACCGGCGCCATGAGCGAATTGCTCATTGCCCTGCGTGCAGGCGGGCGGCTGGCCGCACGTTCGGCCGAGCGCGGCGCCGATGGCACAGCGGTACTGACCAATGCCGCCTACACCGCCTGCCCGGTGGTCGATGCCGATGGCTGCGCCGCCGATCCCAGCTGGCGCATCACGGCCAAGCGGGTCATCTACAACCAGAAGGACAGCACAATCAGTTTTTCCGGCGCCATGCTGGAACTGTTCGGCGCGCGCATTTTGCCGCTGCCGGGGCTTGGCCTGCGCACCGATGGCAAGGGCACGTCGGGCTTTCTGGTCCCTGATGTCCGCATCACGCAGGTCAACGGGCTGGAACTCAGCGGCGAATATTACTGGCGCATTGGCGATAACCGCGATCTGACGCTGGGGGCCTATGTCTTTTCCAACGTCGCCCCGATGGCCAGCGCCAAGTGGCAGCACCTGACCGAAAAAGGCGCCTACCAGATCACCGGCTACGCCACGGCCAGCGACCGCCTGACCGACTTTACCGGCGCGGAAAGCTTCCAGCGCGACCCGCGCGGCTATCTTGATGCCAATGGCCGGTTCCAGTTTTCTTCCGACTGGAGCTTCACCGGATCGGTCCGCCTCGCCAGCGACCGCACCTTCCTGCGCCGCTATGATCTCAGCCGCGATGACCGGCTGCGCTCGACCGTCAATCTCGAACGCATCACCGATCTGTCCTATCTGTCGATTGCCGGCTGGGCGACGCAGACCCTGCGCCTCAATGCCGATCAGGGGCAGGTGCCCTTGGCGCTACCGGCGATCGATTACCGCCAGAAACTGGCGAACCCGATCTTGGGCGGCAACCTGATGTTCCAGGCCAACTCCCTCGCCTTGCTGCGCAAGGACGGGCAGGACACCCAGCGCGCCTTTGCCGGAGCGCAGTGGGATCTGAAGCGGCTGACGGGCATGGGCCAGCTTGTCACGCTGACCGCCCTTGTGCGCGGCGATGTGTACAACACCAATAATGTGCTGGCGACCGCCACCCCCAGCTACCGCGGCACCGAAGGCTGGACCACCCGCGGCATCGCCACTGCCGCCCTGGACATCGAATGGCCGTTCGTGGGCGAGGCCTTCGGCGGCACGCAGGTGTTCAAGCCCCGCCTGCAAGTGGTCGCCAGCCCCAAGATCAAGAATCTCGCCGTCCCCAATGAAGACGCGCGGGCGATTGATCTGGAAGATTCCAACCTGTTCGCGCTCAACCGCTTCGCCGGCTATGACCGCGTCGAAGATGGCAGCCGTGTCACCTGGGGCGTGGACTGGGAATTGCAGCGCCCCGGCTGGCGGGTCAAATCGACCGTGGGCCAGTCATTCCGGCTGGACGCCCCCGACCCCGGCCTGTTCCCGCAAGGCACGGGCCTGTCCGAAAGCGTGACCGATTTTGTCGGCCGCACCGAGGTGCGGTTCCGCAACCTTGTCAGCTTCACGCACCGCTTCCGGCTGGATAAGGACAATTTCGCGGTCCGCCGCAACGAAATCGATGCCACCATCGGGTCGCGCCGCACCTATCTGGAAGTCGGCTACCTCAGGCTCGATCGCAATATCGCCGCCGTGGAAGACCTGCGCGACCGCGAAGAACTGCGCGCCGCCGCGCGGCTTGCCATCGGGCGCAAGTGGTCGATGTTCGGCTCGGGCGTGTTCAACCTGACGGATCCGGATGAAGACCCGGTGTTCCAGCCCGACGGCTTCCAGCCGATCCGAACCCGGCTGGGCGTGGCCTATGCCGATGATTGTATCGAATTTGGCGCAACATGGCGGCGCGATTTCATCGACGCGGGCGATGCGCGGCGCGGCAATGCCTTTCAGCTGTTCTTTGCGGTGCGCAATCTTGGGTTCCGCTGATGCGGGCCGCCGCGCAGATTAGCCCCGGCTGTTAACGCGGTGCGATTGGCAGGGCGGCCAAATGGCGTTAAAGGGCACGCGGATTTGGGGCATGGCGCGCCGCGGGCAAAGAAGCAGGACTCAGCTTGCGTTCAGCCAGCAGGCGGCATCGGAGCACCTGGCGTGAGGGGTCGCGCATGGATTGGGCCTGCGCTGTGATATTGCCCAGCGCTGTGATTTTACAATGACGGGATTGACCGAGTGAGTGTGAAGCTGTTGACCAAGGCATTGTACGCGCGAACGGGAACGGCGCTGGCGGTGGCCGGCCTGATGGGCCTGGCGCTGGCCCCGGTGGCCGCGCCTGCGCAAACCGTGGCCGTGCCGACGGCCGAAAACCCCTTTGGCCTGCCTGAAGACATCACCCTGTTCGGCAAGGCCGACCCGGATCGCCGCACCGCCACCGCGATCGTCAACGGCTTTGTCATTACCGGAACCGACATCGATCAGCGCGTAGCATTGGTGACCGCAGCTTCCGATGCCGAGGTTCCGCCCGATGAAATGCTGCGTCTGCGCGTGCAGGTGCTGCGCAATCTGATCGACGAAACGCTCAAGATCCAGGCCGCCGAAGCCGCCGAGCTTGAAGTCAAGCCTGAAGAAGTCGAACAGACCTACCAGCAGCTTGCCGCGCAAAACTTTGCATCAGACCCCAAGAAGATGGACGAATATCTCACGTCGATCGGTTCATCGGCGCGCTCGCTCAAGCGGCAGATCGAAGGCGAAGTGGCCTGGGAAAACCTGCTGCGCCGCAATATCATGCCCTTCGTCAATGTCTCGGCCGAAGAGGTCAATGACACGCTGACCCGCATGAACCAGGCCAAGGGCACCGACGAATACCGGCTGGGCGAAATCTTCCTTTCGGCCACCACCGAAAACCGCGCTGCCGTGCTCCAGAATGCCCAGCAGATCATGCAGCAATTGCAGCAGGGCGGCAGCTTCGTCGCCTATGCGCGGCAGTATTCCGAAGCCACCACTGCGGTGGTTGGCGGCGATCTGGGCTGGGTGCGGCTGGAACAGCTGCCGACCCAGCTGGCCGCAGCAGCCCGCACGATGAACACCGGGCAGCTGCAAGGGCCGATTGAAATCCCCGGCGGATTTTCGATCCTCTATCTCATCAACAAGCGCCAGGTGCTGATGGCCGATCCCAACGAGGCACTGCTCAGCCTCAAGCAGATCTCGATCAGCTTTCCGGCCGGAATCAGCCAAGCCGCCGCCGAAGCCAAGGTTGCCGAATTCGGCGCCTACGTCCAAGGCCTGCGCGGCTGCGGCGATGTTGATGCCGGCGCGGCCAAGATTGGCGCCGATGTCGTCACCAACGATCAGGTCAAGGCGGGCGGTCTGCCCGAACAGCTCCGCGCGATCCTGCTCAACCTCCAGATCGGTCAGGCAACCCCGCCATTTGGCGGCATTCAGGAAGGCGTGCGCGTACTGATGCTGTGCGGCCGCGACGATCCCAAGGACGCCGGCGCGCCAACCTTTGCCGCCGTCATGGACCAGATCGAACAGGAACGCGTCAACAAGCGCGCCCAGCGCTTCTTGCGCGATCTGCGCAACGACGCCTACATCGAATATAATTGACGGCGCGCCCTTGTCTGAGGCCCTGCCTTTGGCCGCGCCCCTTGCGATAACGCTCGGCGATCCGGCAGGGATCGGGCCAGAGGTCATTTTGGGCGCCTGGGCGCAGCTGCGTGCACAGCGGCGCGCCCCGCCCGCCTTTGTCGTGGGCGGCCCGCAATTGCTGCGCGGCCTTGCCGAACGGCTCGGCATCGACTGCCCCACCGTGCCGATTGCTGATCCGGCCGAGGCGATGTTTGCCAGCGCGGCGGGCTTGCCGGTCCTGGCCGGGCTGGACGGGGCCTTCACCCCATCCAGACCATCGCCAGAAGGTGCCAGCCTTGCTTTGGCCTCGCTCCAATGGGGGACGAAGTTCGCGCTCTCCGGGGTGGCTGCGGGGCTGGTGACCGCGCCCATCGCCAAAGCAGCGCTCGCCGCGATCGGGTGGGACTATCCGGGGCAGACCGAGTTTCTGGCGGACGCCTGCGGGCGGCCCTACCGCGATGCGGTGATGATGCTGGCCGGGCCATCCCTGCGCACCGTGCCGCTGACCGTCCATGTCCCGCTGGCCGAGGTGTCGGCGCTGATTTCGGCCGAGTTGATCGTCCACAAGGCTCGGATCGTCGCGGCAGGATTATCACGGGATTTCGGCGTGTTGCACCCCAGACTTGCGATTGCCGCGCTCAACCCGCACGCCGGCGAAGGCGGCAAGTTCGGGGACGAGGAGGCGCGGCTGATCGCGCCTGCAATCGCCACCTTGCAAGCCGAAGGGATCGCCGCCTTCGGCCCCGTCCCCGGCGACGCGCTGTTCACCCCGCGCGCGCGCACCGGCTATGATGCGGCCTTGTGCATGTATCACGATCAGGCGCTTATCCCCCTGAAAGCGCTGGAGTTTGATGCGGGCGTCAATGTGACTCTGGGCCTGCCGATCATCCGCACCTCCCCCGATCACGGCACGGCTTTCGACATTGCGGGGCAAGGCGTCGCCGATCCCGGAGCGATGGCGGCCGCGATTGTGATGGCGGCTGAAATGGCCACCGCGCGGGCCCATGCTGGTGCCTGACCTTCCCCCCATTCGCGACGTTATTCAAAGACATAACCTCGCCGCCTCCAAGGCGCTGGGGCAGAACTTCCTGCTGGATGAGCAGCTGCTGGCGCGCATTGCGGCGCTGCCGGGATCACTGGCGGGTCAGCAGGTGCTTGAAGTCGGCCCGGGTCCCGGCGGTCTGACCCGTGCCCTGCTGCGGGCCGGGGCGCGCGTCACCGCAATCGAAATGGACCGCCGCTGCCTGCCCGCACTGGCTGAACTGGGTGAGAGCTTTCCGGGGCAACTCACTGTCATCGAAGGCGATGCGCTCAAAATCGATCACAACACGCTGATGACGGGCGCGCCGTTCCACGTCTTGTCGAACCTGCCCTATAATGTCGGGACCGCCCTGTTCGTGCGCTGGCTGAGCGGGGAAAGCTGGCCGCCCCTGTGGCAATCGCTCACGCTGATGTTCCAGCGCGAGGTCGCCGACCGGATCGTCGCCGCCGCCGGAGACGACGCCTATGGCCGCCTCGCCGTGCTGGCCCAATGGCGCGCCGAGGCGCGGCTCGCGATGAAGGTCCACCGCAGCGCCTTCACCCCGCCCCCCAAGGTGATGAGCGCGATCGTCCACGTGACCCCCGCCGCCATGCCCGAGGGCGTGTCGGCCCGGATGCTCGAACGTCTGACCGAAGCCGCCTTCGGCCAGCGCCGCAAGATGCTGCGCCAGAGCCTCAAGGGCGTGCCCGGCGCGTTGGAAGCGCTGGCGGCGCTGGGTATCGACGAAACCCGGCGAGCGGAGACGGTGAGCGTGGCGGAGTTTGTCTCGGTGGCGAAGGCGCTGTCCTAGCCCGCCTTCTTCCGCAGGCGCCAAGCATGCAGCAGCGGTTCGGTGTAGCCGCTGGGCTGCTCGACACCCTTGAAGATCAGCTCCTTCGCCGCGCTGAATGCCGCGCCCTCCTCGTTGCCCGTCAGCGGCACGTACAGCGGATCGCCCGCGTTCTGCGCATCGACCTTCGCCGCCATGCGGGTGAGCGAGTCCATCACCTGCGCCTCGGTAATCACCCCGTGCAGCAGCCAGTTGGCGATGTGCTGGGATGAAATGCGCAAGGTCGCGCGGTCTTCCATCAGGCCCACGTCGTTGATGTCCGGCACCTTGGAACAACCGACGCCTTGGTCGACCCAGCGCACCACGTAGCCGAGCAGCCCCTGGCAATTATTGTCCAATTCCTCGGCGATTTCGGCGTCCGACCAGTTGGTACCTTCGGCCAGCGGGATGGAAAGCAGCGCGTCGAGGCCCATAGGTTCGGGCAGGTGCTTCTGCACCGCGAAGACGTCCTCCTGGTGGTAATGCAGCGCGTGGAGCGTTGCGGCGGTGGGTGACGGCACCCATGCGGTGTTGGCCCCGGCGCGCAGGTGGGCGATCTTTTCGACCATCATCTGCCCCATCAGATCGGGCGCGGCCCACATGCCCTTGCCGATCTGCGCCTTGCCCGACAGGCCGTGCTTCAACCCAATGGCGACGTTCCTCGCCTCATAGGCCTTGAGCCAGTCGGAACCCTTCATGGCGCCCTTGCGCAGCATCGGCCCGGCGCGCATCGAGGTGTGGATTTCGTCCCCGGTGCGATCGAGGAAGCCGGTGTTGATGAACACGATCCGGTCGCGCACGGCGTGGATACAGGCGGCAAGGTTGGCCGAAGTGCGGCGCTCCTCGTCCATTACGCCGACCTTGATCGTGTGGCGGGGGAGCTGAAGCAGGTCCTCCACCGCATCGAACAGGTCATTGGTGAAGGCGCATTCTTCCGGCCCGTGCATCTTGGGCTTGACGATGTAGATCGAGCCGGTGCGTGAGTTGCCGAAGCGGCCGTGGCCCTCGACATCGAGCGTGCTGATCGCGCTGGTGAACACCGCGTCCATGATGCCTTCGGGGATCTCGCTGCCATCGGGCAGGCGGATCGCGGGGTTGGTCATCAGGTGGCCGACATTGCGCACGAACATCAGGCTGCGGCCTTTGAGGGTCTGCGCGGTGCCATCGGTGGCGGTATAGGTCTTGTCGCCCGCCAGCGTGCGGGTGAGGGTCTGGCCGCCCTTGGCGAAGCTTTCGGACAAATCGCCGCGAATGATGCCGAGCCAGTTGGTATAGGCCAGCAGCTTGTCCTCGGCATCCACCGCCGCGACCGAATCCTCGCAATCGGCGATGGTGGTGAGCGCGGCTTCGACGATGATGTCGGCGATCCCGGCAGGGTCATTTCGCCCGATGGAATGATTGCGGTCGACCACGATTTCGACGTGCAAGCCGTGGTGGCCGAGGATCAACGATTTGTCGGTGCGGCCCACCAATTCCTCGCCGCCGAGAGCGCCGAAAGCGATGAACTGGTTTTCAAGGTCGTCAAGCGACTGCGCTGAAACCTCTGCCCAGCTTCCGTTGATGAGTGGGAAGGTCGCGTCCAGAAACTGCCGCCCGCGCGCGATCACCGCTGCGCCGCGTGCTTCATCATAGCCGCCGGGACGCGCCGGCGCGGCATCGAGCGCATCCGTGCCATAGAACGCATCGTAGAGGCTCCCCCAGCGCGCATTCGCCGCGTTGAGCAGGAAGCGGGCGTTGAGGATCGGCACCACCAGCTGCGGGCCGGCCATGGTCGCAATCTCGGGGTCGACGTGCCGCGTGCCGATCTGGAAGTCGCCGGGCTCGGGAACGAGGTAGCCGATTTCGGTCAGGAACGCCTTGTAGGCGGCGGCATCATGCGGCTTGCCGGCGCGTTCAACATGCCATGCGTCGATCTGCGCCTGAAGGCTTTCGCGCTTGGCCAGCAGCGCAGCGTTGCGGGGCGCAAAGTCAGCCAGCAACCCTGCAAACCCCTGCCAGAAGGCTTGCACATCACGCCCCAGCGGCTCCAGCACCTGCGTGTCGAGGAACGTCGCCAGCCGGGAATCGATGCTGAGCCCGGCGCGGGTGATCATGTCAGTCATGGTAGTCCTCGTATGGTAAGCGAAAAGCCGAACCCGGGGAGGAGAGGACGTTGTTGATTGCGGGCCGCGCTATGGCAAAGGGGACAGCGCTTTGCAACGGGTTGGACTAGTTAGCGCGCACCGCTACAGGTGGAAGCATGAGACAGGACGCAACCCTGACCGCCATCGATAGCGCCGCAATGCTGGCGCAGGTTCAGGCGTGGAGCGCAATCAACACCGGCACCGCCAATCTGGCCGGATTGGAGGCCCAGGCCGCCGCGCTGGCAGAAGCCTTCGCGGTGCTCCCCGGCACGGTGGAACTGGTCGATCCTGCCCCTGTCACCGCCATCGCCGCCGATGGCAGCGCATTTGACAAGCCGCATGGCCGGCATCTGGTGGTGCGGGTGCGCCCGCGGGCCAACCGCCGCATCCTGCTGACGGGGCACATGGACACGGTATTTCCCGCCGATCACGCCTTCCAGCGCCAGACATGGCTTGACGGCGAAACGCTGAACGGCCCCGGCGTGGCCGACATGAAGGGCGGGATCGCGGTGATGCTGCACGCGCTGCTGGCTTTCGAACAGACGGCCAGCGCATCCGCGCTGGGCTATGACGTGCTGATCAATTCGGACGAGGAGACCGGTTCGCTCGCCAGCGCTGCGCTGATCGCCGATCTGGCAGCGGGCAAGCTTGCCGCGCTCACCTATGAACCTTCTGCCCTGCCCGATGGCACGCTGGCGCATGAACGGGGCGGGACCGGCAACTACTCAATCACTTTCACCGGCAAAAGCGCCCACGCGGGGCGCAACCCGCACGAAGGGCGCAATGCCATCGTCGCGGCGGCCGATCTGATCTTGCGGCTGAAGGCGTTGGAGAGCGCCGACATCACGATCAACCCCGCCAAGCTGGAAGGCGGCGCGGCGAACAATGTCGTGCCCGATCACGCGGTTCTGCGCTTCAATATCCGCCCCAAGACAGTGGAGGCCGGCGCGGCATTTGACCATGCGCTCAGCCATCTGCTGGCAGGTATCCAGACCGCCCACGGCGTCACCACCCACCGCCATGGCGGTGTCACCCGCCCGCCCAAAAAGGTTGATGCCAAGGCGCAGAGATTGTTCGATCTCGTCCGCGCATGCGGGGCCGAACTGGGACAGGACATCCGCTGGCAATCCACCGGCGGCGTGTGCGACGGCAACAATATCGCCGCCTGCGGGGTGCCGGTGGTCGATACGATGGGCGTGCGCGGCGGGGCGATCCACAGCCCGCAGGAATATCTGATCGTCCCCAGCCTGGCCGAGCGGGCCGCCCTGTCGGCCCGCGTTATCGAGCGTCTTGCCATGGGCGCTCTCAATCAGGGAGCCTTGTCTTGACCTTCCGCCTGCGCGCCGCCCGGCCTGCCGATCTTGAAGCGCTTTACGAAATGGCCAAGCTGACCGGCGGCGGGTTTACCAATCTCCCGCCCGACCGCGCGGCGTTGCGCAATAAGCTGGAACGGGCCGAGACGGCCTTTGCCAGCGATAGCGATGCGCTGTCTGACGAACTGTTCGTGCTGGTGCTCGAAGACGCCCGCTCGGGCGCGGTGCGGGGCACGTGCCAGCTGATGAGCCAGGTTGGCCAGCGTTGGCCGTTCTATTCTTACCGGCTCAACACCCTCACCCAATATTCGCAGGAACTCGACCGCACGGTGCGCGCCGAACTGCTCAGCCTCGTCACCGATCTCGAAGGATCGAGCGAGGTCGGCGGTCTGTTCCTCCATCCAAACGAGCGTGCCGGCGGGCTCGGCTTGCTGCTCGCCCGCTCGCGCTACCTGTTTGTCGCCATGCACCGGCCCCGCTTTGCCGACCGCATCCTTGCCGAATTGCGCGGCATTATCGACGAGCGTGGCGGTTCGCCCTTCTGGGACGGGGTCGCGGGGCGGTTCTTCGGGATGAGCTTCCAGGACGCGGACTATTTCAACGCGATCAACGGCAACCAGTTCATCGCCGACCTGATGCCCAAGCACCCGGTCTATATCGCGATGCTGAGCGAGGACGCCCGCAGCGTGATCGGCGTGCCCCACCCCACGGGGCGCGCCGCGATGCGGATGCTGGAGGACGAAGGCTTCCGCGCCGAAGGCTATGTCGACATCTTCGACGGCGGGCCGACGATGGTGGCACGCACCGATCAGGTCACCACCGTCAGGAACGCTTGCGAGCGGGTCATCACCGGGATGACTGTCAACGAAGGCGAGCGCGCGATCCTTGCGACCGGCCGGCTCGGCACCTTCCGCGCGTGTTTCGGCGCGCGGGTGCTGGACGAGGCGGGCGGTGTGGCGATCGATTCCGCCAGCGCCGACCTGCTCGATGTGTGCGAAGGTGACATGGTGTGGAGCGTGGCGCGATGAGCCTGACCGAAATCAATTTCGACGGGATCGTTGGCCCCAGCCACAATTATGCTGGCCTCAGCCTTGGCAATATCGCCAGCGCCAATAATGCGGGCGATCCGTCCTATCCGCGGGCCGCTGCGCTGCAAGGCGTGGCGAAAATGCGCGGCAATCTGGCGCGGCTCGGGGTGCAGGGGTTTCTGCTGCCACTGCCGCGCCCCAATCATGGGCTGGCGCAGGCGCTGGCGCTCGACGGGTCAGAGCCGCCGCAATTGCGCGCCGCCGCCTGGTCTGCCTCATCCATGTGGACCGCCAATGCCGCCACCGTCAGCCCCGCGCCCGATACCGCCGACGGGCGCTGCCATCTGACGCCCGCCAACCTTGTCACCATGCTTCACCGCGCGCAGGAATGGCCCGACACCAAGCGCCAGCTGGAAATCGCCTTTGGCGACACCCGCCACTTCGCCATTCACGACGCCGTGCCGCCAACCTTTGGCGATGAAGGCGCGGCCAATCATATGCGATTGTGCGAGGGCCACGCAGCGCCCGGCGTCGAAGTGTTCGTCTATGGCCGCACCGGAGGCCGCTTTCCGGCGCGCCAGCACGAACAGGCCAGCCGTATCGTCGCTCGCCGTCATGGACTCGCGCCCGAGCGTACTGTCTTTGTCGAACAGAACCCTGATGCCATCGCAGCAGGCGCTTTCCACAATGATGTGGTTGCCGTGGCGAATGGCCATGTGCTGTTCACCCACGCCGAGGCTTTCGCCGACCAACAGGGCGCCTATGCCGCGATCCGCGCGGCCTTCCCTGCGCTCGAAGTGGTGGAGGTGCCATCGCACGCCGTCAGCCTGGCAGAGGCAATCCGCACCTATCTGTTCAACGCGCAGCTCCTTACCCTGCCAAGCGGCGAGATGGCGCTGATCGTGCCCGAAGAATGCCGCGAAAGCCCGCGCGTCTGGGCATGGGTGGACACCATGCTGGCCGCAAACGGCCCGATCCGTCAGGTGATCCCTGTCGATGTGCGCCAGTCGATGGCCAATGGCGGCGGCCCGGCCTGCTTGCGCCTGCGCGTGGTGTGCGATCCTGCCACAATCGACCCGAGATTTCTGCTGGACGAGGCCAAAGCCGATCTGATCGAAAGCGTCATCGCGCAGCACTGGCCCCAGCAGATCGATCCGTCCGATATCGGGTCAGACAGGTTGGCGGCAAGCGTGATTGCGGCACGGCTCGCCTTACTGGACGCGCTCGATCTGGGACAGCTTGGTTAACGCATTTGTCGAACCGCCCCGCACAGGCGTAGGGTTACCACAGTGTTAAAGCGACTCAGCCCCCGCCGGGTCGCACAAGGTCCGGGAGACGCCATGCTGCGCAAGCTGGGAAGGCTGTTCGTGATCAAAAACCGCTTCGAGGCGTTTTTGATCATCTATGCGCTGGCGCTTGGGGCGACAGCGCGGGGCAGCGCTTATCTGGACCAGTATCCGGGCATTGGCGGACAGTTGCTGTTTCTCGCCACCACCGGCGCGGTGTTTCTGGCGGGCGCGAAAATCCTCGATTGCCTGAAGCTGGAACAGGAAGTGCTGGCGATGCGGGCCAGCGAGCGGGCCGAATAGCGCCGCACGATCTGCGCGGTTTGGGCATAGCGATTTGGGGGAAGGTGGGGGTTTCTGTTGCTACGTACCCGCGTTCTTGTGAAAGGGGCGGAGGACCGTTGCACCGGTCGACAGGCTTATGCTCTCGCTCGGAAGACGGGTGGGGCGGTTCTGTTGCTAGGCCCGCCCCGGGCCCCCGGTCTCCGATTCTGTTGCCCGGTTCGGTCCAACCGCGCTTTTTAGCCTAGTAAAAGAAGGGCGTTAGCCCATCAATTACGCAGCGATTGCGAGTGCTTCGTTATCGTTGGCACTTATGGTTTTTGAGCCTTATGCGGGTTACTCAGCCCGGGCAAAAACTACGTCTTTCAACACACGTCGATCCTGGTTCGGCCCCATCAGCTGAGCCGCTCGGTCGCCACGCTTCACGCGTGCCGCCCTGGTTGCTCGGCCCAAATGGTGGAGCCGCCGGGTACTGCCCCCGGGTCCGTTGCATCTATTTCACGCAGCAGTTTATCGCCATATCCGGTCGAAACCGGCACGCTTGATATAGCGCGGCAATCCTGAATGTGAAGTGAGCGCGGCGTTACTTCTTCAGCGCGTCGCGGATTTCCGCCAGCAGTTCCACCTCGGTCGGACCGGCAGGCGCCGCTTCGGCGGGCTTTATGAACTGCGCGGTGATCTTGTTGACGTAACGCACCATCAGAAAGATGACGAAGGCAAGGATCAGGAAGTTGATCACGACCGATACAAACGCCCCCAGCCCCAGGACATTGGCCCCGGCGGCGCGCGCGGCTGCCAGCGGGGTTCCGGGCGCAACATTGCCCGACAGGACGATGTAGATATCGGAGAAATCGATACTGCCCACAACCGCCCCGACGATCGGCATGATCACCTCGTCCGTCAGCGACTTGACGATCGCCCCGAATGCCGCGCCGATAATGACCCCGACAGCCAGATCGATGACATTGCCCTTGGCGATGAAGGCCTTGAATTCTGACAGCATGTTAGTCCCCTTTATGCTTGCTGTTTGCCGCGTTCTGGCACTCTCTGCGGCCTCTGCCAAGCCATGGTACTGCGCCTGCTCTGCTTGAACGGGCGAAGTGGTGTGCTATATCCGCAATACAGGAACACCCCGCCGGGCCCGCCCCGCGCGATCAGGAGGGAATTGACGATGAATTTCACCACCATGCTGCGCGGTGCCTTTGCGGCTGCTGCCGCCCTCAGCCTTTCCGCCTGCGGGATCAATTCGGTGCCGGCAGCCGAAGAAGAAGCCAAGGCCAAATGGGCCGACGTTGAGGCGCAATTCCAGCGCCGCGCCAACCTCATCCCGAACCTTGCCGAAGTCACCAAGGGTGCAGGCGAGAACGAGCGCACGATCCTGACCCAGGTGACCGAAGCCCGCGCCAAGGCCACCAGCGTCAACATCACCGGTGATGATCTCAATGATCCGGCCAAGATGGAGCAATTCGCCGCCGCGCAGAGCCAGCTGGGCGCCGGCATCGGCCGCCTGCTTGCCAGCGTCGAGGCCTATCCGACCATCCAGTCGAACCAGAACTACCTCGCGCTCCAAAGCCAGCTGGAAGGCACGGAAAACCGCATCGCCGTGGCCATCCGCGATTACAACGAGGCTGTGCGCAAATATAACACCACGATCCGCACCTTCCCGGATTCGATCGGCGCGAACATCATTCACGGCGCTGATCCCATGGTGCCGTTCAAGGCGGTGACCGCTGGCGCAGGAGCCGCTCCGCAGCTTGACATGACATCGAACTGACAGGCGTGCTGCGCCGTCTGATCCTTGCGCTCGCCTTGGCGGCGGCGTGGCTGGTTGGCCCCTTGGCCGGCCCGCTCGCCGCGCAGCCGCAATTTCCGGCGCTGACGGGGCGGGTGGTCGACAATGCCGACATCCTCTCGCCCGAGGCTGAGGCCCAGCTGACGGCGAAACTTGCCGCGCTGGAGACACAGTCGCAGCGCCAGCTGGTGGTGGCGACCATCCCGGACCTGCAAGGGTACGACATTTCCGATTACGGCTACCAGCTCGGCCGCGCCTGGGGCCTGGGCGACAAGGAGCGCAACGACGGCGCATTGCTGCTGATCGCACCCAATGATCGCAAGGTGCGGATCGAAGTGGGCTATGGGCTTGAAGGCTATCTGACCGACGCGCTGTCTTCGCTGATCATTCAAAACCAGATCTTGCCGCGCTTCCGCGACGGCGACTTTCCCGGCGGCATCGTCGCCGGAACCGACGCGATCATCGCTCAGCTGCAACTGCCACCCGAAGAGGCCGCCAAGGTTGCCGCGGAAGCAGGCAAGGCGCGGCAAAGCGATGGGGGTTTTCCCATCGGCGTGCTGATCTGGCTGGCTTTCATGTTTTTCTTTTTCGTCCTGCCGATCATGGCTGGGCGCGGACGGCGGCGCAAATATCGCTCCAAGGGCTCAGGCCCATGGGGTGAGCGTGGCCGTGACGTATCGGACACGGCGCGGGACATCATCTTGTGGGAAGTCGGCAGCGCGATTGCCCGCGGGCTGCTCTCCGGCGGCGATGATGATGGCGGCGGCTGGGGCGGCGGCGGCGGATTTGGCGGCGGCGGCGGGTTCGGCGGCGGTGGTGGCTCATTCGGGGGCGGCGGCGCCTCGGGAGGATGGTAGCGCATGGCCTATCTTGATGATGCCGGTCGCCGGTTGGTCAGCGAAGCGGTGACCGCAGCCGAAAGCGCAACCTCGGGCGAGATTGTGACCGTGCTGGCCGACCGTTCGGACGGTTACACCGATGTGGCGCTGCTGTGGGCAGCAGGGGCAGCCTTTACCGCGATGAGCGTGTTTGCGGCCTTCCCCCTGCCCTTTCTCAACGCCTGGGATGCCGCAATCGGCGGCTGGGGCCATGAATGGACCACGGGCGAGCTTGCCAGCATGGTGATCGGGCTCGGCCTGCTCAAATTCCTCGCCGTGCTGCTGGTGCAGCAATGGGAACCGCTGAAGTTCGCGCTGATCCCCGGCCCCACCAAAACCATCCGCGTCCACGGCCAGGCGGTGCGCCAGTTCAAGGTCGGCGCGGAACGCCGCACCACGGGGCGCACGGGTGTGCTGATCTACCTCTCCATGCGCGAACACCGGGCCGAGATTGTCGCCGATGAAAGCATCGCCGCGATCGTCCCTGCCGAAGTCTGGGGCGAGGCGATGGGCGATATGCTGGCCCACATCCGCAAGGGACAGGTCGCCGAAGGGCTGGCGGTCGGCATCCGCGACGTTGGCTTCGTGCTGGCCCAGCATTTCCCGCGCGGCGCGGACGACGTGAACGAACTGCCCGACCGGCTGATTGAGGTTTAGCGCTTGACCCGCTCGCTCTGAGCCTGTCGAAGGGCGGCAATCTGCCTCACCCGACGGAGCCTCCCGTGCAAAAAGACCGCGACGCCGACCTGCCCGAAGAGGTGATGTGGGAGGGGCGCTTCATCACCGCCAAAAAGCGCGGCCGGTGGGAATATGTCGGCCGTGCACGCGGCATTCGCGCCGCTGCGATCATCGCGCTTGATGATGACCCGGACGGCACCCGCCACGTAATCCTCGTCAGCCAGTACCGCGTCCCGCTCGGCCGTTTCAGCCTTGAAATCCCCGCAGGGCTGGTCGGCGATGACGCTGGCGGTGAAGGCGAGGAGGCGACCACCGCTGCCGCACGCGAACTGGAAGAGGAAACAGGCTACCGCGCCGGCATGCTCGAAGTGCTGGGCGAGTTCTATTCCTCGCCCGGCATGGTGTCGGAATGCTTCACGCTATTGCGGGCGACGGGTCTGGAACGTGTCAGCGAAGGCGGCGGCACGGAAGGGGAGAATATCACCGTCCACCGGGTTGCCTTGCGCGATCTTTCGCGCTTCGTGGCCGAATGGCGGCGGGCTGGCCACGCGGTTGACGTGCGGATCGCCCTATTCATGAATTTTTTGGGCGTTTGACACCGGGATATCTGGGAGAGGATTACATTATGGCAGGCAGAGTAACGGGCAAAATGGCCCTCGTCACCGGCGGCGCGCAGGGCCTTGGCCGCGCGCATTGCATCCGGCTGGCGCAAGAAGGCGCGCGGGTGCTGGCGACCGATATCAACGGTGCAGGCGCCGAGGAAACGGCTGCGATCATCAATGCCGAAATGGGCGCTGGCACCGCCTACGGCATCGCGCATGACGTGACCGATCCGGCCCAATGGGAAATCGCCGTGGACGCCGCGCGCCAACATCTCGGCGGGCTTAACGTGCTGGTCAACAACGCCGGCATCGGCGTTCCGAGCAATATCGAGGCTTGTGATTTTGGCGACTGGCAGCGCTGCTTTGACATCAACGTCAATTCGATCTTTCATGGCTGCCAGAAGGCCCTGCCGCTGATGCGCCAACATGCGCCCGGATCGATCATCAACATTTCCAGCATCGCAGGCCTGATCGCCAGCGACACCATGCCCGCCTATAATGCGTCGAAAGCGGCGGTATGGATGCTGTCGAAGTCGATTGCGCTCCACTGCGCCAAGAAGAGCATGAACATCCGCTGCAATTCGGTGCACCCGACCTTCGTGGACACACCCATTCTGGATGGCACGGCAAAGGCCGCCTCGCTCGACAAGGATGTGCTGCTGGAAAAGCTGGCGCGGCAGATCCCGCTGAAATTCGTGGGCGAGCCCAATGATATTGCCAACGCGGTGCTCTATCTTGCGAGCGACGAAAGCCGCTTCATGACCGGGGCGGAGCTGAAGCTGGACGGCGGCATTTCAGCGATGTGAAAAAAGAAGGGGCCGCTGTGGCCCCTTCCCGGTTGTGTTCAATCAGGTGCAGCGGCCCGAAAACCGGGAACCGCTTTTGGTCGCTGCACTCAATCCGCGATCAGCGCGACCGCCAGGTAGATCAGCACCGGGCTGCCGAAGCCCAGCAGTGTCGCCAGCACAAAGCCGACCCGCACCAGCATGGTGTCGATGCCGAAATAGTTGCCGATCCCGGCGCAGACGCCGAAGACCTTGCCCTGGCGCTTGTCGAGGCGGAACCCGGCGCGTGGCGGCTTGCTGCCAGACGTGCCCATGATGTCGTTCATTTCAATCTGTCTCCAAACAGGCGGGTTGGCGGCTCAGGCGATCAGGCCGGGGCTGGCGGGGACGATAGCGTAAGCGAAGCTGGCGATCGTCAGGACGACGGCAAAGCTGGCAGAAGCAAGGCGGGCGAAGTTGTCAGAGCGGAACATGATATCGGGTCCTTTTGGTCAGGCGTTCAAAGATCAGGCGATGAGGGCCGGGCTGGCGGGGATGATCGCATAGGCGAAGAAAGCGGCCGACATCACGACCGAGAAAGCGGCAGCGAAGAGGCGGTTCGAAGTTTCGGTAGCGAACATATGAGGTCTCCTTTTGGTGTGTCTTGTGTTTGTCCCGGACCGTTCCGGGGGATGCAAAGGAGATTGCAGGAGGCGTGCCAAACTCGAAAAATGGCGGAAAACTGCCATTTCGATCCTGTCACCCAGCAAACAGCCCGTTCAGCCAAGCGAAAGATTGGGAAATTGCACCAAGGGTTAGGATTGCCGGTTTTGGCGGTTGCGCTCTGGCCAAATCGGCCCCCTGTGCTAACCGCCGCAAAGCCATGGGCCTCAGCCGGATCACCCTCGAAAACTTTCGCAACCACGCTGCGACCTCGCTTGACGAGACGGCGCATATCAACCTGCTGGTGGGCGAAAACGGGGCGGGGAAAACCAATCTGCTGGAGGCGCTGTCATTGCTCGGGCCGGGGCGCGGGCTCAGGCGGGCGAACCTTGGCGATCTGGCGCGGCGGGCAATGCCGAGTGACCCTCCCCTGCCCTTTGCCATTGGCGCGAACCTGACGGAGGCCGGCACGGTCTCGGCGCGGATCGGCACCTATACCGAAGACGGCCAGCCGGGGCGGCGGCTGGTGCGGGTCAACAGCGCCCCGGCCAGTGCGGCGAGCCTTGCCGAATGGCTCGCGATCAGCTGGCTAACCCCGTCAATGGACGGCCTTTTTACCGATAGCGCAGGCGCACGGCGGCGGTTCATGGACCGTATGGCGCTAGCCATCGCGCCCGATCACGCGCGGCGGGTGAACGCACTGGAAACCGCCTTGCGGGAACGGGGCAAGCTATTGGAAACAGGTGGCGATCCGCGCTGGCTGGACGCAATCGAGACACAGGCCGCCGATCACGGCGCGGCGGTGGCGCGCGCCCGGATCCAGCTCGTCGCTCGGCTCGCCGATGAATTGTCGGCCCTCCCGCCTGAACCCTTTGCCCGCCCAGCCCTCTCCTACCTGCCCGGCGGGCCGCTGGACGAGACGGCCCTGCGCGCAGACCTCGCCCGCAACCGCCCGCGTGACCGGGCCGCTGGCCGTGCGCTGACCGGGCCGCAACGTGATGAATTGCAGGTCAAAATGGCCTCCACCGGCCAGGCCGCCGCCGCCTGTTCGACCGGCGAGCAAAAGGCGATGCTGATCGCGATCACGCTGGCCCACGGCATCCTTGCCGCGGCGGGCCGCCCCAGCGTTCTCCTGCTGGACGAGGTCGCTGCTCACCTCGATCCCGTCCGCCGGATCGAACTGTTCCGGCGGCTGCGCGAAGGCCGCGCGCAGGTCTGGATGACCGGCACCGAACTCGCCCCCTTCGATGCCATCCGCGAGGAATCGGCTGTCTGGCGGGTGTCTGGCGGGGGTGTAGAGCGGGTCTAAACCGTTCTAGACCCCACCTGGCGGCGGCAAGGCACCCTCGACCTGCGCCAAGGTCGCGCCCACCAACCGCTCGATCCCGGCGGCGGTGGGATGGATTTTATCGGCCTGGAACAGCGCTGGCTCGCGGTAAATGTCCTCAAGCCAGAACGGGATCAGCGCCGCGCCATATTCCTTGGCGAGATCGCGGTAGATCGCATCGAATTCGGCCTGATAGTCCGGCCCGTAATTGGGCGGGGCACGCATCCCCATCAGCAGCACCGGCACCTTCTGGTTCTGTAGAACAGTCAGCATCTTGGCCAGGTTCGCCTTCGTTTCCTCAGGCGAAATCCCGCGCAGCAGGTCATTGCCGCCCAGTTCCAGAATGAACAGCGCGGGCGGCGTGTCCTGCGCGGCGAGCGTGAATTCCAAGCGGTTGAGCCCGGCCGCCGTCGTATCGCCCGACACCCCGGCATTGACCACATCGGCATTGACGCCCTTGGCCCGGAGCGCATTTTCCAGCTTGTCGGGATAGGAATCGCGCGGGTCGAGGCCGTAGCCTGCAAACAGGCTGTCCCCGAAGGCGATGATTTTGCGCTCCGGCCCCATCACCGGCACGGCGGGCAGCGCGGGCTGACCATCAGCGGCCACCTCGCCCGCAGGCGCAGCTTCATCCGCCGCATCGCCGCAGGCGGCCAGCATGAATAAAGCTGCGCCAACGACGCCTATTTTCGACCAAACGCGCTTGTGCATCCGCACACCATCCTTAGCTGTAGCTTATCTCGCCTCTCACCTATGCCATCGGAACCCCGTGACAAGCCCTTCTCTTGCAATCAGCGCCCGTAACCTCACCCTCACCCTCGGCAGCGCGGCTGCGCCGGTGACGATCCTGCGGGGCATCGACCTCGATATCGAGCAGGGGCAAATCGTCGCGCTGCTTGGCCCTTCGGGTTCGGGCAAAAGCTCGCTGATGGCCGTATTATCTGGTCTGGAGCGTGCCAGCGGCGGTAGCCTGACTGTGGCGGGCGCGGATTTCACCAATCTCACCGAAGATGGCCTTGCCGCCGCACGCCGGGGCCGGATCGGGATTGTGTTGCAAGCCTTCCACTTGCTGCCGACCATGACGGCGGCCGAGAACGTCGCCACCCCGATGGAACTGGCCGCCATGCCCGATGCCGCCCCGCGCGCGCTGGCCGAGCTGGAAGCGGTTGGCCTTGGTCACCGCACCGGGCACTATCCCACCCAGCTTTCCGGGGGCGAGCAGCAACGCGTCGCCATCGCCCGCGCCACCGCGCCGCGCCCCGGCCTGATCTTCGCCGATGAACCCACAGGCAACCTTGATGCAGCGACCGGCGAGGAGATCATCAACCTCCTCTTCGCCCGCCGCGCCGAAACCGGGGCGACGCTGCTGATCATCACCCATGACGCCAGCCTCGCCGCACGCTGCGAGCGGGTGCTGACGATGGCGGACGGCGTGATCGTATCGGACACGGCAGGCAGCAAGGCATGAGCATGCCGCTGGGTACAGCATGGGCCATTGCCCGCCGCGATCTCAATGCGCGCTTCAAGGGGCTGCGGCTGCTGCTGGTGTGCATCTTCCTCGGCACGGCGGCGCTGGCAGCCATCGGCACGCTAACCAACGCGATCGAGCGCGAGCTGGAATCCAGCGGGCAGGAGCTGCTGGGCGGCGATCTGGAAGTCGAGGTGTGGCAGCGCGACCTCAGGCCCGAAGAACGCACGGCGCTGGCCGCCTACGGCACGATCTCCAGCGGCTACCGGATGCAGGCGATGGCCAGCACGCCTGATGCCGCCGCGCCGGTTGAACTCAAAGCCGTCGACGCCAAATGGCCGATGTTCGGCACCCTGACCCTGACCGATGGCCGCACTGTCAGCGCACCCACCGGCAATGACGCATGGATCGCCCAGACCGCGCTGGAACGGCTCGGCATCGCTGTGGGCGACAGCTTCAAAGTCGGCACGGTGACGCTGCGCGTGGGCGGCATCATTCAGGACGAGCCTGATCGCCTGTCCGAAGGTTTCCAGCTCGGCCCGACGATTATCGTCGCGCAGGATATTCCCGCCAAGGCCGGATTGCTGCAACCCGGCGCGCTGTATCAGAGCAAGCACCGGATCGCCTTTGCCAATCCGGCGCGTGATCCCGAAGGTGTAGAGGAGGCGCTGACCCGGCAATTCCCCACCGCGGGCTTCGACATCCGCACCCGCGACCGCGCCTCGCCCGGCGCGGATCGGTTTGTGCGGCAGATGAGCGATTTCCTGACGCTGGTGGGTCTTGCCGCGCTGGTGATTGCCGGCATCGGCATTGCGGGCGGCGTGTCGTCCTATCTCGATCAGCGCCGCACCAGCATTGCGACGCTGAAAGTGTTGGGCGCGACGTCTGGCGACATTGTGCGGATTTATGCGATGCAGATCGGCATTGCCGCGCTGGCGGGGAGCCTTGCGGGGCTGGCCGCAGGCGTGCTGGTGACACCGCTGCTGGCGGGCGCGCTGCAAGGGCTGCTGCCGGTTCAAAGCGGCTTCATCATTGCACCGGGCGCGCTGCTGCTGGCGGCAAGTTACGGCCTGCTGGTGGCCTTCGCCTTTGCCGCCGCGCCCTTGCTGCGCGCGCGCACTTACCCGGCGATGGCGCTGATGCGGTCGGGGATTGTGCCTCTATCGCGTGATCGGCGCGCTTTGCTTGCCACCGCGCTCGGCCTTGTCGCCATCTGCGCGCTGGCGCTGCTGACCACCGATCAGCCGATGCTGTCAGGCGGGTTCCTGCTCGGCGCTGGCGGCGCCCTGGTGCTGCTGGCGGGGCTTGGCTGGGGGATTCAGACCCTTGCCCGCCGCCTGCCCCGCCCGGCCAATCCGCTGCTGCGCAGTGCGCTGGCGAATATCCACCGTCCCGGCGCGCCGACAGGTTCGCTGGTCACAGCGCTGGGTTTCGGGCTGGCCGCCTTCGTACTGCTGGCTGCGGTGCAGACCGCGATTGATGGCAATATCGCCCGGCGCGTGCCCAATGCCGCGCCCGATTACTTCGTGCTCGACGTGCCGCAGGCCAAGGAGCCGCGTTTCTTCGCGCTGGTTCAGCAAGACTTCCCCAAGGCTGCGATCCGCACCGTGCCGACCATGCGGGGGGCCGTGATCGCCTACGGGCCGAAAGACACCATGACTCGCGTGGCCGATCTGAAGGAAATCCCCGACGGCGCGTGGGCGCTGCGCGGGGAGCGCGGGTTGACCTATGCCGATACCCTGCCCGAAGGCAACCGCGTGGTGGATGGCCAATGGTGGAGCCCGTTTCACACGGGCGAACCGCTGGTTTCGGTCGATGTCGAGTTTGCCCGCGCGGTCGGGCTGGAGGTGGGCGATTACCTCACCATCGGCATCCTCGGCGTCGAGCGCACCGCACGGGTGGCGAACCTGCGCGAGATCGACTGGGAGAGCATGGGCTTCAACTTCGCGCTGGTGTTCAGCCGCAATGCGATCAGCGATGCGCCGCACAATCTGTCGGCCACCATCGATCTGCCCGAAGGCGCGGACACCGCCGCGCGCGGGCAATTGCTGCGGGCGTTGGTCAAGGAGATGCCCTCATCCTCGGTGATCGAAGTGGGGGGCATTCTGGTCGAGGCGCGTAAGCTGCTGGAACAGGTGAGCCTTGCAACGCTGGCAGCCGCAGCGGTGACAGTGCTGGCGGGCCTTGCGGTCTTGATGGGCGCAATTGCAGCCGCGCGGGCCTCGCGCACCTATGATACGGTCATGCTGCGCGTGCTGGGCGCAAGCCGGCGGCAGATCCTGCTGCTGCAACTGGCCGAATATGGCCTGCTTGCCGGCGTGCTGGCGCTGGTGGCGCTGGGGCTTGGCGGGGGGCTGGCCTGGGTTGTCATCACCCAATTGTTCGAATTCGACTGGCTGCCCGATTGGGGGCAAGTGCTCGGCGTGCTCGGCCTCGGCATCGCATTGGTGCTGGGCTTCGCGCTGGCCGGGTCGCTGCCGCTCTTGCGGGCGAAGCCGGCGCGGGCATTGCGCGAACTTTAACCGGTCCGCCCACAAAAAAGGCCCCGCGCCATCACAGCGCGGGGCCTCCCCTGTTAGATGATCATGCCCGCTATCAGAAGCGGAAGCGCACCAGGCCGCCATAGGTGCGCGGCTGGTTGGGATAGCCCGAGATCGACTGCCCCTGCGCCACCGACGGGAAGATCGTGGTGATGTAGCGGTTGTCGGTCAGGTTGCGCGCCCACAGCGTGAATTCCAGCCCCATTGCCAGCGCATAGGTCACCGACGCGTTCACGTTGTTGACTTCACGCACGAACGGGCGGGCCGCCAGACGCGCCGCATCGAAGTTCTGCGAACCATCAAGGTTCACCCCGACAAAGTTGGTCAGGCCGTCAAGCACCTGGATGGGCGCTTCGTACTGGTAGTCACCGCGCGCGATGAAGCGGTCACCATTGGCCAGTTCCTTGTCCCAGGTCGCCCCGAACGAGGCGCTGAGCGGGTGAATGCCCTGCACCGTCTGGCCGCTGAGATCGCCCACGGGCGAGCCGGGGAAGCTCTTGTATTCGGGCTCGAGGTAGGTCAGCGCCAGGTTCAGCGTGAGGCTGTCGGTCGGCTTGACGTAGCCATCAAACTCGATCCCGAAGGTCTCCAGCTCGCCCGCGTTGGCCAGCACGAAGGAATTGCCCACGAAGGTGTTCGACTGGAAGTTTTCCAGCGTCTGCAGGAACACGGTGAAGTTGGCGCCCGCGATGCCCCAGTTGCCCTTGAGGCCCACTTCGTAAACGGTCGATTCCTCGGGCAGTGCAAAGCGCGTTCCGGGACGCAGGTTTGGCACGCCGATACCCTGCGAAATGATCTGCGAGAAGTCGCCCGGCAGCGGACGGCTGTCGCGCGTCAGGTTGAACGAGCTGGCCTTAAAGCCGGTCGCATAGCTGATATAGGCATTCAGCGTGTCGGTGACTTCATAGCTGGCACGCGCCAGATAGGTGACCTTGTCATCGCGCGTGCGGCCATCTTCCACCGCGTTGGGGATGTTGACGATCGGAGGCAGGAACTGGAATGCAGCCAGCCCGAGGAACGGGTTGCCCGTGGTCAGCGGGTTCGCATCAGCCGCCGCCTGTGCAGGGGTCAGCCCAGCGTTAAGCTGGCCGAAGGCCGTTGCACCCGCCTGAATTGCCGGGAAGAAGCCAGCCGTGGCGGGATTGGTGGCAAAGCCGCCAATTTCCGCCGCCGTGGCCAGCCGGCCCAGACCAAGTGCGTTACCCACCTGCGTCGCGATCGCCTGGTTGGTCAGCACGCGGCCACCAGCGGTGACCAGGTTAACCTGCGAGAACGCGTCGGTGGTGCGGCCGTTGGAGGTCACATCCTTGGCGTCCTTGGTGTAGTTCGCCCCCACCGTCAGGGTCAGACGGTCGGTCACATCGAAATCAAGCTGACCGAAGATTGAGTATGCCTCATTCTCCTGACGGAATTCATTGAAGAAGCCCGTGCCGTCGGCAAAGTAGGTGCCCGGCGCCGCGCCGAACAGGTTTTCCAGCGCTGCGACATTCAACGCCCCGCCGCTTGCGGCTTGCACCAGCCCGTTGGCATAGGCGCGGAAATCGCGGCCCAGCAGGATCTGGTCAGCGGTTTCAAGATCTTCGTTGAAGTAATATCCGCCGAGGAGGAAGTTGAGCGGGCCGTCAAAGTCCGACGCCAGACGCAGTTCCTGCGTGAAGGTCTTGATGTCCGACTGGCCGATATTGGCGCCGGTCGCCAGCGCTGCGCTAGTGAAGTCGACGTCCTGATTGGCGCGGATGCGCGTGTCACGGTAAGCGGTGATCGAGGTCAGCGCCATGTTGCCGAATTCGTAATCGGCCTGGCCCGAAACGCCCCAGTTGCGCACCTTGTTGAACGGCACGACATCGGTGAAGACCACATCGTCAAGCTCGGTGCCCGGCGCGTTGACGCGGCCACCGATCAGCTGGATCAACCCGGTTTCCGCCGCAGGACGCAGGTTTGCAACCGCGCAGCACTTTTCATCGAGTTCGTCCCAGTCGCCGATCACGCGGAAGGTGAAGTTTTCATTGTTGTCGAACAACACGTCAGCCCGGCCGAACCAGCGATTGCGATCGTTCAGATCATCGCCATTGAAGCCGTTGGTGACAAAGCCATCACGCTTGTTGATCCCGCCAGCGATGCTGGCTGCGATGGTATCGCTGAGCGGGCCGCTGATGTAGCCGCGCGCGACCATTGCGTCATAGTTGCCGTAAGACACTTCGGCGCTGCCTTCGAGTTCGAACGAAGGTGCCTTGGTCACCAGCGAGATCACGCCCGCGCTGGCGTTCTTGCCGAACAAGGTTGACTGCGGACCGCGCAGCACTTCGACGCGCTGGAGGTTGGGAAGGTCCGAAATCTGCGAGACCGCGCGGCTGCGGTAAACACCATCGACGAACACGGCGACCGACGGTTCGAGACCCAGGTTGTTGCCGTCCGTGCCGAAGCCGCGCACCGAGAAGGTGGTCGCAAAGGCGCTTTGCAGCTGCGAGACGCGCAGGGAGGGAACGACCGACGAGATATCGGCGATGTCGCGGATCTGGGCCTGTTCGATGGTCTCGGCGGTGGTGACCGAAACGGCGACCGGCGTATCCTGCAAGGTCTGGGCGCGCTTGGTCGCGGTGACGATGATCTGGTTGCCGGTGTCGATATCCGCTTCGGCCTCGGCGGCGTCAGCCTGATCGCCGGCATCCTGCGCGAGCGCGGTGCCCGGCAGCGCGAGCGCTGCTGCTGCGGCGCCTGCAAGCAGGATGAATCGATATGAGCCGGCAGTGCCGGTGATGGTCGAACGCATGGAAGCTCCTCTCCAAAAAAATCCCCGACCCCGGCGCCATGTTGCTGGCACGCACTTTGCTGTGCGCTCTCTCCCGCAGTCGTTCGGACGAGGTGATAGGCCAGCCAAACGCCCCGGACAACCCGCCGCCCCGTGCTTTTGCAAGGCAAATCGGGTTAATGTTGCGCAAGAGTAACAGTGAAATCCGGCTCTGGTGGCACCTGTTGCCCCCGCACGCTTGCCCCGGACGCATCCTTGCGCTAGGCGCCGCGGCGATGTTGCATCGCAGCACATGGACGGTCCACGGCGCATGCCGTAGCGTCCGGGGCTGTCGCTAACCCGCCATATAGTTTGCCTAACGCAGTGCGCCCTTCGCGCCTCGCCTGTTTACCCTGCCCCGGATGCCTTGCATCCGGCTTTCACCGGAAGTTTTTTGCGCATGTCGTCCGCCCTCAGAAATATCGCCATCATTGCTCACGTTGACCACGGCAAGACCACGCTGGTCGACCAGCTGTTCCGCCAATCGGGCACCTTCCGCGAAAACCAGCGGGTCGAAGAACGCGCCATGGATTCGGGCGATCTCGAAAAGGAACGCGGGATCACCATCCTTGCCAAGTGCACCAGCGTCGAATGGCACGGCGCCGATGGCAACACCACGCGCATCAACATCGTCGACACCCCCGGTCACGCCGACTTCGGCGCCGAGGTGGAGCGTATCCTCTCGATGGTCGACGGCGTGATTCTGCTGGTCGACAGCGCGGAAGGCGCAATGCCGCAGACCAAGTTCGTGACCGGCAAGGCGCTGGCGCTGGGCCTGCGCCCGATCGTGGTCGTCAACAAGATCGATCGTCCCGATGGCCGCCCGCAGGAGGTGCTCGACGAAGTGTTCGATCTGTTCGTCAGCCTTGATGCCGACGATCACCAGCTTGAGTTTCCGGTGCTCTACGCCTCAGGCCGCGATGGCTATGCCAGCGAAGATCAGGACCGCCGCGAAGGCAGCCTGGCGCCGCTGTTCGAAAAGATCATCGAGCATGTGCCTGCCCCCGGCCTCGATCCCGATGCCAAGTTCAGCTTCCTTGCGACCCTGCTTGATCGCGACAACTTCATGGGCCGCGTGATTACCGGCCGCGTCCAGTCCGGCACAATCCGCGTCAACGATCCGATCCACGCCATCGACATGGACGGCAAGGTCGTCGAAGTCGGCCGCGCGACCAAGCTGATGAGCTTTGACGGGCTGGAGCGCGTGCCGGTGGAAATCGCGCGCGCTGGCGACATCATCGCGCTGGCCGGCCTCGAAAAGGCGACCGTAGCCAACACGATCTGCGATCCCTCGGTGAGCGAGCCGATTGCCGCCCAGCCGATCGATCCGCCGACGCTGGCAATGCGCTTCTCGGTGAACGATTCGCCGCTCGCCGGGCGTGAAGGCAGCAAGGTGACCACTCGTATCATCCGTGACCGCCTGCTGCGCGAGGCGGAAACCAACGTCGCCATCCGCGTCACCGAAAGCGAAGACAAGGATGCCTACGAAGTCGCCGGGCGCGGCGAATTGCAGCTGGGCGTGCTGATCGAAACCATGCGCCGCGAAGGCTTCGAGCTCGGCATCAGCCGCCCGCGCGTGCTGTTCCGCGAAGAAGGCGGCAAGCGCATGGAGCCTTACGAAACCGTCGTTATCGACGTGGATGACGAGCACTCCGGCACGGTCGTCGAGAAAATGCAGCGCCGCAAGGCCGACCTTACCGAGATGCGCCCCTCGGGCGTGGGCAAGACCCGCATCACCTTCTCGGCCCCGTCACGGGGCCTGATCGGCTACCACGGCGAATTCCTGTCCGACACGCGCGGCACCGGGATCATGAACCGGTTGTTCGAGAAGTATGATGTCTACAAGGGCCCCATCGAAGGCCGCATCAACGGCGTGCTGATCTCCAACGGCGATGGCGAAGCCAATGCCTATGCGCTGAACATGCTGGAAGAGCGCGGCGAATTGTTCGTGGCGCCGCAGATGAAGGTCTATCAGGGCATGATCATCGGCGAGAACGCCAAGCCCGACGATCTCGAAGTCAACCCGATGAAGGCCAAGCAGCTGTCGAACGTCCGTTCGAGCGGCAAGGATGATGCGATCCGCCTCACCCCGCCGCGCCGCATGACGCTGGAACAGTCGATTGCTTACATCGACGATGATGAAATGGTCGAAGTGACCCCGCTCTCGATCCGTCTGCGCAAGGCCGAGCTTGACCCGAACGAGCGCAAGAAGATGCGCCGCAAGAAGGACAGCTGATTTCGTCCGCTAGGGATAACGGCTGGGGCACAGTGGCCAAGCGGGCGCGAGCGCGTTAGGCCACGGCCCCATGAACGCTTACACGCTGGCAAGCCTTGCCGCCTATTTCGTCCTGATGATTGCCATCGGGGTCTATGCCTGGTTCAAGACCCGCGCCGACAGCGCCGGTTACCTGCTGGCCGGGCGCGGGCTTGGCCCGGCGGTGACCGCGCTCAGCGCCGGGGCATCGGATATGTCAGGCTGGCTGCTGCTCGGCCTGCCCGGTGCGTTGTTTGCAGGCGGGTTGGTGGAAGCGTGGATCGCGATCGGCCTGACCATTGGCGCGGCAGCCAACTGGATTATCGTTGCCCCGCGTCTGCGCGAACAGACCGAACGGTTGGGCGATGCGCTCACCATTCCGCAGTTCCTCGCCAACCGCTTTCCTGAAAGCGGGACGCTGCTGCGGGTCGTCTCGGCCATCATCATCGTCGGCTTCTTCACCATCTACACCGCCTCGGGCATGGTAGGCGGCGGCAAGCTGTTCGAGACCGCTTTTGCCGATGTGCTGCCGCAGGCGGATCTTAGCGACTACATGCTCGGGATCTTCATCACCGCCGGGATCGTGCTGGTCTACACCATGATCGGCGGGTTTTTGGCGGTGAGCCTGACCGATTTCGTGCAAGGCATGATCATGATGACCGCGCTGGTGGTGATGCCGCTGGTGATTTTCTTCGGCACCGACAGCGCCGTGCCATTGTCCGCCGTGCCGCAGGAAGGGTTTCTCAGCCTGACCCACGGCGCAACGGCGATCGGCATCATCAGCGCGGTAACATGGGGTCTGGGCTATTTCGGCCAGCCGCATATCATTGTGCGCTTCATGGCCATCGACCGGGTCGAAAACGTGCCGCTGGCCGGGTGGATCTGCATGATCTGGATGGTGATATCGCTGGCAGGCGCGGTGGTGGTGGGCCTGGCCGGGCGCGCCTATGCACAAACCACCGGGCTGGTGGTTGACGACCCTGAGACGATCTTCATCCTGCTTGGGGGGATCCTGTTCCACCCGGCGGTGACCGGCTTTCTCTATGCCGCGCTGCTGGCTGCGATCATGAGCACGATTTCATCGCAGTTGCTGGTCTCCTCCTCATCGCTGACCGAGGATTTCTACCGCCTGTTCCTGCGCCGGAACGCAAGCGAGCGCGAGGCCGTGAATATCGGAAGGTTGTCGGTGGCATTGGTGGCGGCAGCCGCGCTGGTGATCGCAGCGGACCCCGACAGCGAGGTGCTGGGTCTGGTGGCCAACGCCTGGGCCGGTTTTGGCGCCGCGTTCGGTCCGCTGATTCTGCTGGCATTGACCTGGGACCGGATGACCGGCGCGGGCGCAGTGGCAGGGTTGGTGACCGGCGCAGGGGTGGTGACCGGCTGGATTGCGCTGGGCTGGAACAGCACCTTGCCCGAGGCACTCGGCGGCGGCGCTGGCCTCTACGAAATCATGCCGGGCTTCATTGCATCGCTGCTGGCCATCGTGGTGGTCAGCGTGGTGACATCCCCGGCCCGTACACCGGCATAAGCTCCCCCGATATCGCCGCCTTGGTTTGACCACCGTTAACCGCTCCCGGTAATTACGTAAGGCTTTCTTAACCCAGTTTGTTGTCGGGGGATTAAGTATGCCTGCGCAATAGTGCCTACCTATGAAGGACATGGCACATCTTGGCAGAGTGGCGGCAATGGCAGGCGCGCTGATACTCGCCGGTTGCGGCTCGCTGATCCCTGGAGGCAGCAGCGGCGGCGCTGCACCGGGCACGCCGAGCCAGACTGCACGCGCTCCGGCGCGCCCAGCTGTGCCTATCGCTTCGGTGCGCCAAAGCCAGGCACCGCGGCCCGAGGATGCCAGCTGCCTTGCCGACCTTGGCGCGAGCGGCGCGCGCTTCGATCCCCTGCCCGATACCTATGCCGCCCCCGGCTGCAACAAGCTGGGCACGGTGCAACTGATGGCTCTGGCGGGCGACCGTGCACCGCTGACGCTGGCCAATATGGGGCCGGTGCGCTGCGGTGTTGCCAAGGCGTTTGGCGACTGGGCGCGCTTCGGGGTGGACCGCGCAGCGCGGCAGCTGTTGGGCAGTCCGGTCGCGCGGATTGAAACGATGGGCTCCTATTCCTGCCGCAATGTCGCGGGGACGGAACGCAGATCAGCCCATGCACGGGCCGAGGCGATTGACGTGTCAGCCTTTGTGCTGGCCGATGGACGGCGGATCGTGCTGAAGCGCGATTGGCACGGCGGCGATGGTGCGACGCGCGAGTTCCTGCGGGTGGTTCACAAGAGCGCGTGCAAGCGTTTTGGCACAGTGTTGGGGCCGGAATACAACGCCGCGCACGAGGATCATTTCCATCTGGAAGGCACCGGCGCCAAGTTTTGCCGCTGAGCGGCAGGGGTGACGGAGGGACCGGTAGCGGCCAGCCTGCCTTGCCAACGCCCGACGTTGCCCCGCCCTATGGTTAGCGGCCCCGCCGCGCCTGTGGAGCGCAGCAGAGCCGCCGGGGGTAATTCTTAACATTCATCGCCCTCGCGCACGGGCCA
The DNA here is from genome assembly GCF_002855495.1 of Porphyrobacter sp. TH134. GTDB lineage: Bacteria > Pseudomonadota > Alphaproteobacteria > Sphingomonadales > Sphingomonadaceae > Erythrobacter. The sequence continues at coordinate 75,436 of NZ_PKRO01000006.1, forward strand.
TCACATGAGCGCGGGTCAGGCTCTCAGCCTCGGTTCCAGCTTGGCCTCCAGCTTCAACCGGACTGCTTCGGCGGCGTGGCGCGCGCCCAGTTTGGTCATCATGTTGGCACGGTGAATTTCGACCGTGCGCGGGCTGATGTCGAGTTCGCGGGCGATTGCTTTGTTGCTGCTGCCTTCCGCGAGCCAATCGAGCACCTCGCGCTCTCGTCCCGAGAGGGTCGAAATCCGGTCGCGTGCCTCGATCATCCGGCGGCGGGCGGCGCCGAACTGTTCGGCTTCCTTTTCGATCCGCATCAGGCAGCGGGTAAAGCGTTCCGGATCAAGCGGCAGGGCGAGGTAATCCAGCGCGCCGGCCTTGATCGCTTCGACGATGCGGCCGGGGCGCGGCTGAACGTCCACTGCAATCAGCGGCAACCAGATGCCGAGGCGGCCGAGCCGGTCGAGGATCATGCCCACCCCGCCTTCTTCGGCGGTGTCGCGGGCGATGATGATCCCTTCGCGCGGGGGGTGAACCCCCAGCTCGGACAGATCGCCATACACCTCGCAGTGATGGCCCAGGTTAAAGCCGACCCGCGCCAATTCGGCGCGCTGGCGGCTGCACGAGTCGATGAAGTGGAGGGAGGCTTTGCGTGTCATGCGATTATCTGTGCGGCAACCGCCGGAAGGTTACACGCAAGAGCGCCGCCAATCCGGAGGATTTACCATATCCACCGGTAATCAACACTTTGAAACTATTGCTTTTTATCATCCGGAACGGATGCAGATCAGGACTAACCCTAAGCGTCATCGCGCATCCGGTAAGGCGGCAGGGAATGGAACGCCGCCCGCAAGGCATCACCCCAACCTGATGAAATCGTGTCGAAATATGCATCGTCGGCAGTCACGCGGTGTTCATGTGTGGCTGCAAAAGCGTCTTTGCCGATCACCAGCAAATCCAGCGGCAATCCGACTGACAGGTTAGCCTTCAGGGTCGAGTCGAAGCTAACCATCAGCAATTTGATCGCATCTTCAAAGCTCATCCCCCGGTCATAGCCGCGGATCAGGATCGGACGGCCGTACTTGGTCTCCCCGATCTGGAAGAACGGCGTATCCCAGCTCGCCTCGATGAAGTTGCCCTCGGGATAGATCATGAACAGGCGCGGCTGCATGCCTGCGATTTGCCCGGCGACGATCATGGTCGCGGTAAAGCGTCCCTTGCCGCTTTCGCCGTTCACGGCCTGCGCTGTTTCGATGGTGGTGCGCAGCAGCCGCCCGATCTCAGTGGCGACCTGGAACATGGTTGGCCCCTTCAGCAGCGTGTTGTCACGCTCGGACGGAGCCTTGGTGCGTTCTTCCAGCTGGCTGATGACAGCCTGCGTGGTGGCGAGATTACCCGCCGTCATCACCGCGATCATGCGTTCGCCCGGCACGCTCCACTGAAACAACTTGCGGAAGGTGGAGATGTTGTCGACGCCCGAATTGGTGCGGGTATCGCTCATCAGCACGAGGCCTTTGTCGAGCACCATGCCAACGCAATAGGTCATGCTGTCATCCTTGTTGTTCCGCCCACAAGCGCCGCGCCCTAGCGCGAAGCGCAAGCCGGCGCAAAGGGCGCGATTGTGCCCAGCGGGTTATTGCGTGGACTGGCTTTGCTGCTGGCCTGTACCGGGGCCTTGTTGCTGCAACTGTCCGGTCGGTGAACGGGCTTCGACGGTCAGACCCACGGTGAGCACCTCGTCTGCCGTGCTGCCAAAGCTAATGCCGGTGACGGGCGCTGCATCACGGTAATCGCTGCCTGTCGCCATCCGCACATAGCGCGGATCGGGGCTGATCCCGTTGGAGACATCAAAGCCGACCCAGCCCAGCCCTTCGACATGGGCTTCGGCCCAGGCGTGGGTGGCTTCCTGCTGAATGCGGTCATCCATCATCAGATAACCGCTGACATAGCGCGCCGGGATGCCGCCAGCGCGCGCGGCGCCGATGAAGATATGGGCGTGATCCTGACAGACGCCGTAGCCGTGGGTGGCCGCTTCTTCGGCGGTGGTCGCGCTGTGCGTGCGCCCGGCTTCATAGGTCACCCGCTCGCGGATCAAGCCGGACAGCGCGTGCAGGAACGCGAGCGGTGCCGCGCCCCCTGATCCCTGCGCCTCGCGCAGCAGCGCGCGCAGCCGGGCGCCCGGACGGGTCAGCGGGGTCTGGCGCAGAAAGCTCCACAGCGGCAGGTGGCCCGAATGGCGCCCGATCACCCCAGCATTATCCTCGGTTTCGACCACGCCTTCGCAGGTCACCGTCACTTCGCGCGCGCCCGGCGCCAGACCGATCAGCGTGACGTGGTTGAAATGCTGATCGTCATACTGAAGTTCGGCATGGGCGTTCTCGAAGGTCATCCGCCAATCGATAATGCGCTGGCCCTGTGTGGCCTTGGGCGTCAGCCGCAACCGCTGGAGCGCGTGAACCACCGGCTGCGCGAAGGCATAATGGGTGGAATGCCGGATCTGGAGAGTGAGCTTGCTCATGCGTGGAACCGGTAATCTTGCGCAATCGCTTGCGAAATCGCAGCGTTGCGGGCGAGGAAATCGACCAGAAACTCATGCAGCCCCTGCTCGAAGATCTGGTCGACCGTAAGGTGGCTGATGTGCGTGTCGGAATCGCGCATCAAGCCGTGGCAGCGCCCATCGGCGGCGTGCATCCGCGCAAGGGCCGCAAGGTTCTCGCGCAGGGCGTTGCGGCAGAATGCAAGGCTGCGGGGGAAACGATCATCTAGCACCACGAATTCCACAATTCCGCGCGCTTCGATCTGCCCGGCGTTAAGCCAGCTATAGACCCGCGCGCCCGCGACTGATCTGAGCACTTGTTCCCACTGCCCGGTATCAAGGCTGGAACCCACATAAGAGAGCGAGGGCAGCAGCAGGAAATACTTCATATCGAGAATGCGCGCAGTGCTGTCGGCCCGCTCGATATAAGTGCCCGCGCGGGCGAAGTGATAGCCCTCGTCGCGCAGGATCGATCCGTCAAAAGCGCCGTGAACCTGCGTGCCGGCGCGGCGAATGGCCGACAGCGCCTCACCCACCATCGTCTGCCCCACCGGACGCGCCAGCAGCTTTTCAAGCCGCATCCAGTTTTCGTTGACCGCTTCCCAGACGTCAGACGAAATATTGGTGCGGGCCATCCGCGCATTGCTGCGCACCCCGCCGAACATGTTGCGGACATTGCCCGGATTGGCCGGCCCGCGCAGGACGAAATTCCAGACCTGCATCCCGTCATATCCGTCATGCAGCGCTTCATAGGCGCTGCGCAGGCCAAGCGTCGCAATGACCGATCGCCATTCCGCCTCGGCGGTCACCAGATCGCGGGTCAGCGCCATGCGCAGGGCCGCTTCCAGCAGGCGCGCTGTGTTCTCGGCCCGCTCAAGATAGCGGAACATCCAGAACAGGCTGTTGGCGGTCCGGCCTAGCATGACAGCATCAATCCTTCAGCACCCAGGTATCTTTGGTGCCGCCCCCTTGCGAGGAATTGACCACCAGCGAACCCTGTTTCAGCGCCACTCGCGTCAGCCCGCCCGGCGTGATGTCGATGCCTTCGGGGCTGACCAGCACGAAGGGCCGCAGGTCAAGGTGCCGGGGGGCGAGGCCCTTGGCGGTGTAAATGGGGCAGGTCGACAGCGCGAGCGTGGGCTGGGCGATGTAATTATCGGGCTTGGCCACCAGCTTTTCGCGGAAGGCGGCAATCTCTCGCTTGGACGAGGTCGGCCCGATCAGCATCCCGTAACCGCCCGATCCATGCACTTCCTTGACCACCAGTTCGGCCAGATTGTCGAGCACGTAAGCCAGGCTATCCTTGTCGGCGCAGCGCCATGTTTGCACATTGGGCAGCAGCGGCTTTTCGCCGGTATAGAACTCGACGATTTCGGGCATGAAGCTGTAGATCGCCTTGTCATCAGCCACCCCGGTGCCCGGCGCGTTGGCGATGGTGATCCCGCCGGCGCGGTACACATCCATGATCCCCGGCACGCCGAGCGCGCTGTCGGGGTTGAAGGTCAGCGGATCAAGGTAATCGTCATCGACCCGGCGATAGAGCACATCGATCGGCTTGTAACCGCGCGTTGTGCGCATCTGCACCCGCCCCTCGGTCACCCGCAGATCGCTGCCTTCGACCAGTTCGGCGCCCATCTGGTCAGCGAGGAAGGCGTGCTCGAAATAGGCCGAATTGTAGATCCCGGGTGTCAGTACCGCGACCGTCGGCTTGCCGCCGGTAAAGGCGGGCGGAACGCAGGCGGCCAGAGAGCGCGCGAGGCGGCGCGGATAGTTCGACACGCTTTCGACCGCCACCCGGCTGAACAGATCGGGGAACATCCCCATCATCGTCTCGCGGTTTTCCAGCATGTAGGACACGCCCGACGGGGTGCGCGCGTTATCTTCCAGCACGAAGAAATCATCCGGCCCGGTGCGCACCAGATCAATCCCTACGATGTGGGTATAGATCCCGCCCGGCGGGGTGAAGCCGACCATATTGGCCAGCCATGCATCATTCCCGCGCAGCAGGCGTTCGGGCAGGCGGCCAGCGCGCACGATTTCCTGCCGGTGGTACAGATCGTAAAGGAAGGAATTGAGCGCCCGCACCCGCTGTTCGATCCCTTTCGACAGCTTGCGCCATTCGGCGGCGGTAATGATACGCGGCACCATGTCGAACGGGATCAGCCGTTCTTCGGCGGCATCCTCGCCATAGACGTTGAAGGTGATACCCGTGCGGCGGAAAGTGTCATCCGCCTCGCGGTTCTTGCGGCGCATCAGCTCGGGCGGCTGTTCATGAAACCAGCGACAATATTCGGCATAGGCAGGGCGTGTGCGGCCCTCGCCATCAAACATCTCGTCGAAACTTGCGCTCCGCCCCTGCATCGACCCCCACTACCGCTTATGTGCAGTGCAGCAATGTAACCGGCGTTTTGCAAAAGGAAAGCGCCTGCATCATTTTGCGCAAGATCGCAGCGAAAGGATCAGGCGCGGGTCGTCTCAAGCTCGCCGAGCACGGCAACGATGGCCTGCGGATCATAGGTAAAGCCCATGTGCGTGCAGCGCAGCCGAACCGACCGGTCACGCTCGCCTGCGCGCCCGGCGGCGCAACGCGGCGCAATCACGCCATCATTGGCGCTCCACAGCGCCACCGTTTCAACCGGCGGTTTGACCGCAAGCTCGGCAGCGACCGGCGGTGCATCGACCGAATGGCCGGTGATAAACTGGTACGCGCGCCAGACATTATTGGCGCGCGGAGAGCCGCTGAACGGCGAGCCCATCGAGATAACCTTGGCGACCGCGTGCGGCTGACGCTTGGCCAATTCGCGCGCGTAGAGACCACCGAGGCTCCAGCCGACCATGACCACCTTGCGGCCGTGCCGGGCATGCAGTTCCAGCAACCGCGCTTCGAGCGCTGCGAAGTTTTCCTCGTTCGGCCCCCAGTTGAAGCCTAGCCCCCAGCGCTTGGCTATATGGCCTGCTGCCTCAAGCTGGCGGGCGAGATAGCGCATTCGCATAGGGTGGGTGGCAAAGCCGGGCAGGATCATCACCACCTGCGGGTTGGCAGTGGCGGAAATATCGAGCTTGCGACGCGGACGACGCAGCGGCTCTAACAATACATCCGCTTCGCCCAGCATCCGCACCAGCCGGGGCTTGCCTGCCTCGAATTCTTCCGGGCAGGCTTCCCGCGCCAGCGCCACCCGGCGCACAAAGGCGCTTGCGGCAAAGGCCTGCTGCGCCTGCGCGCCGGCTGCCGTCGCAGCAGCGACCAGCGGGGCGGGCAGACGGGGCCGTTCAGGGACAAAACGCAGCGAAACCATGTACGCGATCAAGCCACGATCAGGATGAATGTTCCCTGAAGTGTAACAATTGTAATGGACCTGACACGCGCGCTATTTTGCCGGGCAGTCGCCAATGCGTTCATGCTTCGCGCTGAACGACATGGTGCCCTTGCCGGCGCCGTCGAATTCCATCGCCATCTTGGCTGTCAGATCGGCGCCGGTCGTGGTGGTGGTGCCCGCCATTTCCATCCGCGCAATGCGGCCATCGGCCTTGCAATTCATCACCGCATCAAGCTTGCCATCGGCCAGATCGAAGCGTTCGTAGGTGCATTCCCCATCCTGGCCTTGCTTGACCAGTTCCTCAAAGCCCTTGTCGACCTCGGCCTGGGTCATGCAGTCTTCGGTCGTGGTCGTCATTCCCGCGCCATGCCCCTTCATCTCAGGCGGCAGGCCGGGGATGTCGAGCCCGGTCATCGTCACGGTCGTCTTGTAAAGGCCTGCCTGCGGCTTGGGGATTTCGGCCTTGGCCTTGGCGGCGACTTCATTCGCGCTGATTTCGCCGTTGCCATCAGCATCGGTGTTGCCGCCTGAACAGGCAGCCAGCAGCACTATGCCGGTTGCCGCTGTGATAATCCGCTTCATTATGCTCTCCTGCTCGCGGGCCTGCCCCGTTGGCGCGGTCATAGCGCATAAAAGCCTGCCTGCGCAGCCCTTCACATTCGAGCGCTGCGGCTACATATGTTCAGGCATGGCCGAACTCGTAATCCGCAGGGGGTTGGACGAGCCCGAAACGGGCGCGGACTTCACTCCCCACCGTCCGCAACGCCCCGACAAGTCGATGGGCGGCATCCCGTTCAAGCTGGTGTCAGACTACGAGCCTGCGGGCGATCAGCCGACCGCGATCAAAGAGTTAACCGAAAGCGCGCTGGCGGGCGATAAGACGCAGGTGCTGCTGGGCGTGACCGGGAGCGGTAAGACCTTCACCATGGCCAAGGTGATCGAGACGCTGCAACGCCCCGCCCTGATCCTTGCCCCCAACAAAATCCTCGCCGCACAATTATACGGAGAATTCAAGAGTTTCTTCCCCGAAAACGCGGTCGAATATTTCGTCAGCTACTACGATTACTACCAGCCCGAAGCCTATGTTCCGCGCTCGGACACCTACATCGAGAAGGAGTCGAGCGTAAACGAGGCGATCGACCGGATGCGCCACTCGGCCACCCGTGCGCTGCTGGAACGCGACGACGTGATCATCGTCGCCTCGGTGTCGTGCCTTTACGGGATCGGATCGGTCGAGACCTATTCGGCGATGATCTTCGACATCAAGGTGGGTGAGACGGTCGACCAGCGCGAGTTGATCCGCAAGCTCGTCGCCCTGCAATACAAGCGCAACGACGCCGCCTTCACCCGCGGCAACTTCCGGGTGCGCGGGGACAGCCTTGAAATCTTCCCCTCGCACTATGAGGACATGGCCTGGCGGGTCAGCTTCTTCGGGGACGAGATCGAGGCGATCTCCGAATTCGATCCGCTGACCGGCACCAAGGGGGCGGCGCTGGAGAAGGTGCGGGTCTATGCCAATTCGCACTATGTGACGCCCGGCCCGACAATGAAACAGGCGGCCGCCGCCATCAAGTTCGAGCTGGAGGAACGGCTCAAGGAGCTGGAGGCGGAGGGCAAGCTGCTCGAACGCCAGCGGCTGGAACAGCGCACGCATTTCGACCTTGAGATGATCGCGGCCACTGGCTCATGCGCAGGGATCGAGAACTACAGCCGCTTTCTCACCGGCCGCCTGCCGGGCGAACCGCCGCCAACCTTGTTTGAATACCTCCCCGAAAACGCCCTGCTGTTCGTCGATGAAAGCCACCAGACCGTGCCGCAGATCGGCGCAATGGCGAAGGGGGACCACCGCCGCAAGCTGACGCTCGCCGAATATGGCTTCCGCCTGCCCAGTTGCATCGACAACCGCCCCTTGCGCTTCAACGAATGGGACGCGATGCGCCCGCAGACCTTTGCGGTTAGCGCGACACCCGGCCACTGGGAAATGGACCAGACCGGCGGCGTCTTTGCCGAGCAGGTGATCCGTCCCACCGGCCTGATCGACCCGCCGGTGGAAATCCGCCCGGTGGAAGATCAGGTGCAGGACTGCATCGTCGAATGCAAAGCCACCGCCGCCAAGGGTTACCGCACGCTGGTCACCACCCTGACCAAGCGGATGGCCGAGGACCTCACTGAATTTATGCACGAGGCGGGCGTGCGCGTGCGGTATATGCACTCGGACGTCGAAACGCTGGAGCGTATCGAACTGATCCGTGACCTCAGGCTTGGCGTCTATGACGTGCTGATCGGGATCAACCTGCTGCGCGAAGGCCTCGACATTCCCGAATGCGGGCTGGTGGCGATTCTGGACGCGGACAAGGAAGGGTTTCTGCGCAGCGAAACCTCGCTGATCCAGACCATCGGCCGCGCAGCGCGCAATGTCGATGGCCGGGTGATCCTCTACGCCGACCGCATCACCGGAAGCATGGAACGGGCGTTGGCTGAAACCGACCGGCGCCGCTCGAAGCAGGAGGCCTATAACGCCGAACACGGCATCACCCCAACCACGATCAAGCGCAACATCCACGACATCGTCGCGCACTCCGCCGCGCAGGACAGCGTGCTGGTGGAAACCGGCGATCCGGAGCGCAACAACCTGGTTGGTCACAACCTCAGAAGCTACATCGAAGACCTCGAAAAGCGGATGCGCGACGCGGCGGCGAACCTCGAATTCGAGGAAGCAGGCCGCCTGCGCGACGAAATCCGGCGGCTGGAAGCGGATGAGCTGGGCCTGCCCGACGACCAGAAGCGCGCACCGATTGTCGGGCGCAGCAACGAGGGCAAGCCGGGGACGAGGAAGACGCGGTATGGGAAGATGCGGGCGAAGCGGATGGGCGGGAAGCCTTAGAGGGGCTGGTTCACTCTGGTTTTAGGGAAGGCAAATTGACGGGAGTCTTTGGCTAACCGATTATGCCTCACGAAACCTTAGAGGCAGTCATGACCCGACCCGACAAGCTATTCCGATCCCTGCTCGACAATCCGAGCCAGATCATTGCTTACCGTGATTTTGTCCGGTTGATCGAGTCCCATGGATGGCAGCACATCCGCACAAAGGGCAGCCATCGCTCCTACGCGCATGACGAGTGCCCAGAACTGCTGGTAATCCAGCCGCGCGGCTCAGACGCGAAGCCATATCAGGTGAAGCTATTTCTTGCCTATGTCGAGGAGTACGGACTACAATCGGGCCGATGACGCAGCCCCACTATCATATCAACGTGTTCTGGTCGCAGGAAGACGATTGCTGGATTGCCGACGTTCCTGACTTGCGCGGTTGCTCGGCGCATGGCGATACGCCTACCGAAGCGACGACCGAGGCAGAAGTTGCGATTTCGCTTTGGATCGAAACCGCTCTGGAACGCGGCCTGCCGGTTCCCGAACCACGTTATCGTCCGGCGATCTACGCCTGAGCCCCGCAGGGCTTGAACCCTGCCCGCAACCCTGCCAACCCTCACGCCATGACCACACGATTCCTTGGCCTGCTCGCCGCAGCCAGCACGCTCGCCCTTACTGCTCCCACCATCGCGCAGGACGCGCCCAAGGCTGAGGCCACTGCCAAGCCGGCGCCTGCAGCCCCCGCGCCGCAAGTCCGCACCCGCGACCTCAGCGGCACCTTTGGCGGCCGTGCGATCAGCTACCGCGCGACCATTGCCGACACGATCCTTGAAAGCGACGAGGGCAAGGCCGAGGCGGTGATCGTCACCACCTCTTATGTGAAGACCCCGGCGGACCCGACCCGCCCGGTGTTCTTCATCTATAATGGCGGGCCGGGTTCAGGCTCGGTGTGGTTGCAGATGGGTGCCTTCGGGCCGAAGCGCGTGGCGATCCCTTCCGACGCGCGGGACGATGGCGCACCGCCCTATCCGCTGCTCGACAACCCCGACAGCCTGCTCGATGTCGCCGATCTCGTCTTCATCGACCCGCCGGGCACAGGCTTCAGCTATCTGACGCAGGGCACCGATCCCAAGAAATATTACGGCCTCAAGCAGGATGGCCGCGCCATCGCCAAAGTGATCCGGCGCTGGATCAACGATAACGGCCGCTGGAACAGCCCCAAATACCTCGGCGGCGAAAGCTATGGCACCACCCGCACGGCAATGGTGGCGGACGAGCTGGAGGGCAGCACCTATAACGACGTTGGCCTCAACGGTCTGATTCTCGTCTCCACCATCCTCGATTTCGGGGTGGAGGATACGACGCCCGGCAACGAAATGGCCTATGTCATGATGCTGCCCAACATGGCGACAGCGGCCTATTTCCACGGCAAGGTGCAAGGCGCATCGGTCGAAGCCGTGGCTGAAGAGGCGCGCCGCTTTGCGATCGGACCGTTTGCAACCGCATTGCTGAAGGGGCAGGATCTGCCCGCCGAGGAACGTGCCGCCGTACGCAAGGAACTCTCGCGCCTGACCGGCCTGTCGGAAACCTATCTCGATCAAGCCGACCTGCGCGTGACCGACCAGCGGTTCTACAAGGAGCTGCTGCGCGACCGCGGGCTCACGGTCGGCCGGCTCGATTCCCGCTACACCGGGCGCGATTATGACAATGCCGGCGAAACGCCCGACAACGACCCCAGCTTCTACGGCATCGACGCCGGCTACACCGCCGCAATCAACAGCTGGGCGCGCGAGACGCTGGGTTACAAGACGGACCGCGAATACCAGTCGATCGGGCGCGAACCTGGGCGAAACTGGGACTGGAGCCTCGAAGGGCCCGGGCGCGGATCATACCTCAATGTCGCGCCGCTGATCGGCAAGGCGCTGCGGCAGAATTCGCAGCTGCGCGTGTTCAACGCGCAAGGCTGGTATGATTTTGCCACGCCCTTTTTCGGGGCAGAATATTCACTGAAGCGCACCGGCATTCCGCAGGATCGCCTGACCTTTGAATATTACGATGCGGGTCACATGATGTATATCCGCGACGAAGACCGCGCCAAGCTTTCGGCTGACATCCGCGCCTTTATCCGCGCGCGATGATCCCACGACCGGCCTTGTCCGCAGTCCTGATGCTGGCGGCAACGCTGGCCGGGTGCAAACCGCCGCCCAGCGATGCGGCGGTGGCGCGGGTGTCGCTGCTGGCCCCCACCAGCGGGCCGTCCGAGCCTTTGCCTTCGCCCGATACCACCGGCGCTGTCTGGGCCGGCGCGGGCACGCCGCTGCGGCTCGTCTACGGCGTGCCGGGCAAGCCCGTAATGATTGCGCTGGAATGCCTTGCGCCGGGCAAGCCCGAAGCGCGCATCAAGATCACCCGGCACGCCCCCGCAGACGAGGGCGCATCGGCCCTGCTGGCGCTGATCGGCAATGGCTGGATTGGGCGCTTTCCGGTCGATGCGGTGCAGATCGGCCCGCAGCGGCTGTGGCAGGGCGAGGTCCCGGCCACGATGCCGCAATGGGAGGCGTTGAAACCCGCGCGCGAGGCGACCGTGACGGTGCCCGGTGCAGGGCTGGTGCGGCTCAACCCCAGCCCCTTGCCGATGGCGCTGGTCAGCGCGTGCCGGGGCTCGGGGCAGGAGACGGCCGGCGCGCCTGTTGCTCCAGCAGATCAGGCGTAAGCACCTGCGGCAGTTGCTGGGGCGCTGACGCACCCGGCGCATACCACAGGTACAGCGGCACGCCCGCTGCGCCCTGCTCTGTCAGGAAAGCCGTGATGGCAGGATCGCGTACGGTCCAGTCGCCCACCATCGTCACCACGCCCGCGGCGCGGAATGCTTCGGCCACGCTCTCGCGCTCGATCGCTGCGGCTTCGTTGACCTTGCAGGTGACACACCAGTCGGCGGTGAACCACAAGAACACCGGCTTGCCCGACGCGCGCGCCTTGGCGAGGGCATCGGCGCTGAAGCTTTGCGGATTGTGGATGCTGGCCTTGGCCTCGCTGCCCTTGGCCTCATAGACGGATGGCAGCGCAATCGCCGCAAAGGCCACGAACGGCGCAGCAATCAGCCCGAAGGCAGGCCAGGCCATCTTGCCGCCGCGTTGCAGCTTGCCCACCACGAACAGCGCCAGCACCACGCCTGCCACCAGCAACAGCGCGATCAGGCCGGAGGGCCGACCGCCCAGCTGCACCACCAGCCACAACAGCGCCAGCGCGGTCAGTGCCATCGGGAGCGCCATGATCCGGCGGAACCGCTCCATCCACGCGCCGGGCTTGGGCAGCATCCGGCGCAGCGGCGGCACGAAGCCGAGCAGCAGGAATGGCAGCGCCAGCCCCAGCCCCAGCACAGCAAACAGCAGCAGCGCCTGCGCCGTCGGCAGCAGCAGCGCCGCGCCCAGCGCTGCCGCCATGAACGGCCCGGTGCAGGGCGTGGCGACGAAAGCGGCGAGCAATCCGGTGGCAAAAGCACCCGTGCGCTCGCCCCCCATGCTGACCGAGACGGCGGGCAGTTCGAACAATCCGGCGAAATTCGCGGTGATCGCGGCGGCCAGTACCAACAGAGCAACCACTACGCCCGGCTCCTGCAACTGGAACGCCCAGCCCACCTGCTCGCCCGCCGCACGCAAGGCCAGCAGCAGCGCGCCCAAGGCGATGCAGGCGAGCACCACGCCCGCGGTGTACGCGAGCCCTTCAGCCCGCGCGCGCGCTTCGCTTTCGCCTGCGCGGGCGAGCGCCAACGCTTTCAGGCTGAGGATCGGGAAGACGCAAGGCATGATGTTGAGTAGCAAGCCGCCCGCCAGCGCGCCGAGGATCAGTGTCCACAGCGGCGGAATTGGCGCAGACTTCGGCCCGGCGATCACCTCGCCGCCGGTTGGCACGTCGCCGGGGATCGCGCCGAACGCCACCCCTGCCGCCTCGCCGAACGCCAGCAAACCACCCACCGCGCTCGGGCTGTCGGCGCGGTATTCGGCTAGCGGGATGGTGACGGTCAGCACATCGCCCACCCGCCGGAATTCCTGCGGCGCGGCGTAATCGACGAGGTTTTCGTTGCTGATGAAGACATGCGGATCGGGCAGATCGACGCCGGCGGGAAGCGGGATCGCCAGCCGCAGCACCTTGCGCCCCACATCAAACCGCGACGGCGCTGTCAGCTGGGGCGCGACCTCGGCCCGCCAGCGCGCAAAATCGCCGCCGGTGCGCGCGGTGAGCAGCTTGTCCTGCGGCACGCAGATCTGATCGGTGCAGGCGAGATATTCGACATGGCCGGTGACGCGCGGCGTTGTTGTCACATCTGCCCCGGCAGGCACCGTCACCGGCACCAGCACCGTATAAGTGCCCTCATAAACGTGGTTCATCAGCCCGCTGATCGTCAGCCGCTTGGGCACAGGATAGATCGGCGCGCCCATCTGCCAGCGTTCCGGCAGATCAAGGAACAGGCGCATCCCCTGCCCCGCATCGCCCGGGTTTGACCAGTACCCATGCCATTCGCCAGACTTGGGCGTGAACCGCAGCGCAAGCATCCATTCCCCGCCCGCTTGCGGCGCCCCATCGGCGAACAGTTCCACCGCGATATTGCCGTCGCCGTACCGCGCTTCTGTCGGTACGGCGACCTCTTGCGCCTGCACCGCACCTGCCAGCATTAGGCTTGCGACAAGCGCAAGCCACCATGCAAGCAATTGACGGACTGGAAGCGGGAAGTTTCTTGCGCGGGACACGGATAGCCCTCTAGGCTTATGGCCTACACTTCGCAATCGGAGCCGACACGGTGACACAGCCTGCCAACGACACCCGCGACCTTGTAATCCTTGGCGGAGGGCTGGTGGGGATGACGCTGGCGCTGGCCGCGGCAAAACGCGGCATGTCGTCGCACGTGATCGACCGCGCCGACCCGGCCGAACTGACCGCCGAAGGATTCGATGACCGCGCCACCGCGATCTCGACCGCAAGCTGGCACTTGTTTGAAAATATCGGGATTGCCGCAGGGCTCGAACAATTCGCCTGCGATATCGCCAGCATTGCGGTCACCGATCAGAACAAGCCCGGCCGCCTCGATTTCCAGCCCGGCGCAGGCGGCGGCACCCTGGGCCGGATGTTCCCCAACCGCCGCCTGCGTCTGGCGCTATTCGAAGCGGCAGCGCAGGAACCGCTCATCAATTGGATCGCCAAGGCCCATGTGACCGGGCGCCAGCGCAGCGAATATGGCGTGGCTGCAACGCTGGCAGACGGCCAGAAGCTGAAAGGCCGGTTGATGGTCGCCGCTGAAGGCCGCCAATCGCCGACGCGCGATCAGGCCGGCATTCCGATCGCCAAGTGGGATTACAAGCACCGCGCGATCATCGCCGGGCTGACCCACGAAAAGCCGCACGGCAATGTCGCCTGGGAAATCTTCTATCCCGCCGGACCATTCGCCTTGCTGCCGCTGAACGATGATGCCGATGGCACGCACCGTTCCTCGCTGGTGTGGACGGTGTCCGAAGCGGACGGCGCGGGCGTGATGAAGCTGGGCGACCGGGCGTTTCTGGCCGAGATCGAAAAGCGCATGGGCGGTGTCCTGGGCCAGGTGAAGACTGTCGGTCACCGGTCAAGCTGGCCGCTGGGCTTCCATCACACCGCCAAGATCACCGCCGAACGTCTGGTGCTGGTGGGCGATAGCGCGCACGGCATTCACCCGATTGCCGGCCAAGGCCTTAATCTTGGCCTGCGCGACGTGGGCGCGCTGGTCGAAGTGCTGAGCGATGGCGCGCGGCTGGGACTTGATCCGGGCGATGCGGAATTGCTCAAGCGGTACGAGACGTGGCGCGGGCTGGACAGTTTCATGGTGGCGCTGGCAACCGACGGTCTGACCCGGTTGTTTGGCGTTCCCGGCAAAACGGCGAGCGCGGTGCGGCGGCTGGGCATGGCAGCCGTGCAGCGCACCCCGATGCTGAAGGATTTCTTCATGGACGAGGCGCGCGGCGTGTCGGGGGATTTGCCCGCGATTCTCAGAGCCTGAATGCTCAGGGCCTAACCAGCGGGCTGACCTGTCGGACGGGATTGCCCGCGCCGTCGCGCAGTCCGCGTTGATCGAGCACAGCGGCGGTTTCGATCACTTCAAGGGCTTCCATCGCCTTTTTGTAACGCTCGGCGTCGGCGATCCAGCTTTCGGCCTTGGCCGCGCCGGGCATGCCGCGCACTTCATCAATGGCTGCCTGAAAGCGCCCCTGTTCGAGCGCCCAGCGCGCACGCTCCATCCGCCGCTGCGGTTGGGGCGAAGGCGTGGTCTGGCGGCGCACGACGAACAATTGGCTGAGCTCGCGCTGGAACGCGGCGAAGGACGGTCCCTCGCTGGTTTCGCGCAGGTCAGGCCCCAAGCCCTCCAGCCGCGCTGCGAGACTATCAAGCCGGATCGGATTGCGCGAAAACTCGATGATGCTCGCCACCGCATTGGGCCACTGGTCGCCAAAGCGCAGCCGCAACTGGTCCGCCAGATAGCCCAGCTGCGCTCCGCGCTCGACCGCGCGGCGGGTGGCAAAGGCGATCAACAGGCTTTCCGCCCGGGCCGCATTGCCAGCTGCGGCCTGCGCCTGCAAATCCAGCTGGGTGAGGCGCTGTTCGGCAGCCGCCAGCCGCTGATCCAGCCCGCCTTGTTGTTCAGCCACGCGCTCCACCGCTTGCTCGGTCGCGGCCAGCGGTGTCGGCTCAGCGGTCAATGTCTGCACCGAAGCTGATGCGGCTGGCGCGTCCGATTGCTCCACTGCCGCGGGGCGCGGCGCACCGGCCCGGCCAGGTTGGAGATTGTACCACACCACCCATCCGACCAGCGCTCCGCCAGCAGCAAAGGCCAGCAGGGCAGCAAGGATAAGCATGCGCGACGACGTGCGCTTCACGCTGGTGACATATGGGGATGGTCCCGGTTGCGATGCCATCAAAATCCGTTCTTGCGACCCATGTTTCTGTCTCGCCGGCGCTGTATTCACAGCTGCCGGGGCGGGGATGGCGGAATGGAGCGCGGCTGAGCGCACAAGTCAAATGCCAATTGCAGCAAGGCCGCCTCATCAGGCTGGCTGGCGGTGTGGACGGCGGCCCAGCCCTCACCCGCTGCCTCTGCGATGCGCGGGCCGAGCGCGGCCAGCGAAATACTGCCCCGCGCGACACCTAACCGGTCGCATTCTTGCACAAAATGCCGCGCGCTTGCCGCCGAATGGAGCAGCACCAGCGCCTCGCCCGAGGCCAGCAACCCCGCTTGGCCATCCAGCGGCAGCATGACGCTGCGATAGGCGATGACTTCATCAAAGGTAACGCCGGGCGGCGGCGTCAGCGGCACGTGTTCCTCGCCTGCGATGCGCAGCAGATGGCAGGGGGCAACAAGGGCATCAAGCACACCCTGCAACCCGCCGCTCCCCGTCAGCGCCACCGTAAACCCGGCCGCGCGGGCGGCGGCGGCGGTGGCCTCGCCCACGGCATAGACCGGCTTGGCCGTCAGCCGGGCAAGGTTCGGCCCGCCGTGCAGGATCGCATTGGCGCTGCCGATCAGCAGCCCGTCAATGCCTGCCGGATCGGGGCAATCCCAGGCAATGGCGCGGATTTCGGACAGGGCGTGGCCCGTGATCGCCAGACCCAGCGCGCGGGCCTTGTCCAGAGTCGCGGCCAGCCCCGGCTGCGGGCGCAGCGCGAGCAGGTGGAAGCTCATCCGTCCCTGGCGGGGTCCGCGGCGCGGAAATGCGCGGCGATCCCCGGCGTTGCCCGGGCGAGGAGATCGGCGGCGAGGGTAATGACCGGCGCATGATTGCCCGGCGCAAACCGGACGCTGCCCTCGATCCGCTCGGCCCCGTCGGGACTGAACAGCGCCGCGCGCATCTCCAGCCCTCTCCCTTCGGGCGCGCACAGCACCGCAATCGGCGAATGGCAGGTGCCGCCCAATTCGGCGAGCAGCGCGCGTTCGGCTTCCAGTTCCGCCCGCGTCGGCGCGTGATCGATCGCGGTGAGCAGCGCGGTTGTTTCGGCATCATCGGCGCGGCATTCGATCGCGATCACGCCCTGAGCCGCGGCCGGGATCCATTCGTCCTGTTCCAGCGGCGCGCCAACTGCACTTTGCCCCAGCCGTTCGAGGCCAGCGGCGGCAAGGAAGGTCACATCAGCCTCCCCCGCCTGCAATTTGGCAAGGCGCGTTGCCACATTGCCGCGAAAGGTCACGACCTTGCAATCGGGCCGCAGGTTGAGCAATTGCGCCGCCCGGCGCGGCGCGCTGGTGCCGACCACGGCGCCTTCGGGGATGGCCGCGATGCTCGCTGCGCCCACCAGACAATCGCGCCGGTCAGCGCGCGGCAGGAAGGCGGGGAAGTGGAATTCCGCAGGCCGGATCGTCTCGACATCCTTGGCCGAATGCACCGACAGGTCGATCCGCCCCTCGCCCAGCCACTGGTCCAGTTCCTTGGTCCACAGCGCCTTGCCGCCGATTTCGGACAAGGGCCGGTCAAGCACCTTGTCACCGCTGGCGAGCACAGGGACGAGTTCGATCGCGTCCTCAGTCCAGCCGTGGGCCGCGCACAGGCGGGCGCGAGTTTCGACCGCCTGCGCCATGGCCAGCGGGGAATTGCGGGTGCCAAGCCGCAGCCGAGGCACAGTTCGTTGGGGTTCAGTCATAGCTGTGCTTGCTCTAGCCCGCGCAAAGGCTAGATGGAAGCCAGATGGGATCAGTCACGCACACCTCTGACGCCGTAGAGCTTGGGGCGGTCGTGCTCGGTATCGAATCGAGCTGCGATGAAACTGCCGTTGCGCTGGTGCGCGGCGACGGGACGATCATCGCGCAGGCGATTGCCAGTCAGGAGGCAGAGCACGCCCCCTATGGCGGCGTCGTCCCCGAAATCGCCGCCCGCGCCCATGCCGAACGCCTCGCGCCGATGATCGCGCGGGTGATGGGCGAGGCCGGCCTTGGCCTTGATGATGTCGATGCGATCGCCGCCACCGCCGGGCCGGGGCTGATCGGCGGAGTAATGGTCGGTCTGGTCAGCGCCAAGGCGCTGGCGATGGCAAGCGGCAAACCGCTGCTGGCGGTCAATCATCTGGAAGGCCATGCATTGTCCCCTAGGCTGGCTGACCGCACGCTCGGCTTTCCCTATCTGCTGCTGCTGGTGTCGGGGGGGCATTGCCAGATTCTCGCCGTGGAGGGCGTGGGACAATATCGGCGGCTGGCGACCACGATCGACGATGCGCTGGGCGAGGCGTTTGACAAGACCGCGAAAATTCTCGGTCTCGGCTATCCCGGTGGCCCCGCCGTGGAGCGGCTGGCCTTGCAGGGGGATCCCAAAGCGGTGCCCCTGCCCCGGCCATTGAAGGGCTCGCCCGAACCGCATTTCTCCTTTGCCGGGCTGAAAAGCGCGGTGCTGCGCGCCGCCGAGAGCGGCGCCCATTCGCCCGCCGATATCGCCGCTAGTTTCCAGCAGGCGGCGGTCGATTGCCTGATTGATCGGCTCGACCAGGCGCGGGAACGCGCTGGGCCGTTTCCGGCGCTGGTCGTGGCGGGCGGGGTTGCCGCGAACCAGACCGTGCGCGGCGCGCTCGAAGCCTTTGCCGCGAAGCACACCATGCGCTTCACCGCCCCGCCGCTGGCGCTATGCACCGATAATGCCGCGATGATCGCCTGGGCCGGGTGCGAGCGGCTGGCGGCGGATGGGTGGCAGGCAGGCACGGACTTTGCGGGCGACCCGCTCGATTTTCTGGCCCGGCCGCGCTGGCCGCTCGATCCGGCGGCCGAAACCGTGCGCGGCGCGGGGGTCAAGGCATGAGCGGCGGCGAGACCATCGGCGTCATTGGCGCCGGCGCATGGGGCACCGCGCTCGCGCAGATGCTGAGCTCGGACGGGCGCGGCGTCGTGCTGTGGGCGTTCGAGCCCGAGGTGGTGGCCGCAATCAACACCGATCACCGCAATCCGCTTTACCTGCCGTCGGCCGACCTTGCCCCGGCGATCCGCGCCACGGGCGATCTGGCAGACCTCGCCGCGCTGGACACCGTGCTGGTGGTCACCCCGGCGCAGGTTTTGGGCCGGGTGCTGGCAGGCCTCGCCGCCGCGCCCCGTAATCTGGTGTTGTGTTCCAAGGGCATTGAAGCTGGCTCGGGCCGCCTGATGAACGATGTTGCACGCGAAGCCTCGCCTGGCAGCGCCATCGCGGTGCTGTCGGGCCCGACTTTCGCCCATGAAGTCGCCAGCGGCCTGCCCACGGCTGTGACGCTGGCCTGCGGCGGCGGCAATGCGCAGTGGGAGCGGCTCGCCCCCGCCCTCGCCCGCCCGGCCTTCCGGCCCTATTACTCCGACGACGTCACCGGCGCGGAGATTGGCGGCGCGGTCAAGAATGTGCTCGCCATTGCCTGCGGCGTGGTGGACGGCCTTGCACTGGGCCAGAATGCGCGCGCGGCGCTGATTGCGCGCGGCTATGCCGAGATGCTGCGCTTTGGCGAAGCGCTGGGCGCGCGGGCCGAGACACTGGCGGGCCTGTGCGGTCTCGGCGATCTGGTGCTGACCTGTTCCAGCACCGCCAGCCGCAATTTTGCGCTCGGCAAAGCGCTTGGCGAAGGCGCGGCCGCTGCCGATCTGCTGGCTGACCGGCGCACGGTGGCCGAAGGAGCGTTCACCGCCCCTGTCCTCGCCGACCTTGCCGCCGCCCGCGGCGTGGCCATGCCGATCGTCACGGCAGTTGACGCGATCCTGAAGGGTGAGAGCGCATGCGCCGTCGTGGCCGAATTGCTCGCCCGCCCGCTGAAAGCCGAACGGGAAGCCGCCGCGTGACCGCAGCGACCAACGATAGCGACGATCTCGCCGCACTGGCGAAAGGCGGGCGCACCAATACTCTAGGCTTTGCGATCCGGCTGATTGCGCGCATCCCCTTCCTCGTCATCGCCACCCGCCTTTACGGGGCCGAGGCGCTGGGTCGCTTTGCCTCGGCGATGGTGCTGATCGAGATTGTCGCGTTGATCTGCTCGCTCGGGGAAAAGCGCGGGCTGGCGCAGCGCTTGTCTGATGGTGCGGGCGAGAACCGGGCCGCTGAAGCTCGGCTGGTGTTCGACGGACTGTTGCTGGCGCTCGGCTATTCCACTGTCGCGGCGCTGGTGTTGCTGACCTTTCCTGAACCGATGTTCCCCAATGGCGTGAACAGCCAGTGGGACATTTGGCTGATCGCGGCCATTCCGGCTTTTGCGATCACGGAAATCCTGCTGGCCGCGCAGGCCTATCGCTATGACATCGCCACCACTGTGCGCACCCGTGCGATTGTCGAGCCGTGGACGATTTCCATCGCGGCAGGCGTGTACTTTTTCATCCCTGCCACCCGCGATGGCGGGCTGGCACTGGCTTACATCACCTCGATCTATGCCGGTCTATTGTTCACGCTATGGCCGTTTCTGCGCAGTTACGGGTTGCCTCAGGGCTGGCAACCGGCACCGCGCGCGCTGATCGCCATGTCGAGCCGGGCCTTCCCGCTGGTTGGTGCCGATGCCATCGAGCGGGGCACGCGGCTGCTCGATATCTTCATCCTCGGCCTGCTGGCGCCGCCGCAGGTGGTGGGGATCTATTACGCTGCCCAGCAAATCGCCAGCCTGCCGCAAAAGCTGAAAACCAGTTTCGAGCCGATCCTCTCCCCCGTCATCACCAAGAACCTGCGCATCGGCAACATGGGCGCCATCGCCGCGCAGGTGCGGCAGGTGGGGTTCTGGATCATTGCCGTGCAGCTGGGAATCGCGCTGGTGCTGGGCGTGCCCAGTGAAGCCGTGATGGGATTGTGGGGGCCAGACTATGTCGCAGGCTCAGCCGCGCTCGCCTTTCTGCTGGCTGCCGAAGTCGCCGCATCCATGGCGGTCGTGTCCGAAAGCGTGCTGGTTTACATCGCCAGAAAGCGCAACCTGGCGATTTCGGTCGGGGTGATCGCGTTGCAGGCGGTGCTCACCATCGTTCTGATCGAAGCGGCGGAACGCTATGAACTGGGAACCGGATTTCAGGCCGCAGGCGCCGCCGGTGCGCTGCTGATTGCGCTGACCATGTCCAGCCTCATCAAGGCGCTGCTTCTGAAGCACCTGCTCCATGCGCCGGTGAGCAATTGGCGCTGGGCGCTGGTCTATGCCGCCGCGCCGGCTGTTGTGGTGGGCTATGCCTTTACCTGGGTGCCGGAATGGATGGAGCTGGTCTTCGGCATTCCTGCGGTGCTCGCCACCTATGGGCTGGTGATCTGGCGACGCGGGTTTGGCGAGGGCGACAAGGCGCTGTTCCGCAAGCAGGTCGTGCCCGATCCGGCGACCGACTTGCCCTGAACTGACTCTGCGCTTGACGGGCGGACCGTGCCCGGGCTTGGGCGATGGGGCCATCGGCTGCTAAAGCGCAGCATCATTTGCGATTCTTGTCGGAGACGATCCCACTCATGTCCCCCGAATTGACCACCTATTTGCCGCTGATCCTGATCGGGCTGGTTGCGCTGGTACTGGCCGTTTGGCTGATCGCGCGGTTCAGCCGCAAGGCCCGCGTCATCGCGGACGACAGCGGCACGCCGCTCGCACGTGATGTGCTGGCCGAGGGCGCTGCGCCAGCGCCGCGCAATCAGGCGCTGATCGATGCGCCTCCTGCGGCGGTAACGGCGCCAGAGCCTTCCCCCGTGCCTATCCCCGAACCGGTTCCCACTGCACCAGTGGCCCCCGTCTCTGATCCTGTGCCGGCCTCTGTCCCCGCCCCTGCTGCGAGCGTCAGTGCGGGTGCGACTGACGATCTGACCCGAATCAAGGGCCTCGGCCCGAAACTCGCCGCACTTCTCGGCCAGCTGGGTGTCACCTCTTTTGCCCAGATTGCGGCATGGGATACCGCCGATATTGCGCGGATCGATGCGCAGCTCGGCCGCTTTTCCGGTCGCATCACCCGCGATCAGTGGGTTGCGCAGGCCAAGCTGCTGGCTGCCGGCGACGAAACGGGCTTTGCAGCAGCATTCGGCAGGAATGGATGATATTACCGGAAGCCTGACGTCCAAACCGTGTTACAGTCCCGATTGTGGGAGTCGTTAGACGCGGGGGAGAAAACTGATGGCATTGCGCATTCTGGTTGCCGAAGATGAATTCATCACCGCACATGACCTGTGTAACACCTTTGAAGAGGCGGGCTTTCAGGTTGAAGGGCCGCACGCCGGCATATCCTCGGCCATGCTCGCCTGCCAGAAGAAGCGGCCCGATCTGGCGATTCTGAACGTAGAACTGGCCGATGGGCAGTCTTACGAACTGGCGCAAAAGCTGATTGCCGACAATGTCCCGGTCATACTCCATTCCGAAGCGGGCAACGCCCATGCGGTCGCAGCGCGCTGTCCCGGTGCAACCACGCTGGCCAAGCCGTGCCCGCCAGCCAAACTGCTCGACACCATCAACCGGGTCATGAGCCCGGCCTGAGCTGGCGCCTGAGCGGGCGCCGGAGCTGCGACCTGAGCTCCGGTTTGCGCCGCAACGGGCAACGCGGCTCTTGCCCGGCGCCGCCAAGCCTGCAAAGGCTGGGGCAAACATAAGTCAGGCAGGAGGAACGCCGCGTGCAGGGACGGCACACCAGCGGTGCAGTGATCGTGATAACCCATCATCTCGGACATTCCGATCGTGCGTCGCGCAGCCAGTGTAGTGCGCAACTTGCGGCTTGCCGCAGCGCCAGTGGTGGCCAGCCATGACTGATACGGACACAGGCACTGGCACAACCATGAAGCTTTATGGCTATTTCCGCAGCTCAACCTCGTACCGCTTGCGCATTGCCCTTAACCTCAAGGGGCTGGCCTATGACAATGTCCCGGTCAATCTGGTAACAGCTGAAAACAAGGACGCGGCCTTCACGCAGCGCAATCCGTTTGGCTCGCTTCCCATGCTGGAGGCCGATGGCCGCGACCGGGCGCAGTCGATGGCACTGCTCGAATGGCTGGACGAAGCCTATCCGCAAGCCCCGTTCCTGCCGCAAGACATCGAAGCACGCTTCACCGTGCGCGAACTGGCCTATGGCATCGCCACCGAGATTCACGCGGTCAACAATCTGCCGGTGCTGAAGTATCTCAAAGACCCGCTGGGCCATTCGCAGGACGAGGTCGACACGTGGTATCGCCACTGGCTGGCACGCACGCTGAACCCGGTTGAAGCGCGACTGGCCAAGCTTGGCACCGGCGATTTTCTGCATGGCGATGCGCCCAGCCTGTTTGAAGTGGTGCTGATCCCGCAGCTCGCCAATGCGCGGCGGTTCCAATATGATCTTAGCGCCAGTCCGCACATGACCCGGATCGAGGCCGCTTGCCTTGCCCTGCCCGCCTTTGCCGCAGCGCACCCCGACAATCAGATTGATGCCAAATGATCTTGGCCCACCAAAGGAACCTGCCATGAAACTCGCAACTCTCGACAATGGCACCCGCGACGGCATGCTGGTGGTGGTCAGCAAGGATCTGACCCGCTGTTGCGCTGCCGGCTATATTGCGCCCACGATGCAGGCTGCGCTGGACAACTGGGCACGGGTTGCGCCCGAACTGGAAGTGCTCGCCCGCGATGTCGAGCATGAGACCGTTCCTTGCGAACGCTTCCACGAACGCCAGGCCCATTCCCCGCTACCGCGCGCGTTCCAATGGGCCGATGGCAGCGCCTATATCAACCATGTCGAACTAGTCCGGCAGGCGCGCGGAGCCACGGTGCCTGCCAGCTTCTATTCCGACCCGCTGATGTATCAGGGCGGATCGGACAGCTTCCTGCGCCCGCGTCAGGACATCCCCTTGGGCGATCCCGCATGGGGCTGCGACATGGAGGGCGAGATCGCCTGCATCACCGATGATGTGCCGATGGGCGTTTCCATTGAGGACGCGGCCAAGCATATCAAGTTGCTGATGCTGGTGAACGATGTGTCCTTGCGCGGGCTGATCCCGGCCGAGCTTGAGAAAGGCTTCGGCTTCTTCCAGTCCAAGCCCGCCAGCGCTTTCTCGCCGGTCGCGGTCACGCCGGACGAATTGGGCGAGGCGTGGGCGGATTGCCTGATCCATCTGCCGCTGATGGTCGATCTGAACGGCCAGCCCTTCGGCCGCGCGAATGCCGGCGTGGACGCGACCTTCAATCTGGCCCAGCTTGTCGCCCATGCCGCCAAGACGCGCAGCCTGTGTGCCGGCACAGTGATCGGCACCGGCACCGTTTCGAACAAGGGTACAGATGGCGGCGCGGGCAAGCCGGTGGCAGAAGGCGGCGCGGGCTATTCCTGCATCGCCGAAATCCGCATGATCGAGACTATTACGTCCGGCGCGCCTGCCACCCCGTTCATGCAGGCGGGCGACAGCGTGCGGATCGAAATGCGCGACGCTGCCAACCATTCCATCTTCGGCGCGATCGAGCAGCGGGTGGTCCCCGCCTAGACATGCCTTACGGCGCCGTTTGCCCTTCCAGCGGACGGTGCGCCTTGCGGCTGTCGAGCTCGCTGACAAAATAGTGGTTCACATCACGGTGCTCGGCCTCGTCCGCGCGCACCGCGAGGATCACGTCGCGCAGCCGGGCGTTGGGGGCCAACTGCCAGTAATCGATCGCAATCTGCGGCGCCGGGATGTTCTCCAGCCGCCCGGCATCAACCTCGGCCAGATACTGGGTGTAGCTGTAAACCGCCTCTTCCTCGAAGTATCCGACCACCCGGTGCGCGGTGCGCGGAGCGAAAAGGTATAGGAAGAAATAGAAATTGTAGAACACCAGCTGCGCGGCAACGATCAGATAGCGTTCGAACCAGCTGGGCTTGGCGATCTCGATGAAGGTCATCAGATGCATCCGCTCGTTCTCGGCCTCGTCGAGCAGCGTGCGGATCCAGCCATCATCATCGCGCATTTTGCGCAGCGCGGTAAGGTGCTGCCACAGGCCCCCGACCATGCCCGGCACAGCCGCGACTGTCTCCAGCACAACGGCGCGGTGACCGTAACGCTTGGCAAAGAAGCGGTCGGCGAAGAAGCGCAGCAGCTTCACGAAGGCGAAGGCAATCTTGTCGCTGCTGCCCTGCGGCGCGACGTGGGTGTCGATCGCGATATCGGGGTTGTTCTGCCGCACCAGCGGACGGGGATCGAAGGGCTTCATGGTCTGGCTCGTTTCATATCGAGTTGCGTCAGTGACCTAACGCGCGAGCGTGCCATTCCTATCCCTTGTTGCGGACCGCATTGATTTGCTTTTTGAGTGCCGACTATTGCAAGGATCGCAACACTAGCGGTTCGAGTGCCAGTTGTGATGCGGTTTGTGCAGGTTAAGCGATTGCTTGCCTGCGGCTTGACACGGCCTTGCTCTGTCCAGCCTCCTACCAGCCCTGCCAAAAAGTGGTGCCGCCGCGCCGCAAAGCCCGCTAGGGAGGCTGGGATTTGTCAGTCCTCTCAGAAACGAGCTTCCCATGACCGCCTATCCGACCGTGAAAATGTTCATCAACGGCGCGTGGATCACGTCCGGCGAGGCGGGCACGATGGATGTGGTGAACCCTGCGACCGGGGCGGTGCTCGGCCCGTGCCCCAAGGCTTCCACCTCGCAGCTTGATGCCGCACTCGCCGCCGCCGGGAACGCCTTTGCCGGGTGGAGCAGCACGTCAGGGGCAGAGCGTTATGCCATTTTGCGCCGCGCCGCCGATCTGCTGCGCGAGCGGGCCGATACGATTGCCCGCGTCATCACCGCCGAGATGGGCAAGCCTCGCGCACAAGCCGTAGGCGAGATCACCACCGCTTGCGATGTCATTGACTTTCTTGGTGAAGAGGCCAAGCGGCGGGGCGGCCGGCTGATCCCGACGCGCGGCTCGGCGCTGATCGCGCAAATGGTGACCCACGAACCGATCGGCCCAAGCGTGCTGCTGACCCCGTGGAACTTTCCCGTCAATCTGCCCGCCAAGAAGATCGCAGGCGCGCTGGCCGCTGGGTGTACGGCAATTTTCAAGCCGGCGGAAAATACCCCGGCCTCGGCCCAATTGCTGGTGGAATGCTTTGTTGATGCAGGGCTGCCCGGCGGCGTGCTCAACCTCGTCCACGGCGATCCCGGCCCGATCGCCGAATACCTGATCGCCTCGCCAATCACCCGCAAGGTCAGCTTCACCGGGTCGACCGCGGTGGGCAAGCAGTTGGGTGCGCTCGCGGCCAGCCACATGAAACGCTTCACGCCGGAACTTGGCGGCCACGCGCCGGTGATCGTCAGCCAGCATGCCGATCTCGATCGCGCCGTGGCGATGTGCGCGGCAACAAAGTTTCGCAATGCCGGACAGGTTTGTGTGTCGCCCACACGGTTTCTGGTGGCGCGGGAGGTTTACGACCGCTTCGTCGCCGAATTCGCAAGCCGCGCCAGCGCGCTCAAAGTCGGCGATCCCGGCTTGGATGACAATGTGGACATGGGCCCCCTGGCGCATGGCCGCCGGATTGCCGCGATGGAGCAGGTGGTGGCCGACGCCGGTGGCAATCGCGGCGAAGTGGTTACGGGCGGTTCGGTCATTCAGGGCAGCGGTTTCTTCTTCCAGCCGACCGTGATCGCCAACCCCGCGCCCGGCAGCCGTTTCATGACCGAAGAGCCCTTCGGCCCGATTGCCGGCATCGTTCCATTTGATACGATTGATGAAGCGGTCGGGATTGCCAACAGCTTGCGGTACGGTCTGGCTGCCTATGCCTTTTCCGCCGATCTGGACGAAGCCCACTATCTGGGGCGTAGCCTGCGCGCAGGCATGGTGGGGATCAACCAGCTCATCGTCTCGTCCCCCGAAACGCCTTTTGGCGGGATCGGTGACAGCGGCTTTGGGTCGGAAGGGGGCGAGGAAGGCTATCTCGCCTTCACCGATACCAAGTTGGTGATGCTCGCCAAGGCGGGCGGCTGACCGGAAGGATCAGGCCACCGGGATAGTCACGACAGCGGAATAATCCCCGCGATCCGCGCCAGCAGCGTCTTGCGCGTTTCCATCGGCTGAAGCCGGCCATAGCGCGCCCGGCGCGAATTTTCGTCCTGCATGCACACCGTTCGGCGCATGGGGTCTGGCCCGCTGGACCAGATCGTTGGCCTTGTCATTGGTTGCGTCCCCGATTCGCTCGTGATGGCCACAATCCTAACAGCGAATCTGTGGAAAACGTAGACCAAACTTGGTTAACGGGGTTGCCCTCAGCCCGATTACCTATGCGTGCGAATGGCCCCTGCGGCGCGCACATCGGCCAAGGTCGGATAGCCGTTAACGGCCATCAGCAAATCCGCTTCGGCAAGGATCGTCCGCAGCACCCAGGCGGCCCCTTCGGCGCCGCCCAGCGCCAGCCCATAGGTGTAAGGCCGCCCCACGCCCACCGCCCGCGCGCCCAATGCCAGCGCCTTGACCGCATCTGTGCCCGAACGCACCCCACTATCGAGCAGCACCGGGGTCGTACCGGCGGCTGCGACCACATCGCCCAGCAGATCAATCGTGGCGATCCCGCCATTGGCCTGCCGCCCGCCGTGGTTCGAACAATAGACCGCGTCAGCCCCGCAATCGACCGCGCGGCGGGCATCATCGGGGTGGCAAATGCCTTTGAGCACGATGGGCAGCTTCGTCACCGATTTGAACCACGCCATATCATCCCACGTCAGCACCTGCCCGAAGGTCGCCGCCCAGGTAAAGATCGCCGCTGCCGGATCCTCTTCGGGGGGCCTCGCCAGCAGCGAGCGGAAAACAGGGTCGGTAAAGTAATTCTGCAAGACCTTGCCGCGCAGCTGCGGGAAGTTTGACGCATTGAGATCGCGCGGCCGCCAGCCGGTCACCCACGTATCCAGCGTCACCACCAGCGCGCTGTATCCGGCATCCTCAGCCCGGCGGATCAGGCTGGTCGCCAGTTCCCTGTTCTTGGGCGTGTAGAGCTGGAACCATGCCGGCGTATCCCCGCAGGCGGCTTTGACATCTTCGAGCGGATCATTGGCGAGGGTCGAGGCGCAAAACGGCACCCCCGTCAATGCCGAGGCGCGCGCGGCGGCCATGTCGCCGTGCCGGTCTTGGGAAGCCTCACCGTTCAGCCCGATGGGCGCCATAAACAGCGGCGTGGGGTAGCGGTGGCCGAACAATTCAATGCTGAGATCGCGGGTACTGCAATCCACCATCATCCGCGGCACCATGCCCCAGTGGTGGAAAGCGGCAGCATTCTGGTCCTGCGTATGTTCATCGCCGCAACCGCCGGCGACATAGTTGGTCAGGCTCGGCCCCAGGGCCTCATGCGCGCGCTTTTCCAGCGTGGCGAAATCGACCGGCCAGGTGGGCAGGATGCCGCGCAGCCCGGCGTTGTAGATCTCGTTCTGCATCGCGCCGAAATTGCTCATGGCGGCTGTTCTCTCCACTTTTTCTTATGGGAACAGATCAGACGATCAGCAGGCGCAGGGCAAGCGCTTTCTAAGCGAAGAAGCGTTGCAGCCGCGGGCGTACCTTCAGGAACTTCAGATAGGCCGCCTCCAGCACCTGCAGCACAGTGGCATTGCGCGCGGCCAGTCCCAGCGGACGCAGCAGCGGGATCGCACGCCACATCACCGCAAAGGCCGCCGCACCGGAGTGCACCACGCCGCGCTCCTCGGCATGAAAGCGGGCGAGCAGCGTGGCGCGGTCAATCGGGCAGGAGGGATCTGCGCCGCTCGCCACATCGATGAAGGTGATCGCCCCGCGCTTGTCCAAGCGCCGCATCAGCGCAATTTCGCGGATGCACAGCGGGCAAGCGCCATCGAACCAGACCTTGACCATCAAGGCGCGATCCACAGCCGGATGCCATAGGCGACTGCGCCCAGCACCGCGACGCTTGCTGTCCAGATACCCGCCATCCAGAGCAGGCGCTGCCACAACGGAGCTTCGGGCTCTCTCTCCGGCGGCGCAAGCATCAGTGATACCCCTCGTCCGCCACCTTGCCGCGGAACACCCAATAGGCCCACACGGTATAGGCGATGATCAGCGGCATGGTGATCGCCACGCCCACCAGCATGAAAATCTGGCTGCGTTCGGGCGCGGCAGCGTCCCAGATTGTGAGGCCGGGCGGAACGACATAGGGGAAGATCGTCACCCCCAGCCCCGCCATGCCGAGCAAAAACAGCGCAATCGCCAGCCAGAACGGCTTGGAATTGCGATCCTTGGTAATCGCCCGGAGCATCGAGACCGCGATGAGCCCGGTGATGATCGGCACCGGCGCGACCCAGTAGATTTGCGGTGCGGTCAGCCAGTGGGCGGCATATTCGGCATTCAGTGTGATGTTATAGAGGCTGACGGCGCCCATCAGCGCGATTGTGGCAATCCCCGCACGAAACGCGACATAGCGCGCATGGGCCTGCGCCCCGCCGTCCAGCTTCCAGATCAGCCAGGTGCTGCCCAGCAAGGCATAGCCGGCGACCGTCCCGATGCCGGTCAGGAAGGTGTAAGGCGTCAGCCAATCCCACCAGCTGCCCGCATAGGCGCGGCCGTCAATCTTGATCCCTTGCAGCAGCGCGCCCAGGATCATTCCTTGCGACATCGCCGCGACCAGCGAACCGCCAAAGAAAGCCGCATCCCAGAACTTCTGATGCGCCGGATCGCGCCAGCGGTATTCAAACGCCACGCCGCGGAATACGAGGCCCAGCAGCATGGCAATAATCAGGGGATAGGTCGCAGGCAGGATCACCGCATAGGCCAGCGGAAATGCCGCGAACAGCCCGCCGCCGCCCAGCACCAGCCAGGTTTCGTTCCCATCCCACACCGGCGCGATCGAATTCATCGCTCGGTTACGGCCCTTGCCCACGCGGAAAGTGGGAAACAGGATGCCGATCCCAAGGTCAAAGCCGTCCATCACCACATAGGCGAAAACCGCAAAGGCGATGATGAACGCCCAGATAACGGTGAGATCCATCACACAGGTTCCCGCTCAGCCGGAGCCTCGGTCGGCAGGGCTTCATCGCCGCCGGGGTTCTGCGTCGGCCCCGGCGTGATCCCAGCGGTTCGGATCGGTCCGTCGATGCCGACCTTGATGTCGGGTTCGCCGGCGTGCGGGGCCTTGCCCATCAGCTTGAGAATATACCACACGCCGATGCTGAAGACGGCAAAATAGACCACGACAAATGCCAGCAAGGAGGCGGCAACTGCCGGCGCATCGAGCGGGCTGGCCGCATCGGCTGTCCGCAGCAGGCCGTAGATCACAAAAGGCTGGCGGCCGACCTCGGTCGTGATCCATCCGGCCAGCACAGCGGCAAAGCCACTCGGCCCCATCAGCACGGCAGCCCGGTGCAGCCAGGGCATGTCATACAACCGTCCGCGCAGGCGGCCCCACAGGCTCCAGAGCCCGATCCCGAGCATCGCAAAGCCGATCCCCACCATCACCCGGAAGCTCCAGAACACGGTGCCCACCGGCGGCTCCCGGTCATCGGGAATGGTATCGAGCCCTGCCATCGGCGCATTGAGATCATGCTTGAGGATCAGTGACGATGCCTTGGGGATCTCGATCGCGTAACGCACCGTCTTGGCCTCGCTGTCCGGGATACCGAACAGGATCAGCGGCGCGCCTTCGGGGTGGCTTTGATAGTGACCTTCCATCGCCATCACCTTGGCGGGCTGATGCTCCAGCGTGTTCAGCCCATGCATGTCACCAGCGAAGATCTGCGCGGGTGTGACGATGGCGGCCATCCACATCGCCATCGAGAACATCGTGCGGGCGTGCGGATTGGCGCGGTCTTTCAGCAGGTGCCATGCGCCCACCGCGCCCACCACGAAGGCGGTGGTCAGATAGGCCGCCATCACCGTATGCACGAGCCGATACGGAAAGCTGGGATTGAAGACGATATCCCACCAGCTGGGGCCGGGCAGGAACTGGCCATTGGCACCGATCTCATAACCTGTGGGGGTCTGCATCCAGCTGTTCACCGACAGGATCCAGAAGGCCGAAACAAACGTGCCCAGCGCGACCATCAGGGTTGCGGCAAAGTGCAGCTTCTTGCCGACCTTGTTCATCCCGAACAGCATCACGCCGAGGAAACCCGCTTCGAGGAAGAAGGCGGTGAGCACCTCGTAAGCCATCAGCGGCCCGATGACTGGCCCTGCCTTGTCAGAGAACACGGCCCAATTGGTGCCGAACTGATAAGACATCACGATGCCCGATACGACGCCCATCGCAAAGGCGATGGCAAAGATTTTCAGCCAATATTTGAACAGGTCGAGATAAACGCTCTTGCCCGTCTTCAGCCACAAGCCTTCAAGCACGGCCAGATAGCTGGCCAGCCCGATCGAAAAGGCCGGGAAGAAGAAATGGAAGCTCACCGTAAAGGCAAACTGGATCCGCGCGAGCAGCAAGGCGTCGAGGTTCTCAAGCATGGCCAGTAGCTAATTCCCTTGGCGCACCGATCAATTGCTTTGGGTGCAATCGAGATACGGTTTGAAGCCAAAAGGGTTGCAGCGCCATAGTGCAAGAAGCAATCTTCAGGTCGTCAGCCGCAGCGCGTGAGGGCTTGGTGCCTCGGTGCTGAACAATCGCTCAGGTCGCAGGCGGCCCCGACAGCGCTGCCCGAAACCTGCGCCGCGCCAGCCACGGCTCCAGCCACCGGCCCACCAGATAAATGGCGGCAAACAATCCGGCCATGAAATAGCCTTCGTCCGGCGAATGGCGGCCTTCGTCCTTTTCCTTGTCCTTGGCCTTGTTCGGATCATCGGGTGCCGGTGCGCCGAGGAACTGATCCACAGGATGGAGCGCTTTGACCGGCCGGGACGGTTCCTCTGCCTCGGAGGCCTGGGCGCCCGTTTTCTCCCAGGAATTGATGACATTGGCGAGCTGGGCAAAGCCGAGGAATAGCAACGGGGCAAGGAACGCCATCAAGAGCGCGTGGCTGAACAGGTCAAAGCGCAGCACGGCGCCCGCGCCGACCCGTTCAAGCGTCAGTGTACCGCGCGTGAAGGTCGCCAGTTTGTCCTGCGCCGCCGGATTGTCCTTGGCGTAGGTCAGGGTGTTACCCTCGATCTGCACCGCCGTGTCCGCAGTGCGGACCAGCGGATCCAGCCGGGCAAAAGCCTCGTCTGCACCCAGCACCGGATCAATCGCAATTGCACCGCGCACCCGCCAGATCCGGTCGATAATCGGAAGCTTCATGGGCGATGCGTTGGGCAGCTGAGCCAAATGGGCTGCGTACTCGCTCACTCTGCCGGTTCCAGCTGCGCCAATGGTGCAGGCGCTGTGCCAAACCGCCGCACCAGCGCTGCCTTGGCGGTGCGCCAACCTTCACGGAACGGAAACACCATCGTCTCGCCAATATGCATCCGGCGGCCGCCTTCCATGCCGAGCACCTCGGCCTCGCCATCGACGCAGGTGCCGAAGATGCGGTCCCAGATGATCCAGGTGCCCGAGTAATTGCTGCGGGTTGCCTCGTAATCCTGTGAGTGGTGGACGGAGTGATGCTCCACCGTGTTGAAGATGAACCGCCACCAGCGCGGCGTGTTGAAGCGCACGTTGATGTGCTGATAGACCGACACCGTCATTCCGATCGCGCCGGCCAGCAGAAAGGCGCGCGGCAGGAAGTCGAACATTCCGCCGATGCCAAGGCCAATCAGAAACAGCTCAACCGGATTGCCGACCGCGCCTTTGTTGATGTTGAGCTGGGTGATGTAATGGTGCGGCGCATGGGTCAGCCACAGCGGATAACAGTTATGCATCGCGCGGTGCATCCAGTACTGGCCGAAATCGAAGATCATCGAAATCAGGATTGCCTGCACCAGCAGCGGCAAGCCGGTGAACCAGCTGAGCTTGTCCCAATCAAACGCGCTCTGCGCCGCCTTGATCATCGCGCCGTCGCCGATGTAGCTGTCGGCCATGCCGATAAAGGTCATGCCAAGGCCGACGTAAAAGGCGTCAGAGGCAAATTCTTTCCAGGTCAGCTGCCAGCTTTCGTAGCGCGGGTTGACCCACTCCAGCACCAGCAACAGGATCGTCCACCCCAGCCGAATGGCGATGGCGGTGGAAGCGACGGCCAGCCAGTTGGGCGCGTAATACCAGAACAGGATCGCAGCAAAGAGCATGGCGGGCTGGAAATAGGTGAACACGAACTGTTTTATCGGCCCGCCTTCAACCCGGCCGATGTTCTCCCAGCCGACGATCACGGGGGCATCTGCCCCGATGATCCGCTTGCCCACCTGTACTCCGGCCATCACGCTCTCCAATCGAGGGATTGTCCCCGTCCCGCCCGCTCAGCCATGGCGACCCTGCGCCTGTGAGGAAGTGGCCAAATGACGTAGTTTGCCCGATCTGGCCGCAATGCCCCTCCGCCAGCGGCGAAACCTGCCTCAGTCCGTCATGAATCTTATCGCGATCGCGGTCGCAGCAGCGCGGGTTTCGACCCCCAGTTTGCGAAACACCTGTTCGAGGTGCTTGTTGACAGTGCGCGGACTGATCCCGAGGATTTCGCTGATGGTCTTGTTGGTTTTGCCATAGCTCACCCACAGCAGCACTTCGGCCTCGCGGCGGGTCAGGCCGCCCTGTTTCTGCAAGCTGACGATCTTTCCGTCCTCGCGCACTTCGGTGATGCGCAACAACAGTTCGCCGGGGCGATCGCTTTCAAGCGTGGCCAGTTCGATGTCCATGCCGCGCAGCATCACGCGCGTGCTGGCTGGGGGATGGGGTGATGAGGCGGCGAGCAGCGGGCGCACCGGGCCATTGAGCGCTTGAGGCAACGTGCCGCGATCCGCAGTCCAGCCTGGCTCAAGCTGCACGAACAGCGCCTCGGCCTGCGGGGTGCACCAGATCAGCCCCGCATCCGCATCCAGCGCAGCAATGCTGCGCCCCGCCAGACCCAGCGCAAGGCGCGAACGAAAGGTCGCGCGGGCATTGCCAAGGTGCACCCTGATACGCGCCAGCAGTTCTTCGATCACCACGGGCTTGCGCACATAATCCACCCCGCCCGTGCCCAGCGCGGCAACGACATGCTCGGGATCGCCAAGGCCGGTGATGAAGATGATCGGAATGTGCGCGGTGGCAGGCTTGCGCTTGATGGCCTGGGTCGTTTCGATCCCGCTGATGCCCGGCATGATCGCATCCATCAAGATCAGATCGGGCTGCACTTCGTCCAGCAGCGCCAGCGTGGCTTCGCCGCTGCGCGCGATCAGGACGGTCATCCCCTCGCCTTCCAGCGTATCGACCAGAAAGCGCAGCGTGTCCGGGTTGTCGTCGACGACGAGAATACAGTCCCTATGCGGCATCGGCTTGCACCGCTCTGGCGAGGGCCTCCAACGCTTTCAGATCAAAGCTGTCGAGCACGGCGCGCATCTGTTCTGCCAAGGGCGCAGCTTCGGGCGTGAGGGCAGCGATCCCATCGATTTCGGCCTCGATTGCGCGAACATGGCCGATGCGCACCAGTCGTTCGATTTCGGCGCAATGTGCAGCGGCGCGGGATGCAAAAATCGCTGGCAGAGGCGCCGAAACGAGTGCAGGCGCGAGGCTTGGGGTGCCTGCGGTTCGCAGCCATTCCAGCCCCAATTGCGCCGCGATCACATCCAGCAGTGCAGTAAAATCAAAGGGCTTCATCAAGAACGTGTCGTTGGCCGGGCCGTCCGGATCGGCGATGGTGGCAGACTGTGGACCTTCGCCCGACAGCATGACGATCCGCATGGCTGCGCCGTGACGGCGGCGCAATTGCGCGGCGACATCCCAGCCGCTCTCGCCTGCCAAGGCGACATCGCACAGCACCAGATCGGGCTGCACCTGCGCGGCGAGTGCATGACCGGTCTCACCGTCGCTCGCGGTGCGCACCTGAAATCCTAGCGGCTCAAGCAGACGGCGGACCATGGCAAGGTGCGCCGAATCATCGTCAATCAGCAGCACCCAGCGCTCGCGTCCGACATAGCCGGTCACAGCGCCGGGCTCGGGCGCCGGTTCTATCGGCGGGCTGAGCGGCTGCGAGAGCATCAGCCGGACGGTAAAGCGCGATCCGGCACCAGGCGTGCTCTCGACCCGGATGTCGCCCCCCATGATATGCACCAATGCCTGAGTGATGGCGAGGCCGAGGCCGACACCGGGCTGCTTGGCAGCCGCGCCGCCAACCCGCTCAAACGGCGTAAAAATGCGCTGGGTATCTTCAGCGGCAATCCCGATCCCCGTGTCGATCACCGTAAAGGTCGCAAGCTGGTTGCGGTAATCGACCTTGAGCTTCACCGAACCCCTATCGGTGAACTTGATCGCATTGGTCAGCAGATTGATCAGCACCTGCCGCAGCCGCTTGGGATCGGCATGGACGAACTCGGGCAGACCCGGCGAGAGCGACAGCACCAGCGCTATCCCCTTCACCTGCGCCTGCAATTGCAACATGTCGATCAGTTGCGTGAGGAACTCGGGGAAGCGAATGGCCTCACGCGTCAAGCGTAGGGCTCCGCCTTCGACCTGCGATATGTCAAGCAGGCCTTCGACCAGATGCGACAGGTGTTCGGCGCTGCGGCGGATCACCCGCGCCGCATTCAGCGCGTCCTTGCCGTCATTGCGTTCAAGCAGCTGGGCATAGCCATAGATTGCATTGAGCGGCGCACGGATTTCATGACTGACGCTGGCAAGAAAGCGGGTCTTGGCTTCGTTGGCAGCCTCGGCAGCTTCCTTGGCGGCGCGAAGCTCGGCCAGCGCGTCAGCGGCAGGATGCGCCCCGCTTTCGCCCTTCAGCCAATCTGTCAGCCGCCCCGCCATCAGATCAACGCGATGCGATGTAAGCGCGCCAGCCACCCAGATGGGTGATGTCCTGCGCGCCGGTCAGCGCGCGCGGTTCGGCCACGAAACCCTTTACGCTGCTGCCGTCGGCCAGCTCGACCGTACCAATCGCAAGCGGCGGGGGCACTTCGGCGACGAAACTGCCGAAACTTGCCATGTCGAGTTCATAAACCTCTAGCGCGATGGCAGCCCCCTCCTCGCTGTGGACCAGCGCGGGCTTGGGCGGTACGCTATCGGCCATGGCGTAGAGCCGGTAATTGGGCGCGGTGGTGAAGGCACCGACAAAAGTGGCCCCGCGCGATGTCAGCTGCCAGTGCAGGGGCATGCCTTCAAGATGCGCGCCGACGACGGCGAGTTTGATCGTGTCCATGTGGTCTCCCAGATCAAGTGGAGGCGGAGGCGGCAACTGTGCTGCTGCAAGGTAGGCTTGGGCAATTGCGATCAGTGCAAGATCGCTGTGCGCAGGCCCGATGAAGGTCATCCCGAAGCCCGTGCCATTGTCCCGCGCGCCGGCCGGAACCGCCAGCGCGGCCATATCCAGCAGATTCACGAAATTGGTATAGCGCCCCAGATTGCTGTTGAGCGCGATCGGCGCTTCGAGCAGTTCGGCCACCCGATACGTGGTCCCGGTGGTGGGGAACGCGAGCACATCGACCGCGCCCCACATGGTTTCGGCGTGGCGCTGCAATTCGGCCAGGCGGTAGATGCCGTTCCACAATTCGGTCGCCAGCATGGCGCTGCCGGGCGAGACCACTTCGCGCACGACGGGATCAATGGCGAGCGGGTTTGCCGCCAGCAACGGGGCGATGGCAGCGGTACGCTCGGCCACCCACGGTCCGCCGTAAAGCAATTGCGCTGCTTCGAGCAGCGGGGCGATGTCGATTTCGATGATGGCGTTATCACGCGCCAGCACTGCCAGTGCACGGTCGTAGAGATATTCGGCCTGGGTATCGCCGAAGAACACCCGCTGGTCGCGGCGAGGCACGCCGATGCGGCGGCCCGTGATTGCGACATCGGCCAATGGCCGGGAAAAAGCGTCTTCGGCATCAAACCTGGCGATGACCGCATCGACAGCCTGCGCGTCAGGCAAGGTATCGGTAAACACCGTGATGCAATCCAGCGTGCGGCAGGCCGGCACCAGCCCGCGCGTGCTCCAGCGGCCTTTGGTGGGCTTCAACCCGACAAGGTGATTGAATGCCGCTGGCACCCGCCCTGATCCCGCCGTGTCTGTGCCAAGCGCAAAGGCCACCAACCCCGCTGCCACCGCAACCGCTGAGCCGGAGCTTGATCCGCCGCTGACATAGTCACGGTTATAGGCGTTGCGCGGAATGCCATAGGGGCTGCGCGTGCCGACAAGGCCGGTCGCAAACTGATCGAGATTGGTCTTGCCAACGCAGATCGCGCCGGCTGCTTCAAGCCGCTCGATAACCGTGGCGGAGCGTTCTGGCTGATAGGCGAAGGCCGGGCAGGCAGCCGTGGTTTCCAATCCTGCCACATCAATATTGTCCTTCGCCGCGAACGGCACGCCGGCGAGCGGCAGATGCTCGCCAGCAGCCACGCGCGCGTCGACCGCGCGGGCAGCGGCGCGCAAGGCTTCGGGCGCGGCGCGGCTGATCCAGATTTGCGGCTGATGCGCGTCATAAGCAGTCAGGCGGGCGAGCGTTTGTTCGATCACGTCAAACGCGCTGGCCGCGCCGCTGTTGACGCCCGCCGCAATGGCGGTCGCACTGAGGCGCGCAAAGGCGCTCATGATGCCTTCCTCAGGGCCAGCATGGGCGCGCCGGGCGCCAGCGACTGGTTTTCCGCGATGTAGACCGCCTCCACTGTGCCACTAGCCGGCACCTCGAAGGGGCATTCCATCTTCATCGCCTCGATCACCGCGATCACATCGCCTTCGCTGACGACATC
The DNA here is from genome assembly GCF_002855495.1 of Porphyrobacter sp. TH134. Taxonomy (GTDB): domain Bacteria; phylum Pseudomonadota; class Alphaproteobacteria; order Sphingomonadales; family Sphingomonadaceae; genus Erythrobacter. Next base: position 112,696 of record NZ_PKRO01000006.1, read on the forward strand.
GCCCGGGGCAACCAGCAGCTTCCACACCGAGCCGCCGAACGGTGCCTCGATCAGGTCTGCGCCTTCGGGCACTGCGATCGCCGCGGCCTCGCCCGCGCCCGCATCGCCATCGAGCAGATCGCTGACCCGGTCGAACTCGCCCGAGGCCTGCCAGGCAGCACGTTCGGCATCGAAGGCGGCCGTGCGGGCGCGCTCGAAGGCGGCGATGCTGTCGGCGTGATCGGCAAGGAAAGCACGGTAATCGGCAAGGCGGAAGGTGGTTTCCTCAACCGCAATCGACCGCCGCCCCGTAGGAAAATCGTGCCGCCATTCCGTGAGTTCGTCAGCCGAGACAGGGAAGAAGCGGATCTGATCGAAGAAGCGCAGCAGCCAAGGCTTGCCATCGACGAACGCATCGGTCTGACGGTGCGTGTTCCACACCTGGATAGTACGCCCGAACAGCTGGTAGCCGCCCGGCCCCTCCATCCCGTAGATGCACATATAGGCCCCGCCGATCCCCACCACATTGGGAGGGGTCCAGGTGCGCGCGGGATTATATTTGGTGGTGACCAACCGGTGGCGCGGATCGACCGGGGTGGCGACCGGCGCACCGAGATAGACATCGCCTAGACCGAGCACGAGGTAGCTGGCATCGAAGATCAGATCTTCGACCGCTTGCGGATCGGCGAGACCGTTGATGCGGCGGATAAACTCAATATTGTCCGGGCACCACGGCGCATCATCGCGAACGGTGCCGATATATTTCTGGATGGTTTGCTCAATCGCCGGATCGCGCCAGCTCAGCGGCAGGTGGACGATGCGCGAGGGCGTGGTGAAGTCCGCCAGATCGCCCATCGCGTCCTCGGCAGCCATCAACGCCGCCAGCGCCTGCGGTTGATCGAGCGTGGTGCCGTCAAAGTGCAATTGCAGCGAGCGGATGCCGGGCGTGATATCGATCACACCCGGAAGGGCCATCGCCTCCAGCGCCTGCATCAGCGCGTGGACGCGGATGCGCAGCTCGATATCGAGCACGATATCGCCATATTCGACGAGGATGTTGCGGTCGCCCTGCTGGCGGTAAGTCGTCCTCGGGCGCGGCCCGTGCGCGGGAAACTGGGCAAGGATGGGCGAAAGATCGGTAATGGTGCGCGCGGGCAGCGGAGCGGACAGCGCGGTCAGCGGCGCGGCGTTTGCCGTCATGGCGTCAGCAATGGTGACCGGGACAAAACGCAGCCGGTCATCCGGGCTCAATTGTCCGATCTTCCACCGGTCCGCCGCGATCACGGTAAAGGGGCACACGAACCCCCCCAGCGAAGGCCCATCCGGCCCCAGAATGATCGGCATGTCCCCGGTGAAATCCACCGCGCCAATGGCATAGGGATTGTCGTGGATGTTCGAGGGATGCAGCCCCGCCTCGCCACCATCGCGCCGCGCCCATTCGGGCTTGGGGCCGACAAGGCGCACCCCGGTGCGGTTGGAGTTGTAATGCACCTGCCATTCGGCTTCGAGGAAGCGGTTGATGTCTCCGGGCGTGAAAAAATCGGGCGCACCGTGCGGACCGTAGAGGACGCGCAGTTCCCATGTCTGGGTGAATTCGGGCAATGGGGCGGCGATGCCCTCGCCAGTGCTACCGGTGCCCAGATGCAGCACATCGCCTGCCAGCAGCCCGCGCGCAGCATGACCGCCGAACTGGCCAAGCGTGAAGGTCGCCGCGCTTCCCAGATAGGGCACCACGTCCAGCCCGCCTGCAAACAGGATATAACCGCGCATCCCCCCGCCGCTGGCCCGGCCCAGCGCCAGCGCCTGCCCGGCAGCAACGACAATCGGCACGCCCCGCTTCAAAGCAACGCCGTCCAGCGTCGCATCGAAATCCGCGCCGGTCAGGCAGATGGTCGCAGGCGCCTCGAACAGCAGGGTCGGCCCGCTGGCGGTGACTTCAAGCCCCGCCGTGCCTTCCGGATTGCCAAGGACCAGATTGCCGATACGGAATGACCGGTCATCCATCGGTCCTGAGGGCGGTACGCCCACATCCCACAGGCCGAGCCGTCCCGGCCAGTCCTGCACAGATGTCGCCGTGCCGCCCGCAATCACCCGCACTGCGCGCCGCGCATAGGCAACGCCATCAAGCAGGCGGGTCGACACGTCTCCGCTGGCAAAGCCCTCATGCCGCACAACATCACGCAGCCATCTGAGGTTGGTCTCAATCCCGTCGATCCAGCTCGCGTCCAGCGCCGCCTGCATCGCGCCGATGGCACCTTCGCGGGTCGGCGCATGGGTGATGAGTTTTGCGAGCATCGGATCGTAAAGGGCGCTGATTTCGGTGCCCGCCATCACCCACGTCTCGGCGCGGATCGCTTCGGGAAAGGCGACATTGACCAGCGTGCCAGTGGTCGGCCGATAGTCTTGTCCCGGATCTTCGGCATAAAGCCGCACCTGCACGCTGTGACCCTGCGGTGTCGGCGCAGGCGCATCGAGCATCGCGAAATCGCCCGCTGCGCCCCGGATCATCCATTCGACCAGATCGATCCCCATCACCTCCTCGGTGACGCCGTGTTCGACCTGAAGCCGGGTGTTCATTTCGAGGAAGAAGAAATCGTCGCGCTGCGCATCGTACAGGAACTCGACCGTGCCAGCCGACAGATACCCCGCCGCTTCGCCCAACCGCACAGCGGCGGCGATCAATTCGGCGCGCTTGGCGGGGCTGAGGCACGGCGTGGGCGCTTCTTCCACCACCTTCTGGTTGCGCCGTTGCAGCGAGCAGTCACGCTCGCCCAGCGCCATCACCCGGCCCTGCCCGTCGCCAAAGATCTGCACCTCGATATGCCGCGCGCGAGCGATGTAGCGTTCGAGGAAGACGCCCGCATCGCCGAAGCTCGCCTCACCCTGGCGGACAACTGCGGCATAGCCTTCGCGCACCTCGGCTTCGGAATTGCAGATGCGCATCCCGATCCCGCCGCCGCCTGCCGTGGCCTTCAGCATTACGGGATAGCCGATCCTCAGGGCAGCCACGGCCGCTTCGTCCTCGCCAGTCAGCAGGCCCGTGCCGGGTGCCAGCGGCAGGCCCTGTGCTTCGGCCAGCGCACGGGCGGAGTGTTTGAGGCCAAAGGTGCGGATATTGTCAGGCGTCGGGCCGATGAAGGCGATCCCTGCCGCCGCGCAGCTTTCCGCAAACGCCGCGTTTTCGGCGAGGAAGCCATAGCCCGGATGGATTGCGCCTGAGCCCGTCGCCTTGGCCGCCGCCAGAATGGCCTCGATATTCAAATAGCTTTGCGCCGCTGGGCCCGGCCCGATGCACACCGCCTCATCCGCCGCGCTGACATGGAGCGAGCCTGCATCCGCCTCGGAATAGACCGCCACGCTGCGCAGCCCCATTGCCTTGCAGGTGCGGATAATGCGCGTTGCAATCGCACCCCGGTTGGCAATGAGGACGGTGCCGAACGTCATGCAGCCACGATCATCCGCACCGGCGTCGGGTTAAAACCGTTGCAGGGGTTGTTGATCTGCGGGCAGTTGGACACGACCACGATCACGTCCATCTCGGCGCGCAAATCGACCGTAAGCCCCGGCGCGGAGATGCCGTCGACAATGCCAAGCGTGCCGTCTTCCTCGACCGGCACGTTCATGAAGAAGTTGATGTTGCTGACAATGTCCCGCTTGCCCCGCCCCTCAGTGAGGTTGGCCTCAAGGAAATTGTCGACACAGGCGTGCTGCGACTTGGTGTGATGGCCATAGCGCAAGGTGTTGGATTCACACGAACACGCGCCCCCGATCGTGTCATGATATTCCACTGCGCTGGCGATGATCGTCATGAGCGGGCGCCCCTCGTTCGACAGCAGCACAGAACCATTGCGCAGGAACAGATTGCCTTGCGCCGCGACCGTGTCCTGCGCCGAATATCGCTCGGCATCGTCAGCCGCGGCATAGATCAGGAAATCGACCGCCTGATTGCCCTCGACATCGACGATACGGAGCACCTCGCCAGCCACGACATGATGCAGCCAGGGCGCACGGGCTGGCACGATTTCATCGTGGATGATGGAGCCGGAAAGGCCGGAGAGGGCCGGGTCGCTGGTCATGCTGTGCCTTGCTTTTTGAGCGGGTTATCGGCGGTAGTAGTCCTCGGTATTGAGGAAAGCGCGGCTAGCCTCTGGTGTGGCATTGCGCACAGGGTCTTGTTCAGCCGTGATCGGGCCGCGCCAGGCGGTGACGCGCAGCGGCGTGCTGCGCCAGTCTTCGCGCGGGTCCATAACGTGGGGGCAATTGGCGATCACCACGATCACGTCCATCTCAGCGCGCAGCAGGACCTGCCGGCCCGGCGCAAACGGGCCGATGACGGGCGTGATGGCCCCGTCAGTCTCGATCCGCACGCCCTTGAACAAGGTCACACAAGGATGGACATCGCGCCGCGTCAGACCGTGCTTGGCCGCACCGAGGATCAGCCGGTCGCGCCCATTGGGGTAGGCGCCGGAATTGCGGCCCTCGCCATATTTGCGCAGGTTGCTGGCGGCGTTTGATACGCCGCAAAAGGTATCGTGCGTGCCGGCATCATCGGCAAGGATGCTCGCCATCACGCGGCCCATGTCGCTGAGCAACAGCTTGCCCGGCGACAGATAAGCGTTCCACTGGACCTTGACTGTGTCAGCGACGTTCAGCCGTTCGGTCGGCAGTTCGGCATTGAAGATGTTGAGGCTGGCGCAGGCGTCGCCTGCCGTGTCGATCAGCCTGAGCCGTGTGCCGCGCGCGATCCGGCGGGAGGCATATCCGCCGGGGGCAAGGGTTTCTTCCCACAGCAGGTCATCGGCTGCCACACCTTCGGGCAGGTCGCCCGCGACAGGCGGCAAGGTCGGCATCGCTTCGACCCGCGTGCCCCCTTGGGCGCGGGCATGATCGCGCGCCGCCTTGGGATCGGCCGTTCCGCTCATTCCGCAGCTTCCGGGCGGGCATGCGGCCCATCTTGTTCATGCAGCGGCGGCAGCAATGCCGTGGTGCTGACCAGCTGCAATTGCTGCACGCCGCGGATCGCGCGCAGCGCGTCACACAGCTGCTTCAGCCGCACGGCCGGGCCCTGCACCAGCAGCACTTCAAGCGACTGGTCCTCTTCAAGGAAGACGTGCTGGGACGAGATGACTTCTTTGAGATAATCGGTTTGGGTGTCTGCCAATTGCTGGCGCACACGCCCGCCGCCTGCGTAAACGATGGTCACTGTCCCGGCGAGCATATCGTCCGGCCGGGTCAGCGCCTCATGTTCGGCCAGCGCGTGACGGATCAGTTCTGCGATCAATTGCGAACGCGACGGCAGCCCGCGTTCTTCCACCATCATGTCGAGCTGACGGAACAGCTCAGCCGGCAGACTCATGCTGAGGCGGGCAAGACGAGATGGCTCGGTGGTCATGGCACGATCATTTCAATTATTACCAACCGTGTCAATCGTAATACCAACATTCACCTCAGCCGTTAGTGCTGGATCAGCAGCCTCGTCAGCCTGCTTGCGCGTCAAGGCCAGGTCATAGACCACCCCTGCCCCGTACCGGTGCGGCGCGTGCGGATCATGGCGGCGCTTGTCGAGCGTCAGCACCCGCGTTCCGAGCGAGAACGCCTCTTTGATGTCATGGGTGACCATGATGATCGTCAGCCCGTGGTCTCGCCACAACTGCTTGATGAGTTTGTGCATATCTGACCGGATGCCCGGATCGAGCGCGCCGAAGGGTTCATCCAGCAACAAGATCCGGGGCCGTTTGATCAGCGCCTGCGCAATCGCCAGACGCTGCTGCATTCCGCCCGACATTTGCGCCGGGTAAAGGTTCATGCTGTCCGCCAACCCGACCGAGGCAAGGATCGCTTCGGCTTCGGCAATGGCCGCGCGGCGCGCGCTGCCGATCAGGCGGGCGGTGAAGGGGGAGGCGGAAAATTCCAGCCCCAACAGGGTGTTCCCCAGCACAGTCAGATGCGGAAACACCGAATAGCGCTGGAACACCACCCCCCGGTCCGGCCCGCATTCCGCTGGCAGCGGTGCATCGGCCAGGCTGATCCGCCCGCGTGTCGGCCGTTCCTGGCCGAGGATCACCCGTAACAAGCTGCTTTTGCCAGCGCCCGATGGCCCGATAATCGAAACGAAGGAACCTGCTGCAATATCGAGCGAAATCCGCTCCAGCACGACCTTGTCGCCATATTCGACCCAGACGTTCTTGAGGCTGAGCAAGGCCATCAGCGCGCGCCCAGATGGGCCCAGCCGAACATCCGCCGGCTGGCCCGTGCGAGCACGAAGTCCATCACCACCGCGAGCAGCGCGATCCACACGACATAGGGCAGGATCACATCCATCGCGAGGTAGCGGCGCACCAGAAAGATCCGGTAACCCAGCCCGACATCGGCGGCGATAGCCTCGGCCGAAATCAGGAACACCCAGGCCGGTCCCAGCGACAGGCGCAGCGCCGCGATCAGCCGCGGCATGGCTTGCGGCAGCGCCACCCGCAGCATCACGCCCCACGAATTTGCGCCCAAGGTCAAGGCCTTGATCACCTGTTCATGCGGCAAGGCCGCGATATGCCCGGCCACATCGCGGATCATGAAGGGCGCGACCCCGATCACGATCAACGCCACCTTGGCCGTCTCGCCCAATCCAAACACGATGAAAAGGATCGGCAGCAAAGCCACTGGCGGGACCACGGCGATTGCTGTGACGAGGGGGCCCAATGTGGCCCTGACCGGAGGCAAGACGCCCAGAACCAGGCCTACCAACAAGGCCGAGAGGGTCGCAAGGCCCAACCCCAACCCCAACCGCCACAGGCTGGCGATGGTATCGGCCCAGAACAGGTATTGACCCGACAGCGGATCGGCTTCGAACAGCAGGCCCGCCATCGCCGCCGCCATCGCGCCGGGCAGCGGCAGGATCTTGTCCGCTGGATTATCGGCGTGGCGCGCGGCAGCCGCGATAACATAGCCGAGCGCCAGAACCGCCAACGGCGCGGCGCCCAGCAAGATAGCCCTGCTGCGCGCCGGCGTGGCGGTTACCCAGCGCATCGGCCTAGAGCGCCCCGTCGGCGGCGGCCTGCATATAGGTCGGATCGAACCGCAGGGTTATCGCATTGGCATCGCCCAGCGTCTTGCCGCCGGGGAAGCTCATCCCCACGGCATCCGCCGACCGAGCGCCTGCCCCGAACAGCCCTTGGGCAAAACTGAAATCGCGCACGCGGGTCATGGTGGTGACGAGATCGGGCGAGGCCATCGCGGCCAGCGCGGATTTGGGATCGGCGTAGAGGAAGGTGGTGGCAAGCTGACCTTCAAAAGCCGCCGCATCAGTCCCCGCCAGCTTCGCCATCGCGGCCCGCGCGGCTGCGCCTTCGGCATCCTGCTTGGCCATCAGCGCCATCGTTTCGTACCAGATTCCTGCCAGCGCCTTGCCCAAGTTGGGGTTGGCGGCGAGCACCTTGGTATCGACCACCATCAGATCGAGGATCTCGCCCGGAATATCGGCCGAGGTGAACACGGCTTTCGTCCCCGCTACACTCTTCATGGTGGTCACTTGCGGGTTCCACGCCACCGCTGCCGTCACATCAGGCGCACTGAAAGCCGCGGCGATATCGGCGTCGGAAGTGTTGACCGTTTTCACATCGGTCAGCTTCATGCCCGATGTCTCCAGCGCACGGGCGAGCAAGTAGTGCGAGACCGACAATTCGGCGAGGTAGACCTGCCGCCCCTTGATCCCGGCCACGCTGTCAGCGCCCTTCAGCAGCACGGCATCGTTGCCGTTGGAATAATCGCCGAGGATGATCGCCGAGGTGTCCTTGCCGCCTGCCGCGGGGATCGTCAGCGCGTCCATATTGGCGACGGTCACGCCGTCCAGTTTGCCCGCGGTGTACTGGTTCACGCTCTCGATATAGTCGTTCACCTGCACGAACTTGATCGTGATGCCGTATTTGTCGCCCCACTTCTTCACGATCCCGGCCTGCTCGGCATAGGGCCAGGGCATCCACCCGGCATAGATCGACCAGCCGATGGCGAATTCGGTGCGGGGCACGGCGGCCTGCTCCTCGCTGCCTGAACAAGCCGCCACCGCCAGTGCGCAGGCGAGGAGCATGAAGCGGGCCGCACGGCGGGCCAAGTGGAGCATTGATTCGTCCCCTATGTTGCGGCTGCGAACATCCCCCCCTTTGCGTCATTTGTCCACCATGAATTATTACGATTGATTGAAATCGTAATATAGGTGACCTTGCCACCAGAATGGCAGGAACTGCGCTTTTGCGGCGCTCCGCTCCTCCCCCTGCCATGCATGGAGACGATCACCCATGATGCGCCAAGCTGCCGCCCGCTCGCTCGCCCTCGCCATCGCCGCCGCGCTCGCCGCCACTGCCTGCGCAGCCAAGTGAGAACGGCGGTGCAAAATTAGACCACGGTAGCGGCGACGAAGTGTTGCTGCGGGCGGCGTAAAAGTCGTCCACTTTGCCCTTTTGCGGGAGCGGGAGGGCAGGGAGATTTACACCGTGGAACTTTACCTGAAGGTTCGGCTTGCCTGCGCTGATGGGATGAGCCAGCGCGCAGCTGCGCGACATTTCAACGTATCG
>NZ_PKRO01000070.1 GCF_002855495.1 Porphyrobacter sp. TH134
GGAATACCAGATCGGACAGCCCTTGCCGGGGCCATGCCCCGGCAAGGGCTCAAAGACCAAACTCCAAACGAATTTCCAGACGTGAAGTTACACCACCTGAGGACGCGCTGAGGCGCCTCGCGACCGACCTTGCGATCAATCTTTAGGACCAGCCATGCCCAGCCTCGATTATCTGCACGTCGATGTTTTCACCCCTGCGCCCTATGGCGGAAACAGCCTCCCGGTCTTCTATGACGCGCCGGTTCTGTCGGCTGCGCAGATGCTGACGATCACCCAGGAGCTGAGGCATTTCGAAGCGATCTTCTTGCAGCCGACTGGAACCCCCGGCTTGGTTAGCGCTCGGGTGTTCGATTTGTTCGAGGAACTTCCTTTTGCCGGGCATCCACTGATCGGCGCTGCGGTAGCGCTTGAACATCTGCGTGGCGCATCGGGCTCTGGGGCATGGACACTCGATCTTTCAGGCCGCCATGTTTCCATCAATGTAGAAGGTGCTGAGGGGCAATACACGGCACTACTCGATGCCGGTTCGCCCGATTTTCTAGGGCTTGCGGAAGACCGGACCGAAGTGGCGCGTGCCTTTTCGCTGCCCGAGGGCGACCTTGATCCTGCTCTTCCGCTCGAAGTCGCAAGCACTGGCCTTCGATATCTGGTCGTCCCACTGCAAGCCGGACGGATCGCCAAGGCACGCATAGCTCATGATCTGACAGGCCTGCTCAACGGTTTAGGCGCGCAATTCGCCGTGTTGCTCGATCCCCACGCAAGGGAAATCCGCCACTGGAACAATGACGGCGTCATCGAGGATGTTGCAACCGGAAGCGCGGCGGGCGTGGTGGCAGCCTACTGCATCAAGCACCGCCTTGCGCCTGCCAATGAGACTTTCACGCTAGCACAAGGCCGTTTTGCCGGACGGCCAAGCGCGCTCGATGTCCGTGTCGACCGGACGGAGACTGGCGACCTGTTGGTCAAGATTGGTGGCAGGGTCGCCATTGTTGGCAAGGGCACGCTCTATCAAGCACCAGTGATGTCGTTATGATCGTGCGGACTTGGTCGGGCCGCGTTCCTGTGGCCCATGCCGAAGGTTTTCATGCACATCTTCTGGCAACCGGCGTTGCGGATTATCGCAAACATTCAGGATGCTGCGATGTTCGCCTTGGGCGCAGGGACGATGCCGATGTGGCGATTTTCACTCTCGTTTCGCTCTGGACCGATTTGGATGCGATCCGCGCCTATGCTGGGGAAGCGCCGGAAACTGCTGTCCTCTATCCAGAAGATGAAGCGTTCGACCTGGATCCTGATCGGACCGTCCAGCATCATCAACTGCTGCTTGCAGACCCAATGGTCAAAGTATGACTGCGCCGCGCATGATTAGCGCAACCGAATTGCGCGCTGTTATTGGCTTTCAGGACTTGATCGATCCGATGGCCGAGGCGTTTCGCCAATCGAGCGCGAGCGAGGCGCAGAACGGGCTGATCGTCATGTTTCCCGCCGACACACCCGAGGAGGGTGATGTTTATGTGAAGACCGGCGCATTGCGCGGGTGCGACATTCATATTGTCAAGATCGCGCCATGGTTTGCGGTCAATGCTCGCGAAGGCCGACCACAAGGTGGTTTCGTTGCCGTGTTGGATAGTCGCACCGGCCATGCACGAGCGATCATCGCCGACGAGCACTATCTGTCGGATATTCGCACGGCGGCTACCGGTGCGCTGGTTACAAGGTGGCTCGCCCCTGAGAGGGTGAAGACGGTCTCGGTGCTGGGAACCGGGACGCAGGCATATCTGCAAGCGCTTGCCGTTCATCATGAGCGGCCCTTTAGCCGATTGTCCATCTGGGGGCGTGATCCGGCCAAGGCGGCGGCATTGGCGGCGCGATTGAAGATCGAATTGTCGCTGGACGCGTGCGAGGTTGCTCGTGACGTCGAAACTGCAGTCCGTGCTGCCGATGTGCTGGTTACCGCAACGCTCTCGCGCCAGCCGATCGTGCAAGGTGAATGGGTGAAGCCCGGCCAACTGGTTATTGCCGTTGGCGCTGATGATCCGACGAAATGCGAGCTGGACCCTACCGCTTTGTTGCGCGCGCGTGTTTTTGTCGATGCTCGCGAAACTGCTGCGACCAACGGTGACGTGTTTCATGCGATCAAGGCTGGCCACAATATCGATCAGCTTGTTGCCGCCGAGCTTGGAGAGGTCATTTCGGGGCAAGTCCTCGGCCGAATGTCACAGGATGATATCGTCATCGCAAAACTGGTCGGGATCGGTGCGCAAGACGTCATCGCCGCGCAGTGCGCTATCGGCAGATTTGCCAATTCCTTGGTTTGAAACCGGACATTCCGAATTCCACCCAGTTCCAGCCATGAGCGTGGCCAATCCGCGATCCTGAAAGCTGCATGACGGCTTCCGGCAGAATCAGACATTGCCGTTGATGCTCGGGAATGACGTGGTCTGGGTCGGAAGTCGCCGGCGAGAGTTCGCTAATAAGGCGATCGAATCTAGCTGTTTCGCAACCAACTTGTGCTAGCCACCTCGAAGGCGTCCCCTGATCCACGCTTGAGACGCGGAGAGATCGGAGAGGCTCACCGGAATGGAATGGGTTCCGCTGTGAACACATTGACCACCTGCCCTGGCGTCATCGTGGCCGACTTACCGGTAATGATCGCTGAGCCCAAAAGTGCCCCTGCCGTATTGCCCTTGCCTTCCTGGCGATGCTGGCCGCGCAGGCGCCAGTTAGTGCTGCCAACGCGTACCCAGTCGAAGCTGAGTTCGAATTTCGCACTCTTGCCGACGATACCCTTGCCGGTACGCCAGGTCACGGTTGCCTGAACCTCGGATCCGCGCGGAATGATGACCTTGCCGCCATAGATGACATCTTCCACGACGAGGAAGCGCCGCTGGGTGCCTTCCTTCATCTTCTTCGACGTAATCTCTTCAGCCGGTGTCACCAGGACAAGCGTATTGACTGGCAATGCCTGCGCAGCCGCATCGACCGGCTGCGCTTCCACGACCGGACCCTGCTGCGCGTGCGCAGCCATGCCCGAAACAAACGACGCAGCCATTGCCGCAATCAACATCTTCTTCATGCAACCCTCCCAATCAGGAACAACAAGAATTCACGGATGAATTCAGAAAAGTCAATCATTTGCGGAGCTTCATTTGCCGGGGGCATGTCATCCGCCACGAAAAAGCTACACGTCGGGCGTCCGGGCCAAGTGGCCGGTACGGCAGACGGCCTGCCATAGCTAAAGCCTTTGCGTCCATCATGGGTGGCTCCGCTGCCCGCCACATGGCGTGCCGCTATCCCAAAAACGGGTTTCGATCGGCCAAAGCTTGCGCGGTCGCTTGCCCAGAAGAGCTTCCCGATCAGGATGGCCCGGGAAGAACTGAAGCCCGCTTCGTCGCTCGATTTCCCTGATCGTAACCAGGTTGGGACGATGATCGTAGACATGGCCGACCTGGCTCGCCCTGTTGCAATTGACCCATATCTGCGTGGGCACGGGTTTACCGTCAGCATCCAGTGCATTCGGCTGCTCGAAGATGAAAGCCAACGTGTCGATGCCCGAGGGGCTCTCGTGGATGAGAATCTTGAAGAAGGCGTCGGGAATCTCGACCTTCAGCTCACCCGGATCGCCGATTGTGAGCTTTGGTGTGGCAGGATCGAAGATCGGCCCGGCGATCACCCAGATGCTGCGATACTTGTTCGAGGCGGCGGCGGAGTAGTTCTCGAGATGCAGCCAAGGCCCCTGGTTTAGGTCTGCGGCCTGCGGAGAGGCATTCCAGAAGACATGGGTGTTGCAGCCTGCCTCGGGACTGATGCGCTGGGCATGGTCGCTCATAGCGAGATGTCCGCGGTTCCACACTGTCCCAGCCCCGCTGTAGCTGTCGTCGAGACGGCGATTGGTGACACCCTGTATCGCCTCGACAAGCGGCACCAGCCCGGGGGAGGCATACCACTTGTTCGGGCGGTCAATGGAGACGGGTGGTTCGTCGAAATTGCCATTACGACCCGGCGCTAGGCCCCGCAGCTCATAAACGACGTACTCGGGATTGAGGCGAAGATCGGGCTGTCCGTCGCCATCGTCGTCGTCCGCATCGTCGAAGACCGCCGAGAATGACGTGAACTGGTCCGACAGCCCGCGTGCGCCCGGAGCAACGCGCTGGTGATCATGGTAGGTCGAGACGAATTGCGGATATGGCGAATTTGTCGTCCCGCGACATACGAACCGCTGCGCCGAAACCGGCGCCGCAGTAAGGGCCAATGCCAATCCCAAGCTCGCAAGCAGCAATTTCATCGCTCTGGTCCCTTCGATACCCCGGCATGATGTTGCGCCGAGCGGTGGGGAAAGTCTCTTGAATTCCATCGTAGCTTCAATCGGATGCCGTGTAGTAGTCTGCGGTGCTAACATGCCCCCGAAGATTTTCCGGCCGATAGGGAGCCCGCCGGTCATATTGAGGCACCGACGCTGCGGCGAAGCGGGCAAGGACGCTCTGGTGCAGGACTGCCTCAGGGTGCACTTTCCTGGTCTCGGCCGACCAACCAAACCTGGCCCATGTCGGCCATAAGCGCGGCCAGAGCTCCCTACTGGCCCTGACCTCATCATGCTGGATGCCGAGCGGATCGGGAAAGGTCTGCACGAAACGCTCATCGATCAGTGGAGGGTTCGGGATCGATTTCAGCTCATCGATCATCCATTGCAGGGCAATGTCGGACAGGCGGGATTCGTCTTCCGGATAGCTCCCACCGATATCGGAGTGGTTGCCCGCGAACCACTCCTGCTTCAGCCACTTGAGGGGTCCGCGATCCTGCTCGAGCGTGTCGCCGCTATTCCCCCAGCCAACCCGGGGGAAGCGCTTTCGGTTCTCATCGATCGAGAGTGCGTGCCTCCCGTAGCCCACGCTGCTGTCGAGGAAGCGATCATAGTGCTTGAGGTTCCAGGCAGCGAAGTGCCAGCACATCTTGCCCCCCTGCGGCGGCTTCTCGATGAACTTGAACTGCTTCTTCGCCGACCAGACCAAGCTGCCAGCAAAGAAAGCTGCGGGAGCGGATGCGAGGATCTTCCAAGCGAGGCCCAGATCGCTCGTCCAGACGGCAAGCCCGAGGGCGCCGCTGAGCACCGCCAGAACGAACATCGCCCTCTTGACGATTACTGTGCCGAGAGCCGCGACCGTGTCGAACACACCGATAAATGTCGGAGCGACGTTGCCCTGGTACTCGCCATTGGCACCCAAGCCTTCGCTTCCGTATTTTAACCTGAAGCGCCGTGCCAGCTCCTCGCGCTCCGGTTCATACCTTCCGCGATCCCGGCCAGAGCCATGCTCATAGACGCGGTAGACCGCTTCTTCGGCAATCTTGCGCAGGGCAACGCCGCCGGTCGGGAGAGGTTTTCCGTCTTCGCCATGACGCGGAACACCGCACAGGTTCATCACGTTGGCAACGCACCGAGCGGTGTAGGCCCCTCGGCTGAAGCCGAACAGGAAGACCCGGTCCCCGTCCTGATAGTGGCGCAGGATGGCCTCATAGCAATCGATGATGTTCTCGCTGATGCCGGTGCCAAACGCGGCTGCGAGGATGTTCCGAACCCTGCCTCCGAGTTCCCCTGACCCCAGACCGGGATCATAATAGGCCACCTGATCGGCAGGGTCGAAGCCGGTCTGGGTGCCCGGGCGCATGGCACGGTACATCTTGTAGATGTTGGACAGGCGCTGGTCGGGCAGCACCCCGCCGTATTGTCCGGTCCCATCCGAGAAGATGATGATGTTCTTCCCTGAAGCACTGTCAGTCTGCATCACACCACCTCCTCAATAACTGCCGACACCTTCGCGTCGCCCTATGCCGCGAGACGATGCTCGCCATAGTGCACTGAATTCTCGTGCGTTTCAAAGAAGAGAACTTCATCGGCAGGAAGCCGGATCAACTGCCGGGGCTGGAGCAGGATGCGCTCGCCGGCCCGAATCATGGCGAGGTGACTGTCCGTCGGCCGGTTCGCCTTTTCCAGCAGGCGCGTGGTGTCGATCACATCGGCGTCGATCGCGAGCAGCTGCCCGTCAACGTCGACGATGTGCTTCATTCCAAGGTCCCAGTAAGCCATCTGCGATGCTCCTTCTTCCGATGAGAGGAGTATCGCAGGCCAGCACGTCAAAACCTGTCATGTCCAAGTTCATTGAGAAGGCACAGGACATTCACCAAGGCCATGTCTTCAACCGTCCGGCACGGCGTTTCGAGCAGCAGGGGGCTCGCCATGACGATGGCTGCCGCCTGCGCGCGGGAGACCGCGACATTGATCCGGTTGAGCGAGAACAGAAAGGCGAGGTCGCGTGGCATCTCCTCGCCGCTGGAGGTCGTCATCGATACGAGGCAGATTGGCGCCTCTTGACCCTGGAACTTGTCGACCGTGCCGACGCGGATATCAGGTGGCAGTGTTACCCTGAGTGCGTTGACCTGCGCGTTGTATGGGGCGACGACGAGAATGTCAGCGTGGGTGACCACGCGTTGCGTGCCTTTCCGGTCCCGGTATACCGAACCCACCATCGCCTCGATTTGCCAGCGAATGGCTGCGATTTCCTCGGGTGAGACCTGCGATCGTCCGGTGTGTTGAATTGGTTCGAGGCGTGCGCCCAGAAGGCTTGTGCCCATGGGGGAGACAAGGGTCTGTGCCGCTGCAGCTTCATCACTCTCGAGCCGTCCTTCATAGACTGCCTGCGAAATGAACTGGCAAATCCCGGGATGCATGCGGCGGCTTGCTGGAAGGAAGATGCCGCGCTCAGGCGGAATGACGCGGTGACCGTCGATAAGGTACTCGAGACAAGAGAGCCCGCTATCACCGGGATGGCTTCCCTGAAGCGGCTGCGGAAGCTGCATCGGGTCGCCAACGAGGACGATGTTATGCGCACAGCGGCCCATCGCGAGAATATTGGCGAGCGCGACTTGTCCGGCCTCATCGACGAAGAGGTAGTCGAAGGCAGGCGCGTCATAGCGCGCGAAATGCCACGCGGTGGAACCTACGACGTTCGCAGCCCTGATCTCGGGCGCATCATTCTCCGTGACGGCAACGATCGCGGGATGGTCGTCAGCATCCTCGGCATCGGAGACCTTCTGTACGATCGAACAGGCGAGCCCTTTGTCTTCCGCCCTTTCCGCGACCGCTTTGAGAAGATTCCCGATGGCCTTGTGGCTGTTTGAGGCGACAGCGACACGCTTTCCCGACCGCACGAGGTCGGCAATCGACAGGCCGCTGACATAGGTCTTTCCCGTCCCGGGTGGGCCCTGAATGCCGAGGGTCGTCCTGTCCATGGCTGCGATCGCGCGGCTCGTAGCATTGGGAAGGTCATCATCTTCTCGCACGATCCCGTCCGGCCTCGGCCCATCGCTAAACACGGGACGGGCCCGGGTGAGAAGATGCTCAAGCGCCCGAACGCGTCCCGTGTTGGCGATCATCTCTTCGACGACGGCCATCAGTGAATTGCGAAGCACATCGTTCCGGATTGGCTTGGGCGGGAGAAGATCGAGCCTGTCGGGGAGGGGCCCTTTCGCGTGCGAGCGGCGCAGAACCAGCGTTCGCTCGTCATGATTGATCGATTGAAGCTGCACGTCTTCGGGCATGGCAGCGGGCTTGATGCACGGCTTCTTGCCGGCCCGCAGCTTGGTCTCCTGCTCCGGAAAACGGAAGGTTCGTTCTGAGGATTTGGTGGTCACCTGAACCGGAGCATCAATTGCCTCAAGGCCCTGTAGGCACTCCAGATCGTCGAGCAGTTCCTCGCTTTCTTGGGCTAGCCGGTCGAATATGGCCCAATAGGCAGGCTTGTCCTCCCGCTTGTGAAACTGGCTCAGGTCAAGCAGCAAGGTGGCGACCTGATCGCCAAGCCGCGCCCGCTGTTGAAGGACAGTTCACAGGAGCCGTAAGGCGACATCCAGCTTTACGAGGTGTCGCCTTGGCCTGATCGATTTCCCGGCGGATGGTCTTCCGG
>NZ_PKRO01000071.1 GCF_002855495.1 Porphyrobacter sp. TH134
CCCGGAAGACCATCCGCCGGGAAATCGATCAGGCCAAGGCGACACCTCGTAAAGCTGGATGTCGCCTTACGGCTCCTGTGAACTGTCCTTCAACAAACGCTCCTTGATTGGTTCGATGCGATCCGCGAGCACGCGGCTGAAAGGGTGCCATGGGAAGGTTTGCACGACCTCTTGGCGGTGCCCCCAGAGCCAAATATTGACGCATTGGCTGACCTCTTAACGGCGCTGGCTGATGCGACGGATCGCGCAAAATCGAAGCGTGAAGGCTTGCTGCGTGAGCTACTACGCCACGGTGCGGTGACGGGCACATCTCGTGATGGCCCAGCACCGTATCAGGTCCTCCAAAAGCTCGCAGACCATGGCGTCCTAGAGCATGTTCGGCTTGTTGGTCGCGACCGGCAGCAGGGTCGCCGATACCGCCTATCGCGCCGCTACCAAGGCCTCGTCGATATAGTGAGCACACAACCTTAATCGCTGCGGCGCGGCTACGGCAGCATTTCCCGCTTGCCTGTGACACTCCGGTGTGACACTTAGGGGCTAACAGTTCGACCTAAGCCTTTGATTTTCTGAGACCCACGCCGTGCCGGAGGATTTTCCTGCCGGGCCCACCGGAGGCGAGCGCGGAAGAAAGAGGGCAGGACGAAACAGGTTCGGGGAGTAGCGCAGCCCGGTAGCGCATCTGCTTTGGGAGCAGAGGGTCGCAGGTTCGAATCCTGTCTCCCCGACCACTTTTCTCGCAAAGTATTGAAGGAAAACCGCTTTTCACCTCTCGGTGAGGCGGAGTGTCACATGTTATGTCACATGACGGTTCACCGAGGCATTTCGGAAGAGCCCTTCAATGCCCAGAATTCCCTTCAGCTCCCGCCGCTATGGCCGCTACTATTTCCGCAGACGGGTCCGTTTGCTGGATGGCAAGGATATCCATGTAATCGTGCCGCTTTCCACCTGTGACGGGCAGGAAGCGCGCGAGAGGGTCGCGATTCTCTCCGCGCAGTTTGACAGGGTGCGCCGGACCGTGAACGCCTACTTCGAACAGAACCAGACCCTCGATGCCGACACGATCAAGGCGCTGTTCGAAACCGAGCTGCGCGATTGCCTGTCGAAGCTGCTCATGGAGCTGCATGACCCATCGCGTCATCCTGCGGCCCGTGCGCGGGATTATCGCACCATGGCGAGCGCGCTTGATATTGCCCAGCGCCCAGGCACCAATAACGAGCTTACCGATGCCCACCGCCAGATGCTGGCAGCGGCGGGCCACGACGAAATGGATATCGAGTGGGTGGCGTGCGATCTCGACCGTGAATGCGGCAAGGACATCATCGCGGATGAAATGATGGCGCTGATGGCAGAGGGCTTGGGGCTCGAGCCGACCAACGCCGTGGTTGCCCGTCTGAAGCACGTCCATCTTCAGGCAATGGCCGAAGCGCACCGGCTGGCGTCCCACTTCCTTGATGAGGATGTGCAGTCAGCCTTCGATCAGGAGGAAGCCCTGCTGGCGAAACGCCGGGCGAATGGCGCGCCACTGTCTTTCCTGCCGTCGCCTGCGGTAGCGGCAGTGTCCGCCGTCGCGGCGTCCCTGCCCTCGGCAGCAGTTGAAGGGAAAAGCCCGGCTCCGGATGCCTGTGAGTTCAAGACCTACCATTCCAGACGCTTCAGCGAGGCAATCCCTGACATTTTGGACCGAGCACGGACTCGCGGTCACTGGAAGCGCGGGCTAGCGCAATACGAGCGGGTGCTGCGGACCTTCGCATGGATCACGGGCGACAAGCCGCTCGGCGACTACAACCACGAGGATGTGGCTGATTATGCAGAAGCCCTCCTGAAGATGCCGCGCGACTACCGGCCTTCGAAAGATTTCGAACGGCCCTATCAGGAGATCGCTCAAAGCTTCCCAATCACCAAGGTAACCGCAGCGCGATCGACTGGGTGCTCGATCAGCACAAGGAGAAGACGATCAAGGACCCCACCGTCCGCGAGAAGTTCAACACCTACCGCTTCGCAGATTACAAGGAGAGCATGATCACCCTGCTCGCCAAGGTCGTGCGGGTGAGCGTGGAAACGAACGCGATCACCGACGCGATGCGCGCGCTGGATCGGGGTGCAGGGGAAGGCGCATGAGCTTCGTTTGGCGCCCTGAGGCAACCCCCTGACCGCCGCCACCGCCTCGGCATCTGACAAGGTCACCATCGATCACAGCGGTAAGGTCGCTGTCGCGCCTCAACTGATGGCGTCGATGCCCGAACCAATCCGTGCAACCATCCAGAAAGATGCGCCCGATTGGGTGAGAGATGTTATCCGGGCAAGACATGAGCTTGCAGCAGCAAGGCAACAAGCTGAAGCGGCCGAGGCCGAATGGAAGCGCAAGACAGAGGTGGTTTCCGCCGAGCAGCGGCGCATTGAGAAATCGCGGAAGGTGTTGGATGCTGTCGTTTCCGGCAAATGGGATGTCACCATCACAGACGGCTATATGACCATGCGCCATGACAGTGACACCGAAAGCCGAAATGTGCAGAGAATACCTCTGGCTGACATGGAGCCAAGCCTTCTTCACGCGGCACAGGCGTTCACGCATTTGAGCGCGACGACGGACAGCGTCCTTGAACTCCATCATAGCCTGAAGAAAGAACGCTCAGCCTTGGCCAAATCACAACCTGAGCGGACATCGCAACTCGATGCAGAGCAGCGGCAAACGGATGAAAAGGTCAGAAAAGGGCTCCGATTGCCGCCTGGATTTGGACAAGGACTCGGTATGTGATTCATCCTGCACTGCGGCAATCGTTGTCCGGTTTTGTCGTTGCAGCGTGGTGAGCGGGATGACCGGTGTTGGGTGGATTCCGGACTGGCAACAAACCCGAACGCAAGCGTTCCCTACCTGTGGCTTGGCCTTGCGCGCTAGCTCCATCATCACGTGGCTGGGCGCGCCTTTGCATTACGCTTGCTTGCTCTCGGCCGCGCCAGCGCCGAACGGTCAATTTCTGGAAAATACTTCGCACCCAAATCTTCTGGTTCAGCATCTTGCTCCTTCAGGCCGACTAACTTCCTCTCAGCGATAATGTCGCGCGCGACAGCAAAGCTATCGTCAGGGTCGATCACAAACCTGTGAGCAAAGAATGCCTGCAAGGCATTATAGCATTGGACCTGCTCAGCACCGACCTTGATCGGCAGACCAGCCCTAATAGAATTTATCATTGCCGCCACGGGATCGAGATCGCGAGCAGCATCAATTGCTGCTTTCATCTGTGCGGCAGAAATCTCACCGGCAATCAGCTTGGACAGCGCATATCCCGCCACCTCTTTGTTGCGAGCTTCGTCAGATGCCTTCATCATTTGGCCCAACACTGCCTTGTCGTAAGCGCATAGCAGCACGTCCGACGAGAGTGGCAAGTAGATTTGGATATAGGCCGCCCCAATGCCGAGATGGCCTGTATGCACAGTTCTTGGCTCGTCATTGTGCAGCACAACAGGGTGATCGCCGATATAGAATGACCGCCCAGCCGGCGGCGTCATCAAGAAGAACTCCTTCTCGGCCATGATCTCGACATACTTCTCGAGATTTTGAACCTGATGCCGGATATGCTCCTTCTTGAGACCTTCCTCGTCGAGGTTCATCAAGCCATCAACCTTCGCAGGATCGAATCCCATGCGTTTGACATGCCGGCGTAGTTGAGCGTCGATCCTCTCTGGCATCAGGCGCATGCCCTTGGTCCTTACGAACTGGAAGGCCATCAGGAACGCAAGGTCCGCAACTTCTTCTGGCGTGCGCTCTAGCGTCTTTTCAGCCCTGATTCGTTCGATGATGGGGGCAAGATGCGACTCGATCCGGCCTGTCCATGGCTCGATTGTCGCAAGCACGTCGTCATCGACCCAAAATTCGTTGAAACGACGCTCACCCATGATGTTGTCGATTGACGTCGGGAAAGATTTCTCAGCTTCAAGATCGAGCACATGAACTTGTTCTTTCCCCGCCCGCTCGGGGTCAGCGCTAAGGAAGCCACGAAGGAGGAGTTTCGGGACGTAGTGCTGATGCTGCGCAGCCATTGGAGAAAGATAGGCGCGAGCACCTCAAAATCTAGGTCAACTGGCGGGAATAATAACAACGGGCGCCAGTAACAGATTGGCGACTTTCGTGATCGTCCAAGTCGCCGCGGAACGGCTTACATTGGGCCGCACAGCCCACATCTTTCCGGACGTCGACAATGGGGTCGATAGCCGAACGGCAGGAATTTTTCGCGACCGGGGTCAAGCCGCCATGCCGCTTTCGGGATCGCGCGTCGGCCCGGCTCATGGCGGCTCGTGGGTGGGAAGGCGACCGGCAGCTTTCACTCGGCAAAGCCTCACCTAGAACATTCAGCCGCCAATAAAGCGGTCACTGCCAAGGGGGGTAAGCGACCCCTCAATCACAATCGCAGCGCCATCGATGAACAAGGAGCTTTGGGTTTTCCCCTGCTGCCATAGCGTGATCATAAACCGGCGATCTGCATCGCTGCCGTCTATCGATAGGCTGATCGGTAGCGGCTCCCATTCCGGGGCAAAACCACGAGCGTCATAGTCTACAGTCAGCTTCTCGCCGGGTTTGAGCAACCAACACCAACATTCCATTTCAACGAAAACCACGAGATCTTCTGATAGGCTGTTGGTGAAGCTCTGCCGGACACGGTTCATATCTCGATCCTGCAAGGATGTCAGCTTTTGGGCAAGAGCAACGGACAAAATTCATGACCGCAACGGGGTCGTTTTCAGAATGGCGGGAGTTTTCCAGCAGCCGGGGAAAGCCGCCATACGGCTTTCAGGCTGGAGCATTGGCCCTGCTCATGGCAGGTCGTGGGTGGGAAGTTGAAGGTCGGTTTTTTGATCTCGGGCCGCGAAGCAGCAGGCCCAATCCTCAGTCACTCCAAAACCAAACGCACGCCTACCGGAAAGCTGAATGCGTTATCCGCTTCGCTGACATGACTTGTTTTCGAGATGCCCTCCCGCCAAGCATCAGACGGGAATCTCGATAGATTTTGACCCTTTATTATGCGGCTCCGGTCGCGCGACAAACTGATCGGGATGCCCAGCTCGTCGCGATATTTTTCAACATTGGACTGATCAATTACGTCGGATGTTAGCTCGGGAACATTGCCCAGAACGTCGTAAAGACCCCACTCGGTGGGTGGAAACAAGCCAACCTGAGTGCCCCACATGATGTGGGCTAATCTCACATCCTTTACTCGGTCCACATGAGACTGGCTCAAAACTTCAAGAACGAGTTCGCTGACCAAAGCTTCACGCGTCGGATCTTCTTCATCGCCCCAAGGGAACCGTCTGGTTGGGACTCCAGAGCGCGCAAACCATTCCCACTCTCGATAGGCTGGCAATCGCACCGACTTCCCCAAGCGGGCTGAAAGCCATTGGATGTAACACTGGACATCACTGGGCCTGAGATTGATGACCGCGTAGTCGCGACGGAGCTCGGCAAGGAGCGGATCGTCTCGCTCAATTCGAAGAAGGCGGAAGTTTCGATCAAACAATGGGGGTAGTGGGCATACGCCGCTGTCGAATGCCGCGAGGTATTGATTCCAGGTCAGTTCGTATTTTGCGACGTGCGTGATTGCCGTCGTATCGCTGTCCGGGACGCGAACGAAGGTGGGACAGCCGTCACAGGAAATGGTTGCTTCCAACCTTTCACGTGCCTCGGCAGGAGCGACTGCGAAGGTCATCGTTGCAAAGAGAGCGATCAAGAATGAAACAACGCGCATTCAATGACTGCTAATGGGTCTGTATTGCATAGCTATTAATGTCGTAAATGGGGTCGCTTGCTGAATGGCAGGAATTTTTTGCCGATCGGGCAGAGCGGACAGAGTCGGCGGCCACCACCGGGCATGGTGACCGATTGTCGAAGCGGAAGGTCGGCGACCGGATAAGCGATACAATCGAACCGATCGCGTCCCCCAATGCGTTCGCCGATCAGCGCCCTGCCCCGCCCGTATTCAGCCCTTGCAGCAGGAGTCGTCCTATGTCACATGCCTGTGCACACGGCCTTCGCGCCGTGCTGCAACCCGCGGTTTTCCGGGCTTTGCGGGTGGTCAGAAAAGTGGACTCGCATCCTGTCTCCCCGACCATTCACTGAAAACCCCGCTTTTCTGCGGTTCATCGCAAAACTGCTGTGACACATCCCGTGACACCGCAGTACGTCGTTGAACGATCATCGCCGTGGCCACGAACAATGTGTCAGAGCCTTTGCGACTAGCATCTGGTGCGATCTCAAGGCTTCCGGGAACCGCAATGCCACTCTGTCTGCTTACCGACGCGATATTCGCGGCTCACGGCCCGCGCTGTTCCAAAAGCTGCCATTCAGAAACCGACCTCAGAGCGGACAGTAGGTATCGCACGATCAGGCATAAATCGTACACTCAAACCGTTGCTTGACAGTGCCTTCTGGTGAGGTCAAATCCCGACTAGCAGGGGGCTGCATTTAAAAATGGCGGACAACTTTTTTTTACAAAATGGCTGGGAAACTGAACGACTTCTATTAAAATCTTCGGTTTTTCGGAGCAATGCGGCGCTCGGTTATGCCACCGCATTTTTCGCGTTTATAATCGCGCTGGCGCTTCGTTTCGCTCTCGACGCCGCGCTGCCGCCCGGCTTTCCTTTCCTGACATTTTTCCCAGCGGTCATAATCTCCGCGTTTTTAGCGGGATCTCGCGCAGGCGTGCTCTGCTCGGCGCTGTCGTTTGTTGCAGTCTGGTGCTGGTTCCTCGGCGGACAGGAGCCGTTCTCAATTAACTCGGGCACCGCTCTCGCGCTGGGGTTTTTCACATTCATCGCCGCTGTCATCATTGCTGTTATAGAGTACGCGGCAAGGGCACTTGAACTCTTGGCTGTGCAGCGCGCGCAGCTCAACACCATTGTTGAAACCGTACCACTTGTCAATGGACACCCAGTGTTACGAGCTAAGGCGACACCCAGTGTTACGAGGTGTCTCGTTGTGACCGTGCGATGATTTCAGGGGCGGGGAGCAT
>NZ_PKRO01000072.1 GCF_002855495.1 Porphyrobacter sp. TH134
GTTTTTCGGTTGGTTGCGGGAGTTGGATTTGAACCAACGACCTTCAGGTTATGAGCCTGACGAGCTACCGGGCTGCTCCATCCCGCGATACCGATGCGTTCTGAGGCGTGATGCTGCAGAGACGCCAAAAGGGCTGCCCATGTTGGGTCAGCCCTTTGACTATGTGAATGGGTTAACCCCGCTTCCACTGGCTTCAATGCCTGGCGACGACCTACTCTTCCAACGCTTGAGCGTTAGTACCATCGGCGCTGTCTGGTTTCACGGCCGAGTTCGAGATGGGATCGGGTGGGTCACAGACGCTATGGCCACCAAGCAATGGGGCCAGTGGATGCGGGTTTTCAAATCGATGCACACTCAAGAGTTTTGAGTGGTTTAAAGGGCGTATCTGGCTGGAGTAATTCTCCGCCAACGCGGGGCTGCCAGAAGGCAGGCCTGTCGTTGACAGTGCGAATTCTCAAGCATGATATGAACTATTAGGACCGGTTAGCTCCATACATTACTGCACTTCCACACCCGGCCTATCAACGTGATGGTCTATCACGGTTCAAAGATACCTAATCTCAAGGGAGGCTTCCCGCTTAGATGCTTTCAGCGGTTATCCCGTCCATACATAGCTACCCTGCGGCACTCTTGGCAGAATGACAGGTACACCAGAGGTATGTTCACCCCGGTCCTCTCGTACTAGGGGCAACTCCTTTCAAGTATCGACGCCCACGGCAGATAGGGACCAAACTGTCTCGCGACGTTCTGAACCCAGCTCACGTACCACTTTAATTGGCGAACAGCCAAACCCTTGGGACCTGCTCCAGCCCCAGGATGTGATGAGCCGACATCGAGGTGCCAAACGATTCCGTCGATATGAGCTCTTGGGAATCATCAGCCTGTTATCCCCGGCGTACCTTTTATCCGTTGAGCGATGGCCCTTCCACGAGGGACCACCGGATCACTATGACCGACTTTCGTCTCTGCTCGACTCGTCAGTCTCGCAGTCAGGCAGGCTTATGCCATTGCACTCTAACAGACGGTTTCCAACCGTCCTGAGCCTACCATCGCGCGCCTCCGTTACTCTTTAGGAGGCGACCGCCCCAGTCAAACTACCCGCCACAGAGGGTCCCTACACCGGATAACGGTGCGAGGTTAGATATCAGAAAACAGCAGGGTGGTATTTCACCTATGGCTCCATGTCAGCTGGCGCCGACACTTCAAAGCCTCCCACCTATGCTACACAACTCTTTCCTAATACCACTCTGAAGCTGCAGTAAAGGTGCACGGGGTCTTTCCGTCTAACCGCGGGTACTCCGCATCTTCACGGAGAATTCAATTTCGCTGAGCATATCCTGGAGACAGTGGGGAAGTCGTTACGCCATTCGTGCAGGTCGGAACTTACCCGACAAGGAATTTCGCTACCTTAGGACCGTTATAGTTACGGCCGCCGTTTACTGGGGCTTCAATTCGGAGCTTGCACTCCTCCTCTTAACCTTCCAGCACCGGGCAGGCGTCAGACCCTATACGTCGTCTTGAAGCCGACTTAGCAGAGTCCTGTGTTTTTGATAAACAGTCGCTACCCCCTGGCCTGTGCCCCCCACCAGTGCTTGCGCATAGATGGGGCCTCCTTCTTCCGAAGGTACGGAGGCAATTTGCCGAGTTCCTTCAGGATACTTCTCTCAAGCGCCTTGGTATACTCTACCTGACCACCTGTGTCGGTTTCGGGTACGGTCTATACGGTGGGGCTATTTCCTGGAACCTCTTCACCGCCCGACCAATCCAATAAGGTCGAACAATTTACGAGATCCGTCACACACCACCAGGCCCACGAATATTAACGTGGTTCCCATCGACTACCCCCTTCGGGCTCGTCTTAGGGGCCGGCTCACCCTACGCTGATTAGCATTGCGTAGGAACCCTTGGTCTTTCGGCGACAGGGTATCTCACCCTGTTTGTCGCTACTCATGTCAGCATTCGCACTTCCGATACGTCCACGGTCGGTTACCCTCCCGCTTCACTCGCCTACGGAACGCTCCGCTACCGCTGCAGTAAACTGCAACCCTAAGCTTCGGTGCATATCTTTAGCCCCGTTACATCTTCGCCGCAGGAACCCTTATTTAGACCAGTGAGCTGTTACGCTTTCTTTAAAGGATGGCTGCTTCTAAGCCAACCTCCTGGTTGTTTTGGGATTCCCACATGCTTTCCCACTTAGATATGACTTGGGGACCTTAGCTGTAGGTTAGGGCTGTTTCCCTTTTGACGACGGACCTTAGCACCCGCCGTCTGTCTGCCAGACAAGACTCGATGGTATTCGGAGTTTGGTTAGGTTTGGTACCGCTCGCGCAGCCCTAGCCCATCCAGTGCTCTACCCCCATCGGCATA
Organism: Porphyrobacter sp. TH134; assembly: GCF_002855495.1. Classification (GTDB taxonomy): domain Bacteria; phylum Pseudomonadota; class Alphaproteobacteria; order Sphingomonadales; family Sphingomonadaceae; genus Erythrobacter. Next base: position 2,368 of record NZ_PKRO01000072.1, read on the forward strand.
CATCTGACGCTCTACCTCAATAGATTTCGCGGAGAACCAGCTATTTCCCGGCTTGATTGGCCTTTCACCCCTAAACACAAGTCATCCGATAATTTTTCAACATTAAACGGTTCGGTCCTCCAGTGCGTGTTACCGCACCTTCAACCTGCTCATGCCTAGATCGCCGGGTTTCGGGTCTAATCCAACATACTCAGTCGCCCTATTCAGACTCGCTTTCGCTTCGCCTACACCTAACGGCTTAAGCTCGCATGCTAGATTAAGTCACTGACCCATTATGCAAGAGGTACGCTGTCACCCCCTAAAGAGGCTCCAACTGCTTGTAAGCATTCGGTTTCAGGTACTGTTTCACTCCCCTAATCGGGGTGCTTTTCACCTTTCCCTCACGGTACTGTGTTCGCTATCGGTCATGTACGAGTATTTAGGCTTGGAGGGTGGTCCCCCCATGTTCAGACAGGATTTCACGTGTCCCGCCCTACTCTAGTCCTTCATCATCACTTTCGCATACGGGGCTGTCACCCGCTACGGCCACACTTTCCAGAGTGTTCTGCTAGTTGAAATGAAGGCACTGGCCTGGTCCCGGTTCGCTCGCCACTACTACGGGAATCTCTGTTGATGTCTTTTCCTCCGGGTACTGAGATGTTTCAGTTCCCCGGGTTCGCTTCACCAAGCCTATTTTATTCAGCTCGGTGATACCTTATCCACCTCGCCCGGCTGGCCCGAAAGCCAACTGGAAGAAATGGTGAAGGTGGGTTTCCCCATTCGGAAATCGCCGGATCAAAGTTTGCTCACAACTCCCCGACGCTTATCGCAGCGTGCCACGTCCTTCTTCGCCTGTACATGCCAAGGCATCCACCAAATGCTCTTACCTCACGCTTGAGAATCCACACTATCAACGACAGGCCTGCATAGAGCCTGACGCCTTGCGATAGCGTAGAGAATTATCTCAGCCAGATAATCAATTTGATTAATGTGATGATATTCGCCGCCCGGCCACAAATCCGTAGATCTGCACCAGCACGACGATACCGCCACGGCATCGATTTAAAAACCCATTCACAATGTCAAAGATCGGCGACGCTGGCTAACCAGCACAATCGCCTGACCCGCCGTCCAATTGCTTGGGGCGGGATCGGTTTTCGTTTCATCTATCGGATATGTGACGCGCGCTGGCATGTCGCCGCGCTGCATCATGTGTACCTGGTGGAGCCTATCGGGATCGAACCGATGACCCCCTGCTTGCAAAGCAGGTGCTCTCCCAGCTGAGCTAAGGCCCCTAAAGGTTATGGTGGGCCTGAGTGGATTCGAACCACTGACCTCACCCTTATCAGGGGTGCGCTCTAACCAACTGAGCTACAGGCCCACACCACCGTATCCGGCCGCCATTCCCGAAGGAACAGGCTGCCGCAAACGGGCGCGAGCCGGCTCAGGCACACAGCCTGCAAACACATTCATGCTGCAAGCTGTATCCGATTGATGAAAGGACATGAGGACGACGGCAATGTTCTTTGGAAGCCACGAAGCTCTTCTGAAGGCTAGCCCCAGCGCTTTCGTGAATATCCTTAGAAAGGAGGTGATCCAGCCGCAGGTTCCCCTACGGCTACCTTGTTACGACTTCACCCCAGTCGCTGAACCCACCGTGGTCAGCTGCCTCCTTGCGGTTAGCGCACTGCCTTCGGGTGAATCCAACTCCCATGGTGTGACGGGCGGTGTGTACAAGGCCTGGGAACGTATTCACCGCGGCATGCTGATCCGCGATTACTAGCGATTCCGCCTTCATGCCCTCGAGTTGCAGAGGACAATCCGAACTGAGACATCTTTTGGAGATTAGCGCATCCTTGCGGAATAGCTGCCCACTGTAGATGCCATTGTAGCACGTGTGTAGCCCAGCCTGTAAGGGCCATGAGGACTTGACGTCATCCCCACCTTCCTCCGGCTTATCACCGGCAGTTTCCTTAAAGTGCCCAACTAAATGATGGCAACTAAGGACGAGGGTTGCGCTCGTTGCGGGACTTAACCCAACATCTCACGACACGAGCTGACGACAGCCATGCAGCACCTGTCACTAGGTCCCCGAAGGGAAGAAATCTGTCTCCAGAAGTCGTCCTAGGATGTCAAAGGCTGGTAAGGTTCTGCGCGTTGCTTCGAATTAAACCACATGCTCCACCGCTTGTGCAGGCCCCCGTCAATTCCTTTGAGTTTTAATCTTGCGACCGTACTCCCCAGGCGGATAACTTAATGCGTTAGCTGCGCCACCCAAGTTCTATGAACCCGGACAGCTAGTTATCATCGTTTACGGCGTGGACTACCAGGGTATCTAATCCTGTTTGCTCCCCACGCTTTCGCACCTCAGCGTCAATACTTGTCCAGCGAGTCGCCTTCGCCACTGGTGTTCTTCCGAATATCTACGAATTTCACCTCTACACTCGGAATTCCACTCGCCTCTCCAAGATTCTAGCTTCCCAGTTTCAAGGGCAGTTCCGGGGTTGAGCCCCGGGATTTCACCCCTGACTTAAAAAGCCGCCTACGTGCGCTTTACGCCCAGTAATTCCGAACAACGCTAGCTCCCTCCGTATTACCGCGGCTGCTGGCACGGAGTTAGCCGGAGCTTATTCTCCCGATACTGTCATTATCATCTCGGGTAAAAGAGCTTTACAACCCTAAGGCCTTCATCACTCACGCGGCATTGCTGGATCAGGCTTTCGCCCATTGTCCAATATTCCCCACTGCTGCCTCCCGTAGGAGTCTGGGCCGTGTCTCAGTCCCAGTGTGGCTGATCATCCTCTCAGACCAGCTATGGATCGTCGCCTTGGTAGGCCTTTACCCCACCAACTAGCTAATCCAACGCGGGCCCATCTAAAGGCGATAAATCTTTGGTCCGAAGACATCATCCGGTATTAGCAGTAATTTCTCACTGTTATTCCGAACCTAAAGGCAGGTTCCCACGCGTTACGCACCCGTGCGCCACTAACCCCGAAGGGTTCGTTCGACTTGCATGTGTTAGGCATGCCGCCAGCGTTCGTTCTGAGCCAGGATCAAACTCTCAAGTTGTGTCACACACCAAACCAGCATGGGGAAAACCCCACCAACCGATCTAGCATGAGCTGCAAGGAGCCAATACCTGCACTGTCAAACGTAATGGATACGAATGAACATGCTTAACATCCATCCAGCCGTGGTGGCTGAACAAATGCGGCATCGGCTTAAATAACCGGTACCCGGAGCCTTGAGGTCCCCGGACCGGGCGCCGTCGCCCACATGTCCCTTCATCAAAAAACAACAATGTCAAAGAACCACCAGACAGTAATAGCGGACAGCCACGCAATCCCCAGTTTAAACCGGGGGACCGGCTATCCGATTATCTTGGCGACCAACGTAGCAGCAGAGGCAAAAGCCGGCAGCGCCGCGTCGGTGAGGGGCCTATATGGGCCACCTCAGATTCGGTCAAC
>NZ_PKRO01000073.1 GCF_002855495.1 Porphyrobacter sp. TH134
GCTCGGGCTACGCCCTCCCAGCGCTCGCCAAGGCGCGGATCAAGTGGCCTGATTTTGCGCCGCCCAATGGCCGACTTTTACTCCGCCGTTGACAGCTTGTGCCGGGCATCCAGCTCCTGGTCAGCCTTGGCTGCAGCCGCGAGGAAATGCTCCTCCATGAACGCGATGCTCAGGGCCTGTGCGCGTACGTTGGCACCTATTGCTCGGACAGTTTTCTCGGTGTCTGCCTCACCAAAAAGAAGGCCTATTGCTGCTTTGAATCCAAGCTGTCGCGGATCCTGCAGGAGCGGGGTCGCAAGCAGCTGAACAAGCCTTGGGCCAAGCCAAAGACCGAGCAATGCCGCGGCTTCACCCTCGAGGAATTCTCGCGGCTCGACCTCAGCCAGATGGATTTCAGCGAGGTCTATGCCGAGTTCACCGAGGCGGCCCGCCTGCCCGACGAACTCGCAGTCGCGACCGATCTCCAGCAAAAAATCGAGGACTACTATGCCCGTGCCACCAACTAGGGCCGCCGCGCGCGCGCTCGCAACCTATCTTGGCACCCTCGCCTGCCTGAGTGCCCCTGCCGCTCCGGCACAAGCACAGGAGCAGCCCGCACCTGAGAACGTCGAGGCGCAGAACAGCTTCTACTGCCAGGAGCGCAAGCTCGGCTACTGGTTCTACTGCACCCGGCCAAAGCCGGCTGAGCAGACGACACCGAAGGCCGCTCCAAGTGCGACAACCCAGCTCGATGCGATCACCTCGACCCTGCGCGAGCTGAAGGCGAAAGCCATTCTCGAGCCAACTCCGGCGAATGTGACCGCCTATATTCGCTTCCAGCGCGAGCAGCTCGATCGTGCGTCGCTGTTCAGCGATGTCTGGCAGCGGGCGATCTGGCAGGATCCGGAGCTCGACTACACGCTGCAGCGGCCGGTCTCGACGCTCGGCAAGCGCCAATGGCAGGACAGCCGCAGCGCCGAACGCGATGCGGCGATGACGCAGCTCTCGCAGCGCTACGGGCTGTTCTACTTCTTTGCCCAAAGCTGCGCTGCCTGCGAGGTGATGTCGCCCATCGTTCAGGGCGTGGCATCGCGCTGGAAGATCACCGTACGGGCGATCTCCACCGACGGCGGGCCTTCGCGGCACTTCCCGGGCTACACGGTCGAGACCAATCAGCGCACCCGCATGGGGCTGGAGCCGAAGATCACGCCCGCCGTGGTCCTCTGGGACGCCCTCAAAAACCAACCCATCCCGATCGGCTACGGCGTGATGAGCGCTGATGAGCTCCAGGATCGCATTTTCCTCCTCACCTCAAAGGAAGCCGGACGTGACTACTGATCCATCGCGCCAGAAGCGCAGCACCCGCCCTGTCCGAGAGTACCGCGCAGCGCTGACCACAAAGCGCATCATGGCCGGCGTCCTCGCCGTGACGCTTCCGCTGTCCAGCGTCTCGGCTGATGTGGGAAGCTCGATGGATTCCTTCCTCAACGATGTTGGCGGCGCCGCCAATGTGACGGGGCCGACGGCGTTCGAAGGACAGTCGGCAGGCTATTACAGCCTCGGCAATGTCTGGACGCGCTTCCCGCAGAAGACGACCAACATCGCCAATCTTCAGCTGCCCCGCGCCCGAGCCGGCTGCGGCGGCATCGACATCTTCGCCGGGTCCTTCAGCTTCATCAACGCGAGCGAAATCGTCGCAATGATGAAGGCGGTCGCCAACAACGCGGTTGGCTTCGCTTTCAGCCTCGCGATCGACACAGTCTGCCCCGAGTGCTCGAAGATCATGCAGGAGTTCAGCCAGAAGGCGCAGCTCATGAACAACCTCAACATCAACTCCTGCGAAATGGCGCAAGGGTTGGTAGGCGGGATCTGGCCGAGGGGCGATCTGGCCGACAAGGCTGTCTGCGAGGCGATCGGCAACGCGGAAGGCATCTTCACCGATTATGCCGCTGCCAAGCATGGCTGCGGCACCAGGGGCCAGCGCACGAGCACCACGGCGCAAGGGTCCGGCAAGTATGACGACGTCAATCCGGGCGTGGCACGCAACTACACCTGGACGATCCTAAAAAAGTCCGCGTTCTTCTCACCGGGTGGCAACTTCGACCGCGAACTCGCTGAATATGCGATGACACTGCTCGGCACGATCATTTATGTACCGCCAACCGATGACCAGCCGGGCAAGTTCATTCCGATTGCGGGCGAAGCCTCATCGACGCTGGTCACCTCGCTGCTCGATGGCACGAGCGGGAGCAATGTCCTGATCTATGACTGCGACGAGCCGGACAAATGCCTCGATCCGGGGTTCAAGCCGCTCAGTCTTCCTGCATCGAAGGCGCTGCGTCCGAGAGTATCAGCGCTGATCGCAGGAATGGTCGACGCGATCCGCGAGGATACGCCGATCACCGAGGCGCAAAAGGAGCTCCTGCAGGTCTCCTCGATCCCGCTCTACAAGATACTGACTGTTCAGGCGGCCTATGGCCGGGGCATGCCGACCGATGACCGCGAGACCCTCGCTGAGATCGCGAGCGTCGACCTCTTGTTCGCGGTGCTTGACCGGATTGTCAGCGAGGCGGGCCGGTCCATGTCGAGCTTCATTGGCGCTGACGAGGCCAAGATCGCGATGTGGCAGGGTCAGGTGAATGTCGTGCGCCAAACGCTGGCGGACCGGCAGGCTAACACGCACCTCAAGGTCGGCGCGATCATGCAGATCATCGAGAAAACCGCTTTCATCGAGAACGTGCTGGCCGCCTCGATGTCGCCGGGCATGGCGGCGTCGCTCGACTGGTCGCGCGGCGTCCAGACCCGCGCCCTCACCCAATAACCCTACTGACGAGCCGAAAGCGCAGCACAATGGTTGAGATCTTCACAGTCGGCGGCGGCGACTATCTCGTCAATGTCTTTCAGGCGGTCGCTGCCTGGACCGGCAATGGCGGCTACAAGAGCCTGCTGCAGGTCGTAATGGTCATGGGCCTGGCCCTGTCGGCGATCACTCTGGCCTTCAATCAGGACTGGCGCGCATGGATCAACTGGTTCCTGGGCGCGACGCTGATCTACTCCTGCCTGATGGTGCCGCGGCTCGATGTGCGGATCACCGACCGCCTAAATCCCAGCCTCGCACCAGCCACGGTCAGCAATGTGCCTCTGGGCCTTGCGCTGATGGCGAGCTTTACCAGTCAGGTCGGAGACTACCTCACAGGCTCGGCCGAGGTTGTGTTCGCCCTGCCCGGGGATCTCAACTATTCGAAGAACGGAATGATCTACGGCGCGCGGCTTTACGACGCGACGCGTTCCTTGCGCATCTCCGATCCTGAATTTGCCGCCAATCTTGACGAGCATTTCCGGCAATGCGTCTTCTATGACGTGCTGCTGGGCCGCTACTCGATGAAGGAACTGGCCGAGAGCGGCGACATCTGGGCCACCATTGCGCCCGGCAGCCAGGCGCGCGCGCAGCGCTTCCTCACGCGCGATGCGGGTTCGGGCGAAGTAATCTCGGATATCGTCACCTGCCGCGAAGCCTATGGCGCACTCAACGGCCAATGGACGAGCCTTGTCGACAGCATCGGCACAGTGTTCGGGCGGCAGCTCTATCCCAATCAGACCGCGGCGCTCGCCAAGGCCAAGCTGTTTGCCGACCTGCCTGTCGCCTACCAGTATCTCACTGGGGTGTCCGCCAATGCGACAGACATCTTCAAGCAGACGCTCACCATCAATGCGATGAGCCAGGCGATGCATTCGATGTCGGCAACCAGCGGTGCTGGCAACGTCGATGTCTATGCGCAGACCCGCGCCGACATTCAGACCGAGCGGACCTATGGTTCGATTGCCAGCAACGCAATGAAGTGGGTGCCACTGCTCAACATCGTACTGACGGTGCTGTTTTACGCCCTGTTTCCGGTCCTTTTCCCGCTGTTCCTGATGCCCAAGACCGGGCCGATGGCCCTGAAAGGCTATGTCACCGGCTTCTTCTACCTTGCCGCCTGGGGCCCCCTGTTCGTCATTTTGCACATGATGCTGATGTACAAGGGCTCGGCTGACATGACTGCGGCGACGGGCGCGAACGGTCTGAGCCTTGCCAGCTTCACCGGCATGGCCGACGTCAACAGCGATATCGGCCTTCTGGCGGGATACCTGATCGCCTCGGTGCCCTTTCTTGCTGGCGGTGTTGCGAGAGGCGCCATGGCAATTTCGCATCAGGCGACGAGCTATCTCAACCCCAGCCAGAACGCTGCCGAAGAAGCTGCCCGCGAGGCGAGCACCGGCAATGTCTCGCTCGGCAATACCAGCTTCGAGAATTCGAGCGTCATGACGCGTCAGTTCGCGCAAGGCACGGTTGCCCCGAGCTTCACCTATGGCGCACAGCAGACCCGAACGGTCAGCGATAGCGGCGCGGTGACCACTAGCTTCGGGCAGGCGAGCTACGATCAGCTGCCGAATTCGAGCTATCCCTTCACTCCGACGCTGGGGCAGGAGTTCACATCGCGGCTGTCAACCATGGCGTCGCAGGCCCGCGCAAATAGCGAAAGCTATGCCAACGTCGCGGCGGAATCGACGTCCAGTGCAGTGAGCAAGTTCCGCGAGCTCAGGGACCAGTTCAGCAAGGGCTCCTCCTTCGAGAGCGCCAGCGGCACCTCGAACTCCGACAGCATTCAGACCGCTTTCAGCGAGGTCGATCAGGCTTCGACCAATCTGCAGCGGCAGTTCGGACTTTCGCGCCGAGCGGCGGATGATATCTCAACGGCCTGGTTCCTTGGAGGTGAGGCAGGTGCAAACGCTGGCCTGACAAATGGTGTGGCGTCCGCCAAGGTAGGATTGAAGGGCGGAGGGACCAAGACCTGGACCGACAGCGACATCGGTATTGCTTCCGAGGACCGCTCAAGGATCTTCGGAAGCCTATCCCAGATGTCGGATAGCCGGAATTGGTCGAGCACCCGCGACGGCTTCGTCCGATCGGTAAGCACTTCGTCGAGCTCTTCGGTCTCGACCACCGCGAGCGGGATGAACGCGTCGCTGACAGAAGCGCAAAGCTTTACCGTCGAGGTGTCAATGGACACCCAGTGTTACGAGCTAAGGCGACACCCAGTGTTACGAGGTGTCTCGTTGTGACCGTGCGATGATTTCAGGGGCGGGGAGCA
>NZ_PKRO01000074.1 GCF_002855495.1 Porphyrobacter sp. TH134
CGAGGCCGGCTTCTGATCCCTTGCATCAAAAGACACCCCCCTGTCCTCACTCGATGTCCCAGAAAAATCAAACTGGCCCGGCTTTCGCAACAGGTCTCTTCTGACGCCACATCGTCAAAGATTTGGCGCAAAGCCGCTTCGACCGGATCAAACGCCATACCAGGCTTTGCCTTAGCGCCTGTGTCAGCCGATTGCTTACGCTCTGTCATTCCTGCCCCTGTTCATCCGCGCTCTTGGCTTGCAAATGGCACGCAGCAGCGGGCCGCCGTGCAATGCAACCTTGAAGTAAAGCCGATAGCCGGTCCAAGAGCCGAATGTGCAAAAATGTTCCGTGCCTATGGAACATTTTTTCCGAAGCGCCGCTTCAAGCACAGATGGAGGAGGCCTCAATGACGTTTCAAGCCGCAATCACCACCGAATTGCCATTCCTGCGCCGCTATGCCCGCACTCTCACCGGGTCACAGGCCGTTGGTGACGCTGCTGTCCGCGAAACTTTGGAGGCCATGATTGCTGCGCCCGATGAGTTCAACGAAGCGGTCAGCGTTCGCGTTGAGCTATACCGGATTTTTCACAAGATCTGGACGGACTCGTCGCTGCGCCCGATCGATATTCCCGGTGCCATCGTCGGCGCGATGCCGCGCGGGCTGCGTAAATCGCTGCTGCTGACCACCATCGAAGGCTTCACCCCCCATGACGCCGCCTACATCCTCGGCATTGATGCCCACGAAGTGGAGCACAATGTGAGCCAGGCGCGCGAAGCCATCCATTCCATGCTGTCAGCCAAGGTGATGATCATCGAGGATGAGGCGATCATCGCCCTGCACCTGAAATCGCTGCTGGTCTCGATGGGGAATGATGTGGCGGCCATTGTCCGCACCGAAAGCGAGGCGATTGCCGCAGCCCAGCAGGTTCAACCCGAATTGATCCTGGCCGACGTCAACCTCGCGGATGGTTCAAGCGGGATTGATGCGGTCGCTCATATCCTCAAGGACATTACCGTTCCCGTCATCTTCATCACGGCATTCCCCGAAAAACTGCTGACCGGCGACGGGGTCGAGCCCGCCTATGTCATCAGCAAGCCGTTCAATCCCGATGATGTGGTGGCAACCGTGTGGCAGGCGCTGCTGGTTGCGCGCGAAACGGCGGCGATTGCAGAATATTCGTAACGCCGGCTGCGGTCGGGATGCCAGCACCGCGTGGGGCTGGTGAATTGCGACTGAGGGGCGTCCGGCACAGTCAAGAAAGTCTCAGGACCAATGCCCGAAACCCCAATGTCGCGCCCATTATCGCGCCCATCGTCGCGATTACCGGCCATCGTCGAGGCCGTGGTTCGGGCCAGGCACGGATTGTCATTCACGCGTCCGTGGCTGCCCCTCACCGCCGGCTTGCTGATTGTGGTGGTGGTGGGGTTTCTGACGGGCCGGACGCTCGACCAGTCCCAAACCTATGACGACGAAGTGCGCCGGTCCCTGGTTGCCTTGAGTTCGGTTGATGCGGTATTGCTGGCCGTGCTGGAGATGAACAACGCGCAGCGCGGCTATATCCTCAGCGGTGACGAGGCCTTTGCCACACGCTACCGGTCCGAACGGACCAGCCTTGATACTGACTTGCGAAAAATGGCCGCAATCCTGCCAGCTAGCGGCGCATCTGCCGAGACCATCGGCCTGTTTGAAACCGCGCTGGACCGGCGGCTGCGTTCTTTTCGGCAGATCGAGAATGAGATCAGCAGGGGCAATCTGGCAGAAGCGAGAGTCCAATCTTCTGAAGCCCGAATGCAGACCGATAATGTCCGCCGGACACTGGCAATTATCAAGACGCAGATCTTCAACAGCCTCGCCCGGCAGGAAAAAACATCCCGCAAGAGCCGTAGTCAGACCAAATTGCTGACCAATGCGGGCCTGCTGAGTGCCAGCTTGCTGATCCTTATTTCCATCATTTTGCTGGTGCGCCGCACGAATGAACTGGAAGGCGCCAACGCCGAAATCCTCGGTATGGCCAGCGGGCTTGAGAAACGGGTCGCCGAGCGCACGTCCGAACTGGCCGAAGCGAACGAGGAAGTGCAGCGCTTTGCCTATATCGTCAGCCATGATCTGCGCAGTCCGCTGGTCAATGTGATGGGCTTCACCGCCGAGCTTGAAGATGCGCAGCGCACCATGGCGGATTTCGTCACGGCGAGTCCAGCTGATGGCGCGCCCTCGTTACCGGACGAGGTTCGCACGGCTGTGATGCAGGACATGCCAGAGGCGATTACCTTTATTCGCTCGGCAACCAACCGGATGGACCGGCTCATCAAGGCAATCCTGCAAATCTCGCGCGAAGGGCGCCGGACACTGGCGGCAGAGCCGATCGATCTGAACCTCCTGTTGGCTGATCTGCAAAACTCGCTGAACGGCCAGCTCGACGCGGTTGGTGCTGAAATCACTGTCGGCAATCTGCCGCAGGTGTCGAGCGACCGTCTGGCGCTGGAACAGGTGTTCGGCAATCTGCTCGACAACGCCATCAAGTACCTGCGCCCCGGTGTTCCCGGCCGGATCACGGTCGAAGGGGAAACGACATCAGGCAAGGCGGTGATCTCGATCCGCGACAATGGCCGCGGCGTTGCCCCGCGCGACCAGCAGCGGATTTTTGAACTGTTCCGCCGCGCCGGCGAACAGGACCAGCCCGGCGAAGGCATTGGTCTTGCGCATGTGCAGGCATTGTTGCGGCGCCTTGGCGGGACCATCAAACTGACCAGCACCCCGAATGAGGGGAGCTGCTTTACCGTGACACTCCCCCTCTCTATGGCGCTGGTGAGACGATAGAGGAGGGGCAGGTAATGGCACCGAAAGAACACCACGAAGTCACGATTCTGATGATCGAGGATGACCTTGGTCATGCCCGGTTGATCGAGAAGAATATCCGGCGCGCAGGCGTGATGAACGAAGTCCTGCATGCTGCCGATGGCACGACCGCGCTCAAATATCTCAGCGAAGGTCTGACCACCCGGCAACGCCCGTTTCTGGTGCTGCTTGACCTGAACCTGCCCGATATGAGCGGCACGACAATTCTGGAGCATCTCAAGTCCGACCCCGCATTGCGGCGGTTTCCGGTGATCGTCCTGACGACCACCGATGACGAGCGCGAAATCCAGCGTTGTTATGATCTGGGCGCCAATGTCTACATCACCAAGCCGGTCGATTACGAGGATTTCACCACGGCGATCCGCCAGCTCGGCCTGTTCCTTGCTGTCATGCAAGTGCCGTCGGCGGACGATGCCGCGTGACACAGGAGACTGCGCGGCCACGGCTGCTGTTTGTCGACGATGATGAAAGCTTTGCGCGCCTTGTCAGCCGCAATCTGGCGCGCCTTGGCTTCGACGTCGTGCATGCCCCTGATGGCGAGAGCGGCCTTGCCAAGCTAAACACCGACCAGTTCGATATTGTTGCGCTGGATCATTACATGCCAAGCATGTCGGGCGAAGAAACCCTGGCGCGGATCATCGAACTGCCGACCCCGCCGCCCGTGGTGTTTGTGACGGCGTCTGATGAGTGTGCGGTGGCTGTCAACGCGCTCAAATCAGGCGCTGCGGATTATGTCATCAAGGATTTGAGCGAAGGGTTTTACGAACTCCTTGCAGCGATCCTGAACCAGGCTCTCGATAGCGCGCGGATGCGCCGCCAACAGGAATTGGCGCAGGCTGAGGTCGAAATTGCGCGCGAACGGGCGGAATTGCTGCTGAAAGAAGTCAACCACCGGGTCGCCAACAGCCTGACGCTGGTGGTATCAATGGCGCATTTGCAGGCAGGCGCGCTGCCGCGCGGCGAAGCGCGTGAGGCGGTGGAGGATTTCGCCACGCGGGTCTATGCCATCGCGCAGGTGCACAAACGGCTGTATACCTCGCAGGATATTCGCACGGTATCGCTCCAGACCTATCTGGCCGAACTGGTGCGCGACCTGCATCGCAGCATTGCTTGCCAAAAGGCGCTGACCCGCATCACGTTCGATTGCCCGCCGCTGGGTGTCAACATCGACCGGGCGATCTCGATCGGTGTGATCCTGTCCGAACTCATCACCAATGCCAGCAAATACGCCTATGTCGGTGACATGAAGGGCGAAGTGCGGGTGCGGCTGGAATGCGAAGATCCGGGCGAGGCGCGGCTGGTGGTCGAGGATGATGGGGTCGGCCTGAGCGACACAGCGCCCAAGGGAACGGGTGTCAATGGACACCCAGTGTTACGAGCTAAGGCGACACCCAGTGTTACGAGGTGTCTCGTTGTGACCGTGCGATGATTTCAGGGGCGGGGAGCA
>NZ_PKRO01000075.1 GCF_002855495.1 Porphyrobacter sp. TH134
CCGCTCCCGCAAAAGGGCAAAGTGGACGACTTTTACGCCGCCCGCAGCAACACTTCGTCGCCGCTACCGTGGTCTAATTTTGCACCGCCGTTCTCACCAGGGATTGTTGGCGCTTTCATGATCGTCCCAGCACGCGAGGAAGGTGTGCGCCGCGTGCATGGCCTGCGCGCCCGCATCGGTCTTGTACTGTGCATGGCGACGGCGATAGTCTGAAAGGCTCACGATCTCATGCGCGGGGTCATGGCGACGGCCTATCGTGCTGGCCACATCGTCGCCCCAACCGTCATGGCCGTATTCGTAGATATAATCGCCGGTGTGCAGCACGAAATCCACCGAGGGATCATGCGCAATCGTCTCGTAGGCGTTGAAATAGCCAAAGGCGTAGTTGGAGCAGGATGCCAGCGCGATCCCCAGCCTGTCGAGGCGGCCGGTGGGCAGAGTGCGGGCGCGACCCGTCGGCGAGATCGCGGTGCCTAGCTTGAAACGGTAGTAATAGGCTTGGCCCGGTGCAAGGCCGTGTGCCAGCCATTTGACGGTGTGGTCGCTGTCCGGCCCGGTCGGGAGTTCGGCCCGGGCCATGATGGTGGCAAAGTCGGGGTCGCCGGCGATTTCGCCTACCAGCGTCACGCCCCCTGTCGCCGTTACCCGCGTCCATAGCACGATGCTGGTCGCGTCCGGATCACCGCTCGCCACACCATGGAGGAACGGCCCGCTCGTGTCGGCCTGAACAATGCCTGGGAGCGACAGGGCCGCCGTTCCGGCCATCACCCCGCCGATTGCAGTGCGGCGCGAGACGGGCGGGCAGAGCGGGTCGGTGTTCAAGCGGTCACCTTTGGCAGGAAAGAAAAGCCAGAGCCGGCCGAGACACGCCCGGCCGGCCTCCGTTGATCGTCAGAAGTCCTTGCGCAGGGTCACGAAGAACTGCTGCGGCGCCCCAGCGAGCAAAGTCTGGTTATCGCCCGCAAAGCCGAAGCCGTTCGAGCCGATGGTGCCAACATATTCCTCATCGAACAGGTTGGTCACTGTCCCTTCGATGGCCAGGCCATCAAGGAACCGGTTGTCGCTGTTCAGGCGGACACCGATCAGCGCATCGACCAGCACGCGCCCATCGACCGAGCGGTCGTTCGAGTAGGTAAAGAAGCGCTGCGAGGTGTAGTTGCCGTTGGCGCGGGCGTAGAAGGTGCCGTTGTCATAGGCGACTTCAAGGTTGGCGATGCTTTCCGGGCTGTCGACCACGGTGCGGCCCTTGATCGCCTGCACCACCACGCCCGACTGATTGATGATGTCGTTGCGGTAGGTGTTGTCGTTGTAGGCGTAGCTCGCATTGATGGTGAAGTCGGAGACCGGCCGCCATTGCAGACCGATTTCCGCCCCGACCGAACGCACATCGCCCACGTTGGAGAGCAGCGCAGCGTTGCCGACGATGCCCGGACCCTGCGGGACGGCGAGCAGGCGGTTCGAGAAGTTGACGAGATAACCTGCGACAACCCCGGTCAACTGGCCCTCGCCAAAGCGGATACCGACTTCGTAGGTGTCGGTCTGTTCCGGCTGGATCCGGTCACGCAGCGCGGCAAAACCGGCGGCCGAGGTCGCGAAAGGCCCCGTGGTCGCCGCCGCGGTGAAGGCGCGCTGATTCTGCGTAAAGCTGGCGAACAGCTCATTGCCGCCGCCAAGGGTATAGAGCAAGCCGACCTGCGGCAGGAACAGGTCTTCCGCCTTGATCTCGCCCAGCGCGAGCGGGCCGGGCACAGGGTTGATCGCGGTCGCCTCGAGCTTCACCGACTGGCCCTTGAACCCGGCGGTAACGGTCAGCGCATCTGTCACGGCCCATTCGTCCTGCACCGCGTACTGGAAGGTCTTGGTGCTGTAGGCGTTGTTCCACTGGGTGAAGAACGGGTTCGACTGGTAGTCGAGCGCGTTGCGGCCCGGCACGGTCAGGCTCGCGCCCATGTCGTAGAAACGGCGTGCCTGTTCGAAGTCGTTGTTCTCGTACCACAGATTGACCTTCACGGTGTGCGGCCCGGTCTCGACATTGAGATCAGCCAGCACGCCGAAGCGTTCAATGCTGTATTCGGTGGTGCGGAAGCTGATCGGCAGGCCACCGCTGGGGCTGGCGCGATAGGGCGTGATCCACGAACCTTGGCCTTTGTTGGTGTGGTAATAGGCCTGGATGCCGGCACTGGTATTGTCGCCGAACTGCTGTTCGATCCGTCCGCTGGCAAGCCAGTCGCGGCGCAGGCCGGCGGCGTCGAAATAGGCATCGTCGACCGAGGTGATCGGGGCGGGGTAGGTGGTGCCGAAGGTGTTCGGCCCGACCACCACGCCAGTGTCGCCGCGGTTGGCGCCGATAAAGGCGAGGCGCACCGCCAGCGGCCAGTCGTTCGACACGTTATCCCAGTTGTATCCGAGACGATTGATCATCTCGAGGCTGAGATCCTGATAGTCGCTTTCCTTGCGGTCGGAGAAGTTGACGAATGCGGTGAAGGTGGTCTCGGGGCTGAACTCTGCAACGAGCTTGGCGTTGACCTGGGTCGAACGCTGCGAGCCGAAGCCCTTCCACTTGTCGGCATCGATATGCGAGGCGCTGATATAGGCCTTCACCCCGCCGAGATCCCCGGTGTCGAGCGTACCGTAGGCGCGGAAGGTGTTGCTGTCGCCGTAGGTGACGTTGCCGGCGATGCCGAGCTCGCTCTGCGGATCGCGGCTAAAAAATTCGATCGTACCGCCAAGGTTCGAGGTCGACGCGGTACCGAGCGCACCTGCGCCCTGGCTCACGCGGGTCTGCCCGATATTGTCGGCGATGATCGCACGGCTGATGTGCAGGCCGTTGGTGTTGCCATAGCTCATATCGCCAAGCGGCACGCCATCAAGCGTGAAGCCGAGCTGGTTCTGGTTGAAGCCACGCAGGGTGATGCGGGTCGACCATTCATAGGTGCCGAACGGATCGGCCGACTGGAAGTTGACGCCCGGCAATTTGCGCAGAGCGATAAACGGGCTCGAGCCTGCGGTGGTAAGCTGGATATCGGCTGCACCGATTTCGGTCACCTGACGCACTTCGCCCTTGCCGTAGACCAAAATCTCGCCGCCATCGGTCGTCTCGTCGGCTGCCGCGTCGGCCGCGACGTCATCAGTTTCTGCATTGGCCGCGAAGGCGGTGACCGGAATCGCTAGGAAGAGCAACGCGGTGCCGGAAAGGAATGCGTGACGCAGCTTAGTCGATTTCATTACTAGTGCCCCTGCTTGTGGGTTGGCGACGCAGGGGCGAATAGGATCGCATTGTTACGAGCCCGCCAAACTAGGGTGTCAGAACGAAGTAGCTGCGATGACAGCCCGAAGACGTTGCATCCGCGACACGTCTAGAGCTGTATCAACGCGAGCATCCCAGCTTGTTCAATTGGCTCAACGTGTCGCAGCGCGCCTGAGTGCTCCCCAATCTACAAAGGACGGCTGCCAGATGACTGTTTCATCCCAGTGGAGTTAGATCGGCTCCTCGCAGGCAGCGAGGAGCCGATTGTTCAAATCTCCGTGTTCTCGGCAAGGGCAAGCGCGTCCTAGACGTCGATCCCGAGATAGCGCACGGTATTCTCGATCTTGCTATGACCGAGAAGGATCTGGACCGCACGCAGATTGCCGGTCGCCCTATATATGATCGATGCCTTGGTTCGCCGAAGAGAGTGGGTGCCATATTCTGATCGAAGCAAGCCAATCCCGGTTACCCATTCATCGACGAGCCGGGCATATTGACGTGTGCTAATGTGGCCGTTGCGATCAACGCGGCTAGGGAAGACATAATCGTCTACAGTGCCACCACGGCGTTCAAGCCACGCCAGTAGACTGGCTCGAGCGTCTGGCAGGAGTTCGAACTGCACCGGACGATTTGTCTTTTGCTGCATCACAATAGCGCGTGTTCTGAGTAGACCACCATTAACGATGTCGCCGATCTTCATTCGAACAAGATCGCAGCCACGTAGCTTGCTGTCGATCGCGAGGTCGAACAATGCGCGATCACGCACGCGGCGTCGTTCATTGAGAAAAAAGCGGATCTCCCAAATCTGTTTCGGCTTTAGTGCGCGCTTTGCGCCGACGCTTCGTCCGGCGTTCCAGACCGGACGCTTGGCGGCAGCCATTTCTGTTTCAGGCGTGGTCGCGTCCCGGCAGGTGGTGTAGGTTATGAGGGTAGCGCTGCTGGCCGGACGCGCGCTTTCGATATTGCGCTGTAGCGTCCGGCCAGCAGCGCG
>NZ_PKRO01000076.1 GCF_002855495.1 Porphyrobacter sp. TH134
CCGCTCCCGCAAAAGGGCAAAGTGGACGACTTTTACGCCGCCCGCAGCAACACTTCGTCGCCGCTACCGTGGTCTAATTTTGCACCGCCGTTCTCAGTCGCCCTTACTTGCTGATGCGATTGCAGCATTGAACTGCGCGCCAGCGCTGACTGATGAGGAGCTCGCCAACCGCATCGACCATTTCCTTACGCTAAGCGCGCCGGGCTACTGCTGCGTTCACAGGTCAAGAACCAGCTGATTGCTGCCACTGACCTTATCGGCGGCTGGGAGCGCGCAGCAGATCAGAGCATGTTCAGCGCCAGCCCGTGCAGCAGGCGGGCTGGGATAGGTAACCGATCCCGCCAGAACCCGGGTCGCGCAGGTTCCGCAGCGCCCGTTCCGGCAACTGAAATCGGGGGTCAGGCCGCTCGCTTCGGCAAGCTCAAGCAGCGATCCGGAACCCGGCTGCCAACGAGCCTCCTGCCCCGATCTCACGAACACCACATCGACCGGCCCGGCCGCGGCGCGTGCTAACGCAGGTTCTGCCGGAGCTTGCTGGCGATCAACTGAAGCGGGCCCGAAGGCTTCTGCATGAATGCTCTCTTCAACAATCCTTTCCACCCGGAACGGGCGCCAGTTGCTGTGCAGCTTTTCTGCATCGAGACGGCGGCGAACTCTGTCCCAGTCGCCGGTCCTCAGGATGTTGGGAGACCAGCCTTCAGGCCGGAAAACGAAGCGCAGCGGCAGCGCTTCATGGCGCAGCACCGCGCGGCGGGGACGGAAGGTCCAAAGCCGTTCTGCGCCCGCAAAGGCGGCGATCTCCGAGGAATCCAGCACGACCTCAGCGTCGCCGGTCAGTTGCAACAGATCTCCGGTCTCGAAATCGGGAAAGACCAGTCCCGCCTTAGGGTTGATCAGAAAATTGCCGAGCGTGTTAAAATGAAGGTTCCCGGCAAAGTCGGGAATGGTCAGCGAACCGTCGGCGTTCACACGCACAAATCCCGACTTACCGCCGCGGTGCGAGACATCGACATGTCGCCCGGTTTCGTCGTCGATGTAGGAAGCGACAAAGAAGGTATCCGCAGCGGTGATTAGGGCTTGGACCCGCGGGTCTTTAGGGTCGAGCGCGATGGGCTGGGACACTGCAAGATGGTCATCAGGGCCGCGCACCATCTGCCAATCGCGCAATTGTATGTATTGCGGACAATTGCCGAAGGCGTGCTCAACGTTCACGCGAAGCCCCCCTGCGTCGTGCGTAACCACGCGGCCATTCATGCGGTTGCGGCGGCGGGTATGAAGCTCAATGCCGAGCAAGCCGATGGCCGAACCGTCGCCAAGCCCGGCAACGCCAGGATCGCGCGGATCGGGAATGGCTGCGAATTCCAGCGTTTGCGGATCGGGGCTATGAAGGAAGCCCGGGTTGCCTGCGATCAGCGTGGCCCACGCATCGCCCGATGCATCAACGGCTCCAAGCACGATAAAAGGGAGCTGGGCGAAGAATTCGCGGTGCTGGTTCGGCATGAAGTTGCGGATCACCTGCGGCCCGACCTTTCCCATCCGTTCGGCAACGCCGACCGCGGTTTGCATGGCGATTTCGCCGCGATGGAAGGGATTGGGTTTTCCGATTTCCTGACGATCCAAGGCGATTCTCCTCTACGGTCAGTCGGACAAAATAGTCCGCCCAGCTGTCTCAAAGTTCAGGCCTCAAGGCCGACCGGCGTGCTTTCGAAAGCCACAAATCCGGGAAGCGCCTCGATCCGATCGAGCCAGCCACGCACGTTGACGTAATAGGTGAGATCGACATCGCCCTCAGGCGCACGTTCGATGTAACTGTAGAGCGCGACATCAGCGACAGTCGGGCGTTCGGCAGCGATCCAGGTACAGCCATCAAGCTCGGCCTCCATCAGCGCGAGGATCGCGTGAGCGCGGGCGATTACTTCTTCGGGGCGGTAGTCTGCGCTGACGATATTGACGAGCCGCGCTGCGCAAGGACCATAGGCGATCTGCCCGGCCGCCACTGACAGCCAGCGCTGGACGCGCGCTGCGCCAAGCGGGTCTTCGGGCAGCCACTCGGTCTTGCCGAACTTCTTGGCCACGTAGACGAGAATGGCATTGGAATCGGCAATGAATTGCCCGCCATCCTCCAGCACGGGGATCTGACCGAAGCGGTTTCTGCTGAGATGTTCCGCTGACCTGTGCTCACCCTTTGACAGGTCGACGATAACCAGCTCGAACGGAGCGTCGATCAGCGAGAGGAACAGTTGCGCGCGGTGGGCGTGGCCAGAGATGGGATGAAAATAGAGCTTCATGCTTGGGTTCCTTCCGGAGAGCGTGGCAGCGCCGCCCATGGCCTCAGTTAATCCCTAACGAAGGCCGGAAGAACGACAGTAATCCGAAAGGCAGTGTTTCGCCTTCAGGAATAATGTATCGATGCGTCCCATGTCGTCCGGCGGCGTCTGGCAGGCGCGTACAACAGGCAAGGAAGTCTCGAATGGACCGTTTCCATGCGATGCGGGTGTTCATGCGGATCGCCGAAACGGGCGGGTTTGCAGAGGCCGCACGGCAGCTGCACATGAGCCCGCCCGCCGTCACTCGCGCCGTCGCGGCGCTGGAAGACGCCATTGGAGCGCGCCTTCTCACCAGGACCACCCGTTCGGTCAGGCTGACCGAGGCCGGGGCCCGGTACGTTGAGGATTGCCGGACCATTCTTGCTGCCATCGAAGAGGCCGAAGCTGCCGCAGCCGGGCTTTACGCAACCCCTTCCGGGATGCTGACCGTGACAGCATCGGTCATGTTCGGACGGATCTATATCTTGCCAGTGATGACCGAGTTCCTTGATCGTCACCCTGAGGTGTCGGGGCATATGCTCTTGCTTGATCGCATCGTGAACCTCGTCGACGAAGGCGTGGATGTAGCGATCCGCATCGGCAACCTCCCGGATTCGAGCTATCGCGCGATCCGGATAGGGTCGGTCCGTCAGGTTATCTGTGGCTCGCCTGCCTATCTTGCAAAACACGGCCTGCCGCGCACGCCTGCCGATCTCGCCAGCCACCGGATTGTTGCGGCGACAAGTTCCTGGCCTTCGCTCGAGTGGCGCTTCGGGCGTGACGCGGACATCGCAGTCAATGTGAAGCCCACGCTGTTTTCCAATTCGAACGAGGCAACGATCAGCGCGGTGCGATCAGGCTGGGGTTTGACGCGCGCGCTCTCCTACCAGGTTGGCCCGGACCTCGCTTCGGGAGAATTGCAGATCGTTCTGGGCGAATTCGAACAACCGCCGCTGCCTGTGCATATCGTCCATGCAGAGGGTCGCAACGCGTCGGCCAAAGTGCGCGCCTTTATCGATTTTGCGCGCGATCGATTGCGAGCCAACCCTGCGTTCAATTGAGTGCTTGGGAAGGGATGTTGAAGGACAGTTCACAGGAGCCGTAAGGCGACATCCAGCTTTACGAGGTGTCGCCTTGGCCTGATCGATTTCCCGGCGGATGGTCTTCCGGGA
>NZ_PKRO01000077.1 GCF_002855495.1 Porphyrobacter sp. TH134
CGCTCGGGCTACGCCCTCCCAGCGCTCGCCAAGGCGCGGATCAAGTGGCCTGATTTTGCGCCGCCCAATGGCCGACTTTTACTCCGCCGTTGACAGCCTGATCGAGAGCGGCAACGAAGGCTGCCTGATCTGCCTGGTACCCGTCATCGGCCGTGCTGTGTGAAGCGTACATGATCTTTCCTCCTGATGTTCGATGCGTCGCATCAGGAGCTGCGAGGATGTGGGTGACGGGCTGGGTCAGGGACCGCGTCAGCGGCCGCGAAGCGGCGATGGGGGCAACGATTTTTGTCGTGCTCGCACGGCAAAAATGGTGGGGCCCCGTCGTCCTTGACGCAGCCCCAAAGCCCGCATCACACTTGGCCTATCTGCGAGAGAGCCACCCACCAACAATCGTGGGGGAACGCGTCGGTCGCCCCCACAAACCGCTTCCCTACTTGCCCGAGCAGTGCCACTCTCAGCGGCGGAGGGGACCAACGGCCAACAAGGAGGAACCCCCTATGGCCAGGTCCAAAATCAACGCGCGCGATGCGCTGAAGAAGCTGCGTGAACAGCGAGCTCAACTTGACGGCGAGGAAGTTCGTCTTCGGCAAGAGGTTGCGATCGAGCTCGGCAAAGTGCTGATCGATTGCGGCGCAGAAACCATCGATCCGGCGCAGCTGCGCCAGATCGTCAGTGCATCGATGGCGCTCGGCATCGAGGAAACGCTGAAGCGGATTGCTCCGGCGTAAGCACTAACAGGCGGCGGCACGGGGTTCGATGCCCCGTGCCGCCGCATGGCACGGCAACAAAAGAAAAGGCCCCGATGGCATGTGCCACCGGGGCCGTTTCGTGAGGCAAGGACACTCAATCCTCGTCGATATCGGGAGCATCTTCGTTGGTGCCTGAGCGGCCCTTGGTGAGGAAATCGACCTTGTCAGCGATGATCTCGCAGCCGTAGCGCTTGGTGCCGCTTTCATCTTCCCACTGGGTGTAGTGGATACGACCTTCGACCGAGACCATCTGGCCCTTGGTACAGTACTTGGCGACGTTTTCGCCGAGGCCGTTGAAGCAGGTCACGCGGTGGAATTCGCTGTCCTTGGCGGTGTAGCCGTTCTCGTCCTTGTAGGTCTTGCCTTCCTTGCGGGCGGGACGATCGGTCACAACCGAGACCGAGGTGATGCTGGTTCCACTCTGGGTGGTGCGGGTTTCGGGGTCGCGAGCGATGCGGCCAACGAGGATAACGAGATTGGTCATGGGTATTCTCCTGATCGAGCATTCCGGGTCCATCCCGGCTGCAAAACCCGAGCAGAAGCGCCCCGCGGCGAAGCGCACCGAAGGGAAACCCCGATCTGGTTCGGGTGGTGCGGGCAGCCGGGCAAAGCCCGGCAACTCGGCCGGACCTGATCGGGGTTGCGCGTCTCGACGGGGGGTGATTCAGGGACAGGTTTGCATCGAAGCCGGGTGGAGCTGGATGCGTTGGGCAGGCGTGCCATTCACTCTCGCAACCTTTGGCCGATGGGACCCTAACCCATCCCCTGAAGACGGAGACCTCTTCTCGCTGAATTTGGAACCGGCCTGCCTAACGGATGCATCTTTGAGGCTGGCGGCAGCACGGCAGGGGCGATACCCACCGTGAAACCTCACGGCCCGCGGCCACGGGCCAGAAATTTCACCTGGCAAGCTTGGTGTTCGGTGGTGGTTCAAGCATTATCAGGAGCCGGACGAAGCCCCGGCACGGCTCGTAGCCTTGATCGCATCTGCAACAGCTTGCCTACGCGCGCCGTCAGCTCGAACGACAGATCAGATCGAATCTGCGTGATTGTTGAGGATCGACGCGGTCACAAACAGGCGGTGCGTCTCGAGCGATTTCAGGAATTCTTGTGGCGACATGTCGGGCCGCCGCAATCGCATCCGCATATCTCTGATCGCGGCGACGGCCTTGCCCTCATCAAGAGCGATGGTGTCCGCAATAAAGTCGTCCGCCGTGCGCGCCTCAATGTTCATTGGGGACAGAATGGACGCCGGAAAGTCAGCAAGGTTGTCAGTGACAACCGCTTGCGCCTGGGTCTGGACGGCAGCCGCAAGGACATGCTCATCATTGGGGTCCGGCAGGCCAAACGTCATCGGTTGCTGCGCTTTCTGATCGTCGACAAGAGCTTCAGGAAAAGCTGTCTGCATCGCCCTCACTGCCCGGGCCGCTCGGGCATCATGATCTTCGAAACCTCGCTCTTCGAAGATATTGCGCAGTGCCGACTGCGTTTCCGAAATGATGCTCCGGGACCAGCGGACGCGAAAGAATTCGGCTTCGGCAAGCGTCAGCAGAAGGTCGCGGCGGGGCGCACTGACGAGCACGCAGGCATCGATGAGCGCAGTATAGCGATTGGCGAACATGGATCGCGTCGGTCAATAAAGATCCGCGCTATCCGCGATGAGCTCATCCAGCGCTTCGGCCCGGGCTTTGTCTCGCGCGGACTTGTAGGCAAAAACATCCTCGGCCTTGAGCCGACGATGACGCCCCACCATCGAGTGAGGAATATCGCCCTTCTCGATCAGCTTGATGAGGTACGGGCGCGACACATTCAGCAAATCAGCCGCCTGCTGCGTGGTCAGCATCTGCTGGATCGGGAGCAAGGTGACGGCGTCACCGCTGCCGATGTAACGCAGCAGCTCGAGGAACAGGTCCGACATTGCCGGTGTCAGGGTGATATCGACCGGCTTTTTGGTCGCCGGATCGGACACCTGCAGATGCGCTTCGCCGGCCTTGTGTGCCGCAAGGATCTGGCGAAGCTGATTGGCGATCTGGCGGTCATCGGCAGATGGCAGCCTGTTGCCGAACGGCAAGGCGCTTGCTGGCAATGTCATTGGTCTCTCCGGCTTGGTGGATTGCTATCTAGGGAATATTCGAAATAAACGCAACACATGGCAATCGGCGCGGCTTTTCCGATTTCCTCAACAAAGACTAATCAGGGCAGCCGCTCACCCCGGCGGTGCTTTCGGGGATGTGCCGAGCGGCCCGCGGCGATCGACCACGGTAATCCGCCGAGCCTTGGCCTCGATGACCAGACGTTCGAGCACGCCATTGCCGGGAAAAGCGACGACATAGCGCGGATCGAGGGAGAGCATACGCTCGTTGCGCTTGAAGCCAGCACGGGCGCCCAGCCGCATGTCGAGCGAGAACGTGACCTGCGGGATACCGCGACGTTCGGCCCAGCTCGATGCCAGGCGGTCGACGCCCTTGGTGTCGCCGCCATGGATAAGGACCATGTCGGGCACGCGGTCGCGGACCTTGTCGAGGGTGGCCCAGACATTGTTGCCGAAGGTCAGCGCATCATCTTCAGTGGCATGGCGCGTGCGCCCGCCAGCAAAGACGACTGGCGTTCCTTCGGGCACCGCCGCACGGCGCTTGGCCTCGGCACGGGCACGCAGGAAATCGCGACCTTCGACGAGCGCCGAGGTCATCATGGCGCTGT
>NZ_PKRO01000078.1 GCF_002855495.1 Porphyrobacter sp. TH134
CGCTCCCGCAAAAGGGCAAAGTGGACGACTTTTACGCCGCCCGCAGCAACACTTCGTCGCCGCTACCGTGGTCTAATTTTGCACCGCCGTTCTCACAGCCTTAGCGAATGAGATGAACGCAGCTCACTTCCTGAACATGTTCATACGGATGTCGTCGTCGAAGAAGCCGCCTCTCCTCCAAGAGGATATAAAGCCCCGATCCTTCAACCACGCTACGAACTCGAGGTTCACCTCGCTAGATTCGATCCTCGGCGTCGTAAAACCCGGTCGAATGTCAGGAAGTGGATCCGGAAGGGACTGCAGCATGTCCTTCACCTGCTGATTGTCGAACATATTATGAAGCATGTTAAACAACTTGATCTTCGTTGCGAGAGGCTTGGCGTTCAGGATGATCGCACGCGCGGAATCGATGCTCATCTCGTCCATCTTGATGCCGGTTCGAGCGAGTATCCTGCCGACGGTGGCCGCGCGCGCCGGCAATTCGGCCAGCAGGTTCAGGTCCATCGTGTTTATGATCCTCAGCCGGTTTTCATCGCTGATGTTCGCCTCCAGCAGCTTCTGCCGGAAATCGTCGTCCAAATTGCACTCTTCCTCGGCTTCGAAGAATTCCGCAATGTTCTTTTCAATAAAGGCGACGCGTAAAGAGGGATCCTCGCTGAGATGCGCCAGGTTGCTGGCGGAGAAATCGATCGCGTTCCGGTCCACCAGTACCTTCGTCTTCTCTGCGCTGAGGTGCTGTGGGAAAGCCGTGAACCTTCTCGGAAGCGCTCCAACGTAGGCGGCATATGCTTCATCGCTCAACGCGTCGTTCTCGATAATGAACTTGCGCAAGGGTGCCGCACGGTCGCCGTCCGAAACCTTTTGGCCGGCGAGCGCACGCAAGGCTTCGGCGCTGTTCAAGAACTGGACAAGCGTCTCCGCATCGTAATTTTCGCTGCCAAGAAAATTCAGGCAGTTCTCCCAAGTCGCCTCGATCTTCTGGATTTGAAATAGCGTAGCGTGAAGCGTGCCCGGAACTTGGTCCAAGGTTGGAAGCAATGCAGCTTGCTTTTCAAGAAACTCCACCACCATTTCGAGTTCAACGTCGCTCCGCCTAATAATTTGTTGGATGGTCGAAACGCTCTCTTTGCGATTGTCAGGCAAACGAAGCAGGACGTTGCGCAGATACTCGTCGAAACAAACGTCGATCTTCGACAGAAGTGGTTCGCTCCTGGATTCAAGCGCCACCGTGTAGTTTTGTTCGCGCGCCCGATCGGGATCGTCGATGTCGAGAATGGCCCGCAGGATGAATTGCAGATTGTCGATGGAAAGTTGATAAAGCCCTTCGTCAAACAAGACCCGCATTGCTGCGGGGTGACCGGCCACAGCGGCCAGATCGGTCGCTTTAACGTCGAGTAATTGCAGGCGTTCCGCAGGAAAATCGATTCCTTGTGTCAGAATGTCAGCCAATCTGTCCGAGATGAAGTCGGTCAGGGCAGGGTGCCTGAAGGCGAAGTCTTTCAAGCGCGCGTCCGAGAGGTGGCTGATGATGCGTGCCACATGCATAAGATTACCGGCGCTGGTCACCGCCGCTGCGGCGAACCCAGGCCATGTCGTGGCCAAGCCGGAGATCAGCGCTGTGACGGCCTTTCCTCGGGCATAGTAGCTCGACATGAACTTCTCGCACGCGTCGAAATCGGACGCGATGAAGTCCAGCAGACGTCGTGTCTGCGTTTCATACGCTGAAGGATTGGCAAATAGGCAGTCGACGATTGTCACGTTGAGAACGTAGTTTCGGCTGAAATCCTC
The DNA here is from genome assembly GCF_002855495.1 of Porphyrobacter sp. TH134. Taxonomy (GTDB): domain Bacteria; phylum Pseudomonadota; class Alphaproteobacteria; order Sphingomonadales; family Sphingomonadaceae; genus Erythrobacter. Next base: position 1,789 of record NZ_PKRO01000078.1, read on the forward strand.
GGGGCGCATCGCGGCGATGACCTCCTTCGGATTATCGATCTGAAAATCGGGATCCGGAGTCCTGAAGCTACGTATTTGAATCAGAAACTTATTATCGCTAGGGGAGAGGCGTCCTGAATGGAAAAGCGATGTATACTGGTAGTAGGTATCATCGAGATGACCCTCCAGCACGAGAAACCGCGCCAGATCGGCACCCTCCCCGAACTTATCGAACAGGGCGTCTGTTTCGCCCGCATTGTCCCGGATGACCTCGTTGAACTTGGCCAACCGCAATGTGCTCAATTTGGCTCGTAGTTCGCGTATTTGCTTGAGTGACGATTCTCTGAACGCAGCAGACTTCTTCTCGACCTCCTCTTTGCGCTGCTGAAACGTTCTGTGGGGATCGACCTTTGCCTGCAGATCGTTCAGCTGAAGTTGCTGCTGATGGCCCTGATTCGTCGCAATTAGTAGCTGGCGCGACTCCAGAATTGTTTCGAACCGCTCGTAGTTCGCGAGATTGTTTAGCGGAATCATGCTGCTGCGGTCGGGGCTGAAGCGACAGAAGCCGTCGGGCATCATTTCCACGATTGCCATCGCATAGATGCGACGTAGTTCTGCGAGAGAGTTCGGCAGTTGCCTTTCCCCGTCGTCGACGAGCTTCTCAAGGCGGGAGACTTCCTGCGTGTATCGAGATTCGCTCGCCGCGATGTAATGATCGTGACTGTGAAGAACCTGAGCGAGATTGCCTTTCCCGCGATGGAGGCTCTCAAAGTCGCTTGGGAATACATTCTTGTAAATCAAGATCGCCAATAGCTTGTTCACGTCAAGATTGTTTTCATTGTCGGTTTCGAGATTGGCGACGTAGATAGCGTATTCATTGAAGATGTTCTGTATAAGCCTGAGGTCGTTCAGATATCGAGAAACCTCCCGCAGAAATTGATGATCGAGCCTATCATGGAGAGAAAGCCGCTTGCCCTGCTCCAGTACCTTGTCGATTGAATTGGAGGTGTTGATGATGGGGATAACGGGAATGATGAATTCGAAGAATTTGGTCCGATCAGTGTTCACGAACATATCGTCGCGAAGCGCGTAAGAGCCTGACTCAGAAGTTCATGTGATCTGGCAATGGCTTGCGATGAGGCGGGTGAGGCGGCGGATATGGGCGATGGTGGTCCACGCGGTGGAA
>NZ_PKRO01000079.1 GCF_002855495.1 Porphyrobacter sp. TH134
CTCCCGCAAAAGGGCAAAGTGGACGACTTTTACGCCGCCCGCAGCAACACTTCGTCGCCGCTACCGTGGTCTAATTTTGCACCGCCGTTCTCACAGCATAGCGCAGCCCGTTCTTCATTTCGCCAAACAGCCACTTGTCATCGACCGGAACGTCCGAACCCTGATACAGCCAGGGGACAGTGCCGGCCGTCTGGAGCGCCTTGGGCGCAGGCGGCGGCGGTGTGGCAGGGGCCTGCACCGCAGGGGTAGCGATCTGCTGGGCGAGCAGCGGCTGAACCAATGCGAGCGGGGCAAGCAGAAGGGCGATAGCGCGGGCCGCGCGGGGAAACGACGTCATGGACAGGCTTATAGGGCGGCAAAATGTGAAGCGATAGTGAATGCTTCGGTGCTTTAGGGACGCATTGGCGGTGAAGCGGCCTTGTCCCCCGGCCTCCTCCCGCCTAACTTGGGGTCATGTTCATAGAAACCGAAACCACCCCGAACCCGTCCGCGCTCAAGTTCCTGCCGGGCATGACCGTCATGCCCGCTGGCAGCCGCGAATTCGCGACTCCCGAAGCTGCCGAAGCCAGTCCGCTGGCGCAGGCGATCTTCGACACTGGCGAAGTGGTGAACGTGTTTTTCGGCACCGACTTCGTCAGCGTGACCGCCGCACCCGGTGCCGACTGGAGCGCGCTGAAGCCGCAGGTTATCGCGATCCTGCTCGATCATTTCGTCTCGGAAGCCCCCCTGTTCATCGGCGCTAGCGGCAACGGCATTGCCGTTCCGCCCGAAGACGAAGCCGTGGTGGAAGAACGCCCCGAAGATGCGGAAGTGATCGCAGCGATCAACGAATTGCTGGAAACCCGCGTGCGCCCGGCCGTAGCCGGGGACGGCGGCGATATCGCCTATCGCGGGTTCCGCGACGGGGTGGTCTATTTGACGCTGCAAGGATCGTGCTCGGGCTGCCCGTCAAGCACCGCGACGCTGAAGCACGGGATCGAAGGCCTGTTGAAACATTATGTCCCCGAAGTGGTTGAAGTCAGGGCAGCCTGAATTTCCATTCCAGACACGGTGACGTTTACATGACCACACAATTCCACGACCACGTCCTTTCCAATGCAGCGCTCGATCAGCTGTTCAACGAAGCGCGCAGCTATAATGGCTGGCTGGACAAGCCGGTGTCCGACGCGCAGCTCCATGCGATCTGGGATCTGATGAAGATGGCTCCGACGTCTGCCAATATGCAGCCGGTGCGGATCGTGTGGGTCAAATCGGCAGAGGCCAAAGCCAAGCTGGTGGAATGCGTGTCCGATGGCAACAAGGACAAGGTCGCCGCCGCGCCTGTGACGGCCGTGATCGGCTATGACATCGACTTCCACGAAGAACTGCCCTGGCTGTTCCCCCATACTGATGCCAAAAGCTGGTTTGACGGCGACGAGGCCGGGCGCGAACAAGGCGCGTTCCGCAATTCCTCGCTGCAAGGCGCCTACCTTATGCTGGCCGCGCGCGCACTGGGTCTGGATTGCGGGCCGATGTCCGGCTTCGATCAGGCGGCAGTCAACGCGGCGTTCTTTGCCGATGAACCGCGCCACCGGGTCAATTTCATCTGCTCGGTCGGCTATGGCGATGCCAGCAGTATCTTCGACCGCAGCCCGCGGCCGGCGTTTGAACGGTTTAACCGGATCGCCTGACCGCGCATCCCCGCTTGCGCAGAGACGCGGGCTGAGGCATCGGCGTGGGCCATGCGGACGCTCGCCATCGAAACCGCCTCAGATGCTTGCAGCATCGCCCTGTTTGAGGGCGAGGCGCGACTGGCGCATACCCATCAGGTCATTGGCCGCGGCCATGCCGAGGCACTGGTGCCACTGATCGGCGCCATGCCAGACAAAGGCAGGGCTGACCGCATTCTGGTCTCGCTGGGGCCGGGTAGCTTTACGGGTGTCAGGATCGGTCTGGCCGCGGCTCGCGCGCTTGGGTTCGCGTGGGATGCAGCGGTGCTGGGCTATCCCACCCTCGCTCTGATCGCGGCGCAGGCCCAGGCTGTGCATCGTGGCGTTCCGGTGACGGTATGCACCAATGGCGGGCATGGCGAATGGTTTGTGCAGGATTTTGGCGCGGATGGTGAGGCGCTCGGCATGCCGGCCTCGCTGACACCCGATGCCGCCAGGGCCCGCCGTCGCCAGACTGTGATAGCCGGCAACAGGGCAGGTGCGTTCGCCGCACTTGATCCCGCGCAGCCCGCTGAAGTGATTGATATCGCCCCTGATGCAGCGGCCGTTCCGCTGCTCTCACCTGCATCACTCACGCCTAATCTCGCGCCGATTTATGGCCGCGGGCCGGATGCGACCCCGATGGCGGACCGGGTCAGGGCATGATCGCCTCCCCTGCGCTGGTCGACCGGATCATGGTGGTGATGGAAGCCGCCTTCGATCCGGCTTATGGCGAAGCGTGGAACCGGCGCCAGGTTGCCGATGCCCTGACCTTGCCGAGCACCCATGCGTTGGTGGTTGATGCAGCCGGCCTGCCCATTCCGGACGCGCTCGATCAGGCGCCAGTCCCCGCCGGATTCGTGCTGACGCGCCATGTGCTTGACGAAGAAGAGCTGTTGCTGATCGCGGTAACCCCAAGCGCGCGCGGGCGCGGCGTCGGGGCCGCCTTGATCGAACAATTATTCGTGGCCGCCCGGCAGCGCGGGACCGCGCAGATCTTTCTGGAAATGCGGCGCGGCAACCCCGCCATCCATCTTTACAACAAGTTTGGTTTCCGACCCATCGGCGAGCGGCGAAACTATTACCGCATGGCAAACGGTGATCGGATTGATGCCATTACTTTTGCCCGGTCAATCTAATCGCACTCCATTAGACCTGTTGCGAAAGCCGGGCCAGTTTGATTTTTCTGGGACATCGAGTGAGGACAGGGGGGTGTCTTTTGATGCAAGGGATCAGAAGCCGG
>NZ_PKRO01000007.1 GCF_002855495.1 Porphyrobacter sp. TH134
ATGCTCCCCGCCCCTGAAATCATCGCACGGTCACAACGAGACACCTCGTAACACTGGGTGTCGCCTTAGCTCGTAACACTGGGTGTCCATTGACAATCCGGTGGCGGCGGTCATCCGGCCCTACCGCGCAGGTGACGCAGAGGCGATTGCCGCCCTAACCTTGGCTGCCATCCGTACCACCGCACTAGGGGCCTATTCGCCTGAGCAGGTGGCGGCATGGTCTGCGCGCTACTCGGTGCAACGGTGTCTGGATTCAGCGGCGCGAGGCGACGTAATCCTCGTCGCGGTGGGGCTGGATGACACGCCGCTTGCCTTTACCATGCTCGAAGCTGGTGGGCATCTCGACATGCTCTATTGTCACCCCGACCACACCGGACAGGGGCTTGGCCTGCGGCTGCTCGAAGCGGCAGAGAAAGCGGCGCGCGCGCAGGGCGTGACGCGGCTGTTCACCGAGGCGAGCGAGCTTGCCCGTCCGGTGTTTGCGCGGGCGGGTTACGCGCTGCTCCAGCGCCGCGATTTCACAATACCTTTTGGCGAGAGCGAGGTTGCGATCCACAATTATGCGATGGAAAAGCAGCTGGCATAACCGGGTCCATGTGTTTCACATGAAACACGGATCTGGCGGGGGCTAAAGGGGGTCTAGAGAGGGCCTATCGGGGTCTAACCCAGTCCCAAAGCCACCTCAACGCAGCGCCGCAAATGCCCCTGCGGCGGCCACCGCCAGCATCGCCATCACCACTCGCGTCCGGCGATCAAAGCGGCGGGATGACCAGCGCTCCTCGTCAAGCCACCATCTGCCCTGCCCGTCGGTCCTGAGCACATCGGCGCCCTTAAGCCGTTCAAAGGCGCGCTGGCGGCTCGGCGTGCCGGGGGCGAAGGGGATAGCGTCGGCCATGCTGACCGCGCCCGCATCAAGAAAATGCGTTGCCACACGCCGCTCGGCCAGAGGCCTGACGGGCGGCATCCCCATGCCTCAGATAAACTCGATCTTCTCGACGTGATAAAACCGTTCGCCCGACGGCACGGTCACTTCGATATCATCGCCGACCTGCTTGCCGATCAGCGCGCGCGCGAGCGGCGAGCTGTAGGAGATGCGGCCCTTGTTCGCGTCAGCTTCAGTCTGACCGACGATCTGATAGCGGATCGGCTTGTCGTTTTCGTCAAGCAGCGTCACGGTTGCGCCAAACACGATCCGGTCACCCGAAAGTGTCGCGGGATCGATGATCTGCGCGCGGCTGACCATGTGCTCGATCTCGCCGATCATGGCTTCGACCTGGCCCTGACGTTCCTTGGCGGCGTGGTATTCGGCATTTTCCGAAAGATCGCCATGCGCGCGGGCTTCTTCGATGGCCTCGACGATTTTCGGGCGTTCTTCGCGCAGCACTTTGAGGTCGGCGGTCAACCGCTCATACCCCTCGGCCAGCATCGGAACCTTTTCCATCGTCGCCATCTTTTCGTTCTTTCTTTCTATGCCCCCCGCCCTGCCCCCAAACACTGGAGCGAAGGCGCCTGCTGCCGTAAACTCATTGCGGCATCAGGCACTTTCGATGTCGGGGGGAAGCGCAGCAATCAACCCCCATAATAGTCCTGCATCGACCGGACTTCAAGCTGGTCTGGCCGGATTGCCGAAATCGCCGCCGCTGCGGCCACACTTGCCGCCGCGGTGGTGTAGTAGGGTACCTTGTTTGCCAGCGCTGCCTGACGGATCGATTTGCTGTCCGAAAGGGATTGCCAGCCTTCGGTGGTGTTGAAGATCAGCGCGATGTCCCCATCGATGATCCGGTCAACGATATGGGGCTGGCCCTCGGCAACCTTGTTCACCCGCTCAACGGCAAGGCCTTGTTCGGCAAGGTAACTTTGCGTGCCCCCGGTGGCAATCACGCGGAAACCGTGCTCGATCAGCTGGCGCACTGCGGGCAGGATCGTCGCCTTGTCGGTATTCTTGACCGATACGAACACCGTGCCCGACTGCGGCGGCACCATGCCGGCGCCCAGCTGGGATTTCAGGAAGGCGGCTTCGAAGGTGGAGTCGATCCCCATCACTTCGCCGGTGGACTTCATTTCCGGGCTGAGCACCGGGTCCGCGCCGGGGAAGCGCGCAAACGGGAACACCGCTTCCTTGACCGCCATATACGGCAGGTCGCGCTTGAACGGCGGGAAAGCGGCTAGCTTTTCGCCCGCCATGACCCGCGCAGCAATCTTGGCCACGGGCTGGCCGATGGCCTTGGCCACAAACGGCACCGTGCGGCTGGCGCGCGGGTTGACCTCGATCAGGTAAACCACGCCATCCTTCACCGCGAACTGGATGTTCATCAGCCCGACCACGCCCAGCGCATGGGCGAGCGCTTCGGCCTGACGCTCCATTTCGGCGATGATGTCCGGCCCGAGCGAATATGGCGGCAGCGTACAGGCAGAGTCGCCTGAATGGACGCCCGCTTCTTCGATGTGCTGCATCACGCCTGCGATGCGCACTTCATCGCCATCGCACAGCGCATCGACATCGCATTCAATCGCATCGCGCAGGTATTGGTCGATCAGCACCGGGCTGTCGCCCGACACATTCACCGCGGTGGCGATGTAATTGTCGAGCTGGGCTTCGCTGTCGACGATCTCCATCGCGCGGCCCCCCAGCACGTAGGACGGGCGCAGCAGCACCGGATAACCGATCCGCGCGGCGACGGCGGCGGCTTCGTCGCGACTGCGGGCGATGCCGTTGTCGGGCTGCTTGAGCTTCAGCTTGCTGACCAGCTTGGCGAAGCGTTCACGGTCTTCGGCCAGATCGATCGCATCGGGCGAAGTGCCGAGGATCGGAATGCCCGCATCCTCCAGCGCTTGCGCCAGCTTCAGCGGGGTCTGCCCGCCGAACTGCACGATCACGCCAACCAGCTCGCCATTCTGCTGTTCCACCCGCAGGATTTCGAGCACGTCTTCAGCCGTCAGCGGCTCGAAATAGAGGCGGTCGGAGGTGTCGTAATCGGTCGAGACGGTTTCGGGGTTGCAGTTGACCATGATCGTCTCGAAGCCTTGCTCGGCGAGCGCGAAACAGGCGTGGACGCAGCAGTAATCGAACTCGATCCCCTGCCCGATCCGGTTCGGCCCGCCGCCGAGGATGACGATCTTCTTGCGGTCGGACGGCATGGCCTCGCATTCCGGATCGCCAAAGCTGGGGGCTTCGTAGGTCGAATACATATAAGGCGTGATCGCCTCGAACTCGGCCGCGCAGCTGTCGATGCGCTTGAACACCGGGAACACGCCGAGCTTGTGGCGCAGTGCGCGCACTTCGGCAGCGCTCGTGGCGCCCGCCATGGCGACGAGCGCATCGTGCAGCAGGCCCGAACGCTTGGCCTGCGTTTCGCCCATGCCGCCCGCCACGCCGACGGAGCGCACGGCGAGAGTGGCGAGGCGCTTGTCAGAAAAGCCCATCGCTTTGAGCCGGCGTAGCCCGGCAGCATCGCGGGGCAAGCCGTCTTTCTGCACCTCGGCTTCGGCCGCGATAATCGCTTCGATTTGGCGCAGGAACCATGGGTCGTAGAAGGTGACGGCGGCGATCTCCTCCACGCTCATGCCTTCGCGGAAAGCCTGGCCGACCTTGAGCAGCCGGTCAGGCGTGCGGCGCGACAGGGCAGCGTTGATCACATCGCGCGGCTGGCCTTCCAGCTCGGGCACGCGGTTGAACCCGTCCAGACCGGTTTCGAGCCCGCGCAGGGCCTTCTGCATCGATTCCTGGAAGTTGCGGCCAATCGCCATGACTTCGCCGACCGATTTCATCGCGGTCGAAAGATCGGTGGCCGCGCCCTTGAACTTTTCGAAGGCGAAGCGCGGGATCTTGGTCACCACGTAATCGATGGTCGGTTCGAAGCTTGCCGGCGTTGCGCCGGTGATCTCGTTGGTGAGTTCATCGAGCGTGTAGCCAACCGCCAGCTTGGCCGCGACGCGGGCGATGGGGAAGCCGGTGGCCTTGGACGCCAGCGCGGATGAACGCGACACACGCGGGTTCATCTCGATAACGATCAACCGGCCGTCCTTGGGATTGACCGCGAACTGCACGTTGGAGCCGCCCGTCTCCACCCCGATCTCACGCAGGCAAGCAATGCTCGCGTTGCGCATGATCTGGTATTCCTTGTCGGTCAGCGTCAACGCCGGGGCGACGGTGATGCTGTCGCCGGTGTGGACGCCCATCGGATCGACGTTTTCGATCGCGCAGATGATGATCGCGTTATCCTTGCGGTCGCGCACCACCTCCATCTCGAACTCTTTCCACCCGAGCAGCGATTCCTCGATCAGCACTTCGGTGGTGGGCGAGGCATCGAGCCCTTCGCGCACGATCTGCTCGAATTCCGCCTTGTTATAGGCAATCCCGCCGCCGGTGCCGCCAAGCGTGAAGGACGGGCGGATGATTGACGGCAGGCCGGTGCGTTCGAGGATCACGCGCGCTTCTTCGAGCGTGTTCGCCACGCCCGAGCGCGCGCTTTCCAGCCCGATGGAGGTCATCGCATCACGGAACCGCTGGCGGTTTTCCGCCTTGTCGATCGCGTCGGCCTTGGCCCCGATCATCTCCACGCCGTATTTCGCCAGCGTACCATCCGCATCCAGCGCCAGCGCGCAGTTCAGCGCCGTCTGCCCGCCCATCGTGGGGAGCAGCGCGTCGGGCCGTTCCTTGGCGATGATCTTGGCGACGATATCAGGCGTGATCGGCTCGATATAGGTCGCGTCCGCAAACTCGGGATCGGTCATGATCGTCGCCGGGTTGGAGTTGACGAGGATGACGCGGTAGCCCTCCTCCTTCAACGCCTTGATCGCCTGCGTGCCGGAGTAATCGAACTCGCAGGCCTGGCCGATGATGATCGGGCCAGCGCCAATGACGAGGATCGAGGAAATGTCGGTTCTTTTGGGCATTTAGGCGGCTTTCGCACTATATAGCCCCTTCCCCATGGGGAAGGGGTTGGGGATGGGGGTTCGAGAATGGCGGAAAAGAAACTGACAGGCCTCGCGCGGAACCTGCGCAACAATGCGACCGACGCGGAACAGCGCCTGTGGCTGCATCTGAAGGCAAGCCGGTTCGAAGGCGCGAAGTTCACCCGGCAGTTTCCCATCGGCACCTTCATCGCCGACTTCGCCTGCCGGTCCTTGCGCCTCGCCATCGAGCTCGATGGCGGGTAGCACGCCGACAGCCTGACTGACGCGAACCGCACCCGCATCATCGAAGCCCACGGCTACCGCGTAATCCGTTTCTGGAACAACGAGGTCCTGGGCAATATCGACGGCGTGCTGACGGTGATCGCCGAGGAAATCGCAATCGCGCGCAACCAATAAGCCCCTTCCCTTCAGGGAAGGGGTTGGGGATGGGTGCTCCACGCCCAATACGAAGCCCTGCCCCCTCACCGCCGAGCCCCCATCCCCAGCCCTTCCCCAAGGGGAAGGGAGTATGTTGGCCGCGCCATCACAGCCCCCCGACAAACTTCTCGAACAGGTAGAAGCTATCCTGCGGCCCCGGCGAGGCCTCGGGGTGATACTGCACCGCGAACGCCCGCTTGCCCTTGATCGCGATCCCGCAATTCGTCCCGTCGAACAGCGACACATGTGTCTGCTCCACCCCCTCGGGCAAGGTCGCCGCATCCACCGCAAAGCCGTGGTTCATCGAGGTGATCTCGACGAGGCCGGTAGTCTCGCCCCAGCCCTCGCCGACGCGCTGGACGGGGTGGTTCGCGCCGCGGTGGCCCTGGTGCATCTTGATCGTCTTCGCGCCCGCGGCGAGCGCGAGCAGCTGGTGGCCCAGACAGATACCGAACAGCGGAACATCGGCCTCCAGCAGCGCCGCAATCACCGGCACCGCGTATTCACCCGTCGCCGCCGGATCGCCGGGGCCGTTGCTCAGGAACACGCCGTCAGGAGCCAGCGCCATCACCTCGTCAAACGAGGTCTTGGCCGGCACCACCGTCACCCGCGCCCCGGCCTTCACCAGATTGCGGAAGATATTGTCCTTTGCGCCGTAATCGATCGCGACCACGTGCGGCTTCGCATCAAACGCAGCGCGGCCATACCCCTTGCCCAGCATCCAGTAGCCGCCTTCCCAGCCCTCATGCTTGTCGCGGGTCACGCGCACTGCGAGGTCCATGCCTTCCAGACCCGCCCATTCTTGCGCGCGTTTCACCAGCGCGGGGATATCGAACTCACCGTCGGGCGCATGGGCAATTACCGCGTTTGGCGCGCCGGTCTGTCGGATGCGGCGGGTCAGCGCGCGGGTATCGACGCCGCTGAGGCCGATCTTGCCGTTGCGCACCATCCAGTCGGCGAATTTCTCGATCGAGCGGAAGCTCGAAGGCTCGGTCACATCCTCGCGCACGATGCAACCGACCGCGCCCTCGACCTTGCTCTCCACATCCTCGCCATTGGCGCCGACATTGCCGATATGCGGGAAAGTGAAGGTGACGATCTGCGCGGCGTAGGAGGGATCGGTCATCACCTCCTGATAGCCGGTCATCGCGGTGTTGAAGCACACCTCGCCCACGGCCGCACCGCTCGCGCCGAAGCCCCGGCCCCACACCACAGTGCCATCGGCCAGAACAAGGCAGCCGGTCGCGCCGGAAGGTTGCGCGCGGAAAGTTGCGGGGTCGGCCATGGGGCGCTCCGTTGGATTGTTATGCCAGCGATGTTGCTAAGTTTTGCCCGCTAGGCCCATGCACCCCCCGCGTCAACCTAGGCGTGGCGACTGATTTGCGTTAGGGGCGCGCGCAACAGCTCAATCCACAGGAAACTCCGATGATCCGTGACGATATCAAGGCCGCCACCATCACTGCGATGAAGGCCGGCGAAAAAGACCGCACCGCCGCGCTCCGCCAGATCAGCGCCAAGATCAAGGACCGCGATATCGAGGAACGCACCAGCGCCAAGCCCACGCCGGACGACGAGTTGGTGGTCAGCGTTCTCCAGAAGATGGCCAAACAGCGCCGCGAATCGATTGAGATGTATGTCAGCGGCGGGCGCGAGGAGCTGGCCGCGGTCGAACGCGCCGAACTTGCAGTGATCGAGGAGTTCCTGCCGCAAATGCTGAGCGAAGCGGAAACGGCCGCCGCCATCAATGCGATCAAGGCCGAAACCGGCGCATCAAGCATGAAGGACATGGGCGCCGTCATGGCCGAGCTGAAGGCGCGGCACGGCGCGGTGCTGGATGGCAAGCTGGCGAGCACGCTGGTGAAGGCGGCACTTTCGTAACGCACACTCAATTCCGTTCGCCCTGAGCCTGCCGAAGGGCCGTCCTTTACCCCGAAGTGAAGTGCGGTGCTTCGACAAGCTCAGCACGAACGGGTTTGTTTCCACACGGGGTGCACAGACCCTTTGCCGCGCGTCTCGACACGAACGGGGATGAGGGGCAGTAGAGGCCCATGGCCATAACCCCGCAATGGAAGGACGAGCTGCGCGCGCGAATCACGCTATCTTCGCTTGTCCAGCGCAGCGTCAAGCTGACCCGCGCGGGGCGGGAATGGAAAGGGTGCTGCCCGTTCCATGAGGAAAAGACGCCGAGCTTCTACGTCAACGACCAGAAGCAATTCTATCACTGCTTTGGCTGCGGCGCGCATGGTGATGCAATCAGCTGGATGGTGGACCAACAGGGTCTGCAATTCATGGACGCGGTTAAGGAGCTTGCCGCGGCAGCAGGGATGGAGGTCCCCGCCCCCGATCCGGCCATGGCCAAAAAGGCCGAGGCGCACGCCAGCCTGATCGACGTGACCGAGGCAGCGCAAAAGTTTTTCGTGACCAGCCTTGCTGGGCCGAGCGGCGGGGCGGCGCGCGAATATTTGCAGCGGCGCGGGTTTTCGCCGCAGATCATGGCGGAATTCGGTTTTGGGTGGGCGCCCGATGACCGGCAGGCCCTGCCCCGGGCGCTGGCACAATTCGGCGAAGATATGCTCGAAGGCGCCGGGATGCGCGCCGCCAACGAACAGGGTGAGCGGTACGACCGCTTCCGCGGCCGCGTCATGCTGCCGATCCAGGACGCGCGCGGGCGCGTGATCGCCTTCGGTGGCCGCATTCTCGACAAGCGCGAGGGCGTCGCCAAGTATCTGAACTCGCCCGATACCGATCTGTTCGACAAGGGGCGCACGCTCTACAACCTCCACCGCGCCGCGCCTGCCGCGCGCCAATCGGGCCGCGTGGTGGTGGTCGAAGGCTACATGGACGTGATCGCGCTCGCCAATGCGGGGATTGCCGATGCGGTCGCTCCGCTGGGCACGGCGCTTACTGAAATGCAGCTCGAACTGCTGTGGCGCATGGTCGATGCGCCGGTGCTGTGTTTCGATGGCGATGCGGCAGGGCAAAGGGCGGCAATGCGGGCGATGGCGCGGGCGCTGCCGCTGCTCTCGCCGATGCGCTCGCTTGGCATTGTGCGTTTGCCAGCGGGTCTCGATCCCGATGATCTGATCAAGGCGCAGGGCAAGGCGGCGATGGAGCGGTTGCTGGCCGAGCCTGCCAGCCTGATCGACACGCTCTGGGAGTTTGAGCGCGATGCCCAGCCCCTTGCCACGCCCGAAGCCAAGGCGGGGCTGAAGGCCCGGCTGATGGCGCATGTCGATACAATTGCCGATGCCGAGATCAAAAGCCTTTACCGGCGTGAATTGTCCGACCGGTTTTCTGCCTTTGCCTACCCGCCGCGTCCCCCACGGCCTGCGTTTCAACCCGGCCAGCGCTCCGGCCCGGGCAGCGGGTGGCGCGGCAAGCCAACACCGCCGCCCGGCTTGTCCGAAGGCGCGCGCATGCAGCTGTCGGGATTGATGGCAGGCGGCCAGCGGCAGAGCTTGCTGACCGCCGTTCTGGCCGGCCTTGCGCGCTTCCCGCAAGAGATCGCCCGCCATGCCGAGGCGCTCTCCAGCCTCGCCCGGCACAATCCCGATGCCGCCCAATTGATCGAATCGCTGTTCGAACTTGCAGAAACGCTTGATTCGTCCGCGCCAAGCGCCATATGCGTCGTTCAAGGCCAACCTGCCCCGCCGGCAGATATCCGCTACGCCTTTCTTGATGAAGGCAACGATCCCGGCGCTGCGTGTGAGGAACTGGCTGAAGCTGTGTCGCTGCTGGTCGAACGGCCAGCGCTGGAGGCTGCGCTTGCGGCCACGATAGCTCGTTTCGACAGCGATCCTGAAGGATCGTTTGCGGAACAAACCAGACTGCGCGCACAGCTCATTGCAGTCGAAGAACGCCTCAAGGCCTTTGGGCGCCGCAAAGCGGGCGCGCTGGCAACGGGTGAGGATACCGTCTAACCGGCGGGCTTGGGATCAACGGGTGACCGCAGCCGCATTGCGCAAGACGGCAGGTCACCGGAACACGGATTGATACGGAAATATGGCCGAGAAGGAAGATGCCCCGCTGATCGATCTTAACGATTCGTCGATCAAGAAACTGATCAGCAAGGCCAAAAAGCGCGGCTATGTCACCTATGACGAGCTGAACGAAGCGCTGCCTTCTGGCGAAATGAGCCCCGATCAGATCGAAGACATCCAGACCGCCTTGAGCGAAATGGGCGTTCAGATCGTCGAGAGCGATGAAGACGCCGAGGCCGAAGCCGACGGTGACGAGGCCGATAGCGATGATGTCGTCGCCGATGATGACGATGATGATGACGACGACGGCGAGAAAAAGGGCCCGGCCAAGGATGCCCGCGCTGGCAATCGCAAGCTGGTAACCGGCGAACGCACCGATGATCCGGTGCGTATGTACCTGCGCGAAATGGGCGCGGTTGAACTGCTGAGCCGCGAAGGCGAAATCGCCATCGCCAAGCGGATCGAGGCCGGCCGCGACATGATGATCATGGGGCTGTGCGAAAGCCCGATCACCTTCCACGCGATCATCCAGTGGTCCGAAGCGCTGAACAACGGCGACATGCAGCTGCGCGAGATCCTCGATCTTGACGCCATGCTTTCCAAGGAGCCTCCGGCCGAAAAGATGGCGGAGGGCGCCGAAGATGACGATGACGACGAAATCTCCGAAGCCACCGCCGGCCCGACCATCCGCGAGGATGATGAGCCGGAAGAAGAGGTAAGCGAGGACGACGAAGACGAGGACGGTGAAGGCCGCCCGAAGCGCGAAGAAGAAGAGGAGGAGGACAACACCCTCTCCCTCGCCCAGATGGAAGCAGCGCTGAAGCCCGAAGCGCTGGAGCGGTTCGCGCGCATCACCGCGCTGTTCAACGCCTTCGAAAAGCTGCAGGGCGAGCGCGTCGATACGCTGGCGGTGGGCAATGATTTCCCGGCCGCTAAGGAAAAGAAGTACGAACAACTGCGCGAAGACCTCACTGCCGAGGTCGAAAGCGTCCAGTTCCACGCGACCAAGATCGAATTTCTGGTCGACAATCTCTATGCCTTCAACCGTCGGCTGACGACGCTGGGCGGGCAGATGCTGCGTCTGGCCGAGCGTCACAAGGTCAAGCGCGTCGACTTCCTCAACGCCTATATGGGCAACGAGATGGACGACGCCTGGATCAAGGAGCGCGCCAAGAAGGACAAGAAGTGGGCCGCCTTCCTCGAGCGCGAGGAAGACCCGATCGAGCGCATCCGCAGCGAAATCGCGGACATTGCCGCGCAAACCGGCATGAGCCTCCCCGAGTTCCGCCGCATCGTCAACATGGTCCAGAAGGGCGAGCGCGAGGCGCGCATCGCCAAGAAGGAAATGGTCGAGGCGAACCTGCGTCTGGTGATCTCGATCGCCAAAAAATATACCAACCGCGGCCTGCAATTCCTTGACCTTATTCAGGAAGGCAACATCGGGTTGATGAAGGCGGTCGACAAGTTCGAATACCGCCGCGGCTATAAGTTCAGCACCTATGCGACGTGGTGGATCCGGCAGGCGATCACCCGGAGCATTGCCGATCAGGCGCGCACCATCCGTATTCCGGTTCACATGATCGAGACGATCAACAAGCTGGTGCGCACAAGCCGCCAGTTCCTGCACGAGGAAGGCCGCGAGCCGACCCCTGAGGAAATGGCGCAGCGTCTGTCAATGCCGCTCGAAAAGGTTCGCAAGGTGATGAAGATCGCCAAGGAGCCGATCTCCCTCGAAACGCCCATCGGGGACGAAGAAGACAGCCACCTGGGCGATTTCATCGAGGACAAGAACGCGATCATCCCGGTGGATGCCGCGATCCAGGCGAACCTCAAGGAAACCGTCACACGCGTGCTCGCGTCTCTGACGCCGCGTGAAGAACGCGTGCTGCGGATGCGCTTCGGCATCGGGATGAACACCGATCACACACTGGAAGAGGTCGGACAGCAGTTCTCGGTCACCCGCGAACGCATCCGCCAGATCGAGGCGAAGGCTTTGCGGAAGCTGAAACACCCGAGCCGGTCGCGCAAGATGCGCTCGTTCCTCGATCAGTAAGTCAGAGAAACCCCGCTCCGGCGGGGTTTTTCATGCGCCGCGCCTGAATGGCCACACCAGCTGCGGCGCCCAGCCTTCCGGCGCGCGCTCGCCCGTGATCCCGTAGCCCGCAGGCCAGCGCCCTTCCGGCATGTGGTACGTCCCGAACCAGAGGTCGATCATCGGCAGATGCACCGCGAAGTTCACGTCGCGCGCTTCGGCCTCCGCACCGTGGTGCCAGTGGTGGAAGCGCGGCATGGCAACCCAGCGCTCCAGCCACCGCGCGCGCGGCGCGAAGTTTGCGTGGATGAACACCGCCTGGAAACTTACCAGCGCCAGGTAAGCGTAGATTGCCACCTGATCGAAGCCGAGCACCACCAGCGGCAAGAGCACCAGCCCGCGCGTCACGATCACATCGACCAGATGCAACCGCGATCCCGCCAGCCAGTCCATCACCTCGACCGAGTGGTGGACCTTATGGAACCGCCACAGGAACGGGATGGCATGGAACGCCCGGTGGATGCCATATTGCGCCAAGTCCGCCACCAGTACCGCAAGGGCGAACTGCACGGCCACAGGCAGGCTCTGCACCGCGGTCTGCGCTGATGGGACTGCGAGAGCCTCGCCCATCGCCACCGCTGGCGCCAGCACAGCAACGCTCATCACCTGCGCCAGCACGTGGCTGGCAAAGAAGTACTGCGTGTCGGTCAGCCAGCCCCGCCGGAACGCGCCTTGCCCGGAACGGAGCGGGAAGGCTCGCTCAAGCGGCACGAATACCGCCGCCGTGGTCAGCACGCCCAGCACGAACCAGTCGAGGCCGAGATAGACAGCGCTCACCTGCCCGCGCGGGATCTCCACCCCGCCCGCGCCCAACCCCAGGGCCGCCCCTGCCAGGACAAGTCCAGCTACACCCAGCGCTTTCTTGCGGCGCAAAACCATCGAGACAGCCGCCAGCGCCATCGCCGCCAACAGGCCGATATCAATCGCAAGCCTCACCCATTCCAGCGGATAATGGCTCCGCAGTTCGGGGAGCGTCAGATATTCGGGAAAGTGCAGACATAGCACCGCCAGCAGCGCCAGCAGGCCGAGGACGATGCCCAGAACCCCGCTCAGCCACCCCGTGCCCACGTGGCGCGGTCGCCCATCAGCAAAAACGCGCGCCAGCCATTGTTCGGCGGTCAGGTGGGGGGCTGGCTGCTTCATCATCTGGCAGGTACCATCAAGGCCCTTTCCGCCCCGTAAAGCAAAACCTGCGCTGCCGGTCGAAAAGAGACCGCCAAGGGGTGGAGAATCTCGCGTATAGAGACTATGGCAGCGCCATGCGCATCGCCATCGCCTCAGACCACGCCGCCGCCGAATTGAAGGCTGACCTTGCCGAATGGCTCATCGAAGAAGGTCACGAGGTTGCCGACCTTGGTCCGGAACCGGGCGTCAGCGTCGATTATCCGGATTACGGCTATCGTCTGGCGGAAATCATCGCCGAAGGATCGGCCGAATTTGGTGTGGCCCTGTGCGGCAGCGGGATCGGTATCTCGATCAGCGTCAATCGCCACCCGCAGGTGCGCTGCGCTCTGGTCAGCGAGCCGCTCTCCGCCGCCCTTGCGCGCGAACATAATGACGCCAATTGCATCGCAATGGGCGCGCGTCTCGTAGGGATCGAGATGGCCAAATCCTGCATCGCCACTTTTCTTGATACCGAATTCGCCGATGCCGGCGATCCGGCGGGACGCCACCAGCGCCGCGTCGCAAAACTTAGTCGGCCTCCGTTCCTGCCCGATCACATAGAGACCCACCAATGAGCACAGCCCCGATTGATTTCGCCGCCCGTTCAGCCGTTCAGTCTATGGACGGGTTCTGGCATGATGACCTTGCGCATGCCGATCCCGAAATCGCAGCCGCCGTGGGCAAAGAGCTTGCCCGTCAGCGCGACAAGATCGAGTTGATCGCGTCCGAGAATATCGCAAGCCGCGCCGTGCTCGAAGCGGCGGGCAGTGTCTTCACCAACAAGTATGCCGAAGGCTACCCGGGCAAGCGTTACTACGGCGGCTGCGACTATGCCGATGTGGTCGAAACGCTGGCCATTGAACGCGCCAAGCAGTTGTTCGGCTGCAACTTTGCCAATGTTCAGCCGAACAGCGGCAGCCAGATGAACCAGGCGGTGTTCCTTGCCCTGCTCAATCCGGGCGACACCTTTATGGGGCTCGACCTGAACTCGGGTGGCCACCTCACCCATGGTTCGCCCGTCAATATGAGCGGCAAGTGGTTCAACCCGGTTTCCTACGGCGTGAACCGTGAGACCGAGATGGTCGATCTGGACGAAGTCGCCGCCAAGGCCCGGGAACACAAGCCCAAGATCATCATCTGCGGCGGCACCGCCTATTCGCGCACCTGGGATTTCCCCGCCTTCCGCGCCATCGCGGACGAAGTGGGCGCAATCCTGCTGTGCGATATGAGCCATATCTCCGGCCTCGTTGCGGGCGGCGCGCACCCCTCGCCCTTCCCGCACTGCGATATCGTCACATCGACCACCCACAAGAGCTTGCGCGGCCCGCGTTCGGGCATCATCCTGTGGAATGACGAGAAGTTCACCAAGCCTTTGAACATGGCGGTGTTCCCCGGCCTTCAAGGCGGCCCGCTGATGCACATCGTCGCGGCCAAGGCGGTCGCTTTCAAGGAAGCGCTCGCGCCCGAATTCAGCGCCTATGCCCACCGGATCGTCGAAAACGCCCGCGCCCTGGCGGTAAGCCTTGAAGAAAACGGCCTACGTATCGTCAGCGGCGGGACCGACAACCACTCGATGCTGGTCGATCTGACGGCCAAGGATGTGACCGGCAAGGACGCCGAAAAGGGCCTCGATCGCGCCTGGCTGACCTGCAACAAGAACGGCATCCCCTTCGATACGCGTTCGCCCTTCGTGACCAGCGGCATCCGCTTGGGTACGCCTGCCGGAACCACCCGTGGCTTTGGCCCCAGCGAGTTCCGAACGATTGGAAAGCTGATCGCCGAAGTGATTGAAGGGCTGTCCAAAAATGGTCCCGAGGGCGATGCGCAGATCGAAGAGAGCGTGCGCCAGCGGGTCAGCGCGCTGTGCGCGGCCTTCCCCGTCTATCCCGGCATGTAAGGAACGATCCGATGAACGATCAAGACCCGCGCCAAGGCCCTGACTGGGTTGAAGACGTAAAGGCCGAAGTGACCGGCATGGCGAAGGAAGGGATCAACCATCCTTCGACCAAGCCGGTGTTGACCGGCGCCGCGATTGGCGCCGTTGCCGGAATCGTCCTGCCAGTTGTGTCGTGGCCGATCGGATTGCTGGCAGGTGCGGGCTTTGCGCTGTATCAGAGAATAAAGAAATAACAGACTGAATGCGTTGCCCTTTTTGTGCCCATGACGATACTCAGGTAAAAGACAGCCGCCCGACCGAGGACAATGCCTCGATCCGGCGGCGGCGGCAGTGTTCGTCCTGCGGGGCGCGCTTCACGACGTTTGAGCGGGTGCAGTTGCGCGAGGTCGTGGTCGTCAAATCCGGCGCCAATGGAGAACAGGGGCGTCGCGAACCCTTCGACCGGTCCAAGCTGGAACAATCCGTCGCGCTTGCCAGTCGCAAGCGCGGGATCGATCAAGAACGGCTTGATCAGCTGATCAGCGGGATTCAGCGGCAGGTTGAAACCTCGGGCGAGGCAGAAGTGCCGTCCTCGCATATCGGGGAATTGGTGATGGAGGGTCTGCGCCAGATAGATTCTGTCGCCTATATCCGGTTTGCCAGCGTGTACCGCGACTTCTCCGAGGCGCGCGACTTCGAAGAATTTGCCAGCACTGTCCAGCAAGCCGCGAAAGAATAAGCAGAACATGGCCGACATCAACAAGCCGGTGATGGTGCTGGTGCGCCCGCAGCTGGGCGAAAACATCGGCAAGGCCGCGCGCGCCATGCTCAATTTCGGGCTGACGGAACTGCGGCTGGTTGCGCCGCGTGACGGCTGGCCCAATCCCTCGGCCGGCCCTGCGGCATCAGGCGCAGACATCGTGCTGGAACAGGCCAAGGTTTATGACACCACGGCCGAAGCGGTCGCCGATTGCGCCCATGTCCACGCCACCACGGTGCGAAAGCGCGGGGTCACCAAGCCGGTGATCGGCGCGGATGAGGCCGGACGGCTGGTGCATACCCAGGCCGGGCGTCACGCGATCATCTTTGGCCCTGAACGCTCCGGCCTTGAAACCGAAGATGTTGCGCTGGCCCGCAATATCCTGACCATCCCGATCAATCCCGAATTCGGCTCGCTCAATCTGGCGCAGGCGGTGATCCTGGTGGCCTATGAATGGTCGCGGATCGGGCGCGAAATGGCCGGCGTCGATCCGGTGCTGGTCCAGCCCACGCTGGAAGATACCCTGCCCCCCGCCCCGCAAGAGGAGCTCGAAGGGCTGATCGCTCACTTCGAGAAGATGCTGGAACCGCGCGATTATTTCCTGCCAGAAGGCCGCGCCGAAGCGACGCGCCGGACGCTGCGCGGCGTGCTGACGAAACCGGGCTGGAACCATCTGGAAGTGCGCACCTTGCGCGGGGTTCTCACCACGCTTGGCCGCAAGATTCGCGATTGAGCAGCAACAAACCTGCTCCCGCCCGTTGCAGCGCCGCGACCCGAAGGATACGCGCCGGCTTGACTCAGTCGCGCTATGCAACCGCAGATTTACTCGCAATTTCAAGACATTTGATGTTACCTAGCTAGCACGGCGCGGAGGTGCGCCGTACGTCTAGAAAGGAACACCAATGTTGCTTTTTATCGCCGCTGCCGCCCTTCCGTTGATCGCCATTGGTCCGGACGATGTGCGGCTCGAGAGAAAAAGAACCGTTGTTTCCGAAGAGGCACGGATCGAGCTGGCCCGACATAATGGTGAGCGTGTTTTGTGCTACGATCCCCACCCCAGCCTTGCCACACGTGCCCGCAGCATCTGTCTGACCGAATCCCAATGGGTTAAAGCCACTGCGCTTGCAAAGACAGAAAGGCAGAACAACAGGGGCGCCGGGGCAAGGTCCGGGATCGATCAGTCATTGATCTATCCGCAGTGGCAAGGTTACGCCCCTTTGTGATTGCATCCCGCATCCATCAATGTTGACATATCGCGAGCACGCGCTATGCGCGCGCCTTCGCAATTGGCCCTGCACCCCGGTGAAGCAGTGGCCGCATCATGCAAACAGGCGTGATGGTGCGATGCCGGGTTTGATGGCTGCCCAATGGGGGCGGCCCAGCAATTTGAAGGAAGACGTATGTCGAAGCGCAAAAGCGCCAAGTACAAGCTTGACCGCCGGATGGGCGAGAACATCTGGGGCCGCCCCAATTCCCCGGTGAACAAGCGTTCCTACGGCCCCGGCCAGCACGGTCAGCGTCGCAAGGGCAAGATGAGCGATTACGGCTTGCAGCTGCGTGCCAAGCAGAAGCTCAAGGGCTATTACGGCGACGTCACCGAAAAGCAGTTCAAGCGCACCTACGCCGAAGCATCGCGCATGAAGGGCGATACCAGCCAGAACCTCATCGGCCTGCTCGAACAGCGTCTGGACATGGTCGTGTACCGCGCCAAGTTCGCGCCGACCATCTTCTCGGCCCGTCAGGTCGTCAGCCACGGTCACATCTACGTGAACGGTGTGAAGTGCAACATCGCCTCGCGCCGCGTGAACGTCGGCGATGTTGTCAGCCTCGGCAGCAAGGCCAAGGAAATGGCGCTCGTGATCGAAGCCCAGGGCCTCGCCGAGCGTGATATTCCTGATTACGTCCAGCCCGATGGCAACGACAAGATCACCTTCACCCGCGTGCCCAAGCTCGACGAAGTGCCCTACCCGGTCACGATGGAACCGAACCTGGTGGTGGAATTCTATTCGCGCTGATCGGCTTGCCGATGGCCAATACAAAAAGGGCGGCCTTGCGGGGCCGCCCTTCTTTGTTGGGATAGGATCGCTTCGGATCAGCCGCGCGTGCGGTCCCATTCGGCGAGTTCGTAGGCGATCGAGCCTTCGACAAGCCGCTCCCAGATATCGGCGATGACTTCGGTGGGAATACCGCAGGCCTCGGCCTCTGCCACCGCCGCGGCGATGACACTGGCCTTGCGGGCTTCGTCTCGCACCGCATCGCGCGAAGGCTTGATCCGCGCCGCAGCGCGCATGAAGCCGAAGCGCTTGGCCAGCAACGCCACCAATTCAAGGTCGAGCGCATCGACCCCGGCACGGACCTCGATCATGGTCTCGCAAGTCTCGGGGTCTTTTACGGCAGAATCGGACATTAATCAGGCACTTCCAAGGTAATCGCGGCGGAACGCGGCGGCAAAATCGGCAAAACGCGCCCCCGCAATGGCATCGCGCATCCCCTGCATCAAGGCCTGATAGAAGCTGAGATTGTGCTCGGTCACCAGCATTGCGCCGAGCATTTCACCCGACTTGACCAGATGATGGATATAGGCGCGCGAATAGGTCGTGCAGACCGGACACTGGCAACGCTCATCCAGCGGTCCGGTGTCTTCGGCAAAGCGGGCGTTGCGCAAATTCAGCGGGCCGTTCCAGGTAAAGGCCTGCCCATTGCGCCCTGACCGGGTGGGGAGCACGCAATCGAACATGTCGATCCCGCGTTCCACCGCGCCGACCAGATCATCGGGCTTGCCCACGCCCATCAGGTAACGCGGGCGGTCCACCGGGAGCATGTCGGGTGCATAATCGAGCACGCCGAACATCGCCTCCTGCCCCTCGCCCACGGCGAGGCCGCCAACCGCATAGCCATCGAAGCCGATATCGGTGAGTTTGTCCGCGCTGATCCGGCGCAAGTCTTCATGCAGCGCGCCTTGCTGGATCCCGAACAGCGCCGCGCGGGCGGCGTGTTCTTCGCCCACGTCAAAGCCTTCGCGGCTGCGCCTTGCCCAGCGCATCGAGAGTTCCATCGAGGCAGCGATCTCGTCACGCGGACGGTCTGCGCGCGGGCACTCGTCGAAGGCCATCACAATGTCGCTGCCGAGCAGGCGCTGG
Organism: Porphyrobacter sp. TH134; assembly: GCF_002855495.1. Taxonomy (GTDB): domain Bacteria; phylum Pseudomonadota; class Alphaproteobacteria; order Sphingomonadales; family Sphingomonadaceae; genus Erythrobacter. The sequence continues at coordinate 18,347 of NZ_PKRO01000007.1, forward strand.
ATCTCCATCGAGCGTTCCGGCGTAATCATGTGTTTCGAGCCATCGATATGGCTGCGGAATTCGACGCCGTGCTCGGTCAGCTTGCGCAATTCGGACAGGCTCATCACCTGATAGCCGCCGCTGTCAGTCAGGATCGGGCGCGGCCAGTTCATGAATTTGTGCAAGCCCCCAAGCCTCGCCACCCGCTCTGCCCCGGGACGCAGCATCAGGTGATAGGTATTGCCCAGGATGATGTCGGCGCCTGTGCCGCGCACGGCTTCGGGCTTCATCGCCTTGACGGTGGCGGCAGTGCCAACGGGCATGAAGGCGGGCGTGCGAATGTCGCCGCGTTGCATGGCAATGGTGCCGGTGCGCGCCTTGCCGCTGGTGGCGTGGAGGGTGAAGGAGAAACGAGGGGCGGTCATTGCGCCAGCGCCCCTAGCGATCCTGCGCCGCGCTGTCACCAGCGCAGGCGGATGATAAAAAGGCCGGAGCAGCGCGGTGCTGCTCCGGCCGAATAGTCAGACGTCAATCAGTGGCTTAGAAGCCGAAGATCACGCCCGCAGTCGCACGGGTCGAATCGAATGCAATGGTATCGATCCCGGCGCGGAAACGGACGGGGCTGTCGCCCAGACCGAATTCGACGCCGGCGCCGACCAGATAGTCGCCATCGGTGGTGTCAAAACCGGCCGGCGGGTTGATGCCGACGAGGTTCTGGACGTCGAAGTTGACTTCCTGATAGCCGCCACGCACGAACACCTTGCCGCGCTCACCGACGCGCGCGCCGACACGGGCTGCAACGCCGTATTCTTCGTCGATCGCGCCATCGCCGAAGTGGTAGTTGCCTTCCGCACCGACGAAGAAGGTTTCGCCGACCGGCACGTCCACACCGGCAACCACGCCGTAGATGCCGCCGTCATCATCAGGCAGGCCGATCCCGAGATCGTGGATACCGGCCGATGCGCCGACATAAAGCTCGGGGCCCTGAGTAGCGGTCTGCGCCTGAGCGGCCGCCGGAAGAGCGATCGCACCCATCGCTGCCAGCGTGGTGAAAGCGATTTTCTTCATACTGCTTATCCTTTTTTGTCCTGCCGCAAGGGGCGCGGCGGGTGGAGGAGGCATGTAGGAAGCGTGCACTGTCTGCGCAATGAACGAACAGACAGGTTTTCGTTAATGTCCGCCCGGCGGTGTTTCCTGTCCGATCAACGCCTTTGGTCGGGCGCCCGCGTTCACTCGCGCAGACGCCATCCTGTGCGGAAAATGACTGCGATAACAATGACGCAGACGGTAAGAAACCCAAGCGTCAGCCCCAGCGATACGGCAATCGGCACATCCGAAACGCCGTAGAAGCTGTAGCGCAGCCCGCTCACCAGAAAGGCGATCGGATTGGCCAACGCAACCGCATCCCACGGCGCAGGCAGTTCGCGGATCGAATAGAATGTGCCCCCCAGAAAGGTGAGCGGGGTGAGAATCAGCAGCGGGATGATCCCCAGCTTCTCGAACGAATCCGCCCAAATCCCGAGGATGAAACCAAACAGCGCAAAGCTGGAGGCGACCAGCATGATGTAGAGCGCGGCGAGCAGCGGATACCTGATTTCGTAATCGACAAAAAAGGTCGCCGTGGCGAGAATGATTGCCGCCAGGATCAGGCCTTTGGTCATGGCCGCGCCGACAAATCCCGCCAGCGTTTCGGCCACCCCGACCGGGGCGGACAGCAGCTCGTAAATGGTGCCGGTGAAGCGGGGCATATAAATGCCGAAGCTGGCATTGCTGGTGGTCTCTCCCAGCAAGGTCAGCATCAGCAGGCCGGGGATGATAAAGGCGCCGTAGGGCACCCCGCCAATCGGCTCCATCCGCGCGCCGATGACAGAGCCGAACACCACGAAATAGAGCGATGTGGTCAGCACCGGAGATATGATCGACTGGAACGCGGTGCGGAACGCGCGGGCCATTTCGCGGCGGTAGATCGCAAGCGCGCTGCGAAGGTTGAAGTGCATCACGCCGCCTCCTTCTCGCCAAGCAGAGTGACGAAGATATCTTCCAGCGACGAATCGTGGATGTCGAGGCTGGTATATTCAATCCCGGCGCGGGTCAGCGCCTGCGTCATTTGCGCGACCTGCGCCCGGCCCCCGCCCTTCTCCCCTGAACTGGTGCCGCCGCCGCGATAGATGAGCTGCATTCCGCCGCTCGCGATCTCCACCGGGAAGGCAGCAATGGTAGGCGGAAGGGCCGCCAGCGGTGCAGCCAGTGCGATCACCGCTTCGGTGGTGCCAAGGCGCTCCATCATCGCGCGCTTTTCGTCCACCATCAGGATCCGGCCGCCCCGGATGATCCCGACACGGTCAGCCATTTCCTCGGCTTCCTCGATATAGTGGGTGGTGAGGATGATCGTCACGCCGCGCTCTTTCAGCGCCGCGATCTGCTGCCACATGTCCTTGCGCAGTTCCACGTCAACGCCGGCGGTGGGTTCATCGAGGAACAGCAGTTCGGGATCATGCGCCAGCGCCTTGGCGATCAGCACGCGGCGCTTCATCCCGCCTGAAAGCGCGCGGATTTGCGCGTCCTTCTTGTCCCACAGCGAAAGCGAGCGCAGGATTTCCTCGATCCGCGCCGGGTCGGATGGCTTGCCGAACAGGCCCTGGGAATAGGCCACCGCGCGGCTCACGGTTTCAAACATGTCAGTGGCAAGCTCTTGCGGCACCAGCCCGATCCGCGCACGCGCACTGCGCCAGTCGCGCGACAGATCGTGCCCGAACGCATGCATTGTGCCGCCGGTTGGCCGCACCAACCCGCAAACAGCACCAATCAACGTGGTCTTGCCCGCACCGTTCGGCCCAAGCAGCGCGAATATCTCCCCGCGGTAGATATCAAGATCAACCGAATCGAGCGCCCGCGGGCCGTTCTTGTAGGTTTTGGTCAGGCCGCGGATCGACAATATCGGGTCATGCATTCCACCCGATTACGGGAGCAGCAACGAGGAGTCACCATAGGAATAGAAGCGATACTCGTTCGCAATGGCATGGGCATAGGCCGCCATCATCCGCTCGCGCCCCATCAACGCGCTCACCAGCATCATCAGGGTCGATTTGGGCAGGTGGAAATTGGTCATCAACCCGTCGACAGCGCGCAGTTTGTAGCCCGGCGTGATGAAGATCGCGGTGTCTCCGGCAAAGGGGTGAATGACCCCGTCCGCGTCCACGGCGCTTTCCAGAAGTCGTAGCGAGGTGGTGCCGACAGCGATGATCCGGCCACCTCTGGCGCGTGCTTCGTTGAGTTGCGCCGCGGTCTCTGCCGAAATGCGCCCGAATTCGGCATGCATCTGGTGATTGTCGGTATCGTCGGCTTTGACCGGAAGGAACGTGCCCGCGCCGACATGCAGCGTCAGCATCGCCCGGCCAATCCCGGCAGCGTCGATCGCATCGACCAGCCTTTGGGTAAAATGCAGCGAGGCCGTGGGGGCCGCAACCGCGCCCTTCTCTGCCGCAAACATGGTCTGGTAGTCTTCCAGATCCTGCGCATCCACGCCGCGTTTGCTGGCGATATAGGGCGGCAGCGGCATCGTGCCGGCACGGTCCAGCAGGACTTCGACCGGCTCGTCGCCTTCGAAGAACAGCGTGATTGAGCCGTCATCGAAGCGTTCTTCGGCGAGCGCGGTCACGCCGCCGCCGAAAATGATCTGGTCGCCAATTTTCAACCGCTTGGCATTGCGGATGAAAGCCTGCCAGCGGCGCAGATCGAGCCGTTTGTGGAGCGTTGCGCCGAGCTTTGCCTCGCCATCGGCACGGCGGCCTTCGAGCTGGGCCGGGATAACGCGCGTGTCGTTGAAGACCAGCACATCGCCCGGGCTCAGCAGACCGGGCAAATCGCGCACGCCCATATCAGCGAAGGGCGCATCCGCTCCTCGCACCACAAGCATCCGGGCCGCATCGCGGGGACGCACCGGACGCAGGGCAATCCGCTCCGGCGGCAATTCGAAATCGAACAGGTCTACCTTCATGCCCCGCGCCCCTAGCGCCTTGGCGAGAGCCGCGAAAGGGCCTTAGGGGATTGGCGCGTTCAGCATATCGGCCGAAATCGGCGCATCAGCGGCAGGTGCAGGCGGCGGCGGGGGCGGCATATTGTCACTGCCGATTGAAGCCTGCACGATGTAGGTCGGCTGCGCCGGCGGCTCGCCCCGCTGGATCGCGTCGACGGCTTCCATGTTCTCGATCACCCGGCCGAAATTGGTGTATTTCTTGTCGAGGCTGAAGCGCGGGTAGAACACGATGAAGAACTGGCTGTTGGCGCTGTCATCATCGGCGGCGCGGGCCATCGACAACGTGCCGCGCACGTGGGGCATCGGGTTGAACTCGGCCTTGAGATCGGGAAGCTCGCTGCCGCCCTGCCCGGTTCCGGTCGGATCGCCGCCTTGGGCCATGAACCCGTCAATGACACGGTGGAATACCACGCCGTTGTAAAAGCCTGCGCGCGTAAGAGCCTTGACCCGTTCAACATGGGCTGGCGCCCAATCGGCCATCAGCCGGGCCTTCACCCGCTGACCATTCGACAGGTCGAGCACCCACACGGTTTCGGGATCAACCGCGGGATCATAATTGATCGGCGCATACATCCGCGGCGCGGCCGGTTTTTCGTCCTCTTCCGGCTTTTCAGCTTCTTCGCCGAAGGCGGTCGGCGGAGTGTCATCGCGCTGCTGCTGGGCCTGCGCCGCGAAGGGAGCGGCAAACAGCATCAGGGCAGCTAGGGCAGGCGCAAGCTTGGTGGTGATCATGGTTCCATCCGGATTTTCGAGGCCGTGTAGCCCTGCCCGCCTGACGTTTCAATGAATGATCGGGCAGAAGACAGGATCGCAGCCTTGCTAGTAGCGTTGCGGCTCAGCCGCCCGTCTTCAAGCCCCCTTCTTCAGGCCTTGCTCGCGGACCCGTGCAACAACGTCCTCGCACACCGCCGGACTCACGAACTTGGCGATGTCGCCGCCATAAAGTGCGATTTCCTTGACCAGTCTGCTGGCGATGGGTTGCAAGCTGACATCTGCCATCAGGAAGATGGTTTCGATCCGGTCGTTAAGCTGCCGGTTCATGCCGGTGAGCTGGTACTCGTATTCAAAATCGGTCACGCCGCGAATGCCGCGGATGACCACCGACGCCCCTTGCGCCTCGGCAAAGTCCATCAGCAAGGCATTGAACCCGACGACCTCGACATTATCGAGGCCCAGCCCGGCCGCCTCGCGCACGACCATGGCCATCCGTTCGGCATCTGTGAACATCGGCGATTTGGCGATGTTGGTGGTGACGCCGATAATCAGGTGATCGACCAGCTTGGCACCGCGCCGAATGATGTCGGCATGGCCCAGCGTGATGGGATCGAAGGTGCCGGGATAGATCCCGATGCGGCGTGTCATGTTGTGTCTCCCCTTCCGGGCGAAGTTATCGGTCACGCTCGACGATATAGCGGGCGAGTGCGCGCAGGATGTCTGCCTCCGTCCCATAGGACGCGAGCCGCAGCACCGCCTGATCGACCAGTGCACGCGCCTGTTCGCGCGCCTTTTCCGCGCCCATCAGGGTCACGAAAGTCTGCTTGCCCTGTTCATTATCCTTGCGCAGCGCCTTGCCGGCCTTGCCCACATCACCTTCGACATCGAGCAGATCGTCGGCGATCTGAAAGGCAAGCCCGATATCGCGGGCATAGGCGCGCAGATGCGCCCGGCCCTGCGGCGCGACCTTGCCGAGGATCGCGCCCATCTCGACACTGGCAGCCAGCAGCGCGCCGGTTTTCAGCTGTTGCAGCCGGGTGATGGTGTGAAGGTCATAGGTCACGCCTTCTTCATCGGCGACCATATCCATCATCTGCCCGCCGGCCATGCCGTGCATGCCCGAAGCCTTGCCCAGCGTCAGAATCAGTTCGCTGCGGGTGAAGGGGTCTTCGCTGGTGGCATCGTCCGCCAGGATTTCAAACGCCAGAGCGTGCAGCGCATCGCCTGCCAGCACGGCGGTTGCCTCGTCATAGACCCGGTGCAGGGTCGGCTTGCCGTGACGCAGATCGTCATTGTCCATGCAGGGCAAATCATCGTGGATCAGTGAATAGACGTGGATCGCTTCAATCGCCGCGCCTGCCCGCATGGCGGCATCGCGCGATACGCCGAACAGGCTGGCGGTGCTGCATACCAGCAGCGGGCGCACCCGCTTGCCGCCGCCGATTGCGGCATAGCGCATCGCTTCGACAAGCCGTGCGCTGGTATCGTCCGGCACCGGCAACAGCGCGTCGAACAGCGAATCGATTTCCGATTGCACGTTGCCGATGGCATCATGCAGCAAGTTACTTTGGGTTTCTGCCAGCATCGCCTCAGCCTTCCGCGTCAAACGGCTGCGTGCCGACCGCCCGGCCATCAGCGGCTGTGACGATCCGTTCGATCCGCGCCTGCGCCGCATCGAGCCGCTGCTGGCAGGCGGCGCGCAAAGCCTCCCCGCGTTCATACAGATTGATCGACTGATCGAGCGGTACATCGCCGCGTTCGAGCTGCTGCACGATCCCTTCCAGCGCGCTGAGCGCCTGTTCGAAACTCATGCCCGTGATGTCTTGCCCGGCTTTCGCCGGTGCTGCTGTGCCCTCGTCCATGCGCGCAAGCATTGACGAGGCACGCGGGCGCGGTCAAGGCTGGGTGTGACGGGCGGGATCACCCACAACAGGAAATGCACGCAATATGCTCAAGTGGATCATCGCCTATGGCGTCGCGGCGCTCGTATTCGGGGCATTGGATGCCATCTGGCTGCGCTGGGCGTCGGGCAATCTCTACAAGCCGGTGATCGGGGAGATCATGGCCAAGGACTTCAACGTGGGCGCGGCGGCCGCGTTCTATTTCATCTATCTGGCCGGGATGACCTGGTTCGCAATCCGGCCCGGTATCGATAGCGGCACAGTGCAGGCCGCACTGCTGAACGGCATTTCGCTGGGCGCGCTGTGTTACGCCACCTTCGACCTCACCTCGCAGGCCGTGTTCAAGGTCTGGGCGACTCATGTCAGCGTGCTCGACATCCTGTGGGGAGCATTTGCGACCGGCGCCGCCAGTGCGGCGGCGACGTGGGCGGTCTTGCGCTTCGCCCCCGCGGCCTAGGCTGAAAGACGCGCGCGGCTACCATGTTCATCGGCCACTTTGCTCCTGCCTTGATCGCCGCTGCTGTCGCGCCTGAACGGCCGCGGCTGGGCACGATGTTCGTGGCGGCACAATTGGTCGATTGGGGGTTCTTCACGCTCGCATTGCTGGGTGTGGAGGCGATGCGGATCGATCCTGCGGCCAGCGTGATGGTGCCCTTCGATCTTTACCACATGCCCTACACCCACAGCCTGATCGGGACGGCGATCTGGGCCGGTGCCATGCTCGGCGTGGTGGCGATCTGGCAGCATAGCCTGAGGCTGGGCGTGCTGGCTGGACTGGTGGTGCTGTCGCATTGGCTGCTCGACTGGACCGTGCACGTGCCCGATCTTACCATTGACGGCACGCCGCCCAATCTCGGGCTTGGCCTCTGGGATTATCCCTGGGCGGCAATCCCGCTTGAGCTGGGGCTGACGGCAGGTGCCCTTGCCTTTTACCTGCGCCGCACGCGCGGCCCTGCGGGGCCGCCGATGGTGCTGGCCGGGGTGATGCTGGTGTTGCAAGCTGCCAACTGGTTTGCGCCCCATCCGGCTAGCGCGGGCCCGTTCCTCTATCTTCAGGCGCTCACCGCCTTTGCGATTCTGACGGGATTGGCCGCCTGGGTGGGGGAGAATCGCTGGTTCCGCAAACGCGGCAACTTGGCCTTCGCGCTCCAGTAATCTAGGGGGCTGCGCCAAGGAGTCCCCGCCCATGACCACCATCACCCCTGAAATCGTCGAACAGCACGGCCTTTCGCCCGAAGAATATGACCGCGTCCTGTCCGCGCTCGGCCGCGAGCCGAATCTGGTTGAACTCGGTATCTTCTCGGTGATGTGGTCGGAGCATTGCAGCTACAAATCCTCGCGCCTGCACCTGAAGAAGCTGCCGACCGAGGCCCCGTGGGTGATCTGCGGCCCGGGCGAGAACGCAGGCGTGATCGACATCGGCGATGGCCAAGCGGCGATCTTCAAGATGGAGAGCCACAACCACCCTAGTTACATTGAGCCCTATCAGGGCGCGGCGACCGGCGTGGGCGGCATCCTGCGCGACGTCTTCACCATGGGCGCGCGCCCGATGGCCAACGCCAATGCGCTGCGCTTCGGGAGGCCCGAACACCCCAAGATGAAGCATCTGGTGCAGGGCGTAGTCGCCGGCATCGGCGGCTATGGCAACTGCGTCGGCGTGCCGACTGTGGCGGGCGAAACCAATTTCCACCCCGCCTATGACGGCAACATCCTTGTGAACGCCATGACCGTGGGCGTAGCGGATCAGGACAAGATCTTCTATTCAGCCGCAACCGGCCTCGGCAATCCGATCGTCTATGTCGGCTCCAAGACCGGACGTGACGGCATTCACGGCGCCACGATGGCCTCGGCCGATTTCGGCGAGGATGCCGAGGCCAAGCGCCCCACGGTGCAGGTCGGCGATCCCTTCACCGAAAAGCTGCTGATCGAAGCCTGCCTTGAACTGATGGCGACCGATGCGATCGTCGCCATTCAGGACATGGGCGCCGCGGGCCTGACCTCCTCCAGCGTTGAAATGGCGACCAATGGCAAGGCGGGCATCCGGCTCGACATGAACAAGGTGCCTTGCCGCGAAACCGGCATGACGCCCTACGAAATGATGCTGAGCGAAAGCCAGGAGCGGATGCTCATGGTCCTGAAGCCCGGCAAGGAAGCCATGGCCGAAGCGATCTTCCGCAAGTGGGAGCTGGATTTCGCGGTGATCGGTGAAGTCACCGATACGGGCCACATGGTGCTCGAATTCAATGGCGAGGTGGTGTGCGATATCCCGCTCGGGCCGCTCGCCGCTGACGCGCCGCTGTATGACAGGCCTTACCTGTCGAAGGAAGAATACAAGGCATGGGCCGGGGTAAAGCCGCTGGCCGAAGTGCCTGCCAGCGACGATATTGCGGCTGATCTGCTGACGATGATGGGCTCGCCTGACCTCGCCTCGCGCCGCTGGATTGCCGAGCAGTACGATTCGCAGGTCGGCGGCGACACGCTCCAGACCGGCGGCGATGCCGGTGTGGTGCGGGTGCACGGCACCGGAAAGGCGCTGGCGATCACCACCGATTGCACCCCGCGCTATGTCTTTGCCGATCCCTATGAAGGCGGCAAGCAGGCCATTGCCGAGGCCTATCGCAACCTGTGCGCCGTGGGCGCGCGGCCGCTGGCGGTGACCAATTGCCTCAACTTCGCAAACCCGCAGCGCCCGGAAATCATGGCGCAGATTGTCCACGCATTGGATGGCATGGGCGACGCGTGCCGCGCGCTCGATTTCCCGATCGTGAGCGGCAACGTCAGCCTCTACAATGAGAGCAAGGCGACCGGCGGCGGCTCAGCGATCCTCCCCACCCCGGCCATCGGCGGGGTCGGCATCATCACCGACCTTTCCAAGATGATGACGATGCACTTCAAGCAGGCGGGCGATGCGATCTACCTCGTCGGCCCGGAATTCTGGGCCAAGCCCGATCCCACCCGCTCGCACCTCGGCCAGTCGCTGTGGCTGCGCGTGGTCAAGGGCATGGAGGCCGGGCGCACCCCGCCGACCGATCTGGTGGTGGAACGCACCGCGGGCGAAATCATACACGAGTTGATCGCCGATGGGCTGGTCAATGCCGTGCATGACCTGTCCGACGGCGGCCTCGCCGTAGCGCTCGCAGAAATGGCACTGGCCGGCGGAATCGGCGCGGAAGCGGACCTCGCGGGCAATCCCGATTACACGCCTGCGCAGTGGTGGTTCGGCGAGGATCAGGGCCGCTATCTCGTCACCGTTCCCGATGTCGCGGCGCTCAACGAAGCGCTCGCCAAGGGCACCCGCGATGCGGATACGGCGCAGATCGGCTTTCAGCGGATCGGCACGGTAGGGGGCGATACGGTGCTGGGCGTGCCGCTGGCCGAATTGCGGGCGGCAAACCAGCGGTTCTTCGACGAATGGATGGAGGCGTAACGGCGGCCTAGGCCGCCTGCGCCTCAACCTCGTTACCGGCCCCGCCAAGCGTCAGCGCCTCGCGCATCGTGCCTTCGCTTTCGAGGATCGCGAGGCAGCGGCGATACACATCGGGCTGGCCGATATTCAGCCGCGCCCGCGCTGCGCCAATATCTTCGCGCATCAAGGCAGCAATGTCCTGATGCGAGATCTTGGCGGCGACCCGGCCAAGCCTGCGGCCCTCCTTGATCGCGGCATAGATCGGCGCAGCCGTGCGGCTCACCTTCTTGATCTGCCGCGCCCCTGCATAGGCAATGAACAGGATGCCGGTGTTGTGGTTCTGCTGGTAGGTGAAGCCCAGCAAGCTCACCTCGCCCAGCGCATCACGGCCATAGCCGGTCAGCACGTGGAACAGATCATGCGTGTCACGCTGCCGGTCGAAATACCATTGGGTCTGGTCACGCGGCAGCCGTTCTGGCGGCGCCCAGCGATGGCTTTCGGCCACAAGGCCCGCCGCTGACAGGCCTTCGCGCTTCATGAACGCGATGTAATGCGCCGCCACCGTGTTGGGCCCGCAATCGGCCCAGCGGGCGTGATCGTCGAGCATGGCCGGGATATCCACGTCCTCGGTCAGGAACCGCTGTCCTTCGGGCGATTGAATGAATGCGCGCGCCTGCGCAAAGCTGCGCTTGCCCTTGGTCGCTTCGATGATGTGGAACACCTGTTCGGTGTCCTCCTTGTCCTCGACCAGCTTGCCGAAATGGTGGAGCACCTTGAGCGGACGCAAGCCTGAAACCTTGCGATCAGGGGCCACCAGCGGAAGATCGATAACGGCCATCAGTGCCGCTCCTCAGGCTGCAAGCAATTCGGGCTCGGCCGGCTTGGTGCTGGCAAGCATGTTGTAGGGATCAAGGCCTTCAGCCCGCCAGATGCGGTGGCATTCGCGGTACTGCGTCGGCTGCGGGATCCTGAGTTCGGCGCGGACGTCGTCCAGCGGGCGTGCGAGCAGCTCGCGGATGGGTTGCGCCATCAGCTGCGGTGCACCTTTGCCCGTGCGATGCGCCTGCCGCACCGCGCCGAAGACCGGGGCCGCGCTGCCCTTGGCCATCTTTTTGATGTTGGCCGCCCCTGCATAGCCAATCAGCAGATGGCCTTGGCTGGGTGACTGGCCGTGGGTGAACAACAGCACGCATTGTTCGCCCAGTGCATCGCGGCCATAGCCGGTCAGGATATGGAACAGATCATGCGTATCGCGCGACCGGTTGATGAACCATTCGACCAGATCGGGGTATTTGGGCCGCCCGAGGCGTTCGGCTTCCGCCACCAGGCCAGCAGCGCTGAGACCCTCGGCTTCCATGAAGTCGCAATAGGCATGGGCAAGGCTACCCTTGGGCGTGCGGCGCAGGGCCGCATGGTCATCAAGGATTTCGGGCAGGCTCGGCTCGGTCGCGCGCAGCATTTCGCCGCGCTCCGACAGCGCGAGCTTGCGCACCCGTTCCAGAAAATCGCCTGAGGGCAGCGATTCGAAGATCTTGAAGACGAGGCTGGTGTCTTCCTTGTCCTTCATCAGCGCCTGAAAGTTGCGCACCGCACGCAGCGGGCGATAGCGCGGCGGCACACGGTCAGGGTGACGCAGAATGGTTCCGTCGGCAGCGAACATCTGGCTATAGTCGGCGGCGCGGCTGGATCGGGTCATTGGTATGCGGTCCTTCAAGAAGGGCTGATGATAGCCCGGCTTGCTTACACCAGTGTTAATAGCCGATTCGGTTCACCATTTGAAACTCTTTTTTCGGCTGGCCGATGCGCCGCCCGGTTCAGCCGTGCTGCCATTCCGCCCGCGGCACCCCGAGCAAGCGCAGCACTGCCGTGAGATCGCCGCGATCGACCCGGCCATTGGCTGCCGCGCGGGCCTTGGGCTTGGCGCGGTAAGCAAAGCCGTAATGCGCCGCCTCGATCATCGGAATGTCGTTGGCCCCGTCACCGGTGGCCAGACTGTGCGCCCCCTTGCCCAGCACCCCCAATTCCTCGCGCAGCACCGCCGCCTTGACCGCGCTGTCGGTAATCGGGCCTACGAGCCCCCCGGTGAGCTTGCCGCTTGCGACAGCGAGCCGGTTGCCGACTACCCGGTGAAACCCCAGCATTTCGGCGACAGGGTCGGCAAAATGGTGAAAGCCGCCGGTCACCAGGACAGTGCGCGCCCCCAGCGCCGCCAGCGTTGCCACCAGCGTCCGGGCACCGGGTGTCGCGGTGATGCGGTCGCTCAAACAGGCGTGGATGGCGCCTTCCTCCAACCCCGCAAGCAGGGCCACGCGTTCTCGCAACGCCGCCTCGAAATCCAGCTCGCCCTGCATTGCGCGCTCGGTGATGGCAGCGATTTGCGGTTTCAGGCCCGCATAATCGGCCAGTTCGTCAATGCATTCCTGATCGATCATGGTCGAATCCATGTCCGATACAAACAGCTGCGGAATGGTGATCGGGCCAGAGCTCACCAACGTTGCATCCGGCGCGAATACGGCATCGATCGCGTCAAGAAGGGCCGCCGGATCATCGCCTCCGACTTGCAATTCAAGCACGCCCTCGCCCGCGTCCCCGCCCTCTTCCGGCATCGCAGCGGTCGTCAGCGGCACTCCGGCACCCGCCAGTTGCGCCGCCAGCGCATCGAGACGCGTTTCACTTATGCCCGTCTCTGCTATCAGCCGCGCAATGAGCATGTCTGTCACTCCTGAAAATCCGCTCGCGCTCATCGCAGGGCCAACCGCCAGCGGCAAGAGCGCGGTTGCCGTCGCACTCGCAAACCGGCTTGCAGCGGCAGGGCGGCGCGCGGTCATCATCAACGCCGACAGCGCGCAAGTCTATGCCGATCTGTCCGTTCTGTCCGCGCGGCCGACGGTGGCCGAGATGGGCGGCATCGAACACCGCCTGTTCGGCGCATGGGACGGCGCACAGGCCTGTTCGGCCGCCGCATGGGCCGCGCGGGCCAAGGCCGAGATAGCCGCTTGCCATGCCACCGGCGCGGTTCCGATCCTGGTCGGGGGCACCGGGCTTTATCTCAAGGTGCTGCTGGAAGGGATTGCGCCGATCCCCGAAATCGAGCCTGCGGTGCGTGCCGCTGTGCGGAGCCTGCCCGAAGATGCGGCCTACAAGCTCCTTCAGCTCGAAGACCCCCTGCGCGCCGCAGCGCTTGATCCGGGCGACCGTCAGCGCATTGCCCGCGCGCTGGAGGTCAAGCGTTCAACCGGCGTGACCTTGGCCGACTGGCAGCTCGCCAAGGCTGGCGGGATCGGGGAGGAGGTCACGCTTTACCCATTGATTATCGAGCCTGAGCGGGCGTGGCTCTACGAGCGCTGCGATGCCCGCTTCGAAGCCATGCTGGATGCCGGTGCGCTGGGCGAGGTGGAAGCGTTGCTGGCGCGGGGGCTCGACGCTGATCTGCCGGTCATGCGAGCGATCGGCGCTCCCGAAATCGCCGCCTTTCTGGCCGGCACCATGAACCGCGAGACGATGATCGCCAACGCACAACAGGCGACCCGCAACTATGCCAAGCGCCAGTTCACCTGGTTCCGGCGCCAACCACCGCCAGAATGGCCCCGCACCCATCCGACATGGGATTATGATTCTATCGATATAGAAAGCCATTTTGCATTATTATTACGCAAATAGGGGTTGACTTATCAGATTGTAACCGATAGCGGCGATGGCAGTCGGTCCGATGCGCGTGAGCGTGCGTCGGGCCGGTTTGTTTTGTTCCTGCCGTTCCACGCCGCTTTCCCTCGCCGCGTGACCTGACCAGATGGAGTGTCCCGTGCCCGGCAAGCCGGCTTCTGCCCCGCCCTCGCCCGCCTCGACCGGCAATGGTGCCAAAAGCGGCGCCGCGATCCTTGTCGAAGGCCTGATCGAGCAAGGCGTCGAATTCGTGTTCGGCTATCCCGGCGGCGCCGTGCTTCCCATCTATGACGAGCTGTTCGGCGATGAACGAATCCGCCACATTCTTGTCCGGCACGAAGCAGGTGCGGCCCATGCGGCCGAAGGATATGCCCGCGCCACGGGCAAGCCCGGCGTGGTGCTGGTCACCTCTGGCCCCGGCGCAACCAACGCCATCACCGGGATTGCGGACGCGTGGATGGATTCGATCCCGCTTGTCGTCATCACCGGCCAGGTCCCCACCGCGCTGATCGGAACCGACGCCTTTCAGGAAGCCGATACCATCGGCATCACGCGCCACTGCACCAAGCACAATTATCTGGTCAAAGATCCGGCTGATCTGGCCGCGACGATCAAGGAAGCCTTCCTGATCGCCACCACCGGCAGGCCCGGCCCCGTGGTGATCGATATCCCCAAGAACGTGCAAATCGCCGTCCCGTCCGAGCGCCGCGCTTTGACCCGCGCAGGCGCGCATCGTTATGCACCGCAGACAGTCGCGCCGCCGGAACAGATTATCGAGGCGGTCGAACTGATCGCACAGGCCCAGCGCCCGATCTTCTACACCGGCGGCGGGGTCATCAATTCCGGGCCGGAGGCAAGCCGCCTGCTGCGTCAGCTTCAGGACATCACCGGCGCGCCGGTCACCTCGACGCTGATGGGCCTTGGCGCATTTCCCAGCACCCATCCCGACTGGCTCGGAATGCTGGGGATGCACGGCACTTACGAAGCCAATATGGCGATGAACCAGTGCGACGTGATGGTCTGCATCGGCGCGCGGTTTGATGACCGCGTGACCGGAAGGCTCGATGCTTTCTCGCCCGATTCCAAGAAGATCCACATCGATATCGACCGCTCCTCGATCAACAAGGTCGTGCCGGTCGACATGGGCATCCTCGGGGATTGCGGCACGGTGCTGGCGCAGATGATCGAGGCGTGGGGCACCCGTCAGGCGACAAACCTTGGCGAATGGAAGGCGCGGATTGCCGGTTGGCGGGCGCGCGAATGCCTCGCTTATCCCGAACGCTCGGTGAAGCATCCGGGCATGATCATGCCGCAAAAGGCGGTGGAGCGGCTGCACGCCCTCACCCACCGCCGCAATCCGATCATCACCACCGAAGTCGGCCAGCACCAGATGTGGGCGGCGCAGTATTTCGGCTTTGAAGACCCCAACAAGTGGCTCACCTCGGGCGGCCTTGGCACGATGGGTTATGGCCTGCCCGCCGCCATCGGCGCGCAATTGGGCTTTCCCGACGCGCTGGTGATCGACATCGCGGGCGAGGCGAGTATCCAGATGAACATCCAGGAACTCGGCACGGCGAGCCAGTATCGCCTGCCGGTCAAGATCTTCATCCTCAACAACGAATACATGGGCATGGTCCGCCAGTGGCAGGAACTGACCTATGAAAGCCGCTATTCGAACTCCTATTCCGACAGCCTCCCCGATTTCGTGAAGCTGGCCGAAGCCTATGGCTGGAAGGGCATCCGTATCACCGAGGAGCGCGATCTGGACGACGGGATCATGCGGATGCTCGACCATCCGGGGCCGGTCATTGTCGATTGCCTCGTCGCGCAGGATGCCAACTGCCTGCCGATGATCCCTTCGGGCGCGGCGCATACCGATATGCTGCTCTACGGCGACAAGGTCGACGGGACGATGGACGACGAGGCCAAGGCGCTGGTCTAAGACCGCCGCTTGACGGGAAACCATGCAATGAAAATCACCGAAGCGGCCTCCGAACGCCATGTCCTTGCTGTCATGGTCGACAATGAACCGGGCATCCTCGCCAAGATCACCGGGCTGTTTACTGCACGCGGCTATAACATCGACAGCCTGACCGTGGCCGACATTACCGAAGATCACGCCGTCAGCCGCATCACCATCGTCACCAACGGCCCCCCGTCGGTGATCGACCAGATCGAGGCGCAGCTGGAACGGCTCGTGCCGGTGCACAAGGTCACCGACCTCACCACCGCTGGCCCGCACGTGGAACGCGAGCTTGCACTGATCAAGGTCACCGGCACGGGCGAAAAGCGGGTCGAGGCCCTGCGCCTGGCCGACATTTTTCGCGCGCGTCCCGTGGACACCACCACCGAAAGCTTCATCTTCGAAATCACCGGCCCGCCGGAAAAAGTTGACAGTTTCATTGCTCTGATGCGCGAGCTGGGGCTGGTTGAAGTGGGACGCACCGGCGTAGTCGGGATGCTGCGCGGCCCTCAGGGGGCTTAAAGAATTTTCGTCGTGCCAGCGAAAGCTGGCACCTCAAGCAACAAGGGCCGCACGTGGCGCCCTAGATCCCAGCTTTCGCTGGGAAGACGTGGAAAGAAGAAGAAATGAAAGTCTACTACGACGCCGATGCCGATCTCAATCTGATCAAGCCCAAGAAGGTCGCGATTGTCGGCTATGGCTCGCAGGGCCACGCCCATGCGCAGAACCTGCGCGACAGCGGCGTGGCCGAAGTCGCCATCGCCCTGCGCGAAGGTTCGGCGACCGCCAAGAAGGTCGAAGCCGCCGGGTTCAAGGTGCTCACCAACACGGCGGCCGCGCAGTGGGCCGATCTGGTGATGATCCTCGCGCCGGACGAGCATCAGGCCGCGATCTGGGAGAATGATCTGAAGGGCCACATGAAGCCCGGCTCTGCGCTCGCTTTCGCCCACGGCCTCAACGTCCACTTCGGCCTGATCGAGCCGCCTGCCGATATCGACGTGATCATGATCGCGCCCAAGGGCCCCGGCCACACGGTGCGCAGCGAATATGTGAAGGGCGGCGGCGTGCCGTGCCTCATCGCAATCCACCAGGACGCAAGCGGCGCGGCGCATGATGTCGCCCTCGCCTATGCCAGCGCCGTCGGCGGCGGACGCAGCGGGATCATCGAGACCAACTTCCGTGAGGAATGCGAAACCGATCTGTTCGGCGAGCAGGCCGTGCTGTGCGGCGGGATCACCCACCTGATCCAGGCCGGGTTCGAAACCCTGGTCGAAGCCGGTTACGCCCCCGAAATGGCCTATTTCGAGTGCCTCCACGAAACCAAGCTGATCGTCGATCTGCTCTATGAAGGCGGCATCGCCAACATGCGCTATTCGATCTCGAACACCGCCGAATATGGCGACATCACCACCGGCCCGCGCATCATCACGGCAGAAACCAAGGCCGAAATGAAGCGCGTGCTGGCCGACATTCAGTCGGGCCGCTTCGTGAAGAACTTCGTGCTCGATAACCGCGCCGGCCAGCCCGAGCTCAAGGCCGCGCGCAAGCAGGCTGCCGCGCACCCCATCGAGCAGACCGGCGAAAAGCTGCGCGCCATGATGCCGTGGATCGCGGCGAACAAGCTGGTCGACAAGGCGAAAAACTGACCGCAGGAGTGGCGGAACAATTATCGGTTCTCAAAGGTTGGCAGACAAACCCACAGGAGACGACCTTTGATGAACCGATTTGCCATTGCTGCCGCCGCTACCCTGCTCGCCGTTACGGGCGGCATTGCTGCTGCGCCTGCCATCTTTGCGCAAGACGCCCCGCAGGTGCCCGGCGCGAAGGATGCAGCGCGCGTGACAGCCGGGACCTATAGCGCAGATCCCGGCCACTCGCTGATCGCGTTCGAAGTCAACCACTTCGGATTCAATGATTATTTCGGTATCTTTGGCGATGTCGCAGGCACACTCACGCTGGATCCGGCCAATCTTGACGCATCTACAGTCGATGTCGCCATTCCGGTCGCCAGCGTCACCACGGCCAGCAAGGGCCTGACCGACCACCTGCTGCGGGCCGGCAAGGACGGCGCCAAGCCCGATTTCTTCGGCCCCGCGCCCCAAGCTGCTCGCTTTGTGTCGACCTCGGTCAAGGCCGACGGCATGACCGCGACGATCACCGGCGACCTGACGCTCAACGGGGTCACCAAACCGGTCACCTTCGAGGCGGAATTCACCGGCGCCGGGGTTAATCCGTTCAACAAGAAGGAAACCATCGGCTTCGAAGCGGAGACGACCATCAAGCGTTCGGATTTTGGCGTGAACTACGGAATCCCCGTGGTCAGCGACGAAGTCGAGCTCGATATCAGCGTGGCGTTCGAGAAGCAGTAAGACACTCTCGACTTGGCCAAGGCAATCAGTCAGGACAGCACGCATCATGCGCCTGACTGATTGCCACAATATCGATGATTTCCGAAAGCTGGCTCGGGCACGGCTGCCCTTTCCGGTCTTCGACTACATCGATGGTGCTGCCGATGACGAGCAGACCAAGGCCCGCAACACCGCCGCTTTTGGAAGCGTCGACCTGGTCCCCGATGTCCTTGCGGGCGTCGCCGACATCGACACATCATGTACGATCCTTGGCCGCAGGTCCGCGCTGCCGCTGATGCTATCCCCCACAGCAGTGCAACGCGCGTTTCACTGGCAGGGCGAAACTGCGGTGGCCAAGGCCGCCGAACAATTCGGGCTGTGGTTCGGCATTTCGAGCCTTGCGACCCGCAGCATCGAAGAGATCGCTGCCCTGACCAGCGGGCCCAAGCTGTTCCAGCTTTATGTCCACAAGGACAAGGGGCTGAACACCCACATGATTGAGCGGTGCCAGGCAGCCAAGTTCGATGCGCTGGCACTGACGGTCGACACCATTGTTTCAGGCAAGCGCGAACGCTGCCTGCGCAGCGGCTTCACCACCCCGCCGCGATTCACCCCGGCCAGCATCATGAGCTTTGCCACCCGCCCGCGCTGGACGCTTGATTATCTTTTCCGCGAGAAATTTCGCCTGCCCAACCTCGATACCCATGTCACCGAAGGCAGCGGCAAGGCGGTGAGCATTGCTGAATATTTCAACACGATGCTCGACACTTCGATGGATTGGAGCACCGCTGCCCGTATCCGCGAGCAGTGGGGCGGCACTTTCGTCTTGAAGGGCGTGATGAGCGCCGCTGACGCCCGCCGCGCTGTCGAGATCGGCGCTGATGCCATCATGATCTCCAATCACGGCGGGCGGCAATTGGACGGCAGCCGCGCACCGTTCGACCAACTGCCTGAAATCGTCGATGCGGTCGGCGGGCAAATCGAGATCATCTGCGATGGCGGCGTCAGACGCGGAACCCATGTGATGAAGGCGCTTTGCTCGGGCGCAACCGCGGCATCGGGCGGGCGGCTCTACCTTTATGCGCTGGCTGCGGCGGGGCAAGCAGGCGTCGAACGCGCGCTGGGCATCCTCAAGGACGAGCTGGAACGCGGCATGCGACTGATGGGCGTGACCCGGATCGACCAGCTGACAGGCGATCGCCTTCGCCATCGCTAGGGTCAACCGATTGTCACGCGGTTGTCATTTCGTTTCGGTTAAGGGGCGCTGCAACCTTCATGGGGAGTTACCGCGATGATCCGCTCCGCTGGCCTTGGTCTCTGCCTTGCCGCTTTTGCGCTCGCAGCCTGCGGATCGCAGCCTGAGAAACCGACCAACGAGGCCGAAGATTTTGCCTCCCGCATCGGCGCAGCGGCAACGCCAGCGGCCGGAGAGGCTCCCGCGCCCAATGCCACCGCGACGCCGCAAATTGCGCAGCCCCAGCCCGGCGCCGCGCCCGGCCCGTTTGCGCGAGGCACACTCACCGACCCCGCTTCCAAAACCTGCGGCGCGCCGCTGATGGGGCCGTTCATCGGTAAGCTTGCCGACAAGACCACCCGCGCCGACATTGCCAAGATGCTTGGGCGGACCGACAATCTGCGCTTTGTCGCCTTTGGCAGCGCCAGTACCGTCAACCCCGATCCCACCAATCCGCGCCTGTCGATCATGCTTGATGCCCAAAGCATCATCCGCGACGCGCGGTGCGGGTGACCTTTCACGATTGAAACAAGCAACATTCCCGGCTTGCGCTCTGCGCAATTATCGGCATAGACCACGCGCATGACGGGATACGAACTGACGCTGCTTCGACTTATGCGCCCTTGGGCGTAGGCCGCCGCGCGCAATCGGATAGCGCGGCACTGCTCCCAAGGGTAACGTGCCGCAGCTTCCCATTCCTTCTCGCGACGAGCCCCATTCTATGCCCATGCTCAAGCAGCCTTCCGCCAAGTATCGTCCGTTCGGCCAGATCAATCTTCCGGACCGGCAATGGCCTTCGCGCCTGATCGGAAAGGCCCCGCGCTGGCTTTCGACCGATCTGCGCGATGGAAACCAGTCCATCATCGACCCGATGGACGCGGTGAAGAAACGCCGTTTTTTCGACATGCTGGTGGAAATCGGCGTCAAGGAAATCGAGGTCGGTTTTCCCAGCGCCGGCGCGACCGAGTTCGATTTCATCTCCGGCCTTGTGACGTCCGATGCGGTCCCCGATGATGTCATCGTGCAGGTGCTGACCCAAAGCCGCGAAGACCTGATCCGCACCTCCTTCGCCAGCCTCAAAGGCGCGCGCGCGGCCATCGTCCATCTTTACAATGCGGTAAGCCCCGCATGGCGCGACATCGTGTTCCGCATGTCGAAGGACGAGGTCAAAGCCATCGCCGTGGCCGGCGCCAAGGTGATGCGTGATGAAGCGGCGAAGTATCCGGGCACGGACTGGCACTTCCAATACTCGCCGGAAACCTTCTCCACCGCCGAACTGGATTTCAGCATCGAGGTTTGCGAAGCGGTGATGGAGGTGCTTGCTCCCACCCCTGAACACCCGATCATCCTCAACCTGCCCGCCACGATCGAGGCAGCGACGCCCAATATCTACGCCGACCAGATCGAGTATTTTGGCCGCCACCTGCCCAATCGGGAAAGCGCGGTCCTGAGCCTTCACACCCACAATGATCGCGGCACCGGCGTTGCGGCGGCGGAACTGGGGTTGATGGCAGGCGCTGACCGCGTCGAAGGCTGCCTGTTCGGCAATGGTGAGCGCACCGGCAATTGCTGCCTCGTGACCATGGCGCTCAATCTCTACACGCAAGGGATCGACCCGCAGCTCGACTTTTCCGATATCGACCGGGTGATCGAAACAGTTACCTATTGCAACGACCTGCCCGTCCATCAGCGCCACCCCTACGGCGGCGAACTGGTCTACACCGCATTCAGCGGCAGCCATCAGGACGCGATCAAGAAGGGCTTCGAAGCGCGCGAAACGCAGAATGACGAGCAGTGGCGTGTACCCTATCTGCCGATTGATCCGGCTGATCTCGGGCGTTCCTATGAAGCGGTAATCCGGGTCAATTCGCAGTCCGGTAAGGGCGGGTTCGCCTGGGTGCTGGAGAAGGATCAGGGCCTCAAGCTGCCCAAGAAGATGCAAGCCGATTTCTCCCGCCACGTGCAGGCGATGGCGGACGATCTTGGCCGGGAATTGAACGCCGCAGATATCTGGGATGCCTTCCGCAAGGCTTACCACGTCAAGATCAGTCCGAAGCACTTCCAGCTTGTCCGCTATGAGGAAAGCCGCGCGGCCGATGGCACCCGCATCTTTGCTGGCACCATCGCCGTCGAAGGCACCGAGCAAAGCGTGTCAGGCCGCGGCAATGGCCTTATCTCCAGCGTCATGGGCACGCTGCACGAAGCCTTTGGGGTCAAGCTGGAGGTCGTGGATTACACCGAGCATGCGCTGGGCGCTGGCACCGATGCGCGGGCGGCCGCCTATCTCGAATGCCGCGCGCCTGACGGGCGCACCATCTGGGGCTGCGGGATCGACGAGGATATCGCCACGGCCAGCGTGCGGGCGGTGCTATCGGCCGCCAATGCGGCTGTGGCCACTCCCCCGACCTGATAGCCCTCGGCCTTGCGCGGCGCCGCATTTGCGCGCAGTTTCGCTGACAGGGAGAAATGGCCAGCGATGGAAACTCGGGAGGAAAGCCTGTTCGTGGCTGCCGCGCCATTAGCGCCGCAGATCCGCAGCGATCTGGCTTGGGGTGATCTGGCGCAGGCGCTTCGGGCAGGCTGGCGCGACTTTCTCGCCATGCCGCAGTTCGGCCTGTTTTTCGGTGGCTTTTATGTGGTGGCCGGGTTGGCGATCGGATGGTTCACCGTTTCGGGCGGCGAGCTGACATGGTTGATCCCGGCAATCGCAGGCTTCCCGCTGGTCGCGCCGTTTGTCGCCGTGGGCCTGTACGAAGCGAGCCGGCGCAGAGCAGCCGGTGAAGCGGTCGGCTGGCGGACTGTGCTGGGCGCATTGAAAGGGCACGGCGACGATCAGATCCTCTCCATGGGGGTGATCGTGTTTGTCGCTTTTGCGTTCTGGATGATCGTTGCACATGCGATCTTTGCCGTCTTCATGGCCGAAAGTGGCATGGGCGCCAGTGCCAATGGGGAAATGTTGACGGCCTTCCTTACGCCTTCGGGCATCGCCATGCTGGCGGTGGGAAGCGCCGTTGGCGCCGCCATGGCTTTTGCCTTCTACGCCATGACCGTCATCAGCCTGCCTTTGCTGGTGGAGCGCAAGGTCGATTTTCTCACCGCAATTATTGCCAGCCTCAAGGCAGTTTGGACCAATTTTGCCGTCATGCTGGGCTGGGCGGCGATTATCGCGGCACTGTTGTTCGTGGCGATGCTGCCCGGGTTCTTGGGGCTGCTGGTGGCGCTGCCGGTGCTGGGGCACGCGACCTGGCATTTGTATACGCGCGTGATCGCTTAGGGAGAGAGACAGACCATGACGGAAGCCATCCTCGAACCCGATCTGCCGATCATCGATCCGCATCATCACCTGTGGGACCTGCGCCCCATGATCGGCATGTTCCCCCAGCCCCACCACTCCTTCATCGCGGCGCTGGTGGACAATGCGCACTACACCTTTGACCAGCTCCATGCGCATCTTTCGACCGGGCACAATATCGTCGGCACGGTCTTCATGGAGTGCGGGGCCTTCTACAACGGGGCCTATGGCGATGCGCTGAAGCCGGTGGGCGAGGTGGAATTCGTCAATGGCGTTGCTGCCCAATCGGCAAGCGGGCTGTATGGCGCGTCGCGCTATTGCGCAGGGATCGTCGGCCACGCCAACCTGATGCTGGGGAGCGAGGCGGGTGCCGTGCTGGACGCGCTCGCTGCGGCGGCCCCCGGGCGGTTCAAGGGTATTCGGCATGCGGGCGCATGGGACGCTGATGCAGGCGTTCTGGGCCCGCCATTCCATCACCCCGAGGGGCTCTACCGCGACAGCACCTTCCGTGCGGGCTTTGCCCAGCTGGGCCAGCGCGCGATGACCTTCGATGCCTGGGTGCTGGAGCCGCAACTGCCCGATGTGATCGATCTGGCGCGCGCCTTCCCCGATCAACCGATTTGCCTCGACCATTGCGGCACGCCCGTCGGGATCGGAGCCTACGCGGGGCGCCTGCACGAACGGTTCGATGTGTGGCGGCGCAATATCCACGAACTGGCTGCTTGCGAAAACGTCGTCGTGAAACTCGGCGGCCTGGCGATGGCCTTTTGCGCCTTGCCCGAAAATGGCCCCGCGGCGGGCCACACCTCGGAGCACCTTGCCGCCCTGTGGCGGCCCTACATCGAAACCTGCATCGAGGCTTTCGGGCCGGAGCGCGCGATGTTTGAAAGCAATTACCCAGTCGATTATTGGGGCGCGGATTACGCGGTGCTGTGGAACGCTTTCAAGCGCCTCACCCGCTCGGCCAGCGCCGAGGAGAAAGCCGCACTTTATGCAGGCACAGCCGCGCGGTTTTACGGGCTGGAGCATTTGCTGGATTAAGCTGCGGCACGCCCGTCAAAATCACGCTTGGCAGGTCCGGAACTGGCGTTAGAGACGCGGGTTAAAGCCGAACACGTTTTAAGGAGAAACCGATGCCGCTTCCCGCCCCGTTCGATCGCCTGCGCCTCCCCCTGATCGGATCGCCGCTGTTCATCGTTTCCGGGCCGGAGCTGGTGATCGCGCAGTGCAAGGCGGGGATCATCGGCAGCTTCCCGGCATTGAACGCGCGCCCGCAATCGCAGCTGGACGAGTGGCTCCACCAGATCACCGAAGAACTGGCCGCCCATAACCGCGCCAATCCCGATCGCCCCGCCGCGCCTTTCGCGGTCAACCAGATCGTCCACAAGACCAACGACCGCGTCGATGCCGACATGGCGACCTGCGAGAAGTGGCAGGTGCCGATGGTCATCACCTCGCTGGGTGCGCGCGAAGACATCTACACTGCCGTGCGCAACTGGGGCGGCGTGACGATGCACGACGTCATCAACAACCGCTTCGCGCGCAAGGCGATCGAAAAGGGCGCGACGGGCCTTATTCCGGTGGCCGCGGGCGCAGGCGGCCATGCGGGCGCGCTGTCGCCCTTCGCGCTGATGCAGGAAATCCGCGAGTGGTTCGATGGCCTCGTCGCGCTGTCGGGCGCGGTCGGGCACGGGGCGACGATCCTCGCCGCACAAGCCCTGCGCGCCGATTTCGCCTACGCGGGAAGCGCCTTCATCGCCACCAAGGAAGCCAACGCGACCGATGGCTACAAGAACGGCATCGTCGAAGGCTCATCCGAGGGGATTGTCTACACCAACCTGTTCACCGGGGTGCACGGCAACTACCTGCGCTCATCGATTGAGGCGGCGGGGATGGACCCGGACAACCTGCCCGAAAGCGATCCCAGCAAGATGAACTTCGGCAGCGGCGGCAACACCAAGGCCAAGGCGTGGAAGGACATCTGGGGTTCGGGTCAGGGCATCGGCCCGATCAAGGAAGTGGGCACGGTCGAGGATCTGGTCGCCCGGTTCGAGCGCGAATATCACGCTGCCAAGGCCCAGTTGCTCGCCAATTCGGGCTACACCTCATGGGGTGCGATGGCGGAAGCCGCGGAATAATCGCTACCCGGCGGACCAGAGCATTTCTGCCATTGCGTCCAGCTCACCAAAGTCGAAACCGGCGCCGAGCGGGTCGTTGCGATTAAGCAGCACCCGGCGGCGTTCGGCGAGCAATTGCCGCCTCAGCGCGCCTTGCAGTAGCCGCAAGCGGAGCAGCGCGTCGGCCAGAGCGGCGTCATCATCAAATGGACGGGCGAGCGCCCAGTGAGCCTCGATCCGCCCGACGCGGGCCATCACCACTTCATTGTAGCGAGGGTGAGGCCCGCGATGCAGCGGCATCCCGGTCTGGATCGAGGCCGCCTCGGTTGCCGGCAGAAGCAATCCGTTGCACCGGAAGTCATCAAATCCGACCCGCTGCCGTCCTACGGCTGCAAACATGCGCCCAAAGCAGCGTTGGGACAGCAATTGGCGGGGCAGCAGATGATGGCGCTGTAGGCCCGGGTCATACCCCGCGGCGCCCCGGGTATTGACCGAGCGAAACGCAATCCGCGGCAGATTATTGGTGCGACCCCATGTCTGCATCTATTCGCGCCACACACTGATCATTGCGCGGCTGCGCGACGGCCGTAGCGCGAGACGTGTGCCATCGGCGGCGACGATCCGGTCGTCCTCGGTAAGGCCACCAATCATCACGAGATGGTTGACAAGGCGGATGCCAAGGCGCGTGGCGGCGACGCGATCCGCGCTCAAGGGTGGCTCGATCCTGAGCTCTTGCCCGATCCAAAAGCCAAGGCCTGTGCTTTCGATGGCCTGATCGGGTGTCTCGATGAAGGCGGTCAGCCCCAGTGCGGGAAACGGCCCGCCATCAAGCCAGGCGGCGGTGACAGATTCGAAGAATCGCCGCCCGATGGCTGTCCCCGCTGGCCCCCAGCTCACCGCAACCAGATCATCAAACTGGCGCACCAGATCGCAAGCAAGCCCCAGCATCGCGCGCATCAGCGGCATGATATTGCCAGCTGCCGCCAGATGCGGGCCGGGACGCAAGGTCACCGCCTCGTGATCGCCGGATGCGGGCATTGCGGGCAGATCGAACCGGTGGCCAAGGGCGGGGAAAGGGCTCGGCATTCCGGGCGCAAACCCGCTGAGATCAAAGGTCAGCCCGTCGGACAAAAGTTCAAGCCAGTGCTGCTGACTTGGCCACAAGGCTTCCGTGTGTGCGGCGTCATCGGATCCGGGATCGTGACTGATACACACTGACGGCAGGCGGTCTGCAAACGCCCTGATCGCTTGCCGATCCGGTCGCTTACCTTTCGCAAACAGCAAGTGCAGCTCGGCGTGCTGAGCGCGCGGCGACTGTGAAATTGTCCAGCCCCCCCTCGTAAGCTGCCCGAACGATGCCAAATTTCGTGCTCACATTTGGCGGGTTTGCCGGAACTCGTCGAGTCCCCAAAGGCGCAACCCGTCCCGTTTTGGAGCAATCGTCAGAACAGGCCGAGCCGCAACCCTTCGGCCAGCGCGGCACCGATATCGCGGCATTTTGCCAACTCTTCAGCGGGAACTTCCTTTGCAGCAGCAATGGCTTCTGGCGACTGCGCGAAAAGGTTGACGATCACCGGATCAGCGACGCGCCGCAGCCGCCATCCGGTCACAATCCGGTCGATCTGGCGCTGGGCCCCTTCCCCGTCAGACCCGGCAGCAATCAGGGTTGCATAAGCCCGCCCTTCGATCCGGCCGAGCAGCGGGTAATAGGCACGGTCAAACATCTCCTTCATCTGTCCGCTCATCGCACCAAGGTTTTCTGGCCCGCAAAAGATATAGCCGTCCGCCGCAAGCAGCATATCCGGCGCTGTGTCATGGGCAGCCACCAGCCATGCAGCATCCCCTGCGCCTTCGGCCGCAGCCCGCGCCATCGCTGCGCTCGCGCCGGTGCGGCTGTGCCAAACAATCAGGAGGCGCGGCCGCGCGGGCATCGGGTTCATGGCGCGAGAGGCTGCCGCGCGCGCCTGTCGATTGTCAACACCGCGCACCTGTTGGCTGACAGGGCTTTGGGCTATCACGCCCGCATGGCCACCCAACCCCTTTCTTCGCCCGGCTTCGCGCCGGTTCTCGGCGTCGCCGTTTCGTTGTCTGGCAAGGCGTGGCGCTGGCGCGGCGGTAACATGGAGCTGGAGGCGGGCGCGGCGCATGGGCTGGACCATTCGATCATCGACCAACTGCTGTTGACCCGCGGGGTTGCTGCCGATGATCTGGCGCGCCACGCCCAGCCCACCATCCGCGGCTTTTTGCCCGACCCGTCAATTTTCCGCGACATGGACAGCGCTGCCGAGCGCCTCGGCCAAGCCGTGCTGAGCGGCGAACGGGTGACGATCTATGGCGACTACGACGTCGACGGCGCCACCAGCGCGGCGCTGCTAGTGGAATTGCTGCGCCAGCTGGGGCTGGACGCGGGCTATTACATTCCCGACCGGCTGCTCGAAGGCTATGGCCCCTCGGGCGAGGCGCTGGTGCGCCTTGCCGATAGCGGCTCGCAGTTGATCGTCACGGTCGATTGCGGGGCTATGGCCTATGAAGCCTTGGGCATGGCGCGGGATGCCGGTGTGGACGTGATCGTGGTCGACCACCACAAATGCGCCGCCGAACTTCCGCCGGCCGCTGCGCTAGTCAATCCCAACCGGTTGGACGAAAGCGATCTTGGCGCTGCCCATGGCCATCTGGCAGCAGTGGGGGTGGCTTTTCTGCTGGGCGTCGCGCTGGTCCGCAGCTTGCGCGCCAAGGGCTGGTTTGGGCCGCATCGCCGCGAGCCCGATCTGATGGGCCTGCTCGATCTTGTGGCGCTCGGTACCGTGGCTGATGTCGCTGCCCTCCACGGGCTCAACCGCGCCTTCGTGGCGCAGGGCCTCAAGGTGCTGGCCCGCCGCGACCGGATCGGGATGGCAGCGCTGATGGATGCAAGCCGCCTGACCCGCGCGCCGCAATGCAGTGACCTGGGCTTTGCGCTCGGCCCGCGCATCAACGCAGGCGGGCGGATCGGCGAATCGACCTTGGGCGTCCGGCTGCTGACGACCACCGATCCCGACGAAGCCCGCGCCATTGCCGCCCAGCTTTCCCAGCTGAACGAGGAACGCCGTGCGATCGAAGCCGAAGTGCAGGAGGCTGCCGAGGCGCAGCTGGCCGGGCAGCACAACATGGCCGTGCAGGTGCTCTCCGGCCATGGCTGGCACCCGGGTGTGATCGGCATTGTCGCCGGGCGCATCAAGGAGAAGACCGGCAAGCCGGCCGTGGTGATCGCGCTCGACGATGTGCAGGGCAAAGGCTCAGGCCGTTCGATCAGCGGCGTTGATCTGGGCGCTGCCATCATCGCCGCGCGCGAGGCAGGGCTGCTGGTTGCAGGCGGCGGGCACGCCATGGCGGCTGGCCTCACGATCGAATCTGCACGCCTTGCCGATTTTGCCGAGTTCCTCGACACTCGCCTCTCCCGCGATGTCGAGCGCGCGCGCGCGGGCGCAGCGATGCTGCTCGATCTGGCTTTGGCACCGGGCGGGCTGACCCCTGAACTGGTAGAAACGCTGGAGGCTGCCGGGCCATACGGCGTCGGCTGGCCAGCCCCGCGTATTGCAGTGGGGCCGGTGCGAATCATCAAGGCCGATATTGTGGGCAAGGATCACCTGCGCATCGTTGCGGCCGGCAATGACGGGCGCAGCTTCAAGGCGATTGCCTTCCGCGCTGCCGAGACAGAGATGGCGCAGACCTTGCTCCACCGCCATCAGGGCCGCCGGTTCCACCTCGCAGGCCGGGTCAAGCTTGACGACTGGGGCAATCGCCCGGCGGCCGAACTGCATCTTGAAGACGCCGCCTTTGCCGATTGAGACAGTGCTGATAAAAATTTCTGGGCCGGTTCACGAACGGGGGTTGACCGATCCGATTCACCCCCCTAGTTGGCCGCTCTCGCAATCGCGACGGCCCCTTCGTCTAGCGGTTAGGACGCGGCCCTTTCACGGCTGAAACACGGGTTCGATTCCCGTAGGGGTCACCATCTTCGCGATGGTTGAAACAGGGCGGCAGGCTTCGGCTTTGCTGCCCTTTTTCGTTTGCGGTCGCGGCTGTTTTCGTTTGCAGTCGCGGCTGTCGGCACTTCCCACTCCCGCTGCTTGGCTGTAATGCGCAGGCCATGGGCAGCAGCCAGAACATCCCTGTGGCCGGCCTGCTGCTTGCGGCAGTGACCTTTCTGGCGATGCTGCTGCTCGGCACTGAAGCCGTCATCGCTCTGGCGGTGCTGACAGTGTGGGTCGGCTCGCTCCTCGTGGCAGCCGGACGCCCCCCAGAACCCCCAAAAGCCAAGGTCAAGCAGCGCCTGACGCTCGAATCGATCCGCGATCTGATCGAAAGCACCTCAACGCCGATGGTCCTGACTGAGCGTAACACCATCGCCATCGCCAATCATGCCGCGCGCAAGATGCTGGGGCCGCACATTATCGGCCAGGACACGCGCGTTGCGCTGCGCCAGCCAGAGGCCATCTCGCTGCTCAATACGGGCAATCAGGGTGAGGCCATCGTTCGCGGCCTCGCGCGGCGCGGCGATATCTGGCAAATCAACCGCCAGATGATCGATGAACGTCTGGCGCTGCTCGAATTCATCAACCAGACGGCCGAGGCCGACATCAGCCGGGCGCATACCGACTTCGTCGCGAATGCCAGCCATGAATTGCGCACGCCGCTCGCGGCAATTCTCGGCTATGTCGAAACGCTGCAAGAAGGGGACGGCAAGCTGGACACGCCGACCGCGCAGAAGTTTCTCGGCATTATCGAGCGCGAGGCGCAGCGCCTGCAAGCGCTGGTCAGCGACCTGATGAGCCTGTCACGTGTCGAGGCGGAAAAGCACGATTTGCCCACTGAACGGATCGATCTTGCCTCATTGGTCGAGCGCGCCGCATGCGACGCCGCCGGGCAGCACCGGATCGAGCGGCTGGCGCTGGACATCACCGCCGAGCCGACCGTCTTGGGCGACCGCCAGCAGCTGGAACAGGTGGTGCGCAATCTGGTCGACAATGCCTTGAAATACGGCGCCGCCGATGCGCCTGTCAGCGTGGTGCTCGATCTGGTGCAAGGGGATCATGCGCGGATCGCTGTGACCGATCAGGGCGAAGGCATTGCCCCTGAACAGATCCCGCATCTCACCCGGCGGTTTTATCGCACCGACCCCGGACGCAGCCGTGCCTCGGGCGGAACGGGGCTTGGCCTTGCCATCGTCAAACATATTGTCGAACGGCATCGCGGGCGGCTCGATATCACCAGCGAGCTTGGCAAGGGCACGCGGGTCGTGGTCCGTCTGCCCTTGGCCGCGCCCGATTTGGTGTCGGATATTTCCGACAGCGGCCTCCGCGGTGATGCTTTTCCCCAGTCAGAAACGCAACAACTGTCATAGCAGTGTCTTATTTCTTCAACATGCGCGCTTCATGGCATAGAGGCCGCACCGTGCCGCCGGTCTCCACCAGAGAATCGGCGGCCTGACCGCAAAAGCGCATCTCCTGCAGGGAAACCAGGTCTCTTTCATGTCGCCGATCACGCTGATCCTGATTGCTTTGGGCCTGGGCTTGCTGGGCTGGTTGGCCGGCCGCGCCAAGGCGTGGAGCTTTGCATCGAACGATCCGGCCCTGCGCCCGGCGTCACGTCCGGTCTATCATGCCTGGTATGTTGCCTTGTGGGTGGTGATCCCCGTGCTCGCCTTTGTGGTGGCCTGGTCAGTGATCGCGCCGCAGCTGGTGCTGCAATCTGTTGTCGCCTCGCCTGCCGCCGAGGGTCTGCCCGCCTTCGGGTTTGAGCGTGACGCCTTTATCGGCGAAGCGCGCGCGGTCGCACTGGGGCAGGCGCCGGGCGTATTCAATGACGAGGCCGAGCCGCTGATCGCGCCGTTCCGCGATGCCATCAACCGTTACAACACCATCGGCGTGCTGGTGACGGTGGTGATCGCGCTCGCAGGCGGCGCGCTCGCGTTCTTGCGTCTGCGCCCGCAATTTGGTGCGCGCACGCGGGTCGAGCGCACCGTCATGGTGATTTTGCTTCTGGCATCGATGGTGGCGATCCTCACCACGCTGGGCATCTTTGTCAGCCTCGTGTTTGAAACCGTACGATTTTTCGGGATCGTTTCTCCGGTCGATTTTCTGTTCGGCACCAAATGGGGGCCGGATACGATGGCCAGTCCGGACGCGGTCGATGCGAGCCGTTATGGCGCCGTCCCGCTGTTCTGGGGGACGATCTTTATCGGCGCTATCATTGCCATGATTGTGGCGATCCCGCTGGGGCTGATGAGCGCCATCTATCTCACCCAATATGCCGACCCGCGCGTGCGCACCTGGATCAAGCCGCTGCTTGAACTGCTCGCCGGGGTGCCGACAGTGGTTTATGGCTATTTTGCCGCACTGACCCTCGCCCCCATGATTCGCGATGCGGCAGTCGCCGTGGGCATCACTAGCGCCTCGACCGAAAGCGCGCTGGCAGCAGGCATCGTGATGGGGGTGATGATCATCCCGTTTGTATCGTCAATGGCAGACGATTCGATGGCGGCTGTGCCGGGCGCCATGCGCGATGGCAGCCTGGCAATGGGCGCCACCAAGTCCGAAACCATCCGCCGCGTGCTGTTTCCTGCCGCCCTGCCCGGCATTGTTGCCGGCGTGATGCTGGCCGTCAGCCGCGCAATTGGCGAGACGATGATTGTGGTGATGGCCGCGTCCCCGGCGGCCAATCTGACCGCCAACCCACTTGAACCAATGTCGACCGTCACCGTGCAGATCGTCAAACTGCTGACCGGCGAACAGAGCACCGATCACCCGGCCACCCTCAGCGCCTATGCGCTCGGATTTGTGCTGTTCATGGTGACGCTCGCGCTCAATTTCATCGCCCTGCGCGTCGTCAAGCGTTTCCGCGAGGCCTACGAATGAGCAGTTCCGCCCTTCCCCACACCGATGATACGCCGCAGGCGATTGGCCCGACCCGGACGCCCAGCTTCGAGCGTCGCCTCGCCAAGCGTTACCGGGCAGAGCGCAATTTCCGCCGCATCGGCATGAGCACCGTGATTTTCTCCGTCGCGGTGCTGGTGTTCCTGCTCAGCAACATGCTGCTGAACGGCATCGCCGGTTTCCAGCGCGCCGAGCTTGAAGTCACCATCGATTTTCCCGCCAGCGGGGTCACCGGCGATGCGGTGTCACTGACCGCACCCAGCGCGATGCAGACGCTCGAAATGCAGGGCCTGCCCGATGTCGTGAACTTCTTTGCCGAAGAGCAATTGGGCAAGGACGCGGCCACACAGATTTCGCCTGACGGATGGCGCGATGTCGCCGCTGCGCTGGCTGACAATCCCGATCTGATCACCCGCAGCCAGACGTTCTATTTGCCCACGACCTCGGCGCTTGCGGCAGGCCTTGAAGGCGAAGGCGCGCCCGAGATGCAGGCGCTCGCCCAGCAATTGGCGGACAAGGGCAAGCTCGCGCGCAACTGGGACTGGGGCTTTCTCAGCCGTTCAGATGCCACCAACCCGCAGGCGGTTGGCATCTGGGGTGCGCTCAAGGGTTCGATGCTGACCATGCTGGTCACGCTGGTGCTGGCCTTCCCCATCGGTGTGCTGTCAGCGCTCTATCTTGAGGAATATGCGCCGCGTGGCCGCTGGACCGACATCATCGAAGTGTCGATCAGCAACCTTGCGGCCGTGCCTTCGATCATTTTCGGCCTGCTGGGGCTGGCAGTGTTTCTCGCCCTGTTTCCCGGCCTGAGATCCGCGCCGCTGATTGGCGGGATGACCCTCGCACTGATGACCATGCCGGTTATCGTGATTTCGGGGCGTAATGCGATCAAGGCCGTGCCGCCGTCGATCCGCGACGGCGCTCTCGCCATCGGAGCATCGCCGGTGCAGGTGGTGTTCCACCACGTCTTGCCGCTCGCGCTGCCGGGCATGCTGACCGGAACCATCATCGGCATGGCGCGCGCGCTGGGCGAAACCGCGCCGCTGCTGCTGATCGGCATGCGCATCTTCGTCGCCACGCCGCCGGAAGGTTTTGCGTCGCCCGCCACCGTTCTGCCGATGCAGATCTTCCTGTGGTCGGATGAAATCGACCGCGGCTTTGTGGAACGCACCAGCGCGGCTATCATCGTGCTGCTGGTGTTCCTGCTCACGATGAACGGCCTTGCCATCTACCTCCGCAACAAATTCGAGAAACGCTGGTGACTGTAATCCATCCCAACATGACTGACGAAAGCGCGAAGATCCGTGCGCGCGACGTCTGCGTCTACTACGGCGACAAGAAGGCGATCGACGAGGTCTCCATCGACATCTCGCCCAATTATGTCACCGCCTTCATCGGCCCGTCGGGCTGCGGGAAATCGACCTTCCTGCGGTGCTTCAACCGCATGAATGACACCATCGGCGCAGCCAAGGTGACGGGCCTGATCGAGTTGGATGGCGAGGACATCCACGGCAGCCGGATGGACGTGGTCCAATTGCGCGCGCGCGTGGGGATGGTGTTCCAGAAGCCCAACCCCTTCCCCAAGTCGATTTACGAAAACATCGCCTATGGCCCCAAGATCCACGGGCTCGCCGAAAAGAAGGCCGATCTGGATGTGGTGGTCGAACGTTCGCTGACCCGTGCGGGTCTGTGGGACGAGGTCAAGGACCGGCTGGACGATTCGGGCACCGCCCTGTCGGGCGGGCAGCAGCAGCGCCTTTGCATCGCGCGCGCGATCGCAGTAGACCCCGAAGTGATCCTGATGGATGAACCCGCCAGCGCGCTCGATCCGATTGCGACCGCCAAGATCGAGGAACTGATTGATGACCTTTCAGGGCGCTACGCCATTGTGATCGTCACGCACTCGATGCAGCAGGCCGCACGTGTCAGCCAGCGCACCGCATTTTTCCACCTCGGCAAGATGGTCGAGTATGGTCCCACCTCGGAAATCTTCACCAATCCCATCGAGGAACGGACGAAGGACTATATTACAGGACGTTACGGCTGATGGCTGAACATACCGTCAAGGCATTCGACGAAGACATCACCCGGCTGCGTGGGCTGATCGCGGAGATGGGCGGCCTCGCCGAGGTCGCTATTGCCGAATCGCTCGACGCATTGGTGCGCGGCGATGAAGCGCTGGCCGAACAGGTGGTGGCCCGTGACAAGCGCATGGACGCGCTCGAAATGGAGGTCGACAAGCTGGCGGTGCGGATCATCGCTCTGCGCGCCCCGATGGCGGATGACCTGCGCGAAGTGATCGCCGCCCTGAAAATTGCCGGCGTGCTGGAGCGCATCGGCGATTATTCCAAGAACATCGCCAAGCGCACCGGCATGATCGAAGGCCGCGCCCGGTTTGAACCGCTGACCCTGCTTCCCACCATGGGCGAGTTGGCAGGCGAAATGGTTCACGACGTGCTGACTGCCTATGCCGCCCGCGACCCTGATCTGGCGCGCGAAGTGATCGCGACCGATGCCAAGGTCGATGGCTTCTACAACTCGATCTTCCGCAACCTTGTCAGCTACATGGTGGAAAACCCTTCGACCATTTCGAGCGCGGCGCAGTTGCTGTTCGTTGCCCGCAATATCGAACGCATCGGCGACCATGCGACCAACGTGGCCGAAATGGTCCACTTCGCGGCAACGGGAGCCTATCCGCCTGAAGGTGATCGCTAACCACCGCTCGTGCGGGGGCACATCAGGCGTGGCGCAAAATTTGCCATGGACAGTTTCATCAAATTGTCGCTCAAGTGACACATAGCGCATGGCACCGCCCGCCGGCGCGGGCTTGAGGAGGCATCAGCTGCATGTCCGCTGCCAAACTTTTGCTGGTCGAAGACGATCCGGCTCTGTCCGAACTGCTTGAATATCGTTTCCAGAACGAAGGCTACGCCGTGCGCTGCACCGGTGACGGTGATGAAGCCCTGGTGCTGGCTGCCGAGGAAACGCCCGATCTCATCATCCTCGACTGGATGATCGAAGGCACCAGTGGGATCGAAGTGTGCCGCCGGTTGCGCCGCGACAAGGAAACAGCCCACGTGCCGATCATCATGCTGACCGCGCGCGAGGCGGAGGATGACCGGGTGCGCGGGCTGGAAACGGGCGCGGACGATTACCTCACCAAGCCGTTTTCCCCCCGCGAATTGCTGGCCCGCGTGGCTGCGGTCATGCGCCGTATCCGCCCGGCCCTCGCCGGTGAAACCATCGAAGTCGGCGATCTCAAGCTCGACCCGGTGGCGCACCGGGTCCAGCGCCGGGGCCGCCCGCTTCAGCTCGGCCCGACCGAATATCGCCTGCTGAAGTTCTTCATGGAAAGCCCGGGCCGCGTGTTCAGCCGCGGCCAGCTACTCGACGGCGTGTGGGGCACCGGGTCCGATATCGAATTGCGCACAGTCGACGTCCATATCCGCCGCTTGCGCAAGGCCATTGGCGGAGACGGCGCGAAAGACCCCATTCGCACGGTCCGTTCCGCCGGCTACGCCCTCGAAGCGACCTAGATCAGCGGCACACGCCAGACCAGCGATCATCCTGGTCGAAGTGGAAATGATCGGCGTGGGCGGCGTTGTAATCGGGTGAAAGCACGGTAGCAAAGCTGCCGCACGCGCCGTCGCGCACAGCGCGCAGGAAGGCTGCTTCCGGATCATCGCTGTCCCAGTCTTTCAACACACTGATGCGCCGTCCGTCTTCCAGCACAAAGGCAGCGATATCGATCGCATTGGCGGTGGCGTGCTCGCTCCAAGGCCCGTCCGCACCGCCGTACATCCGGCGGCAGGAGAAGGCGCCGAGATGCTCGATTCGGGCGACATCGCTGCCGAGCAGGTCGCGCGCGGCAGGGCCAAGGCTGTCGCGCCGCCAAAGGGCCAGCGCCGCTGCAACCGGGCAGGTCACCGCGGGCGTATCAGGCGCAAGCGGATAATCACCGAGCAAGGTGCGGTCAGTCAGCGCGCAGGCGCCCTCTCCCCTCGGCGGTAGTGCGGTGAAGGCGATATCGCTGCGCTCCAGCACAGCGCGGCATTCCGCCACGTCGCTGCGCAAAGCGATCAGCTTGGTCTGCGTCGCCCAGCCCGGCGGGTCGCGCAGATCGAGCGGCGCCCAAGGGTTATGCTCGGGATGCGATTGCAGCCATTGCCACCCGGCGATCCCCGCCATGAGCAGCACCAGCGCGAACAGCGCTCGGCGCGCGGCCGCGAAGTGTTTGTTTGATCGGGAACGGGGCATCGCCTGTCTCTAATGAAAATCGCGCGATTTTGGCAAAATCCGGTGATCGCGCGGATGACCGGTCACATTGGGCCGGGGTGCAAGCTCATCAATCATGTCACGCGGGAGCGGCGGGCCGCGCTCGGGCATCGGCTTGTTGACCTCGTCCGCGCGGGCGAGCGGGGGGTCGAGCAGGTCGTCGGACAGCGCATGGAGTGCCTGTGTCGCGTCGGTCATGTGCGCGGCAATCACATGGATTACCTCGTCGTCATATTCCACCCTTCCCCGCACCTCCATCAGCCGCGCCCCCATCACCACCTTGCGCTGCTTTTCCTTGAGGTCTGGCCAGACCACGAGGTTGATGACCCCGGTTTCATCCTCCAGCGTGATGAAGGTCACCCCCTTGGCGCTGCCGGGCCGCTGGCGGATCAGCACCACACCGGCCACCTGCACCATCGAGCGGAACTTGCGGGTCCGCAGATCAGCCGCGCAGACAAAACCGCGCGCGGCAAGATCGGCACGCAGGAAAGCCATCGGGTGGGCTTTCAGACTGAGGCGGGTGGTCTGGTAATCGGTCACCACTTCTTCGGAGAGCGGCATGGTCGGCAGGCGAATGGCGGCCCGCTCCGCCCCCTCCTCGCGCACCCCGGCCGCGCGGAACAGCGGCAGGTCAGGCGCGGCGATGAGGCTGCGGGCGTCCCACAGTGCCTGCCTGCGCGAAAGGCTCAGCGAGGTAAAGGCATCGGCGCTGGCGAGCCGCTCGATATGCGCAGGGCTGAGCCCGGTGCGGGCGCGCAGATCGGCAATGTCGCGGAACTGCCCGCGTTCCTCGCGCTCCGCCAGCAGAGTGGCCGCGACGTGTTCGGGCAAACCGTCGATCTGGCGCAGGCCGAGGCGCAGGGCCAGCGGCTCGCCCTCGCCCTCCAGCGTGCAATCCCAATGACTTGCGTTCACATCCACCGGCAGCACCCGCACCCCATGCTCGGCCGCATCGCGCACGATCTGCGCCGGGGCATAGAAGCCCATCGGCTGGGAATTGAGCAAGCCGCAAGCAAAGGCCGCCGGGTAATGGCATTTCAGCCAGCTCGACACATAGACCAGCTGGGCAAAGCTCGCCGCGTGGCTTTCAGGAAAGCCATATTCGCCAAAGCCCCTGATCTGGTTGAAGCAGCGCTGCGCGAAATCGCGATCATATCCGCGCGCGACCATGCGTTCGACCATCATGTCCTGAAGCTCGTCGACCATGCCCCGGCTGCGGAAAGTGGCCATCGCCTTGCGGAGCCGGTTGGCTTCGAGGCTGCTGAACCGCGCCGCATCCAGCGCGATCTTCATCGCCTGTTCCTGAAAGATCGGCACACCCAATGTGCGCCCGAGGATGCTGGTGAGTTCGTCCGGTGGGCCGTGTTCAGGCGCAGGCGCGGGGATTTGCACCGGCTCCGCGCCCCGGCGGCGCTTCAGGTAGGGATGCACCATGTCGCCCTGGATCGGGCCGGGGCGCACAATCGCGACCTGAATGACGAGATCGTAGAACTCCCTCGGGCGCAGGCGCGGCAGCATGTTCATCTGCGCCCGGCTCTCGACCTGGAACACGCCGAGCGAATCGCCCTTGCGCAGCATCGCGTAGGTTTCCGGGTCTTCGCGCGGGACCGTGGCCAGCGTCAGCGCGCGACCATGATGCGCGCCCAGCAGATCGAGGCACTTGCGGATGCAGGTCAGCATGCCCAGCGCCAGCACGTCCACTTTCAGGATGCCCAGCGCCTCGATATCGTCCTTGTCCCATTCGATGAAGCTGCGGTCGGGCATCGCGCCATTGCCGACCGGAACGGTCTCGATCAGCGGGCTTTCCGTCAGGATGAACCCGCCGACATGCTGACCCAAATGGCGGGGCATTCCAATCATCTGCTCGGTGAGTTTGAGCACGCGCCGCAAGTGCGGATCGGTGATGTCGAGCCCGGTTTCCGCCGCGTGTTTCTCGGAAATCTCGCGCCCCCACCCGCCCCAGACTGTGCGGGCGAGCGCGCTGGTAACATCCTCCGACAGCCCCATCACCTTGCCCACCTCGCGGATCGCCATGCGCGGGCGGTAATGGATCACGGTCGCGCAAAGCCCGGCGCGGTGGCGGCCATATTTGGCGTAGATGTACTGGATCACCTCTTCGCGCCGCTCATGCTCGAAATCGACGTCGATATCGGGCGGCTCTTTGCGTTCCTCGGAGATGAAGCGGTCGAACAAGAGCTGGTGCTTGGCCGGATCGACGCTGGTGATGCCGAGGACGTAGCAGACGGCAGAGTTGGCCGCGCTCCCGCGCCCCTGACACAAGATCGGCGGATCGCACCCCCGCGCGAAATCGACGATATCCTTGATGGTGAGGAAGTAGCGGGCGAGATCGAGTTTCGCGATCAGCGCCAGCTCGCGGTCAAGCGTCTGTCGGACGGAATCGGGCACCCCCGATGGGTAACGCCGCGCGGCCCCTGTCCACACCTCGCTTTCGAGAAAGGCCTGCGGGGTCCGGCCATCGGGATAGATCTCCTCGGGGTATTCGTAAGCCAGTTCGTCGAGGCTGAAGCGGCAGCGGTCGGCCACCTCGCGCGCGGCGGCAATCGCGTGGGGCCAGCGGGCGAAGAGACGCTGCATCGCTTCCGGGGATTTGAGGTGCCGCTCGGCATTGGGGTGGAGCAGGTGTCCGGCCTTCGCCACCGTGGTCTTGTGGCGGATCGCGGTCATCACGTCCTGCAGCGCGCGGCGTTCGGGGGCGTGGTAGTGGACGTCGTTGGTGGCGAGCAGAGTGAGGCCGTGGGCGCGCGCGAGGCTGTCCAAGCGTTCAATCCGGGCGATATCGTCGCCGCGATAGAGATAGCTGGCGGCGATGTGCTTGAGGGTGGGGAGTTGCTCCGCGACATGCGGCAGGAGATCAGCGAAGGGCGCGGTACGCTCCATTTTACCGTCACCCTGAACTTGTTTCAGGGTCCATCTTTCCTCCTTTGCCGCCGCTTCGGAAGGAGAGATGGATGCTGAAACAAGTTCAGCATGACGAGTTTTGCTTGTGGGATTTCTGCGAAACGGAATGACGTTGCTGGGCACCGCGATGGTGAATTCCGCATCCAGATCGTCCGGCGGCAGCAGGATCAGCTGCACGCCCCCCTCACCTTCTTGGGCGCTGTGCGCCGCCAGCAGCGCCAGGTCGATCTCGCACACCCCCTTGTCCTGCCATTCGCCGGAGAGCGTCTGCATCCGCCCGGCGCTGATCAAGCGGCACAACCGGCCATAGGCGGCGCGGGTTTCGGGGTAGGCGAGGAAGGCCAACCCCTCCACCGTCTCGATCCGGCAGCCGATCACGGGGCGGATTTTGAGAGTTTTCGCCTCGGTGTGGATGCGCACGACGCCTGCCATCGAATTGACGTCGGCAATGCCGAGCGCGTCGTACCCCAGCGTGTGCGCGGCGAGCACCAGATCGACCGCATCGGACGCACCGCGCAGGAAGCTGAAGCAGCTGACGAGGCCGAGTTCCACGAAGGGCGCGCGCTCCGGCGGCGCGATGTCGGCCGGGTCGATGGCGAGCGTGCGCTTGTCGGGAGTGAGCGGGGCGTCGGGCATCTAGCCGGCCAGCTCCGCAAGCCGCTCCCTCACCATCGCAAGATCGGCTGCGAACAGCGCCGTCTGTTCCTCGCGCGCCGCGCCGTCGAGACGCAGCAGGTAGGAGGGGTGCGCGGTAACCCACAGCTCGGTGCCGTCATCAAGGTTGATCGGTGCCCCACGCGCCTTGCTGATGCTCACCGTCCGGCCCAGCAGCCCGCGCGCCGCGCTCGCCCCCAGCGCCAGCACGATCCGGGGCTGCACCAGCGCGCGCTCGGCATCGAGCCACCAGCGGCAGGTGTCGATCTCCTTCGCCCCCGGCGACTGGTGCAGGCGGTGCTTGCCCTTCCAGGTGAACTTGAAATGCTTGACCGCGTTGGTGACGTAGGCGTCCGCGCGATCGATCCCGGCTGTTTGCAGGTGTTCGTCAAGCAGCTGCCCGGCGGGGCCGACAAAAGACCGCCCCGCGAGATCTTCCTGATCGCCGGGCTGTTCGCCGACGATCATCAGGGCAGCGCCCTGCGCCCCCTCCCCCGCCACCGCGCGGGTGCCGCACTCCGCGATAGGACAATCACGGCAGGCGGCGGCCCCTTGGACGACCTCGGCGAGGGTTGCAGGCCGCCTCCGCTCCTCCCGTGCGCCTGCCTTGACCATCGCCGCTTCGCGCGCCTGTGCGCCTGCGATCAGGGCTGGGATCAGCTCGGCCTCGGGCAGGTTCTTCCAGTATTTCTTGGGCATTTCCGAGAGCATCGCGCCGACCTTCAGCCGCGCCGGATTGAAGATCGAGGCGTAGTAGGAGCGCCACAGCGCCTCGACCGGATCGCCCTGCGGGGCATCCTCACGCCGCGCGGGCGGGCCCTCGCGCATCACTTCGCCGTCCCAATGCACGCTGCCGCGCGGGGTGAGGATTGACCAGCGCATATTGGCAAAGCGGCGCATGAAGAAGGCGGCTTCCGCGCGCACGATATGGTGATCGGGCTCGAACCAGGCGACGAAGTGCGGCGTGCCGTCCTCCTCCTGCACCTCGCGGAAGCGGACGAAGGCGTGCATCTTGTGGGCATCGCGGCGCACCGATTTGGCGAGTTCCTCAAGGCGGCGCACCTCCGGGTCGGCCTTGTCCTCCATCAGCCGCGGATTGCGCTGCAATCGCCACAAGACACGGTACAGCAGGGCGAAGCGCGCGGGGTCGGAGTGAAGCGCCGCGCTGCGAGCGACCGTCAGAAACCGTTGGCTGGCCCGCACCGGCGGGGCATCGGCAGGCGGCGGCGGCAGGCGCTTGTCTGCCCGGGACGGCCCCTCGGCAGCAAACAGATCGCCTGTCTCGCCCGGTTCGATCCACGAGACGCGGTCAGGCGGCACATCGCACTGGATGAGCCCCCGCGCCCGCTCGCGCCAGAAGGCGAAATCATCCGGAGCCGGAAGGTGGACGGCGTAGTGAGAGCCGAGGGAGACATTCTGCATCGCGGTCACGCTTTTCCCCTCCCGTTCACGGGAAGGGCAGCGAGAGTTGGCAGCTTGCTGCCTACTCGCAGCGGGGTGGGCCTGCCGGCCCGGCGCTTCGCACGCCCACCCCCAGCCCCTCCCGCAAGCGGGAGAGGAGATGAGAGCGCCCGCACCATCAGAACAGCTCCAGCTGCGTGGACTTCCTCACCAGCATCCCGCGCAGATCGGCGCGGTCGGTCAGCAGGGTCGGGCGCCAGTCGAGCGCGCAGATGAAGGGCCGCACCTTGGCGATCGAGGCTGTCAGCCGCGCCACGTCGTCCAATCGCAGCGTCCGATGCCTGCGCGAGGTGAGGATGCGGGCAACCGCCTTGGTTCCCAGCCCCGGCACCCGCAGCAGCATCTCCTTCGGCGCGCGGTTCACATCAACTGGGAAGCTTTCACGAAACTTCAGTGCCCAGGCGAGTTTCGGGTCGATATCGAGCGGCAGGTTGCCATCCGCCTCCGCCGCATCGGCCACCTCCTGCGGCGCGAAGCCGTAGAAGCGCATCAGCCAGTCGGACTGGTACAATCGGTGCTCGCGCAGCAAGGGCGGGCGCTTCAGCGGCAGCACGGCGCTGGCATCGGGGATGGGCGAGAAGGCGCTGTAATAGACACGCCGCAGCCCGAAGTCGCCATAGAGCCGGCTCGCCTTGCCGATGATCGCGCTGTCCGAGGCATCGTCGGCACCGACGATCATCTGGGTCGATTGGCCTGCGGGCGCAAAGCGCGGCGCGTGACGGAAGCGCTTGCGTTCGTCCTTCGCCTCGATGATCCGCGCCTTGGTGCGCCCCATCGCCCCTTCGATCTGGCCCGCATTCTTGTCCGGCGCAAGGCGGGTCAGCCCCGCCGTGGTCGGCAGTTCGACATTGATCGAGACCCGGTCGGCATAGAGGCCCGCGGCATGAATGATCTCCGCATCCGCCTCGGGGATGGTCTTCAAGTGGATATAGCCGCGAAAATCATGCTCCTCGCGCAGGATGCGGGCGACTTCGACCAGCTGCTCCATCGTGTGATTGGCGTTCTTGACGATGCCCGAGGACAGGAACAGCCCTTCAATATAATTGCGGCGGTAGAAATTGAGCGTGAGGTCGACCACCTCCTGCGGGGTAAACCGCGCGCGCGCCACGTTCGAGCTCTTGCGGTTGATGCAGTAGTGGCAATCGAAGATGCAGTGGTTGGTCAGCAGGATCTTCAGCAGCGAGATGCAGCGGCCATCGGGCGCATAGGCGTGGCAGATGCCCATCCCCTCGGTCGAGCCCACACCCTTGCCGCCCAGCGAATTTTTCTTCGCCGTGCCGGATGACGCGCATGAGGCATCGTACTTCGCCGCATCGGCGAGGATTTCGAGTTTCTGACGGAGGGACTGTTGAGCCATGGAACGAAGGAACACCTTTCAGGCGTTCCTTATATGTTCCCACTTCCTCAATGCCAAATGCAAAGCTTGCAAGCGCGAGACATCAGAGCAGACGGCGCAGCCTTGCTCCGAGTTCGCGGGTATCGTGCTGTTCGCACAGATAATCAACCACTGCGGGGTGCATCGCGCCTTCAAAAGCGACGCCGGCGACCTGCCCTTCGATCCAGGCGATCGAGCCGAGCGGGGCGTTGATGCCATTGACCTTCATCGTCACCCGGTCGCCAATTTCGGCAAACCCGGCCTTTGCGCGGATCTTGCAGCCCCCTTCGGATATGTCGATCAGATCGACGAAGACAACGCGCGAACGCACCCGGCTCTTGACCGTGAGGCTGATCGGCCGACGCTCCGAGGCACGAGGGATCGAATGAAGGTTCATGCCCGAAGTGTCGCACACATCAGTAAAAGAAAGCTGAGCGCATTGCTAAGGCGGCGTTAGGCATAAAGCCCCTGCAAGAACCAGTCGGGTATGCCGCCGCGTCCGTCACCGACTATCCCCTGGCGGTAAATCCAGTAGCGCCGCCCGGCCGCATCCTCGATCCGGTAATAATCGCGCAGGCGAGCGGTAGACTTTTCGCGCCACCATTCGGGCGCGATCCGCTCCGGCCCTTCAACCCGTGTGACCTCACGCACCTCGCCGCGCCAGCGGAAGCGCTGGGGGACGCCGTCGGGCGAGGCATAAAGCACTGCAATCGGCTCCGCCCGGTCGAGCAACTTCAAGGGACGGGTGTGGAACGCGAAGGGCTCCTGCAAGGCTGGCACCGGATCAAGCGGCGGCTGCCAGCCAGCAGCGCGTTCCGGGATATGACTGGCGCGCGGCACCGGACGCGTGACGGCCTTCGCACCCAGGCGCACAGTCAGCCGGTCGATGCAGGCGGCCAATGCAGTGCCGTGGTCCTCGGCTGCGGCATCAAGATCGGTCTGCGAGAGGCCGAGCGGCTCACTCCAGCTGGCGCGCAGCTGCATCATCTCGATCCCGAACCCGGCTTCGACATCATCGAGCCGGGCGGCGAACAGCCGAATGATATGGCTGGCTTCGCGGGTGGCGGCGGCCAGTTCGATCCGGCGCTGCACAACCGCGCCATCAACCCGCCACAGCGCCAGTTCGAGCCGCCGTGCACCCTCGCCCCGCGCTTCGAGCGCGCGCACCATGTCAGCCGCAAGATCGGCCATCACTTGGTCGAGCGGCGCACGGTGGCGCAGCGGCTCCAGCAACCGGCGCTGCACCATCGGCATGGGGCGGGCAATCACCGGCAGCAGCGGCTCGGGCACACGGCCCAGCAGCTGGTCAAGGCGCAGTAGCGGATTGGCCGCTGGCGAGCGGTGATTGCGGAACCGGCGGCGCAAGGCGTCGCGGGCGGCAGCTTCTTGCCCCGGATCGTCCGAGGCGCCGCTGACCCCGGCCAGCTCGCCAAGCTGCTTGATCCCCAGACGCCGGAGCACGGTCAGCACATCATCATCAAGCCTGAGCGCTGCGACCGGCAGATCCCCCAAGGCGCGCAGCGGATTATCATCGGGGGCGAGGATAGCAGCGCGGCGGCCATAATGCGCCAGCGCCCAGGCCGCCCCGGCCGTAGGTGCAAGCGCGCCGCGGGCCATAAGACCGCGCTGTGCAAAAGCAGCGACCACATCAGCCAGCAGGCGGGCCTCGCCGCCAAACAGATGAGCTGCTCCGGTGACATCGACCAGCAGGCCATCAGGCGGGTCAAGCGCGCTCCACGGCCCCCAGCGCTGCGCCCACAAGGCGAGCTTCTCCAGCGCCGCAAGATCGCCTACCGGATCGGCCGGAACAGCAGCCAGATCGGGGCACAGCGCGCGCGCATCGGCCAGCAGCATGCCCGCCCGTGCGCCAGCAGCCAACCCGGCATCATTGGCGGCGGTGATGCGCGGACCATGCGCCGTATCAGCGATCAGCGCAGTGGGCGCGGACGCTTCCGGAGCATCAGGCGCGTGCCCGCGCTGCCAGCGATCGACCGACAGTCGGGCGAGCCAGATGGACAGGATACGGCGCGGCGGCGCGTTCGATTTCGGGTTCAGGGCAGATGCGCAGGGTTCCAGTGTCATCGTAAAGCATCCATTCGCCTGGCGCATGGGCGCGGGCGCGGAACAGTTCGGCATGCCAGCTGGCTGTGCCGGGGGCGGCCGGATTCCAGCGCGGCAAGAGCGAGGGTGCGGCGCGCACCTGCCAGCGCATCCGCGCCGAGGACAAATCTGGCGCAGCGTCGAGCCGCACCAGCCATAATCGCACCCCGTGGCGTTCGGCCGTCAGGCTGAGCCGGCGCGAGGCGGTAAAGCTGAGTGCGCGGGGATTGCCTGCGATCTCGCCAATCACACAGGCCAGATCGCGGCACTTGAGCCCCTCCTCCAGCGCGAACAGCGCGTCCTCGGGCGTGGCAGCGGCAACGTGAATCAGGCGGTGGCGAAGATCGGGCGGCAAGCCTGCCACGCAGGGCCGCCCGCCCAGCTGCATGGCCT
The DNA here is from genome assembly GCF_002855495.1 of Porphyrobacter sp. TH134. Taxonomy (GTDB): domain Bacteria; phylum Pseudomonadota; class Alphaproteobacteria; order Sphingomonadales; family Sphingomonadaceae; genus Erythrobacter. The sequence continues at coordinate 63,091 of NZ_PKRO01000007.1, forward strand.
TGCGGTCCTGTACCCACAGCACCTGGCGAGTGTCTCCGGCTGCAGCCGCATCCGCACCCTGATCCGCCGATTGCAGCGCATCGCGCACCAATGCCAGAGCCAGTCCCGCCCCGCTCGCCTCAGCGGCAGACGCGAAAATCTCGGAATGGAACGGCTGCCCAGTAAGGCCGGGCCGCCAGCGCTGTTCAGCCGGTGAGCGCGGCAAAACCCGGGCGGGCGATGGTTTGAACGAGGGGGAAGGCATAACAGAACGACTCATATGTTCGCATTATGTTCCAACATTCCTTTTCTGGCAATGCAAAGGGCGCGGGAAGCGATATTGCTTCCCGCGCCCTCCAAAGCGCCCTCATCAAGGCTGGTCAGTCGCCAGCCACCGGCCCCGGAAACTCGCCCATGTCGGGCGCATCATCCTGCCAATCGCCATGCTGGAGGTTGGAGTTGCGGATGCCGTAGATGAAATACAGCGCCACGCCGCCAATCATGTACCACATGAAGAACTTGAGAACGTCCCAAGGCACCGTGGTGATCAGGTAGAGGCACGACAGGATCCCAAGCACCGGCAGCACCGGATAGAGCGGCACCTTGAACCCGCGCGGCAGATCAGGCGCGGCACGGCGCAGATAGATCACCGACAAGCACACGATCGCAAAGGCCGCGAGCGTGCCGACCGAGGTCATGTCGCCCAGCACGTTGATATCGAAGAAGCCCGCCGCAACCGCGGTGACAACCCCGACGACGATGGTGTTGAGCGCCGGGGTCTGGAAGCGCGGGTTCACCCGGCTGAACACCTTGGGCAACAACCCGTCGCGGGCCATGGTGTAGAAAATGCGCGTCTGCGCATACATCAGCACCAGCACCACAGACGTCAGACCAATGATCGCACCGATCTTGATGATCTTGGCCAGCCAGCCCCATTGCGCGCCGAAATTGTCGACCACCACCGCGACCGGATCGGGCACGTTCAGGGTATTGTAGGGCACCAGCAGCGTCATGATGGCAGCCACCAGCATGTAGATCACCGTGCACACCACCAGGCTGCCGATAATGCCGAAGGGCATATCTTTGGCCGGGTTCTTGGCCTCCTGGCCAGCAGTCGAGACCGCTTCAAACCCGATATAGGCAAAGAACACGATCGAGGCTGCACGCATGATCCCGTCGACCCCGAACTCGCCCGGGCCGGTGTTTTCAGGGATGAACGGCACCCAATTGGTTGCCACGAGATCGGGGAGGTTGCCCAGCACGATCGCGCCGCCGACCAGAATGAACGCGGCAAGCACGCTGACCTTGATGGCGACGATCACGTTGTTGACCTTGGCCGATTCCGACACGCCCACCACCAGCAATCCGGCCAGGGCCATGCAAATGAGAAAGGCTGGCAGGTTGAAGATCGTCGTCACCGTCTGGCCATCGACCACCACCGGCACGCCATCACGCATCAGCGTGTAACCGGCAGGGCCAGTAAATTGCGGCGGGATTTGCAGTCCGAAATCGGCGAGCAGGCTGACGACATAGCCGCCCCACCCCACGGCCACCACGGACGCGGCCAGACCATATTCGAGCAGCAGCAACGCACCCATGATCCACGCTACAAATTCACCGAGCGTGGTATAGCCATAGGTGTATGCCGATCCCGACACCGGCAGGGTCGAGGAAAGCTCGGCATAACATAGGCCTGCAAAGGCACAGACGATACCGGCCACCACAAAGCTCAGCAGCACGGCAGGCCCGGCATGGAGCGCGGCCGCGCTGCCGGTACGGACGAAAATCCCCGCCCCGATGATGCAGCCCACGCCCAGCAGCAGCAGGTTCCACTTGCCAAGTGAACGCTTCAGCTCGCTGGTCTGGGTTTCATGCTGGACCTGCGCAATCGATTTGCGCGCGAACATCTGCCCGATGATGGATTTCTTGGGTTTGCTTGCCATTACAATTTTCCCCTGCACGCCTGCGCGGCGCGCGGCTTGATCCTGTCAAGAAACATCTGGATTAGGTCTCCCACTGACCGCGGCAGATCCCCCGCGCGGTCGTTAGGCCGCAACGCTAGCGCAACAGGGGCGCAACACAAGCTGAAAGCGCGCTCTTTCCCCCGCCGCACGCAGTCGCTACACGCTGTTCATGTCCACGACCTTCCAACTCGACACCAGCACGAGCCGCGCCAACCCTACCCCGGCGCCGATGCGGCGCTTGACCGTGCCAGCGATCCGCGCCCGTAAACAGGACGGCGTGACAGCGCAGCCGCTGGTCATGCTGACCGCGTATACCGCCCGGCAGGCGCAATTGCTCGATGCGCATTGCGACCTGTTGCTGGTGGGGGATTCGCTGGGACAGGTGATCTATGGCCTGCCCTCGACCGTGCCGGTGACGCTGGAGATGATGGCGAACCACGGGGCGGCGGTGGTGCGCGGCAGCTATCATTCGGTGGTTGTGGTGGACATGCCGTTTGGCGCTTACGAAGCCTCACCGCAGCAAGCCTTCGAGAGTGCGGCATTTCTGCTGAAGCAGACCGGGGCCGCTGCCGTGAAGTTGGAAGGCGGCGCGGCGATGGCGGAGACGGTGGGTTTTCTCAACCAGCGCGGCATTCCGGTGATGGGCCACGTCGGTCTGACGCCGCAGGCTGTCAATGTGCTGGGCGGCTATGGCGCGCGCGGCCGTTCGGATGCCGAGGCAGAAAAGATCGTTGCGGATGCCAAGGCGCTGGATCAGGCCGGGGCCTTTGCCATCGTAATCGAAGGCGTGGTCGAACCGATTGCGATTGCGGCCACACAGGCAGTCAGTTGCCCCACCATCGGCATTGGCGCCTCGGCCCTGTGCGACGGTCAGGTGCTGGTGACCGAAGATATGCTCGGCATGTTCGAACGTGTTCCGCGGTTTGTGAAGCGGTACGAGGATATTGCCGGGGTGATCGATCGCACAGTCGCCCGCTATGCCGATGATGTGCGCACCCGCGCGTTTCCGACCAGCGATCAGACCTATCAGCCCAAAGCCTGATGCGTTCCCTGCTTGAGCCGCATCGCTAGCGGCGCGGCCAGCACCAGCTGGGCAAGGTGGTAGAGCAGCAGCGGCGCGATCACGAACCCGGCGCTGGCAGGCGGAAACAGGATCGCTGCCAGCGGCGCGCCGATGGCGACACTTTTCTGCGATCCGGCAAACAGAAACGCGATCCGGTCAGGGCGTGGCAGGCCGAGCAGGCTGGCAGTGCCCCACGCACCGGCCAAGGCCAGCGCCAACATCGCCAGAACCAGCCCGACCAACACGGCCCAGTCAGCCGCTGCAAACATCCGCCCCAGCCCCTGCTCCACCGCGCCCGAGAACGCGACATAGACCGCAATCCCGATCACCGCGCGGTCAAGCCAGGCAATGCGTGCGCGGTGCTTGGCCACGCGGTCGATCACGCGGTCCTGCACCACCTGTCCGATCACGAAAGGCAGCACCAGAATCAGACCGATGCGAAGAATCGCCTCGCTCCCGATCCCCCCGGCCCCGCCGCCGCCCAGCACTGCAAACAGCGGCGCGCTGATCAGTACGCCCGCAATATTGATCAATGCCGCGCCAACCACCGACAAGCCGACATTGCCCTCGGCCAGACTGGTGTAACTGGTGGCTGACTGCACGGTTGAGGGTAAACAGCCAAGATAGACAAAGCCGATCGCGACCAGCGGCGGCAGCATGGTTCCTGCAAGGCCTGCAAAGCCCACCCCGCCCAGCGCCATCACCCCGAACACGAAGAGCAAAAGGGGGCCAAAATACCGCCAATTGGCGAGCCCGCGTGCGATTTCGCTGCGGCGGATACGCATGCCATTGACAAGAAACAGCACAAAAATGCCGATATTGGACACCATTGTCGCGGCCGCCCGCGCTTCGCCGGCAGCGGGCAGAAGAATGGCAAGGATCGTCGCAAAAACCAGCACGGCGATCATCGGATCGCTCAAGACGGCAAAACGCGGGGCACGAGTGACAGGCTGGTTCATGGGGCGCAGGCCCTGCCCTGCCGAGGGCATCTTGTCGAGAGCCGTGCCTTAATGCGCGGCCAGACTGCGCGGTCGCACTTGCGATAGCAGCGCGGCAAAGCGCTCCATTTCGGCTGGCTGGTAAAGCGCCTGTGCGGCACGCAGGCGCAGCCCCAGCAGCGCCGGATCGTGCCCCGCTCCGCGCGCTACGGCATGATCGAGAAGGATGGCGACCCGCGCCCAGTCGGCAGCGGCCGATCGCTGGGCAGCCAAGGCGATCAAAGCGCTGGCTGTCTCGGTTTCACCCACCACATGCCGTGCCAGCAGCAAGTCAGCCGCTTGGCCGTTGCCGGACCGGGAAAAGGCCCAAACGGTCTTGCGGGTCAGTGCCCAAGGCCGCCGCGCCGTGGCCGCTCGCGCATAATCGGCCAAGGCCGCTTGCGTATCGCCGGCGGCAAGCAAGGCATCGCCGGACAGGCTGGCCACGTCGGCCGATGCCGGGAAGCGCTCGCGCAGCGCTGCGGCCTGCTGGCGCGCAGTACCGGCCTTGCCCTCGGATAAGGCACGCCGCAGGCTTGCCGTCGGCCCCGGCAAACCGTCTTGCACGGCGAGTGGAACCGGAGCCAAGGACACACCCCCATAGGCCCGCGCCAACAATGGCGCCGCAGCAGCCCGGTCGCCCAGCCGCTCGTATGCGCGGGCGACCAGCATCGCCAGATAGGGAGAAGCTTCGGGCAAAGCTGCTTGCGCGCCGAAGCGCTCGACCAGTTCAGCTGCACGCCCACCTGCCAGCATCGCCTTGGCAAGCAGATCGCGTACGCGGCTGTTGGCAGGCTGGCGTGCTGCCAGCCGTTCAAGCGTGAAAGCTGCGCTATCCGCATTGCCCTGTTCCAGGCTGATGATCGCATCGAGCATCATGGCGGCCGGCACCCCCTGCTCAGCCATCGCGCTGGCGGTGAGCAAGCTGCGGGCCAGTGCAAGTTCTCCGCCCCGCGCTGCCAGCACCGCCTGAAGATAGGGGACGCGCGGATCATCGGGCGCAGCGCGCGCAAGTTCGCGCACCATTGCCAGCATCGCCGTGGCCTGACCACTGTCGCCAAGGGTCGCGGCATATTCGGCAAGGATGTCGGGATTGTCACCATCCGCTTTGCGCGCTGCTGCAAACCACACCAGCGCATCGGCTGCACCATGGGCATCGCGCACCATGATGGCACGCAGCAACAGCGCGGGTGCATAAGCTGGGCCAAGCGCCAGCGCCCGATCGGCCGCCGCAACAGCGGCCAGATGCTCACCCCCGCGCAGCCGCAAGCGGGCGATTGCCAACCACAGTTCGGGACTTTCAGGCCCCTTGCGGCGGGCGTCGTCCAGCAGCCGGGCGGCATCGTTCAGGCGGCCCTCACCCATCGCCGCATTGGCATCGGCCAGCAGCCGGAGATGGGCTTGACTGTCCGGACCACCGTCAGCGCCGCCGCTGTCCGGCGCGTTGCCACTGCAACCTGTCAGCGCGAGCAGCAGTGCGCCCAGTGCCGCTGCAACGTCACGTTTGCAGGTCATATTGCTTGAGCAGGTCATACAGCGTCGGACGGCTGATCCCCAGCAACTTGGCGGTACTGGAAATATTGCCTTCACTGCGCGACAAGGCATGGCGGATAACGCGGCGATCAGCGGCTTCGCGCGCGGCCTTCAAGTTCAGCACATCGGCATCTTCGGCCTTGCCTGCGCCGAGATCGAGATCGTCCGCAGTGACCAACTTGCCATCCGCCATGATGACGGCGCGTTTGATCCGGTTTTCCAGCTCGCGCACATTACCCGGCCATTCATGCGCATCAATCGCCGCAAGCGCATCGGGAGCAAACCCGGTGACGCTCGGATTCATTTCGGCGGCGAAACGCTTGAGGAAAGCTTTGGCCAACAGAACCGGATCGCCGTGGCGTTCAGCCAGGCCGGGGATCCGGATGACGATTTCAGCGAGCCGGTAGAACAGATCCTCGCGGAAACTGCCCTGCTGGATCATCGTTTCGAGGTCCTGGTGGGTGGCGCAGACAATCCGGGTGTTGACCGCAATCGCCCGCCGGCCGCCGATGCGTTCGATGGTCCGTTCCTGCAAAAAGCGCAGCAACTTGACCTGAAGTGGCAGCGGGATGTCGCCTACCTCATCAAGGAACAGCGTGCCGCCATGGGCGCTTTCGATCTTGCCCTCGGTGGTCTTGACCGCCCCTGTGAAGGCGCCTTTCTCGTGCCCGAACAGCTCGCTTTCGAGCAACGTCTCGGGGATCGCTGCGCAATTGATCGCCACAAAGGGTCCATCAGCCCGGTCGCTGGAATCATGCAGCCCCTTGGCGAGCAGTTCCTTTCCGGTTCCGCTCGCGCCGAGCAGCATCACCGACACGCTGGTTTTGGCAACGCGTTCGATAGTCCGCGCGACCTTGACCATCTCCGGCGCGCCGGTGATGAGGCGGCCCAGTACGGTCTTGTCAGCGCTGCTGGAGGCCACAAGGCGGCGGTTTTCCTCCTCGATGGTGCGCAGGTTGAAAGCCCGGCGCACGATCAGGCCCAGCGCATCAATATCGATCGGCTTCTGATAGAAATCATACGCTCCGCGCGCGATCGCTGTCAGCGCGCTTTCCCGCGCACCGTGTCCGCTGGCGACGATCACCTTGGTGCCGGGCTTCAGCGCCATGATGGCATCAAGCACGGCAAACCCTTCGCTGGTGCCATCAGGATCGGGCGGCAACCCGAGATCGAGCGTCACCACGCCCGGCATTTCTGACCGCAGCGCCGCAATCGCGCTGTCGCGGTCACCGGCAATGACCACTTCAAAATCGTCATAGGCCCATTTCAGCTGGGCTTGCAGGCCTGGGTCATCCTCGATCACCAACAGCACGGGTTTCTTGTCAGCCATCATGCCACCTTTTGCGCCGAGCCATCATCGAAGCCATCTACCTCTCGCAGACGCGCGACCTCTGCCAGCGGGAGCGCCACGGCAAAGCGGGTTCCCAGCCCTTCGCGCGATTCCACCGCGATGCGGCCACCCATGGCGCGCACCAATTCGCGCGCTTCGAAGGCGCCGATACCAAAGCCGCCCGCCTTGGACGAAACGAACGGCTTGAACAGACCGGTCCGGACAAATTCAGGGCTCATGCCCGCCCCTGCATCCACCACCTCGATGGTGCCATGCAGACCCTGCGTGGTCACATCGAGAAACACCGGCATGTCAGGCTCGCTTGCATCAATGGCATTCTGCACAAGATGGATCAGCGTCTGTTCCAGCGCTTCACGGTTGCCCATGACCATGACCGTGGCCTCGCGCGTCAAAGCGACAGGATGCGCGGATTTGAAACGCTCGGCCATCGTGCGCGCCAGTTCGACCAGGTCGATCGGACCAAGCGCGTTGACCTGACCCGAACCATAGCGACCGAGGCGCGCCAGCAGCGCGGACAGCTTGTCAGCCGAATTGCGCAGCGTGACCAGCATATCAGCCCGAAATGCGGGGTTATCAGCATGGCGTTCGGCATTGGCCGCAAGCAGGGAAAGCTGGCTGACGAGGTTCTTGATATCGTGCATCACAAACGCGATCCGGCGGTTGAATTCATCAAACCGGCTTGCATCCATCAAGGCCTGCTGCCCGGCCTGTTCGGCAAGATAGCTCGCCAACTGCTGGCCAGCGACACGCAGTAGATCGAAGTCTTCCCAGTCAAGTTGGCGCGGGGTTCGCGGCCGGGCCAAGACGATGACCCCCACCAACCGGTCAAAATGGATCAGCGGGACCAGCGCCCAGACATCGTCGGCTTCCAGCAGCCATTCGGGAAGCTGCGCTGTTTCCCCGCAATGATCGATCCCGGCGCGCGCCTCGTCAAAGGCGAGGATCAGGTTATGCTGTTCAAGCAGACCGGACAGGGCAAAATCGCCTGCCACGGCTGGCACTGCAATGGTTGGCCAGTTCCACCGTGCAGTCAGTTCCAGCTGAGCTTCCTCGTTGGGCATCAGCAACAGCCCCGCAGGGCTTTCGGTCATGTCGGCCAAAGCCTTGACCGCGCGCTCTTCAAGGCTGGCGCCGCTGGCGCCGCCATGGCCGATCGTCCGGGTGAAACGCAGCCATTCCTGGCGGTAGTCGTAGCGGTGCTGAAAGAGATGTTTGGTGGCCGTCACCCGAAGCCAACCGCGCAGCCGCGACGATGGAAGCGCGATAGCGGCCCCCACCACAGCCGCGGCAACGAACACAATCTGGCTGGCGCGCGCAACTTCGCCGCCGAGCATGGCCAGCGATTTTGTCACCAGCACCATGGCCGACAAGTACCCGCCAATCAGCACCAACGAGAGCGTACGAAAGGTCACGATGCGCGACGGGCTGAACTGCACGCGCGGTCCCGCAGCATTCATCCCAAGGGCAAACAGCACTGCCATGATGCCGGCAAACAAGCCGCGGATATTGCCGAGCAATTCGGGCATTGCTCCGCCCAGATAGGCCAGCATGTAAAGGTTGAGATCAAAGGCAAAAATCCCGGCGAGCGCGATCCCGGTCCAGCGCAGCACGGGACGAAGCGCGTTCGGTGCGCCGGCATACAGGTTGTGCAGCAGCATCAGCGCACCGATCGCCACCAGCATATCGATCAGTAACCGCGCCTGAAACACCGCCTCGGCCAGATCAGGAACGCCGCTGATCCGGTTGCCGATCAGCAGCACGACCGGCTGGAGCAGTTGCACAAGCACCAGCGCGATAATCAAGGGCCGCACCGGCTTGACGCTTGCGCTGCGGCCATCGGCGGCAAACAGGCAGAAAATGGTCGCGATAAGCGCCAGATTGCGCGTCATCGCGGCGAGGATTGCCGCGGTGTGATCCGCCCCGAGGCCTGCCGCGAGCGCGCACCATAGCGTGCTTGCACCAGAGGCGACCATTAACCCGATAAGGTCAGGCCGGGTGCGCTCGCCGTGGCGCCAAATCCACAGCAAGGCGCCGGCGCTCAAGATGGCCCCTGCCGCCCAGACCAGCGTTTCGCCCATCGACGCGGGAGAGATGGGCGCAATCACCGCGCGCCCTCCGGCCACAGGACCACCCGCAGCGTTTGCAGCAGGATCACAAAATCCAGAAAGGGCGTATAATTTTTGGCGTAGTAAAGATCATATTCCAGCTTGCAGCGGCTGTCTTCGACCGAAGCGCCGTAAGGATAGTTGATCTGCGCCCAGCCCGTGATGCCGGGTTTGACCATGTGCCGCTCGCCGTAGAAGGGGATTTCCTCTTCCAGACTTTCAACAAACGAGGGCACCTCAGGACGCGGGCCGACAAAGCTCATCTCGCCTTTCAGCACGCTCCAGGTCTGCGGCAGCTCGTCGATCCGGACCTTGCGGATAAACCGCCCCAACCGCGTGATGCGCGGGTCGTTTTCCTCGGCCCACTTGGCGCCGTCCTTTTCGGCATCGGTGCGCATCGAGCGCAGTTTGATAAGCGTGAAGGGTTCGCCGTAAAGCCCCACGCGGGTCTGGCGGAAGAAGGCGGGCCCTTTGCTGTCAAGCTTCACCAGCGCTGCAAACAGCACGATAACGGGCAGCGTCAGGGTCAGCAAAATCAGACTGGCGGTGATGTCAAAGATGCGTTTGACCGCGCTGGAAAACATCCGGCTGCTTGAAAAGCCGTCAGAGAAAATCAGCCAGCTGGGGTTGATCGTATCGAGGTCAACACGGCCCGTCTCGCGCTCGATGAAGCTGGAGAAGTCATTGACGTGGACGCCCTTCGTCTTGATCCGGAGCAGATCCTTGAGCGGCAGCGCGTTGCGCCGTTCCTGCAGCGCAAGGACCACTTCGGAAACGCCGAGATTTTCGACAAACCGGCCCAAATCATGAACCGCCGAACGCGGGATAGCCTCTTCAACGACGCGGGCATCATCGCTCATGGCGATGTAGGAAACGATCACAAAACCGGTTTCGGGCTTGTCTCCCAGAACGCGCAGCCGCTGCGCGCGGTTGCCCGCGCCCAAGACCATCACCCGGCGGCGAAAGGCCGATGACCCGAGAAACGAATTGAGTAACAGCCGGTCGGCGACCAGAACCAGAATAGCCAGACCCATGGTGTAGAGCAGGGTCGAACGCCAGAACAGATCGCTGGGGATGACGAAGTCGACAACCGCAAGCGCAATGATGCCCAAACTGATCGCCACCAGCACGCGTGCGCCAGCAAACCTCAAGGATCTGAGCGCGTTGGGGCCGTATACGCCAACCGCAATCATCGCCAGCCAGATCACCGACGCGGTGCCGAACAAGGCCAGGCCGCGCCCGCTGAGGCTGGCCATGTCCATGCCGATCTGGTGCGCGCGCCACTGCCAAGCGATCTCGCTCGCCATGACAAGCAGGCCAAGATCAAGCAATCCGAGCAGCAGCACGGCATGCGGGATATAATGCTTGAACAGGCGGATCATTTCATGGCGGTCCGGTTAACCTTGTTGAGGCACCGGACTAAGGCCAAGAAATGAAATGTCGGTAAACTTTACACTGCCTTTGCGATAGCCGGTCGAGCTTACTCCCCAGTGACCTTATTCGCGGCATTCTCAATCGCTTCGCCAGCCTGCTCGGCGCTGTCACCGACCTTCTGGGCCGCGTCGGCTACCGCTGCATCGCGCATCACTTCGGAATCCTGCGCGCGTATATAAATAAAGCCTGCGACCACAAGGGCCACGACCACGATCAGTCCGATCACCACACCGCCTGAGCCCCGCTTTTCGCGAATGATGGTTGTCGTGTGGACCGGAGCGGCGGTGTGCTGCACGTCGGTTGCGGGTTCGTTTTCCATGGATCAACTTTCAAGACGAGGAGGAACATCCTAGGCCAAGCGAACCGGCTATTGGCGATGAATGTTCCAATTCGCTGATGAGCGCGACCGAATGGTTCAGGTGCGCGGAACGCTGGCGAGGCGGGCAGGCGCGGGTGTCAGGCATTCCACCCGTCCGCAGCGCAGACATGGTGTTCCCAGCGGAACGGCGTCTTCCCGTGCAAGAGAGACTCCGCGGGCGTGGGCAAGGTCTCCAGCAAAGCGGGCCTCGATCCCGAGCACCACCGCGCGGCGACCTGCGCACATGACGCCGTCCCCATCGACGGTACGCGTGATCGTGAACCAGTGCCGTGCTGCCGCTTCGCCCTCGCCGAAGGTAACGGCCTGCGTGAGCACGGTTCCGGGACGCTCGAACGCGGCATAGGGCACCCATGCGGGCCAGCGCGCGCCTTCGAGCGGATATATCGCGCCGCTCCCGCCAGCGGTGAAACTGGTCATCCGTCCCGCCCGGTCGATCACTGCCGTGAAGAACGGCAACCCGCGCTCGCCGACCCGCCCCAGCGTGGTGAGCCGCTGGGCAACCTGATCGAAGCTGACAGCAAAGCGGCGCTGGAGAACCGCCAGATCATATCCAGTCGTCTCGCAAGCGCGCAGGAACCGGCGATAGGGAAGCAACAGCGCGCCCGCGAGATAATCGGCGATATGTTCGCGAAAAGCATCGCGCGCATCCGCACTGGCAAGGTTAGCGCCTGCCACCAGCATCTCGATGCCTTCGCGCATTTCCAGCTGCCCGACTTGCCGGGCAATCTGAAACCGTCGCGCGGCGCCGGGGAGCATTTCGGAAAGCTGCAATTGCCGCGCGTGGAGATCGAGCCGATGGACCTGCCCCGGCATGACTTCGGCCGGCAGAATGCGCACCTGAAGCTGGTGCTTTTCGCGCAGGCGTTCGCCCAAGGCCGCGCTGATTTCCCCGCGCGAAAGGCGCAATTCATCGGCAAGGTCTTCGGCGGCGTGATCGAGATCGGCGAAGTGGTTCTGCCAGCGTTCGACCGCACGGCGCGCGGCGGCCGCGGTGTCTTCCACCACCAATCGCTCACCCCCGCCCGTATCGTAGAGCCGGGCGAAGGCGGCAGCGATTTGCGGCGCGGCGGCGAGAAATTCCTGCACTTCCTCACGGTCGATCCCGAGATCGCCGAAGCGTTTGTCAGCCATGCGCCTGACAAGGCCGTCGAGCCCGCCGATGGCGTCGTCTTCACGCAAACTGCGCGGATCGAAATCGAACCGCTCGATCACCTGCACCAGCACGCGGGCTGACAGGGGGCGCTGGTTGCGCTCGATCAGGTTAAGGTAAGAGGGCGAGATCCCGAGGATGCCCGCCATTCCGGCTTGGGTCAGGCCTTCGCGTTTGCGCAGTCGGCGCAAGGCAGGTCCGGCGAGGAGGTTGGTGTCAGCCATGGGAGGATTTGTAAATTAATTTACCGATTGACACAAGATTGCCGGCGATTGTCGGCATAGCGACACGATTATCTGTAATTTTTCCTGTCATACTGCGGCGCAGCACGCCAAACCCTGCTCATCCAGCGGCGCGAGTCTGCAAGGCCTCAACCCCCTCCCCAGGATGGACAGGAGACAGTTATGACTTATCAGAACACCATCACCCGGATGCAGGGCATCGTTTCTGCCAACGGATCGAGCTGGGCCGCAATCGACCCCGAAAGCGCCGCCCGCATGGTCACCCAGAACCGCTTCCGCACCGGGCTCGACATCGCCAAGTACACCGCCGGGATCATGCGCGCCGACATGGCCGCCTATGACGCAAACCCTGCCCAATACACCCAGTCGCTGGGCTGCTGGCACGGCTTCATCGCGCAGCAAAAGCTGATCGCGATCAAGAAGCACTTCGGCACCACCAAGCAGCGTTACCTCTACCTGTCGGGCTGGATGGTCGCAGCGCTGCGTAGCGAGTTCGGCCCGCTGCCCGACCAGTCGATGCACGAGAAGACCTCGGTGCCTGCGCTGATCGAGGAGCTCTACACTTTCCTCAAGCAGGCCGACGCGCGCGAGCTCGGCATGATGTTCCGCGCCCTCGACGCTGCCCGCAAGGCCGGGGACGCTGTGGAAGCCAAGCGCATCGAGAACGCGATCGACAACTATGAAACCCACGTCGTGCCGATCATCGCCGACATCGACGCAGGCTTCGGCAATGCAGAGGCGACCTACCTCCTCGCCAAGAAGATGATCGAAGCGGGTGCCTGCGCGCTCCAGATCGAAAACCAGGTGTCGGACGAAAAGCAGTGCGGCCACCAGGACGGCAAGGTCACCGTGCCGCACGAAGAGTTCCTCCAGAAGATCCGCGCCTGCCGCATGGCCTTCCTTGAAATGGGCGTGGACGACGGCATCATCGTCGCCCGCACCGACTCGCTCGGCGCTGGCCTCACCAAACAAATCGCCTTCTCGAAGGAGCCGGGCGATCTGGGCGACCAGTACAACAGCTTCCTTGACGCCGACGAGGTCGATCCCGCCAACATCACCAATGGTCAGGTCTTCATCAGCCGCGACGGCAAGCTGCTCGCCCCCAAGCGCCTGCCCTCCAACCTCTACCAGTTCCGCGCCGGGACGGGCGAGGACCGCGTGGTGCTTGATTGCATCACGTCCTTGCAGAATGGCGCTGACCTGCTGTGGATCGAGACCGAGAAGCCCCACGTGGAACAGATCGCCAGCATGGTCGACCGCATCCGCGAAGTCGTGCCGAATGCCAAGCTGGTCTACAACAACTCGCCCAGCTTCAACTGGACGCTGAACTTCCGCCAGCAGGTGTTCGATGCGTGGGAAGCGGCCGGCAAGGATGTGTCGGCGTATGACCGCGCCAAGCTGATGAGTGTCGATTACGACGGCACCGCGCTGTCGGACGAAGCCGATGAGAAGATCCGCACCTTCCAGCGCGATGCCGCTGCGCGGGCGGGCATCTTCCACCACCTCATCACCCTGCCGACCTACCACACCGCGGCGCTCAGCACCGATAACCTCGCCCGCGAGTATTTTGGCGAAGCTGCAATGCTGGGCTACGTCAAGAACGTGCAGCGCGAGGAAATCCGCCAGGGTATCGCCTGTGTGAAGCACCAGAACATGTCGGGCAGCGACATCGGTGACGATCACAAGGAATACTTCGCCGGTGAAGCAGCCCTGAAGGCGGGCGGCGCGCACAATACGATGAACCAGTTCGAGGCGGCCTAAGACGCCCGGGAGAGGGACCGGAAGGCTGCAATTTTGTGGCCTTCCGGTTACCCGCAAAGCCGCCTAAGGCTTGCCGGGTATTCACCCTAGGAGAGTGACGATGAGCGATACCGAAACCCCCAACCCCGAGCCTGCGCGCGCCCGCGCGCTGCTTTCGACCGCCGATATGAAGTTGCTGCGCCGCGCGCTGGAAAGCCACGCCCGCAACACCGAAGATCGTGAAGAGCTGGCCAAGATCAACGCCTTGCACCACCGTCTCGGGACTTACGTACCCTCGTAAGGCCGCACCCGTTTCACAGTTCTCCTGGGGAGGAGAAACGGCCGCCGGATTGCCCCTGCCAAGGGAGCGCTCCGGCGGCCGCATTTTTTGGCATCATGGCTTTGCCATCAGATCGAGCGTGGCCGCCGTCAGCGCCTCGGTCGCAGTGGCGATGACGACTGGAGCATCAGGCGCCCAGAATGGCGAGTGAAGTGAGGGCAAGGTGATTTCGCCCTTTTCCGCCTTGGCCCATTCCTCGGCCCGCACCCCGCCAACCCACAGGATCAGCGATTCCACATTGTCGCGATCGGCCCGGTAGAACTGGCTGAAATCCTCACCGCCCATAACAGCAGGCACCTCTTTCACCCGCCCCTCGAACCGCGGCGCCAGCAGGGCCGCCACGCGCTGCGTCAGGGCAGCGGTGTTGAATGTGGCCGGGGTGTAGGGATCAGCCACGCTGACTCTGGGCATTTTGTCATCGGGCATCCCCGCTGCAACCGCCTCGCCCCGGGCAATCCGCGCGATCCCGTCCAGCAACAGCTTCCGCGCCGCATCGGAATAGCTTCTTACCGTAATCTGGAGGCGGGCCTCATCGGGGATGATATTGTGCTTTGACCCTGCCTGAAAACTGCCAACGGTCACAACCGCCGATTCCGTCGGGTTCAATTCCCGGCTCACCAGCGTTTGCAAACGCATGACGATGGCCGACGCAAGCACCACGGGATCCTTGGTCGTATGCGGATAGGCGCCGTGCCCGCCGACACCCGGCACGACGATATCGACCGAATCGACATTGGCCAGCGCGAAACCATTGGCGTATCCGATCATCCCGGCCGGAGCCTGCGCCGCATCATGAAAGGCGAGCACGTAATCGGGCTTGGGAAAACGGGTGTAGAGCCCATCATCAAGCATGGCCTTGGCGCCCTCGCCGATTTCTTCGGCGGGCTGCAAGATCATTACCAGCGTCCCCGACCATTGATCGCGGCGCGCGGCAAGCAGTTGTGCCGTGCCGACCCAACCGGCCATGTGCGTATCATGGCCGCATGCGTGCATCACGCCGGTCTCAATTCCCGATTGCGGGACTGCGCGGCGCTTTGAGGCATAGGGCAGCCCGGTCTGTTCAATCACCGGCAGCCCGTCCATGTCGGCACGCAGCATGACAGTGGGACCATCGCCGTTGCGCATGACGGCGACCACCCCGGTCTTGCCGACACCTTCGGTCACCTCGAAGCCCAGCGCACGGGCCCGTGCGGCAAGCTTTTTCGCGGTTTCGACCTCTTGAAAGCTCAGTTCGGGATTGGCGTGCAAATCTTCGTACAGTGCGATCAATCCGGGCAAGTCTGCCGTCACCGCATCGCGCAATTCATCGGCCTGCGCGGGGGCCGCTGCCAAACTCAGCGCAGCCACCCCTGCCATCCATCCCCACGTCCGCATCATACCCGCCTCCGTTTTCGTCACAAGCCGTACCACAGCACCAACAGGGCCGACAGTACGGTCACCATCAATGCCACCAGCGGCACTCCGGCGCGCACGTAATCGCTGAATTCGTACCCGCCTTCAGACATGATCAGCAGGTTGGATTGATAGGCAATCGGTGTCGCAAACGACAAGTTGCAGCCAAACAACACCGCCAGCACCAAGGGCTCTGGTGGCAGGCCGAGCTGGTTGGCGATGCTGAAGGCAATAGGCGTACCGATCGTGGCAGCGGTCGCGTTTGACGCAAAGTTGGTCAGCACCGTCACAAACAGCATGATCGCCGACAGCACCAGCGCCGGAGGCAGATAGGCAAGGCCAAGCGACAGGGCCTGTCCCAGCCATTCGGCCGCTCCGCTTTCGTCAATCACCCGCCCGATGGCGAGGCTGGCCGCAATCAGAACAATCACCTTGGCCGACAGCGCCCGGCCGACCCGGTCAAACTTGACGCAGCCCGTCACAAACATCGCGATTGCGCCAGCCAGCGCGGAAATCGCAATCGGCAGCTTGATCGGCGCATAGCCATTGGCATCGAACCACGGCAGACCAAGCGAGGCTGTGGCAATCGCGCCCAGCATGATGCTGCCTGCCAGCACGGCCTTCGACCGGCGCGGCAGTTCGCGGGCACCTTCAAGGCGGAGGAGGCCGTCGCCTTCGGCAAAGCTGTTCAAATCCTCCTCAATCCCCATCACCAGCAGCACATCACCCTCAAGGATGTGCAGGTCGCCCGTCGCAGCATAAGTATCGCGCTCGCCCAGAACGCGGGCGGGCCGGTGGATCCCGAGCACGGCGACCCCGTACAAATCGGCAATGCCCGAACTGGCAAGGGCGCGGGAAACGAGCCGCGAATCCGAGGTGACGGTCATTTCAACCGCGACAATATCCTCGCCTTGCGCCTTGGATATCCGGCGGATGCGATCGATCACCCACGTCGGGGCAAGTTCCCCCTTGAGCGCGCGTGCAGCCTCTTCCAGCGCTTCATGGGTGCCTGAAATATGCAATCGCTGATCGAGCTGAAGAGTGCCTTCGGGCATATCGTGAAAGGTAATGCCTTCTGGCAGCCGGCCCTTGACCGAGGCAAAATCGGCGCCGGACAGCAGGCTGCTTGCCCCTACACGCAGACGGGTGTGAAAAATCCGGCGCTGCTTGTCCGGCACAACGCTATTGTCGCGCAGCATGCGCGGCATCACCAGCCACAGATAGGGGATCGCAACCAGGCCCGCGATCAAGATGATCGGCGTGAACTGGAACACACCAAACGCCTTCATCCCAAGGTCGGCAGCGATGGTGACGACCAGAATATTCGTCGAGGTTCCAATCGTGGTCGACATTCCGCCCAGCAGCACCGCCGTGTTGACCGGCATGAGGATCTTGGACGACGCCATCAGCCCCTTGGCGGCAATCGCGACGATGATCGGAATGAGCAGCACCATAACCGGCGTGTCGTTGACGAACATCGACATCGAGAAAGCCAGCATCAAAGCCGTAAGCAGACCCAGCTGGCTATTGTATCGGAATACGCTTTCCAGCACCCGGGCAAAAGGCTCAAGCGCGCCTGTCACCACCAGCCCGCGCCCGAGGATCATCAGCGCACAGATTGTGATGAGGGCGGAATGGCCAAACCCGCCGAATGCGATTGCAAGGCCATCGGTCGGCTTGCCCCCTTCGAGCGGGGCAAAGTAAAGTCCCACCCCGATCACCGCGATGGTAATCAGCGAGATGATTTCCTCAGGAAAGCGGCCCCGGGCAAAGCCGACGAACATGGCGATCGTGACCGCCATGGCCGCAATCGCGTGATATGATGGGGCTTCCAGCATAGCGCGGCCCTTAGGCTGGCCACCTGGAAAGCTGCTCGACTGGCGCTTTATGGGTCATATCAATTTTTCGAAGCCTTGTATGATGGGCGGTCCGGCCGCGGCTGTGAAGGCTGCGAAGGTCGCTATTGGGCGATTGTGCTGACAACCTTGCCGTCAATCACCACCCCGGCAGAGTGCGAGGTATGCTCGAAGGGATCACCATCGAACAGTGCCACATCGCCGTCCTTGCCCACTTCGAGCGATCCGATCCGTTTGCCAAGGCCAATGGCGTTGGCTGCATTGATCGTGATGCTGGCAAGTGCGTCGTTCCAGGCAAGCCCGTTGGCAGCGGCAATGCCGGCCTCGAACAAGACCACACGGGTCTTGGGCACATAGCCTTCGTAGCCTGATTGGTAGGCGAAGGGGATGCCCGCCGCGCGCAGCACCGCGCCCGTGGTGAAGCTCGCATTCTCGAACTCGCCATATTGGCGCGCCATGGGCGGATGCAGGATCACTGTTACACCGGCCGCCTTGATCTCGTCAGTCAGCAGATAGGCTTCGGCGGCCCCATCGAGCACCAGATCAATGCCGAATTCCTCGCGCAGGCGCAGCGCGCTCATGATGTCTTGCGCCCGGTGCGCCGTCACCAAAAGCGGCAGTTTGCGCGCCAACACATCACGCATCACCTGCGTATCAAGGCTGGGCGGCTTGTCTGGGCCGGCCTTTTCCTGGCCCTTCTTGTCTGCTTTGGGCGCTTCGGGCTGCTTGGCTGCCAGCAAGGCCTGACGCAGCATTGCCATCTGCTTGGCCCGCGTCCCCGGCGCTTTGCCGCCTTCGGCAAGCGCGGATGGGCCGAGATTGGCCGCAACCATCGCCTGCGGCACTATCACCGCCTCGTCGGCTGTTTTGCCGACGGTCTTGGCAACCATCGTCTGCCCCGACACCAACGCGCCGGGGCCGTGGCCGGTGTGAATCGTCGTGACGCCAAAGCCGCGCAGCCAGGCCACCAGTGCCTCTTCCGGATTATAGCCATCAATGGCCCGCAATTGCGGCTGGACCGGCGCGCTTTCGTCAAGCTGATCCTGATCTTGCGGCTGGTTCATGTAGCCAGCAAGGCCGACCACAGTTCGGGCGTCCACCAATCCGGGCGTGACGACCTTGGCTTCGATCACCTCGAGGCCTTCGGGGATTGGCGTGCTGGAAGCGGGGCCAACCGCGACGATCTTCCCGCCCTTGATGACCACCACGCCATCGGCAATCATCGGGCCAGCCATAGTGTGCACTTCATCGCCCTTGATCGCGACATCCTGCGCCTGAGCCGCCGTGCCAAAGCACAGTGCGGTGGCAGCCACAGTCACGAGGAACCCGGTGATACCCATCAGTGTTCCCCTCCAGCTTCGGCAATTTCCCAGTGATGATGCGACGCTTCCATCGGGCTTCCGGCGCCGTAGCCCCCCGTTGCCATCAGCAAGTCTTCCGGACGGCTGCGATCGAACAGCTTTTCGCCCTCGACCCAGGTTTCAAGCACTTGCGTGTAGGTCGACAGCGGATCGCCGCTAAGCAGCAGAAAATCGGCATCCTTGCCCGCTTCAAGCGAGCCGACGCGGGCGTCCAGCCGCATTTGTTTTGCCGGGTTGATGGTGAGGGCTTTTAACGCCCCCTCGCGGCTCATCCCGCCGCGCACGGCCAGACCGGCTTCGCGCAGCAACATGCGCGAATCCACGATCGCATCGTCGGAATGGATCGACACCAGCACGCCTGCGCGTTCGAGGATCGCAGCGTTATTCATCCGCAGATCGATTGTCTCCAGCTTGCCGCCGGGCGAATCGAGCGTGATGTTCGACACCGGCACGCCGGCCTTGGCCAGTTCGTCAGCGATCTTCCACGTCTCGGTGCCGTGCTGGATCAGCACATCGAACCCGAATTCGCGCTTCAGCCGCAGCACGGTCATGATGTCATCGGCGCGGTGGGAATGGAAATGAACCAGCCGGTCACCCGAAAGAACTTCGCACAAGGCTTCCTTGGACAAGTCACGGGTCTTGCGATCACCATCGCAATAGGCCTTCGCACCGATCAACGCTTCACGCACCAGCGATGCCGATTTGGCCCGTGTTCCGGGAAAGCCGGTGCGGCCCATCGGGTTGGTTCCGTTGGCCATCTTCATCCCGCCAAGCGCCGCGCCGTCCTTCATCTGGAAGGCGACGCCTTCGACGGTACGGGCCTTGCGCAGCTTCATGTAGAAGGTCTGCCCGCTCATCAAATGACCCGATCCGGGCATGATATTGGCTGTCGTGACCCCGCCTGCGCGGGCCTTGCCGATGCTGGAAGACAAGGGATCGATGGAATCCAGCGCCCGAACCTCGGGCTGGATCGGACCGGAACCATCCGCGCCTGCGACCTGGCCGATATGGGAGTGCGCGTCCACGATGCCGGGCATAATCACGCGGCCATCAACGGCCCGGCGCTCGGCATCGGCAGGAATCGCGACATTGCTGCCAACCGCCAGGATCTTGCCGTCCCTGATGACCAGCGTGCCGTTCTCGATCGTCTCACCCGTCATGGTCAGAATGCGCGCGCCGGTAAAGGCGACGGCGCGGCTTTGTGCGGTGGCAGGGGCTGACATAAAAACCGCCGCTGCAACGGCAGCGGCTCCCACACCGGCGATCAATCCTTGCCGCAACTTCGGATACATCACGAAGCGTCTCTCCCTGTTCAAGCTCCCCGCTCTCCTAGAGGGCGCGGCGCGCAGGGCACAAGGGAAAACACCAAGCCGTCTGTTTGGGAGGTTGCCGCCCTGTCAGGCCGATAGCAGGCGCTGGTATCCCGCACCGTCACGCAGCATGGCGGCAACCGCACCTGCCGGCACCGGACGCGAGAACAGATAGCCTTGAATGTTCTGGCAGCCTTCGCGTTCGAGAACTTCGAATTGGGCGACGTCCTCAACCCCTTCGGCCAAGGTTGCCATGCCAAGCGCATTGGCCAGCGTGGTGATGGCGCGGATCATGGCATGGCCACTGCTGCTGGTGCCCAGATCCTCGACAAAGCTCTTGTCAATCTTGACCTTGTCGAACGGGAACGAGCGCAGGTAGCTGAGCGAGGAATATCCGGTGCCAAAGTCATCCAGCGCGATCTTGACGCCCAGATTGCGCAAGCTGTGGAGCGTCGCGAGGGTCGTTTCGATGTCGGCGATGAAAATGCTCTCGGTAATCTCAAGCTCCAGCCGCGCGGGCGCGATGCCGCTGGATGAAAGGGCGGACAATACCGTGCTGACGATGCCGGTGGCGGTGAATTGCTTGGGCGAAACGTTGACGGCAACGGTCACGTTATCAGGCCATGTGCTTGCCTGATGACAGGCCTCACGCAGGACCCACTCGCCAATCGGAATGATCAGTCCGGTTTCTTCGGCAAGCGCGATAAATTCGGCCGGGTTCACCCGTCCGCGGGTCGGATGGTTCCAGCGGATCAACGCCTCGAACCCGGTCAGGCGCTTTTCAGCGAGGCTGTAAAGCGGCTGAAAATTCAGCTCGAACCCGCCCTCCTTGATCGCGGCCCGCAAGTCCAGTTCCAGCTGGCGGCGCTGGCGGGCGGCTTCGTCAAGCGACGGCTCGAAAAAGTGATAGGTCGATTTGCCTTCATGCTTGGCCCGGTACAGCGCGAGGTCGGCGTTTTTCATCAACGTCGTGCCGTCCTCGCCATCGCCGGGCGCCATCGCAATGCCGATACTCGCGCCGCAGGCGGCATGCTGGCCGTTAATCGAGAGCGGCCGTTCAAAGCTGCGCTGCAAGGCATCGGCGATATTACCAAGACTCGCCTTGTCACCGATCCCGTCGATCAGGATTGCAAACTCGTCGCCGCCCAAGCGAGCGATCAGCGCATCGGGCAGGTCTTCGCAAAGGTGGCCCGCGACCATCCGCAGCAAAGTATCGCCCGCAGGATGGCCGAGCGTGTCATTCACCATCTTGAAGTCGTCAAGATCGATATAGGCCACCATGACCTGTTCCCCTGCCCGCCGGCGCGAAAGGGTGTTGGCGAGTTGTTCGGTAAACAGCTTGCGATTGGGCAAGCCGGTCAGTCCATCATGCAGTCCGACATGAATGATCTGGCGTTCGCGTTCCTCGATGGCAGCCACCATCTGATTGAAGCTGCCCGCCAGACGCCCAATTTCGTCGTCGGTCGCAATGTTCAGGCTGACCTCGCGCCCCTCGCCGATCAGTCGGGTTGCTTCGTCCAGCTGCTGGAGCGGCTCGGTCACACTGCGCGCCACTTTCCAGCTCAGACCCAGCACCAGCATGATCCCGCCAGCAGCCAGCAACACGAGCCACACTTTGAGCTCGGTATAGGCGGACAGCGACTTTTCGAGCGCGTGTCGCAACACCAGCCGGGGCGCGATGCCATCTTGCAGGACGGCCAGATTGGACACGTGATACAGCAGGCGTTCGTTTTCCTGACGCTCAAATACGGCATCCGCCTTGGCGTTGCGCAGCCACGCGGGCTGGCGCGCCGCTTCAACCACTTGCGCTTCCAGGGCGATGGGCGCCAGATCAACCAGGCGATCAAGCTCGGCCCGGTCGAGCGGCTGCGCGATGACCAGCCAGCCGATAAGGTCGGGGGCCTCAATCGGCGACGCGGCTGCCAGCGCCAGCCCGCGGTCTGTCCGGATGATGCCGCGCTTGCCGCCTTCGTCCAGCCGCGCCCACAGCGTATCCGGGGCTGGCACGCCGCTGGCATCAGCGGCTAGCAATTCGCCCTCCAACGTCACAACGAAGGCCATATCGCTGCGCACCCGGTCCTCAAGACTTGTAAGCGCGCTGGCGATCGTTGCCGCGTCCGCTGTCGCAACAGCTTCGCGGAAGCCGAAATCATGCGCCAGAACATCGGCCTGATCGCCCATTTGCCGGGCCCGGGCGGCCAGGATTTCATCGAACACCCGCGCATTGGCCGCCAGATCGCGCGATGCGCTGGCTTCGCCAAAGCGCGCAAGGCCGCCAACCGCCAGCGAAACGATCAGCCCCAACACCAGCGCAAACAGCCCGGCATACAGCAACGCAATGCGTGTGCTGAGCGCACCGAACTGCAAACCAGCCAGCCGCGCCATCGCGGCGCGCGCAGCGTTCCCTATCGCCGAAGCCATTATCTCAGCGCCACGGTAAGCTTATGCGTCTGCGCGCCGCCGCTGATGGTGATGCCCGATTTGCTCTCATTGGAAGGACTGCGCAGCCCCGGATGCCAGACCGTCAGACTGGCGCTGCCAGCGGGCATTCCGGACAAGGCGACATAGCCGTTGTGATCGGTTTTTCCGGCAAACGGGGTGTCGGTCACGCGGATGTAACCGCGCATCTGATCATGGATATTGCAGCCCAGCTTGACGCTGCCGGCGACCGCAAACGTGTGTGTGCGGGTTTGGTCGCGCCCGTACAGATCGATTTCGAACCGCGCAGGCTTGGAAAAGCTGTAGATCGAATGCCGGACCATATCGAGGTTCGGGAAAGCCACCGTGCTGCCCTTGGCAACAATCAGGGTGCCGGGCGTGAATTGCTGGTTCTTCTGCGCCATGCCCATCTTCCACGGGAACCGGATCGGGCTTGCGGGCGCACGGGCGCTGCGCAATTCGACCACCGCATCGCGCACGGGCAGACCGTCGGCGTCCACCACCTGCACGCGCAGCGAAGCCGGCGCGGCGGCTGCCACTCTGGCAGCAGAACCGAGGCCGACAACCGCCGCTCCGGCCACACCGGCAACGAGCAACGCGATGCTGAAAAAGGTTTGAAACGATAGGCGCATGACAGTGAACGGCCATTTACGTTGCACCCCTTAACAAACCCTCGCCATACGGTTTAGGAGGAATTTACCCTCTTGGGTTAGGCGCGCAGCCATGCCTTCGCTAACCCTGTGCTTCCTATCGCTTTGCCAAGCCGCGGCCATTTCGGCTGTTTCGCCCCCCGTTGCTGCGCCCTACCCTGATGCCGCACCCTACATTGGCTATGAACAGGTGTTGGACGTCGTCGC
The DNA here is from genome assembly GCF_002855495.1 of Porphyrobacter sp. TH134. Taxonomy (GTDB): domain Bacteria; phylum Pseudomonadota; class Alphaproteobacteria; order Sphingomonadales; family Sphingomonadaceae; genus Erythrobacter. The sequence goes on from NZ_PKRO01000007.1 coordinate 86,563, forward strand.
TGCTGCTGTGCCGCCGGTTGCAGCCGTAACACCGCAGGATCAGGCAGCGACCGCCCGTGCGGTTGCGCCAATCGGGCCGGCTTCCGAAATCAGCGACGACAGCGGCCCGCGCCCGGGCAAGACACCCTTGTTCAAAGGCGGCAAATTGCTCCTGACAAACGGCGTTACCACAGCCGAGGGCAGCTCCGGCGGCGGCATTGCGCGCTGGGCGACGATTGCGGGCCGGCAAATGCCGTCCGGGATCGGCGCCTCGGCCCACCTTACCGCCATCGAATTGCCTGATTTTGGGTGGCGCTCTTACGGCGCAGCCCTTGGCATTGGTGACCGGCTTGAACTGAGCATCGCTCGCGCCGATTTTGACACCCGCGATGTCGGCGCAGCGCTGGGCATCGGGCAAGGCTACACCTTCAATCTGGATACCTTCGGCGCCAAACTGCGCGTCGCGGGCGATCTGGTGTATGGTGAAAGCTGGCTTCCGCAAATCGCAGTCGGCCTCGAACACAAGCGCAGCCGCGATGGAGCGCTGGTGCGCGCCCTGGGCTCCGCCGATGACGAGGGCACAGATTACACGATCAGCGCGACCAAACTGGTCCTCGCGCGCAGCCTGCTGATGAATGCGACGCTGCGCTACACCGAAGCCAACCAGATCGGCCTGCTGGGTTTCGGCTCGGCAACGGGCGGAGGCTATCAGCTGCAATTCGAAGGGTCGCTCGGCTACCAGCTGTCCAGCCGCGCTGTGGTGGGCGCGGAATATCGTTCAAAACCGGACAATCTTGGCCTCGGCGAAGACGACTGGATCGATATCTTCGCAGCCTACGCCTTGACCAACCACCTGACCCTGACCGCGGCCTATGTGGACCTCGGCTCGGTCGCCACCTTCAATGACCAGCGCGGCGGATTCCTGTCGGCGCAGGTCGCTTTCTGATCCCATTGCCGGAGCCATGCCGATGCTGCTGACCGCCACCGCTGCTGCTGCCCTCATGCTGCTGCAACAGGCCCCTGCCGAAGCGACCGACTGGGACGCCGAATTCGGGGTCGAGGTGAAGGAACGCGATCCCGTTACAGGCGAAATTCCAGTCGATCCCTACCCGCAATCCAACGCCAACGCCGGCGCTGCGCCGTATGACAGCGCCGGGCTGGTGCGCGATTTCGGAGGCCGAGAAGGGATCGCCCGCATCGCCGTGCGCACGGTCGATCTCAGCCATGACGACCCGCGCATCGCCGATATCTTCGCCGCGCATGACATGGTGCGGCTGAAGCGCACACTGGGCGAACAGTTCTGCTATCTGCTTGGCGCAGGCTGCGATTACACCGGACGCGACATGCGCAGCGCCCATACCGAAATGGGCGTCACCAAGGCCGACATGAACGCTCTGGTCGAAAACCTGCAAACCGCGATGCGCGAGGCGGGCGTCCCCTTTGCTGCGCAAAACCGCCTGCTCGCCAAGCTTGCCCCAATGTCCCGTGATGTTGTGGAACGCTGAGGCAAGCTGCGACGAGCCGTTTCTCAAAACGCGATCGTGATGCCGGCTTGTGCCGAATGTTCGGTATCGGTGGCGGAGAATTCTCCGGCATAGTCGAGACGGATTTCAATCCGCCGGGTCAAGGGGACAACAGCGCCCAAGCGTCCGGTCAGTGCCGTACGGGCGAGGCCGGTGGCAGCGATACGCGTGGCTTGGCCGGGCGCAGCGCCCAGAGCAACCAGCGCTTGCGGTGCACGGTCGCCAAGCTCGAACCGGGCAGCGGCCTCGGTCTCGATCCTGACCTTGCCAAAGCCTGCCGTTGCCGCGATGCCGGTGGAAGTGCTGGCGACCTCGTAGTTCTGCCCTGCGACCGAGACCGCAGCGGCATTGCCGCCTTCGCGAACCGGATCGATCGCAATCCATGCCGCATCGCCGGCCACGAAAGGCGCGATCGTGATTGCTCCCAGATCGAACTGGTAGCCAATCCGGCCGAACACCTGCGCCATATCGCCGGTCGATCCGCTGGCGGCGGCGTCGGTCAGGCCAGCCACATCGACAGTCCGCTGGGTGGTGATATCGAAGTGCGCTGCGCCGCCGCCGGCCACCAGCGACAGTCCGCCCAGCGCCAGGCTGGCGTAGATGCCGCCGCCGGTCTGCTCGATCCGGCCATTGGAGCCGAGCGCACCGATCCGGATACGGGTGTCAAGGTAACTGCCGTACAGCCCGAACCGCAGGCTGCGGCTGTCATCGGCGGTGCTGCCGTCGAAGCCGGCAATGAAGCCTTCGGTGTCGGTTTGCTGGGCTGCGGTCCCAGCGCCGGCATCGACATCGCCCCACGAACGTATCAGTTTGCCCCAACCGCCGAAGCTGTTGCCCTCGGGGTTGTCCGTGATCGCGGCGCCGCTGGCGCGCTCGAGGACCGCTTCGCGCGGCAATCGGATTTGGCGGATAGCGGCGCGGCCAATCGCGGGATGCACCTCGCCCGAAAGCTGACCGAGCGCGCCCGCAAGCTGGGCCGGAGCAAGGTTGTAGACCCCGAAAAAGGCCTGCGGATCGAACCCCGCAGCCACAGCTGCATCGATGCGCGCAGCGACGGCGGCCTGATTGGCGGTAAGCGCCGCGCCTCCCAGACCAGCGCCGGCCAGAGCGGCAAGGCTATTGGGGGCCAGCACCAGCTCAAGCCCATTGCCCGCGTTGCGCAAGACCGGGCGGTAGATCGGGCTGAACCCGCTGAAGGCGACGGAATCGAAACTGCCCAGCACGCCGCCTGCGGCCTCGACAACGGCAAAGGCGGTGTTGAAACGATAGGCGTTCGCTGCCCCGATGTTGACCACATCAAGCGCGCCGGCCAGCCGCGCCGTGCCGCTGGCCGTAATCTGGTCTGCGCCTTGGGAGGAAACCTCGGCAAGGAAGCGGCTGCCCACACCGAACACAATATCCCCGCTTACCCCGATCACGCCAACACTGTTGCCAGGGGTCACCAGCGCGCCGCTTTGCGCCACCAGCCCGCCAAGGATCCCATTGCCCGATAGCGTCGTGCCTGATGCCAGCGTCACAACCGAGCGGTCGAGCCGGCCGCCGTTGGCACCATCGAGATGCAATCCGCCCTCCAGAACGGCGAACGGCCCCGTCAATGTGCGACCATCACCGGCAAAGGTCAGCACGCCTGCGCCGGTTTTCTCGGTCCGCCCCGTGCCGCCAAGCACGCCTGTAAAGGTGCCCGCGGTGGCCATAGCGAATTCAAGCACCCCATTGTTCTGAATCGCGCCTTGCAGTGCGGCCGTATCGCTCACCAGCCGCCCGCGGTTGATCAGCGTGCCGCCCGTGTAGGTGTTGATGCCAGCAAGACGCGTCGTTCCAGGCCCGTCCTGCACCAGCATCCCGCGACCGGTTATGGCATTGGCAAGGATCACCGTATCGCTGCGGTTGATCGCGAGGACGGCATTGTTCACGATCACTCCGCTACCAAGCGACCCGCTGGTCCCGCCATCACCCACCTGGAGCACGCCGCCAGTGATGGTTGTGGTGCCGCTATAGGTGTTGGCACCGGTCAGCGTGAAGGTGCCGCTGCCGTTCTTGGTCAGCCCGCCGCTGCCTGCGATTACGCCAGCGAAGCTGGTGCTCGCATCATTGCCACCGGTAGTCAGCGTGCCCTCACCCAGCAGCACTGAACCGCCGCCCGCCAGACTGCCGACCGTGGTGCTGGTGCGGGTCATGTCGAACACGCCGGCGCCGGTTTGCGTAACGGCACCGATCCCCGATGTTGCCGGGTTCACCATGATCAGGCCGGCATTGGTCATGTCACCGCCGACCGTGCCGAACAGGTTTGCCGAGGCCCCTGCATTGTTGACAAGGCCGCCGCTCAGCGATGCGTCCGAGTTCAAGGCGCCGTTGTTGACGAACAACCCGCCGACCCCGGAGCCTTCGTTGAAAAAGACCGCATTGTTGATAACGCCGCCTGCCAGCGCCCCGTCGCCATCGAGCCGCAACGTGCCCGAATTGACCGTCGTCAGCCCGGCAAAGCTGTTTGCCCCGCTCAGCGTCAAGGTGCCGCTGCCCGCTTTGATGAGGTCGCCGCTGCCGGCAATAACGCCGGTAAACAGCGTGTCCGTGTTATCACGGCCCACGCTCAGCATACCCCCGCCCAATTGGACCTGCCCGGCGCCCGTCAGGCTGCCAAGCGCCAGCGTTTGACCTGCCAGATCGAGCACGCCGCCTGCGGTCTGGCTCAGCGCTGCATCGCCCGTGGTCGCCCCGGTCAGCGTGATCAGCGCATTGTTGCTAACTGCGCCGCCCAGCACACCGCTGATCAAAGCCGCCGCGCCGGATGCATTGTCCAGACCCCCAGCCAGTGTCCCGGTCGACGTCAGGGCTGCAAAATTGCGAACGCTTCCGTCAATCCTCCCGCTGTTCACCAGGGAACCGCCCAAAACCGCGACATCCGATGCCAGCGACCCCGCCACCTGCAACCTGCCGTCAAACAGGCTGGTGTCGCCCACGAAGGTATTGGTGCCGGAAAGAATGAGATCGCCCGCACCAACCTTGGCCAGCCCGCCGCCACCTGCAATGGTGCCAAGGACTGCGACCGATCCCGCGCCCCCGACCGTCAGCTGATGGCCGCCATTGTCGAGGCCGCCTGCGAGGATCAATTCAGCCGGCCCGGCCGCTGCAATCCTCGCCGCCGATCCGAGCGTAAGGTCGGCGCGAAGGGTGCCAATGCCCGACACGGCTTGCAGGGCGCCATTGCCGCCCACGCCGCTGCCGTTGATCGTGATCGCTTCGTCCAGAACGACGTTGTCTGTGAGCGCCAGTGTCGCGCCATCGGCCACGATCGTGCCTTCGTCCGAAGTGCCGAGTGCGGCGGAACTGGTTGCTGTCAGCGTTCCGGCCATGATGGTCGTGACGCCCGTGTAGGTGTTGTCACCCGCCAGCGTCAGCATCCCCTCGCCGGTCTTGGTCAAGGAACCTGAGCCTGAAATCACCGCTGCAATCGTGGCGCCCACGCCGTTTGCGGCCGCGATCCCGGTTGGCCCGGCCAGCGCAAGGCCTGACGCCGCATTGCCGGCTTCGATCACATAACCATCCGTCGCGAAGTTTATCCCCGACGGCGACAGCACCGTCTCAGCCGCGATCGTGACTGTCCCGCCCGACGCCCCTCCGAAAATCGCCAGCGCGCCGTTACCCGCCCACGGTCCGCTGACGGTGCCGGTGGCATTGCTGAAATTGTTGTCCAGGAGGCCCCATGTCCCACTGCCCCCCACGACTGCACCTGCCGGATTGAGCGTCGATCCGTTCCAGTGCACCAGTTCGCCCGAATCCGCGACATTGAGCAGCACCGTCCCCGGCCCATTCACCGCGCCGATATCCAGCGCCAGATTGCCAACGAACCCGCCGCCAAGCGGATTGAGCGCCATATTGCCCAGATCGCCGGTCAGGGAACCGAATGCAAACAGGGCATATTGCCCACTGCCAAAGTCTGCCGTCTGAACGATGCTGATCGCGCCGCCATTGAGCGCAAGGTTACCGGTGACATTGACGAAATCATTATCGGCGGTGCCGGCCGCGCCCAGCTCAAACTCCGAGACAGACCCGGGATCAAGCGCCAGCGAGCTCATCGTCAGCGTCCCGAAGCTCTGCCCAGCTGCCAGCGTACCGCCTGCTCCGATTGTCACGCCGCCCATCAGTGAGCCCGTGCCGCCCAGAACCCCGCCGGTGACATTCACTGTCCCACCCAGCGCGCCGTTGACCCGCAGGGTTCCCCCGGTGACCTGCGCGGTGCCAGTAAACCCGTCACTTGTGCCTGACAGAATGGTGGTGCCCGCAATCTGGCGCAGCGTGCCATTGCCGGAGAGCGCCGCCGCCAGTTCGAAGTTTGCGGCGGTGTGGTTGAAGACAATGCTGACCGCACCTGCACCAAACGCAATGCTGGCCGTCTCAAGCGCGCCAGCACCAACCGCTGCGCTGCCCTGCGCCGCGCCGATGTTTATCGTTCCGGTGCCGGCCGCATCGCTGGCGATTGTAACGCCGCTGGCGTCAACCAGCCCGCCATCAGCAAGCGTCAGATTGCCGATGCCTCTGCTGCCGACGACAAGCGCGCCCGTCATCGTCCAGTCGCTTCGTGCGCCAAGGACGGTGACGCTGCCATTCGCCAAGGGCCCCGTGCCGATGATGCCGGTCGCGCTTGTCACCGAGCCGCCTTGAGCAATGGCGAGCGTGCCGGTGCCGAGGCGGCCGACCTGAAGGAAGCCATCATTGATCCACTGGCTGCCGGCCCCCGTCACGCTGACCGAACCGCTGCCGCCGCCAAAACCAGCCACGCTGCCATTGGTGTTCTTGGCCACGCCGCCCGCACTGACGATCAGCGTCCCGCGACCCGAATTCGCCACGAACAATTCGCTGCTGTTTTCGAATGCGCTGCCGGCGCCGCTGATGGTGACCGTGCCCTGGCCGGTGACGAAGCCGCCGATGGTCGAAAGTGTGCCGGTCACCTTGCCGCCTGCGGTGATTGCCAGTCCGGCCTCGCCGCGCCGGCCAACGGTCAGTCCGTCGGTCGACCACGTGCTGCCCGTTCCGGACACGATGACCGTCCCGCTGGAGCCGATTTCCTGTGCGATCGTGGCAAGCGGACTGGTTACCGTACCGCCGCCGCTGACCAGCAATGTGCCAGGCCCGGTATTGCCGATGCGCAGCGGCCCGGCGGTCAGCAAACCGCCGGTGACGCTGACGCTGCCGCCTTCCACAATCGCAGCCGTGGCAGCTACCGAACGGCCGTTCAGCTGTCCCGCAATCGTCCCTCCGGCCAGCAGGACATTGCCGTTCACCCAAACGGTCGTCCCGGCGCCGAGCGTACCGCCCGATTGTGTGTAGTCACCAGCCACTGTGAGCGTTCCGGCGGTCCCCGCAATACTGCCTGCCGATAGGTTGGCCGAGGTGACCGTGCTGCCAAAGGTTCCCAACGACAGACTGCCGCCCGCAATCGCGACGGGCGAGCTTTGGGACAGCGCGTCGGCGGCCCCCAGGGCAAGCGTGCCCGCTTCGATCCGTGTCGCGCCCGTATGGCTGTTCGCCCCCGACAGCGTCAGGTTGCCAAGCGACACCAGTGATTGGCTGCCGGTGAACCGCCCTGCAAAGTTGCCCCCGCCAACCGTGGTCGTGAAATCATTGTTCAGGATCGTTCCGGAGCCAGCAACAAGCCCGATCGTTGCGTTGCGGGACGTGAGGTTGAGGGTGCCGTCGACTTGAACCAGTGCCGCATCGCGCAGCAGCGTCAGCATGCCGGCCGGTGCAAGTGTCCCAATGCTGGCCGAACCGCTTTCCACGATGAACTGCGAGGTCGATGTCAGGGTCACATCAGCCGCCTGGACGATAATGCTGCCGCCACTGCCAGCCGCAAGCCGGAGCGTCCCGTCAAGATCGATCGGGCCCGAAAGCTCCAGGCCCCGCGCGATCGGTGTAAGAATTCGGTTCCCGGCATCACCGCGGATGTTGAGCGCGTTCGGCAGTTCGAAAGACACGTCCCCGCTCAGCGTCCGGCCCAGCGATCCACCCGCAAGCGTGATCGCCCCCGTGCCCAGCGCGCTGATGGCGTTGAATTGCAATGTGCCTGCACCGATGATGGTGCCACCGGCATAAGTGTTCGCGCCCGTCAGCGTCAGCGTGCCGGGGCCTTGCTGAGTCAGCGAACCGGTGCCGCTGATCACATTACTCACGATAATATTGTCCGAACGATCAAACACCAGCGCTGCGTTGTTCAGCACCCCGCCGCTTCCCAGCGCGCCCGTGCTGCCGCGATTGCCGATCTGCAACGTGCCGCCGGTAATCGTGGTGCCACCGGCATAGGTGTTCGCGCCCGTCAGCGTCAGCGTGCCGGAACCTTGCTGGGTCAGCGAACCGGTGCCGCTGATCGCACCATTGACGCTGTGGTTATCGGAACGGTTGAACACCAGTGCGGCATTATTGGTGATCGCAGTGCTGACAAGATTGCCGCGGCCATCAACCTGCAAGGTGCCGCCGCTGATCGTGGTGCCGATGGCACCGACGATCGTGCCTGTCAGGGTCAGGGTGCCAGTGCCCTCTTTGACAAAGCTGGCACCGTCATCGAAGGCGAACATGAAACCGCTGTAGGTCCGGTCCGATGCGTCGCCGGCGAATAGCGTGCTGGTCCCGTTGATGCTGACCTCCCCCGCTCCTTCCAGCGCGCCGATCCGTTCCGTGCTGATCACTTCGAGGATTGTGCCGTCACCAACAGTGACGACCGACGTATCGCCGATCGCGCTGCCGCCGGATATCTGCAACAGCCCGCCATTCAGCGTGACATTCCCGGAAAAGCTGTTGATGCCTCTCAGCGAGACAATGCCAGATCCATTCAGCGCAAGGCCGCCGGTGCCCAGCGAAAGCGGGCCGGAAATGGCGATATTCCCCCCGCCCACCGTGGTGAGACTGACATTCGTGCCTGTGACACTGCCAAGATCGAGCAGGCCCGAAAACGACCCGATCGTGCTGTCGGATGCAAGGGTGATGGGGCCCAGCAGATTGACGGGACCCGTGGTGCGCAGCGCGCCGAACCCGCTTGGCCCGCTGCCGTTCAGCGTAATCGCCTCGCTGCTTGACGAGGGGCCCTGCAACACCAACGCTGCTCCGTTGGACACGACAGTCCCCGAAGCCGCGCTTCCCAGCGTCCCGGTGGGCGCTACTGTCAGGAAGCCTTGCGTAACGGTCGTCAGCCCGGTGTAAGTGTTCACGCCTGACAGGATCAGATTGCCGCTGCCGCGCTTTTCCACATTGCCGGTGCCTGACAGGAAGGTCGCTAACGTCTGTTCGGTCGTGGGGCTGAATATCACCGTTCCCCCCGAAGTATCGATCCCCCCATTCAGCGTACCGATGTTGGTGATCGTACTTACCCCCGTCAGCCGGAGTGCAAGCGCCTGCGCGCCGGTCCCGCTGAGGCCGCCCGCAATCATGCCGGTGTTGTTGATTGTTACGCTTTCGCCGATCAGGCCAACGCCGCCAGCGCCTGCCACCGCTCCGGTGCCACCATTGCCGCCGCGAAGCGTGCCCAGATTGACGATCGTCCCGCCCGTCTGCCGGAGGCCAGCGCCCCCAGCGCCGCCATTCCCTATGATGACGCCGCTGCCACCGTCGCCGCCGGCGCCGCCGATAAACGCGGCGCCGCTCTGAATGGCGGAAGTTCCCGGCGTCATCGTCGCGAACCCGGCGCCGCCATCGCCGCCATTACCGCCGCTGCCGCCTACCCCTCCGGCACCGCCTGCTCCGCCTGCACCGCCAGTCAGCGAGCCACCCGCTGGCATCGTGACACCTTCTGCTAGGGCAAAGACCACCATGGCACCCGAGCCACCGCCACCGCCCGAGCCACTGCCAAGACCGGCACCCCCGGCGCCGCCACGCCCGAGGGTAAGTTGGCCTGAACCGAAGGTCAGAGAAAGGCCCGATCTCGCCTCGATAATGGCACCGGCACCACCACCGCCGCCATGACCATCCTGCGCCGCATCTGCGCCATTGGCACCTTCCGATAGTGCGTTGTCCGACCCGAATGTTTTTCCGGCCCCGCCGGGCGTTCCACCAAATCCGGCGCCGCCATTGCCGCCCGTGATGCCGCCACCGCCCCCGCCACCGCCCGAACCTGCCGCAACACCATTTCCGCCTGCACCGCCAATTCCGCCTGGGACCAGCACCGAAGCACCGCCAGCCCCGCCGCCTGCTCCGCCCGCACCACCATCCTGGGCAAAGGCCTGTTGCGGGGTCGCCAGCATCAGGCTGCCAGTCAGGGCTGCGATGGCTGGTACCAGCGCCGTAGTGGTCAGCAAGCCGGCACTGCGGTGGGCTGCGATATTGGCGCTCTTCATTATGCAACTTCCCCAAGATGCGGCGGCCATGCCTCTTCACGCAGGGGTGGCCGCCAATTGCGGAAAGCTACTTATGAGAGTTGGGGCAGGACCGTGAGGCAAGCTGTCTCACGATCTTTGGCAATCTGTCTCACGGATCTTCAGCTGATGCGCGCGTGTTCCCGGAACTCGCTCGGGCTCATGCCTTCGCGGCGACGGAAGGCACGGGCGAAGGAAGCATTGTCATACCACCCGCTGCGCGCGGCCACGAGACCCACTGGCATATCGGGCGCGCGCGCCAGCATCGCCTTGGCCCGCGCGATGCGCGCTTCGGCGATGGCCTCGGACACGCTTGTACCAGCCTCGGCGAAGGCACGGTACAGCGTGGCGCGCGAACAGCCCATGTGCGCCTGCAACGCCTTCGCGTCGAAGGCCGGGCGGCTGACGTTCTGTTCGATCAACTGACGGGCTGACACAAACAGGTCGCTCGGCGCGGCATTGCGCGAACCAAGAGCCTCGGTCGCGGTCTCGCAGGTGAACAAGGCCAATTGCATCAGCTGCTCCAGCAGGAACGCCCGCTCGGCATCTTTCGCACTCGCTGTAAGCCGTGCCGCAAGGCGCATCTGTGCCTTCAGCGCTTTTCCCATCTGCGAGCTTTCAAGCAGCCGCATCAGCTCTGCCGGATCGGGAATCGTGCCCCCAAGGCGCTGTTCCAGATCAGCCCGCGCAACCGACAGCTGCACAGCGCGATGATCGCTCCACTGCACCCGCGAATATCCGCGATTGTCGAACAGGAAGAAGTCGCCGACGCGGCTCACCACGGGGCTGGCGCCATCCTGTTCATACCGGCGCTCACCATCGATCACCACGCCGATGACATAGGTCTCGCGGTCGTTGGCCACCGCCGCCGGCAACCCGCGCCCGCTGACCGCGCTCGACCGGTAGTGGAGCAACTGGGCTGGATCGCCGATAAGGCACTGGGTGCGCGCGGAAAAGGCCGCCTCGGCCTCAGAACAAAGCCGATCGCCATCAAAGCTGTAATACAGCAGGCTGCGCCACATTTCATAACGCGACGTCTGGGGCATGGCGTCGGTCGAAACATCAAAGAAAACGGGCACTTTAGGAAGACCAAGGCCAAGCGACCAGCGCGCATGATGCGGAGACCACGACCATTGTTGCGGAGACCATGACCACAAGCCAGCCGCCCCGCCGCTCTGCCACTCCAGACCCATAACTCCCCCCAACGGCACCGCGACGCACTTTTACCACATGACAGTAGATTCTTGCCATGGGAGTGCAAGCGGCAGCCGCGCACATGTTCGCCGTTGTAAAACCCCCCGCTGGTCAGAGCGACATCATGGGGACATCACCGGGCACCAGATCGCACGGTTGGCAAAGGCACTAGCCCCACCCAATCGCGACCCTCGTGCCACTCGGGCAGACTGTGCGAGTGGACGATTTCCCAGCCGTTTTGCGGTGTTGGTGCCCCTGGCCAGACTCGAACTGGCACTTCTTTCGAAACTCGATTTTGAGTCGAGCGCGTCTACCAATTCCACCACAGGGGCGCCTGCGCGGGAGCGGTGCTGTTAGCGAGGTGTTGGCCGCGCATCAACCCCGCTGATGCGGCGAAAACGCCAATGTTTCACGCAAAACATCAAGGTGGACGGGGTCTGGCACGCGCCGGCCCCGTCCAGAACCCTAGCGCAGCGCGCCTGCCAGCAGCTTGTGCAGCTTGGAATGCAGCGCATCATTGGCCGCCAGCACCTGGCCGGAATGGATCGGCTCCGACCGGCCGCGGAAATCGCTCACAAAGCCGCCGGCCTCACGCACCAGCAGGCAGCCCGCCGCTGTGTCCCAATCCGAAAGCCCGCTTTCCCAGAACCCGTCAAACCGGCCCTGCGCCACATAGGCCAGATCGAGAGAAGCGGCGCCGAACCGGCGAATGCCCGCAACCTCGGGGCCGATGGCGCCGAAAATCCGGCTCCATTCGGCAAAGTCACCATGCCCGAAGAACGGCACGCCGGTTGCGACCAGCGCATCGGCCAGACGCGAGCGGGCCGAAACGCGCAGCCGCGCATCCTGAAGCCACGCCCCGCGGGACTTTTCCGCCCAGAAGGTTTGATCGGTGATCGGCTGATAGACAACGCCTGCGACGACTTCGCCCCAGCCCTTGCCGTCGGGCCGCGGTTCCTGCGCGGCAATGCTGATCGCAAAGTGCGGAATGCCGTGCAGGAAGTTGCTGGTGCCATCGAGAGGGTCGACGATCCAGCGCGGCATGCCGGGATCACCCTCGATCACGCCCGCTTCTTCCATGACAAAGCCCCAGCCGGGACGGGCGGCGAGCAGTTCGTCATACAGCGTACGTTCGGCCCGGATATCGGCCTTGCTCACGAAATCGGCCGGACCCTTGCGGCTGACCTGAAGGTGTTCGACTTCGCCGAAATCGCGCCGTAAACGCCCGCCCGCCTTGCGCGCGGCGCGTTCCATGACGCGGATGAGGCCGGAAATAGCTGCCATGATCTGTGCTCAGCTCGCCTTGCCGACATAGGCTTGTTCATACACATCGACGATGATGCGCGTGCCGCTGCCGATATGCGGCGGCACCATGATGCGCACGCCATTGTCGAGGATCGCAGGCTTGTAGCTGGACGAGGCGGTCTGCCCCTTCACCACGGCGTCAGCCTCAACGATGGTGGCCTCGATCTGCGAGGGCAGTTCGACCGAAATCGGCTTTTCGTCCCACAGCTCCAGGTTCACCTGCATCCCGTCCTGAAGGAAGGGGCGCGCATCGCCCAGCAGGTCGCCGGGCAGCGTGATCTGTTCGTAGGTGTCGTTGTCCATGAAGACGAGGTCTTCGCCCTCGGCATAGAGGAACTGAAATTCCTTGGTGTCGAGCCGCACGCGTTCCACCGTGTCGGCGCTGCGGAAGCGCACATTGGTCTTGCGGCCATCCTGCAGGTTCTTCATCTCGACCTGCATATAGGCCCCGCCCTTGCCCGGCTGGGTGTGCTGGATCTTGGCGACCTTCCAGATGCCTTTTTCATACTCAAGGATATTGCCGGGGCGAATATCGACGCCGCTGATCTTCATGGGCTGTGGGCCTTCTTACGAGGTGGAAAGAGCGTTGAGGCGCGCCGCTGCAAAGGCGCACGCCCGCAAATCATGCGCGCCCATAGCCGAGCGGGCCGGTCCGGGCAAGCGGGGCAAAATCAGGGTTAAAGGCGTGGCGGTCCCTCTTCGGGGCTGTTAAAGCCCGCGGTCATGAAGACCCGTTACATATTCCTGCTGATCGTCAGCGCTGCGGCGACAGCGGCCTTTCTTCCCGGCGGCGCCGAAGGGCAGGACCGCAACGCATCGCGCCCGCAAAGCCGGGTCGGCGCTCCGGTTGGCGGGTTGTTGGGGATCCTCCAACACGGCGACTGGCAATGCGCGCTACCCGGCGATGCCGGCGGTGAGGCCTTTGTCGACGTTCCGGCCGAAGCCTTCCGTATCGGCACAGCCTCCAGCTATCTCAACGCCGCCGGCACCGGGATCTATCTGCTGCGCGGCGCCGACCTGGTCTTCACCCGCGGCCCCAAGAAAGACGAACGCTTCCGGGTGCTGGGCGAAAATACGATGCAAAAGCTGAACCCTGACGGGTCGGACAGCAAGCTGATCTGCACGCGGGTGAGCAACGGGAATTAGGGAAGGTAGCACCAGACGAAAAGTGCGGTTTTCGGCCTTTTGGGAGGTTTGCAGACGCATTGGAATCAACATGAAGGTGGGCAGCCGACAAAGACTACCCTCTTCGAAAAAATTCCCATGCAACCACCAATATAATCAACCCAAGTGACGCAGAAATTACCACAGAGCCTAAGTAAATTTGACTCAATTTTTCGAGATTTAATGCTTTATCTAAAAAAATTGGAATCGATATCCGAAGAAATTCTCCCGATATATTGGAGATCGATGCAATCAAGCGGCTTATCGATATAACTGCGATAGAACAAAAAATTATCAATTTCCACTGGATGACATTCGAAATCCCACTAATTTTTCCAAACATTATCTGTGATGAAGAATACTTCTTTATCACCTCAAGTGTATCTGCATTAATGCGGGAAAAAAACAATCCAATCAACACAGCTGCAATGGTCACCGATCTGATTAGGATTATTTTTTTGCCAGAACCGCTCTGGGCTTCTGCGGCAACCGGATTGGCCTCGACGGCCAGACCATTACCATAATGGATTATAAAATCGGTGCTTAGCATATCACAAATGTGAAAAAAAATAAGGAGCCCACACAACAAAAGATAGTCATATCGCGATCTTGTGGTGTTCATGTGGGCTCCTTACTTTTGTATTCACATCAGGTGTGGTGGTGAAGAAACTCTGATGTTAAATGTACAGCAATATAGATCCCCGCCACCGCAAGGTAGGGAAGTGCGCCACCTGCAATACATTCAATCTCATCATGAGAAAGAGTTCGGATTCCTTGCTGTTTTTGCATTACAGACCACCTCTATCAAACGTGGTGATGAAAGAATTCCGACAGCAGCCACGTTCCGCCGATGATTACCGGCACAGCAGCCAACGGAAGCGGGCCACCAGCAATCTCTTCAATCTCAACACAGCTCAACGGCTGGATGGCACAAGCGGATTCGAAGTTTGCAGTATTCATATAGGTCATGACATGCCTTTCATACCATGGGTCCGAAATCGGCACCCTGTTGCGACACGACATTCCGTGGGTAAGAGCTTGTAACTTGGCCCACCGAACGCCGGTGGACACAATGTAAATTCGCGACCAAAATGCCTATAGAACAGGCAGACTAGTACGGCTCTGCATGAAAGTGCCTACTGCCTTACTCCGACGGTTGCGAACGACTAAGGCAGTTTACCCCCGCATCACCTTCGCAAAGGCCGCAATCGCCGCAACCTCGTCCCCGTTCCACACCGCGCCCGAGACCGCGAGGAAATCCGCGCCCGCTTCGATCAGCGGCTTGCAATTGTCAGGCGTGATCCCGCCGATGGCGACGCAGGGGATTTCGAAGATCTGGCTCCACCATTGCAACAGTTCCACATCGGGCACCTCGGCATCCGGCCCCTTGTCCTTGGTGGTCGAGGGGAAGAACGCGCCGAACGCGACGTAGTCCGCCCCCGCCTCGCCCGCATTCATCGCCATGTGGCGGCTGGCGTGGCAGGTGACGCCGATCTGCGCCTCACGGCCCAATTCCTCGCGCGCGTCGCGGGGCGATCCGTCGTCCTGACCCAGATGCACCCCGTCCGCCTTGAGCCGCTTGGCCAGCGCAACCGAATCGTTGACGATGAAGGCCACGTCGTGCGCCGCGCAGATGGCTTGGAGCGGTTCAGCCAGCGCGGCCGCTTCGTGGCTGTCGACACCCTTCACCCGGAACTGGAAGGCGGTGACAAGGCCCTTACCAGCAGCCAGCGCGCGGTCGAGCCGCTGGGGAAAGGCGCCGCCCACATCGAGCGGGGAGATGAGATAGAGTTGTGTTTCGGTCATGGCGGAACCGCTAATCGCTCGCGCGGTCGCTGTCACCTGTTCAGCCGCGGCTCAGCCGCTGGCGCGCTTAACCGGGCGCATGAACCATCTGCTCCGCGCCGCCCTCCCGCTCACCCTCGCCGCCATCATCGGCGCCTGCGCGGTCATTCCCGATCGCGCGGGGGTGGAGAGCATTCCGCTGGCCCAAGGCAGCCCGGTTGCGCTGAGCCAGAGCGTGCGCGTCGGCGATTTGACCGTCACCCCGCAAGAGGTGGTGGAGGACAGCCGCTGCCCGATCAATGCCCGCTGCGTCTGGGCCGGGCGGTTGGTCGTGCGCACCCGGATTGATGGTACCGGATGGCGCGACACCGCCGACCTGACACTGGGCGAGCCCTTCGGCACGCATGGCACGGTCATCGCGCTGACCTCCGGCGAACCCGCGCCCGAAGCCGGAGCCGGGCGCGAGACCGCCAAGGCGGATTACCGCTTCACCTTTGAAGCGCGCTGAACGTCAGACGCTGGCGCTGGCAATCTGGTCAATCGCCTTGCCGAGGACGATGTTGAACTCCTCGTCCGACTGGCCCTTGCGCAGATCCTGCAACAGGCCGCGGCTGAAGCTGGCGATCATGCCCGGGTTCTGGGACAGGCGCGAACAGGCATCGTCGGTCGAGAACCCGCCCGACAGCGCGACCACGCGCAGCACCTTGGGGTGCTGGGTCAGCGGGGTGTAGAGCCCCGCCGTGGCCGGGATCGACAGCTTGAGCATCACCTGCTGGCCTTCGGGCAGCGTATCGAGAGCTTTCAGGATTTCAGCCAGCAGTATCGCTTCGCCCGCCGCGCGGTCATCGGACGTGATGTCATATTCCGGCTCGATGATCGGCATCAGGCCGGCCGCGATAATCTGTGCGCCCACCGCGAACTGCTGGGCGACGACGGCGGCAATCCCGGCCGGGTTGGCGGATTTGATGACCGAACGCATCTTGGTGCCGAACATGCCGGCCGCAACCGACTTTTCGAGCAAGGCGGCCAGTTTCACCATCGGCTTCATCAACTGCACGCCGTCCGCTTCGTCAGCCAGGCCTTCATCGACCTTGATGAACGGCACAATCCCGCGGGCCTTCAAGGCATCGCCGGTCGAGACGCCGTCGACCAGGCCGTCCATCGTCCGTTCAAACAGGATCGCGCCGATCACCTTGCCGCTGCCAAAGCAAGGCGAGGTGATGACGCGGGCGCGCATCGCGTGGATCTGCGCGAACATTTCCTCGTCGCCCGACCACTCGGCATCATCCACCCCGTAACCGCGCAGCGCCTTGGGCGTCGAGCCGCCCGACTGGTCAAGCGCGGCAATAAACCCCTGTCCGGTGGCGATGCGGGTCGTCATTTCGAGGGTGTTCATGGCTGGCTGTCTCCGGTGCGAAAGTGGTCTGAGGTGCGGCCCGTTTCGATCTGTGCATAGGTATGCAAAGACCCGATGACGCGCCTTTAGCGAGGCCTCGCAGATGCTGCAACCGCGAACACTGGCGCGCCCGGATCAGCGCCGCGCAAGGCGGCGAATGATGCCGGTAAAGCTCAGCGCAGGCTTGCCATCGCCGGTCACAAGCCCGCGCACAAAGATCGTCTTGCCGCCCCCGCGCGTAACCTCGCCGCGGGCTTCGACTAGCGCGCCGGGCTGGACCGAACCGAGAAAGTCCCCCGCCAAGTTCAGCGTCACCGCGTGGTCGCCGGCCAATTCGTCAGTGGCAATGGCGAACAAGGCAAAGTCGGCAAAGGTCAGCAAGCATCCGCCATGCATGAAGCCGCCGCCATTCATGTGCCGGGCTTCTGCGCGAAAGGCGCTGGTGTAGGAACCATCCGCCTCGCGCCGGTAGTAGAACGGGCCGGAGCGGGTCTCGAACGGATCGCCCTGCCAGTATCGCCACCCGGCAAACTCGCCGGTGTCCATCGTGCTCAATTGCCCGTAGCTGGTCTCGACCGCTTCACTCATCTTGATTTCCACAATTGCAGCTTGCTGACGGCGATGGCCACGCTGTCATCGGGATCGAGCCGTGCGAGGCTGAGATCGGCGAGCAGCATCGTGCTTGACCACATGCTCGTGCGGAACAGCGCCGAAACAAGGAACGCCCCCGTCCAAGGCCTGTTGCCGAGCATCAGGTCAAGCTCGGCCCCCGCGACAAACCAGCCCGCATCCCGGTGGCGGCGCGCGATCACTTCGCGAAAGGCGAAGCGGTTGCAAGCAAAGCCGCGCTCCATCGCCGCAAGGAAACTCGGTCGATCAAGCAGTTGCGGCGGGGTGCTGCCGACCAGCATCATGAAGTCGCGGGTGGTGAGCTTCTTCATTTCCTTGGGCGAACCGGCCACCCAGGCGCGCATGGCATTCAGCGCCAGTGCCTCAATTTCGGCTTCGGTCGTGGCCATGACTCAGATTTCGAGAGCAGCGACGCCAGGCAGCACACGCCCTTCCATCCATTCAAGGAACGCGCCGCCAGCGGTTGAAATATAGGTGAAATCCGCCGAAACACCCGCTTGCGCCAGCGCGGCAACCGTATCGCCGCCGCCCGCCACGCTGATGAGCGAACCTTCGAGCGTCAGCGCTGCGGCCGTGCGCGCCAGAGCGACGGTTGCGGTATCGAACGGCTCGGTCTCAAAGGCCCCCAGCGGCCCGTTCCACACAAGCGTACGGCAGGTTTTGAGCACATCGGCCAGCGCTTCGGTTGCCTGTGGGCCAAGATCGAGAATCATCTCGTCGGCGGCAACCTCGTGGACATTGCAGACCCGCAAGGTGGCGGGATTGGCGGCAAATTCCTTGGCCACCACCACATCATAAGGCAAGTGGACGGTGCATCCGGCGCGGTCAGCCTCGTCCATGATCCGGGTCACGGTGGGAGCCAGATCATGTTCGCACAGCGACTTGCCGACATCGATTCCGCGCGCGGCAAGGAAGGTGTTGGCCATGCCGCCGCCGATGATGAGGTGCTGCACCTTGCCCACCAGATGTTCGAGCACGGCAAGCTTGGTCGAAACCTTGGCCCCGCCGACCACCGCTGCCACGGGCGTTTCAGGCGAGCCGAGCGCGGCATCCAGCGCCTTCAACTCGGCTTCCATCGAACGTCCGGCGTAGGACGGCAAGAAATGGGTCAGCCCCTCGGTCGTGGCATGCGCGCGGTGCGCGGCGCTGAAGGCATCGTTGACAAACAGCGTGCCTTGCGCGGCGATGGCCTGCGCGAAATTGGGGTCGTTCCCCTCCTCACCCGGCCAGAAGCGGCTGTTATCGAGCAGGCCGATGTCACCTGCGCGCAGGATCGTACCGACCGCCTGCGCCACCACCGGGCCGGTGATTTCGGGGATGAACATCACCTCTTTGCCCAGCACGCGCTCGACATCGCCAATCACCATGCTGGTCGACAGCATGGATGAACGCTGCCCGCCCGGCCGTCCGAAATGCGCCAAAAGCAGCACCTTGGCCCCGCGCCCGGCGAGTTCAAGAATGGTCGGCTTGACCGCCTCGACCCGGGTCACGTCCGTCGCCGAGCCGTCCTTCATGGGAAGGTTGAGATCGACGCGCACCAGCGCAACCTCGCCGGTCAGATCGGCGGGCAGGTCGTCGAGTGTTTTGAAGCGTTTCACACAAATCTCCGTTCGCCCTGAGCCTGTCGAAGGGCCGTCCTTCTTTTTGAACCGTCGCTCAAGAAGAAGAGCAGTGCTTCGACAAGCTCAGCACGAACGGTTTAGGCAAGGCGTTCTACAAAAACTTTGCCATCACGCCGGCGGTGTCGATCATCCGGTTGGAGAAGCCCCACTCGTTATCATACCAGCTGACAACGCGGGCCAGCTTGCCTTCCATGACGCTGGTTTCCAGCGAATCGACTGTAGAAGACGCCGGGTAGTGATTGAAATCGCTCGAAACCAGCGGCTGGTCGGTATAATCGAGCACGCCCTTCATCGGGCCCTCGGCAGCAGCCTTCAGCGCGGCGTTGATTTCTTCTGCCGTGGTATCGCGCTTGGGCGTGAAGACCAGATCGATCAGCGACACATTGGGCGTCGGCACGCGCACGGATGAGCCGTCAAGCTTGCCCTTCAACTCCGGCAGCACCAGCCCCACGGCGCGCGCGGCACCGGTGGTGGTCGGGATCATGTTCTGCGCGCCTGCGCGGGCGCGGCGCAGATCGGAGTGGATCTGATCGAGCATCCGCTGGTCGTTGGTGTAGGAATGGATCGTGGTCATGAACCCGCGCTCGATCCCGATCACGTCGTTGAGCACCTTGGCCACCGGCGCGAGGCAGTTGGTGGTGCAGCTGGCGTTGGAGATGATCACGTCATCGCCCGTCAGCGTGTCGTGGTTCACACCGTAAACGATGGTCTTGCTGACGCCGGTCGCGGGTGCGGAGATCAGCACGCGCTTGGCCCCTGCGGCAAGATGCGGGCGGCTGGCTTCATCCGACTGGAAAAAGCCCGTGCATTCCAGCACGATATCCACGCCCATGGCGCCGTGCGGCAGGTTGGCCGGATCACGTTCCTTGGTGACCGCGATCCGCTTGCCATTGACGATGATCGCATCGCCATCGGCGGTGACCTCACCGCCGAAACGGCCATGGACGGAATCATAGGCGAACAGCAACGCGTTCGACTTGGCATCGGCCAGATCGTTGATTGCAACAAGTTCGAGATCATGATCGCTGCGCTCAAGAATTGCGCGCGCAACCAGCCGTCCGATCCGGCCAAAGCCGTTGATGGCAACCTTTGTGGCCATGATAAGTGCTCCTGATTAGCTGTTCAATTTGTTCTGGATTTGCGGGACGATCGCCGCAGCGGTAAGTCCGAAATGGGCATAGAGGTCGGCGATCGGCGCCGACGCGCCAAAACTGTCGATCCCGATGTTGAGGCCGTCCGTGCCGGTGTAACGCTGCCAGCCGAAGGTGCTGGCCGCCTCGATCGAAACAATCAGCGCGCCTTCGGGAATAATGTCGGCGCAGTAGGCGGCGTCTTGTTCATCGAACAATTCGCTGCACACCAGCGAGACGACATCGGCGCCAACGCCCCCCGCTTCAAGCTCGGCAGCGCAGGCCAGCGCGATTTCGACTTCCGATCCGGTCGCCAGGATCACAACCTTGCGCGGCGCATCGGCAGCCTTGACGCGGTAGCCGCCCTTGGCCGACAGGTTTTCGCCCGTTTCAAGCCGCAGCTGGGGGAGGTTCTGGCGGGTCAGCGCGAGAATGGTCGGACGGTCGGCCTGGCGCAGCGCGATCTCCCAGCACTCTGCGGTTTCGACCGCGTCGGCGGGGCGCATCACCAGCAGATTGGGCATGGCGCGCAGGCTTGCCAGATGCTCGACCGGCTGATGGGTCGGTCCGTCCTCGCCCAGCCC
The DNA here is from genome assembly GCF_002855495.1 of Porphyrobacter sp. TH134. Taxonomy (GTDB): domain Bacteria; phylum Pseudomonadota; class Alphaproteobacteria; order Sphingomonadales; family Sphingomonadaceae; genus Erythrobacter. Next base: position 107,217 of record NZ_PKRO01000007.1, read on the forward strand.
GATGCTGTCATGGGTCATCACATAAATGACGCGGCAATGCTGGAGCGCCGACAGACGGATCGCGCCGCGGGCATAGTCGGTGAACACCAGGAACGTGCCGCCATAAGGGATCACGCCGCCATGCAGCGCCATGCCGTTCATCGCAGCGGCCATGCCGAATTCGCGGATGCCGTAATAGACGTAGCGGCCCGCATAATTGTCGCGGTTGAAGGTGCCGATACCGCCGGCCAGCGTGTTGTTCGAGCCGGTCAGGTCGGCGCTGCCGCCGATGGTATCGGGCAGCAGCGGATTGAGCGCGCCCAGTGCGATTTCGCTCGCCTTGCGGGTAGCGATTTTCTGGGGCGCTGCGATCAGGCTGTCGATGTGCGCATCAAGGCTGAAGCCTTCCGGCAGATCGCCTGCCATGCGCCGTTCAAACTCGGCCTTGTGCGCCGAAGCCTCCAACCGGCCGGCCCATGCGCCATGGGCGGCACGGCCAGGTTCGGCGGCCATATGCCAGTCGGCAAGGATTTCGTCGGGGATCACGAAAGGCTCAGCCGTCCACCCCAGCGTTTCCCGCGCGGCCGCAACTTCGGCCCCGCCCAGGGCGGCGCCATGGGTGGCACTGGTGCCCTGCTTGTTGGGCGCGCCCTTGCCGATGACAGTGCGGCAGGCGATCAGCGAGGGGCGCGGGTCGGCCTTGGCCTCGAGAATGGCGCGCTCGATATCGGCGAAATCGTGGCCGTCACACTCGGCGACGTGCCATCCGGTCGCGGCGTAACGGGCCTTGATATCCTCGGACGTCGACAGATCGGTCGCGCCGTCGATGGTGATGCGGTTGTCGTCCCACAACACGTTCAGGCGGCCAAGGCCAAGGTGCCCAGCCAGACCAATGGCTTCGTGGTTGATGCCTTCCATCAGGCAGCCGTCGCCAGCGATCACCCAGGTGCGGTGATCGACCAAATCGTCGCTGAAGACAGCATTCAGATGCCGCTCGGCCATTGCCATGCCAACCGCCATTGCCAGGCCCTGCCCCAGCGGCCCGGTGGTGCATTCCACGCCGTCGAGCAGGAAGTTCTCCGGATGTCCGGCGCACGGGCTGGTCAACTGGCGAAAATTGCGGATGTCGCCAATCGTGGGTGCGGCGTAGCCGGTGAGGTAGAGCAGACTGTAGATCAGCATCGAGCCGTGTCCGGCCGACAGCACGAAGCGATCACGGTCGGCCCAGTGCGGCGCAGCAGGATCAAACTTCAGATGGCGCGTGAACAGCACTGTCGCCACATCCGCCATGCCCATCGGCATGCCGGGGTGGCCCGAATTGGCCGCCTCGACGGCGTCCATCGCAAGCACGCGAATGGCATTGGCCATCGGTTGAAGACGGGCAACGTCAATGTTCATGAGCGCGAAACTCTCCTGTTAGTGATCTTGCGCCTCGCCCGCAGCAGAGCGCCCAATGCGCGCGATTCGATCCCTGGTCACCGGTGCGCAGTGCCATTGCCGAGGCCAAGGATGAGGTCAACCTTGCGTGCACGCCGCATCACCCAATCAGGCCAAATACAGCGCTAGGCACTTATCAACAGCCCCCAGCAAGCCTTTGCGCCCAATGTGGTCTGTTGGTATTGCACGTCACATGACCGCCGACCGTATCGCATCTGCTGTGACCCGCATCGAAGCCGCGCTCGCGCGCATCGAAGCGGTGCGAAGCAGCGCAGCCAGTCAGGACAACCGGCCCGCCAGCGGATCGGCGCGGGTGGTCGAGCTGGTCAATGTTCATGAAAAGTTGCGCGAGCAGGTGTCTGAAAGTCTTCGCGAACTTGATGATCTGTTGGCCAAGCTGGAAGACTGACCGGCGATGAGCACTGTCACCCTCAGCATCGGCCCCAAGAGCTACACGATTGCGTGCGCCGATGGGCAGGAAGCCCACATCAAAGCCTTGGGCGCGATGATCGCCGAAAAATATGCGCAACTCGGCACCGCGCGCGCGCCGCTGGAGGCGCAGAACCTGCTGTTTGCCGCGTTGTTCATGGCCGACGAACTGGCAGAGGCGCGCAAGCTGATCGCATCGCCCCCTGCCCCTGCGAGCGAGCCGGACACGGACGAGCGTGACGCGCTGAGAGAGCGCGTGGCAGTGCTTGAGGCCGAGCTCGCCGCAGCGCTCGATACCGCTGCCATTGCCGAAAAGCTGGAAGCACTGGCCGCGCAGGCCGAAGCCAGCGCCGCGGCGCTTGAAGCTGACGCCGCGAGCGCCTAAGTATAGCGGCGGCGGGACTGCCCGGCACGAGCCGATTGAATATCCCTGAGGCTATAAGTAATCCAAATGGGAGCTGTCCCTGCCCTTGCGTGCCGGTTCGTCCGGAACTCTCGGGCACACGGCGCCCACCTGACGTACCACGCGTCAGAGGATTTCTAGCGCAAACGACCCATGGTGGTTCCGTCACTTTCTTGTTGTCCGCATCGCCTCCGCGATGCGGTTCCTCCGGGAGCCCGGCCTCTTCCGGGGCCACCCCTGCGGGCGGCCGGTCGGCCTTGCGGCCCTTTGGGCCGTTCTGATCCTCTCCCTTGGGGGAGAGGGACCATCCGCAGGATGGTGGAGGGGCGAGCTGGGGGTTGATCTTGCCGCCTTCCGGTCGCGGGTCTACCGCTTTCTCCGATGACCAGCCTTAGCAAATCCGAACTCCGCCGCACCCTTCGCGCTGCCCGCAAGGCCCATGTTGACGCGCTGCCCGATTCCATTCGCGGCCTGCTGTTTCACCGCCCGCCGGCCCCGCTGCTTGCGCGGATCGGGGATGAGGCGGTGATTGGGCTCTATCATGCCGGAGCCACCGAGGCTCCTGCAGGCGGCTATGCGCGGTTCTTCCATGATGCCGGGCACGCGATCGCCCTGCCCCGATTTGCCGCGCGCGGGGCCGCGATGACTTTTGCCCGCCACACGGACCCCTATTCGCACGACGATCTGGAGATCGGCCCTTTCGGCGTCCTGCAACCCTTAGCCGAGGCCGAGCCGCTGGTACCCGACATCCTGTTCGTGCCGTTGGTGGGCTTTACCCCCAACCTCGACCGATTGGGGCAAGGCGGCGGGCACTATGATCGCTGGCTGGCGGAACATCCGCCGCAGCTGGCCATTGGGCTGGCATGGGATGCGCAAACCCGCGATGCCCTGCCAACCGAACCCCATGACGTACGGCTTGATATGGTCGTCACCCCCACCCGGATTTACGGAAACCTGTGATGCGTGAAACCCCCACCTGGCGAATCCCGTTCGGCATTGTCAGCCTGTTCATCGCGCTGATGGTCTACGGCGTCGTAATCGCCCGCTATGCGCCGAGTTACATCGGGCGCTGGTCGGGCGGCGCACAGACGGTTGTTTATGTGGTGCTGGGCCTGATCTGGCTGCTGCCCTTGCGCAATTTCCTGATCTGGATGGAAACCGGCAGCTGGAGCGCGCCCAAGGCGCCCCTGACGGATCAGGACAGCGCAAAAGAAAAGGCGGACTGACGCCCGCCTTCACAGTGCCATTTCGGCCGTTCCAGAAACAAGTGGCGCGAGTGACGGGACTTGAACCCGCGACCTCCGGCGTGACAGGCCGGCGCTCTAACCAACTGAGCTACACCCGCGCATCTTGTTTCTTTCAGCGTCCCGGCGATGCCGTCCCGCTGTCGGAGCAGCGCCATTAGGGCGGTCGGTTCGGGCTGTCAACGCCCTCAATACCACCTTTGACGCAATATTTTTTCCCTACTCTACCAGCAGCAAAGCAGGCGTCTCGATCAGGCGCTTGACCGCCTGCACAAAGCTGGCCGCATCATGCCCGTCGACCACACGGTGATCGCAGGAAATCGAGATATTCATGAGCTTGCGCTTGGCGATTCGCTCGCCCCCCATGCCGTCAGAAACGAACATGGGCCGCTCAACGATACGGTTGGGTCCGATGATCGCGACTTCGGGGCGATTGATGACCGGCGTGGTCGCCACGCCGCCAAGCGGGCCGAGCGAGGTGATCGTCAGGGTCGAACCGGAAAGTTCCTCCGATGTCGCCTTGCCGCTGCGGGCGGCTTCGGCGAGCCGGCCGATTTCGCGGGCCAATTGCCACAGGTTGCGGCTTTGCGCGTCGCGAATCACCGGCACCATCAGCCCGGCATCGGTCTGCGCCGCCATGCCGAGATGCACCGCACCGTAACGGGTGACGACATTGGCTTCGTCATCATAGCGCGCGTTGATCATCGGGAAATCGGGCACCGCCTTGCAGATCGCGCGGATCATCAGCGGCAACATGGTGAGCTTGGGCTTATCGCCGCGTGCCGCATTCAACTGCGCGCGCAGGACTTCCAGATCGGTGACGTCGCATTCTTCGACATAAGTGAAATGCGGAATGTGACGCTTGGCCGCGGCCATGTTCTGGGCGATGCGTTTGCGCAGCCCGATCACCTTGATCGTCTCGTCGGCGCGCGCTGTGCCGCCCGCGCCGAAGCCGCTGCTGGCGTTATAGGCGAGGAAGGCATCAAGATCGCCGTGGCGCACGCGGCCATCTTCGGCAGGTTTCACCTCGGCCAGATCAATGCCCAGATCACGCGCGCGCTGGCGCACGGCGGGCGAGGCAAGGACCTTCGTACCAGCATCCGTTCGCCCTGAGCTTGCCGGAGGGCTGTCCTTCTCTTCTGGCAACGGATCGGAATTGAAGGACGGTGCTTCGACAAGCTCAGCACGAACGGGTTCTGAGGTTTCGGCCTCACCCTCATCGGACATTTCGTCTTCGATCTGCTCGGCCGCGGCCTCGGCCTGCTCCTCGGACGCCTCGCCCCCATGCTCGCCGTCGACCTCGATCACCAGCAGCATCGCGCCGATGGCGATCACATCGCCAACCTCGCCCGCCACTTCGACGACCGTGCCCGCCACCGGACTTTCGATGTCGATCGTCGCCTTGTCGGTCATCACGTCGACGAGGTGTTGATCCTCCTCGACCCGGTCACCAACCTTGACGTGCCATTCGACGACTTCCGCCTCGGCCACGCCTTCGCCCACATCGGGCATCTTGAATGTGAATTTCGCCATGGCGCCGGTCAATCCTTGAGAAGCTTGTCGATAGCCTCGCCGATGCGGACAGGGCCGGGGAAATAGGCCCATTCGAGGCTGTGGGGATAGGGCGTGTCGAAGCCGGTGACGCGTTCCACCGGGGCTTCGAGGTGGTAGAAACAGCGTTCGGTCACCAGCGCGGAAAGCTCTGCACCGAAGCCGCTGGTGCGGGTCGCTTCGTGGACGATCATGCAGCGGCCGGTCTTTTCAACCGAAGCCTCAATCGCCTTGATGTCGAGTGGCACGAGCGTGCGCAGATCGAGGATGTCGGCATCCACGCCCTTGGCCTCGCACACGGCCTGCGCCACGTGAACCATCGTGCCGTAAGCCAGCACGGTGAGCTGTTCGCCCTCACGCACATGCCGCGCCTTGCCGAGCGGGATCTTGTAATAGCCTTCAGGCACCACACTGTCGGGATGCTTTTTCCACGGTTCGACCGGCTTGTCGTAAAAGCCGGTGAAGGGGCCGTTGTAGATGCGCTTGGGTTCGAAGAAGATCACCGGATCATTATCTTCGATGGCCGCGATCAGCAGCCCCTTGGCATCATGCGGGGTCGCCGGGATCACGGTTTTGAGGCCCGCGACATGGGTGAACAAAGCCTCGGGGCTCTGGCTGTGGGTCTGGCCGCCGAAAATCCCGCCGCCAAAGGGCGAACGCACGGTGAGCGGCGCGATATAGTCGCCCGCCGAACGATACCGCAGGCGTGCCGCTTCGCTGATCAGCTGGTCGAGGCCGGGGTAGATGTAATCGGCGAACTGGATTTCGGGGACTGGCCGGAGCCCGTAAGCCCCCATCCCCACTGCCGCACCGATGATGCCGCATTCCGAAATCGGGGTATCGAACACGCGGTTCTTGCCGTGCTTGGCCTGAAGTCCGGCGGTGGCGCGGAACACCCCGCCGAAATAGCCGACATCCTCGCCCATGATGATCACATCGGGATCACGGGTGAGCATGATGTCGAGCGCTTCGTTGATCGCCTCGATCATGTTGAGGCGGCGTTCAGCGAGGACGTCCTCGCCCACGGTGGCCGGTTCTTCACTCATCCGAAGGGCCTTTCGGTGCCGAACTTGGTGATGCGTTCGCGGATCGCCTGATCGGCCTGTTCTTCCAGATGCCAGGGCAATTCTTCGTACACATCCTCGAACATGGTGTGGAACGGGTGGTGGAGGCCGTGGCCCAGAATGCCGTTCTTCTCGGCTTCCTTGGTGGTGGCCTTGACCTCTTCGGCGCAGGCGAGGTCCATCGCGGCATGGCGTTCCTCGTCCCATTCACCGATGGCGATGAGGTGCTTTTTCAGGCGCGTCACCGGATCGCCCAGCGGCCATTCTTCCCGTTCCTGCGCGCTGCGATAGCCGCTCGGATCGTCAGAGGTTGAATGGCCTTCCGCGCGGTAGGTGAAGTATTCGATCAATGTCGGCCCGTGGTTGCCGCGGGCGCGGTTCGCCGCCCATTCGGCCGCGGCATAGCAGGCGAGCGCATCATTACCGTCCACCCGCAGCGCGGCGATCCCATAGCCAAGGCCTCGCGCGGCAAAGGTCGTGCGTTCACCACCGGCAAATCCCGAGAAGCTCGAAATTGCCCACTGGTTGTTGACAACGTTGAGGATGACCGGCGCGTTGTAAACCGCGGCAAAGGTGCAAGCCGCGTGGAAATCGCCCTCGGCCGTGGAGCCTTCGCCCACCCAGGTCGCCGCGATCCGGCTATCGCCTTTGGCCGCGCTCGCCATCGCCCAGCCCACCGCTTGGGGGCACTGGGTCGCAAGGTTGCCGGAAATCGTGAAAAAGCTGTGCTCGCGGCTCGAATACATGATCGGCAGCTGGCGGCCCTTCAGCTTGTCGGCCTTGTTGGAATAGATCTGGTTGATCATTTCCAGCAGCGGATAGCCGCGCGCGATCAGGATGCCCTGCTGGCGATAGCTGGGGAACACCATGTCATCGCTGGCGAGCGCCATGGCGGGCGCGATCGAGGTCGCCTCCTCGCCGGTGCACTTCATGTAGAAGCTGGTCTTGCCCTGCCTTTGCCCGCGGAACATGCGTTCATCAAAGGCGCGCACCATCGCCATGTGGCCCAGCATGGCGCGCAGGGTGTCCGGGCTGAGCCGCGGGTTCCACGGGCCGTGGGCCTGATGATCATCGCCCAGCACCCGCACCAGCCCATAGGCCAGACCCGCCATTTGCGACGGATGAACACCTTCATCCGGGCGCGGCTGATCGCCGGGCGCACCAATATCGATATGCGAAAAGTCCGCCTGATCGCCGGGACGATATTTCGGCTCGGGCACATGCAGACTAAGCGGCTGACGGTTCGTCTCTGCCGGTATTGCTGGCGGTTTCGCTGGATCGGCCATGCGCCTTGCTTTCCCCTCGCCGTTGCCCCGCCGCGAGCGAGTGCAATCATTGCTTGTATACGTATTTTTATTTCAACACAGGCGCGTGGTCAAGGCGGGTGCAGCGGTCGGGGCTAAACCGCAACAGGGGCAGTGATCGGTGGCAGCGGCGCGTAATCATGCACCACGAAATCCTCGATCCGGTAATCGAAAATTGTTTCAGGGGTGCGCGTGATTTCCAGCCGGGGATGGCCCTGCGGCTGCCGCGCCAGCTGTTCCTCGATCAGATGCGCGTGGTTCAGATAGAGGTGCACATCGCCTCCCATCCACACCAATTCGCCCGGCTCCATCCCCACCTGCTGCGCCATCATCCGCGTGAGCAGCGCGGCCGACCACAGGTTGAACGGCAGGCCCAAGGCCACATCACAGCTGCGCTGATAGAGCAGGCAGTTCAGCCGGGCCTTCTCACCCTCCCCCGCCACATGGAATTGGTAGGTCTTGTGGCACGGCGGCAGCGCCATACGGTCCAGCTCGGCGACGTTCCAGCCTTCAACAATGTGGCGGCGGCTGCCGGGGCTGGTGCGCAAGCTCTCGACCACCGCAGCGATCTGGTTGATGCCCTCGCCCTTTTCATAAAGACCATCGGCGCGGTAACGATAGGTGGGCCAGTCGACCCATTGCTTGCCATAGACCGGGCCAAGATCGCCCCAGCGCAGCGCGAAGGCTTCGTCCCCGGCGACGCGCGCCACGAAATCATCGAGGCTGATCGCATCGCCCGTTTCCTTGACGTAGCGGGCGTGCGGCCATTCGTTCCAGATTTTCACGCCTTGCAGCACGAGCGGGCGGATATTGGTGCTGCCGGTCAGGAACCACAGCAGCTCGCGCGTGGCGGTTTTCCAGTAGACCCGCTTGGTGGTGAGCAGCGGCATCGCCCCGCCTTCCAAATCGAATCGCAGCAGCGCACCGCACACGGATCGCGTGCCGATTCCGGTGCGGTCGATCCGCTCGCTGCCGGTTTCCCAGGTCGCTCGCATCAGATCGAGATATTGCTGTTCGGGGTGCGGTGTCACGGTGCTGGAACGGGGAATCGCAGTGCTGGCCATGCCTTCTGCTATAAGCCGCAATTGCCCGCTTGCCACCCCGCGCATCGCCTCCTATAGGGCGCGCCTTGCCTCGTCCCACGCACGGCTTTGCCGACGCGGGAACGACACGGTCGGGGAGTAGCTCAGCCTGGTAGAGCACTGTCTTCGGGAGGCAGGGGCCGGAGGTTCGAATCCTCTCTCCCCGACCAATAAATTCAGACATTTACGGCTCCTTTGGCTGTAGTGATCTCCGGTGAGGCTCCGGTGAAAGCTCCCGGGGCCAGCGCCTCAATCTGGTCTATAATCTCCTCTGTGGCCCGCATTGCAAGCCCCATGTAGTCAGGCCGGGCGGGCGCATACAAATCGCTGATGTCGCCCTTCTGGTGGCCCATCATGAGCTTACCCTGAGGCCATTGTGTTTCGCCAAGCATCGGGCGGACTAAGTTTGCCATCGACCGGCGAATGAGTTTCGGACCTGTTTCGCGATCTCTCGGTAGGCACAGCTCATCTTGCATTGCTTCAAAGGCTTTGCGCACAGACTTAACCGGCACGAAGAAGCCATCGCTATCTCTAAAGAGTTCCACAATCTGACGAGGTGCCGGAATTACGGGGCGATACTTCTTGGTCTGAACCCTGTTCGCAGGATTGAGGGATATGGCCTTGGCCAACGGATCCCACTGCTTCCGGCTTGGATCGACGGAAAAGTCATATGCTGCGTCCAGCCGACACCACGTCGCGACGGAAAATTGCAGAAATCTCAGAAGAGAATGGCGCTGCGTGCGGACCTTCGAAGCAATCTTCGGCGACCACCTCTTCTGAGTAGTGCGCTTCGGGTTAAGGCAATAATCGAACATCATCGCCAATTCGAGTACGTCAGACCGATACGACGGTGACTTGCTGACTTCCTCGGCCTTCAGCGCCTGAACCTTAGCCGGGAACTTCACATTTTTATGTTTGTATGCCAGATTTATTGCAGCGATTATCTGTCTTACTGAACCTTCTGTCGTGCCCAAGGCTCGCTGACGAATTTTTCGGTTTTTGCCTTTGCCCGTGACAACTTTCTTCTTCTGGGACCAGTCTCGAAAGTCCGTAATCAGCCGTTCGTCCACATCCCCGCAAAAGATTGAGGTCTTGTTCTTTTCTTCGAGAAAGGCCTGGAAATGAGCAATGCGCGGACGAACGGTGCCGAAACACTCGGTGCCATGTTTTTCAGTCAGGTAATCCGCAAGGGCCTCCACAAGCAGGTAATCGACGTCCCCCGCGATCTCATGTCCGCAACATGGACAAATCGTCTGGCCGCGTTCTTGCTGAAGGTAGAATCGGTCAAGTTTGGGACTTATACCAGCGCGCTAAGATGCTGACGCATCACGCGTTGTAAATGCTCAGGCGCCGCACGGGCTTAACCAAGGCACAATAAGTCAAGCTCATCGCGCCTTGGTATTAGCTGTCATTCAGGCCGAGCAGCTCGAGCGTCCGCCGTTGTCAAAACCCGATGTTCGAGTCCGTCTCGCGCTTTCCATCCAGAAAGAGGAACTCTGGCCGTCTCCGAGCTGACAACTTTCGAGGCAGCGGGTAGTGGATCGCACTCGCGCGTCAATTGGCGCGACGAGGTAACGGGTAATGAGGAGAAAGGGGCTCTCATGCCCCAGCGGGGCTAATGCGTTGGTCGCGTCCCGGCAGGTGGTGTAGGTTATGAGGGTAGCGCTGCTGGCCGGACGCGCGCTTTCGATATTGCGCTGTAGCGTCCGGCCAGCAGCGCG
>NZ_PKRO01000080.1 GCF_002855495.1 Porphyrobacter sp. TH134
GAGTTCCACCGCGTGGACCACCATCGCCCATATCCGCCGCCTCACCCGCCTCATCGCAAGCCATTGCCAGATCACATGAACTTCTGAGTCAGGCTCTGATTGTCGCGGACGGCTTCAAGGACCTTGGGCGTGGTGAAGCTGGCGGGTCGGCCGGGCCCTGACCGGCGTGCCTGGGCAGTCCGCCGCCGATAGCTTTCGACGTTCATCTCGAAGATTGTTGCGTGGTGGACCAGTCGGTCCACTGCGGCGAGCGTCATGGCCGGATCGGGGAAGATGCTGTTCCACTCGCCGAAGGGCTGATTGGCGGTGATCAGCATCGAGCGGCGTTCATAGCGGGCGCTGATCAGCTCGAACAGGACTGATGTTTCGGCCTGATCGCGGCTGACATATGCGAAGTCGTCGAGCACCAGAAGGTGGTATTTGTCGAGCCTTGTCAGCGCGGATTCGAGCGCCAGTTCACGCCGGGCGACCTGGAGCCGCTGCACGAGGTCGGAAGTGCGCGCGAACAGGACGCGCCACCCATTCTCGACCAGCGCCAGGCCGATGGCGGCTGCCAGATGGGTCTTGCCGCCACCGGGCGGGCCGAACAGGATGAGGTTGGCACCTTGCTCTAGCCATCCGTCGCCCGCGCACATTGCCATGACCTGCGCCTTGGAGACCATGGGCACGGCATCGAACGCGAAGGTGTCGAGGGTCTTTCCGGCGGGGAGTTTGGCCTCAGCCAGATGCCGCTCGGTCCGCCGCCGGTCCCGTTCGGCGATCTCATGCTCGGCGAGCGCAGCCAGAAGCCGAGCGGCAGGCCAGCCTTCCTTGTCGGCACGCGCAGCAAAGTCGCCCCACATATGCTTGATTGCTGGCAAGCGCAGCTCATTCAGCATCAGGCTGAGCCGCTGGGCGTCGATCATCGGGGGTGTGCTCATGCCGCCTCTCCCCAACCGATCAGGCTGTCGTAGGAGGCAAGATGCCCGAGCTTTACATCCACCTGAGGTAATTGCTCAGGATCAGGCGAGAACCGGCTGCGCAGGGCAGCTATGTCAGGGCATCGCCGCGCGGCAAGATCTGCTTCGAGCAGTCCGGCAAGTTCAGCCTCACAAGCGCGCTCATGCGCCATGGCCAGCAGATCAACGGTAATCCTGCAGGCGGAGTGCTCGCCCTCTTGCTCCAGCAGATGCTCGAACATCCGTCGGTAGGCGTCGCGGGGGAACAGGCTATCGCGATAGACCAGCCCCATGAGCGCCATCGGCTTGCGCCGCAGCGAGTGGATCACATGCCGGTAATCGACGATATGACCATGCTTGCCATTGTCGCCGGCGCGGCCACGCACCAGAGTCATCAGCAGGGTGCTGCCCAAGAACAGATCGATCCGGTCATCATAGAGCCGCGCGCGCAGGCGGTGTCCGATTAGCCTTGAAGGCACGGTGTAGAACACCTTGCGCAAGGTGAAGCCGCCCGATGAGGTGACCCTGACCAGCACGTTCTCATAATCACTCGTGCGCGTGTCAGGCAGCGGCTGCAAGGTCCGGCGCTCGACATCGATCGAGGGAGCATGGCGCCGATTGCGCGCGGTCACGACCTCATCGATAAAGCCGCGATACGCCGCCAGATCAGCAAAGTCGCTGCTTCCCCTCAGCAGCAAGGCATCCCTCACCACAGCCTTGATGTGGCCGTGAGAGCTCTCGATCGAGCCGTTCTCATGAGCAACGCCTGTATTGTTGCGGGTCGGCTCCATCCCGTAATGCTGGCACAGCGCATCATATCGCGTGGTCAGATCAGCGCGGGCATCGGCGTCAAGATTACGGAACGCCGCCGACAGGCTATCCGTCCGGTGAAGCCGGGGAGCACCGCCTGCCGACCACAAGGCGTTCTGCAGCCCCTCCGCTAAGGCAACAAAGCTCTCGCCGCCTAGGATCACATGGCAGTGCTCGAACCCGCCATAGGTCAGCCGGAAGTGATAGAGCATATGCTCCAGCGGCACGCCTGCGACCGTGACGTTGAGATCGCCCATATGGGTAAAGTCCGACAGGCCAAGCCGGCCCGGCTCATGCAACTGCCGGAAGATGACCTCGCGCTCGGGTCCATGCAGCGCACGCCAGTCCCTGATCCGCCGCTCCAGCGTCCGGCGCGCAAATGGCAGATCGCCATGCCTGCGGCGCAGCTCCTCAAAGATCGCAATCGGCCGCAGGCCAGGGGATGCTTCCAGCAGCGGCACAACCTCCTCGTCGAAGAACCCTGCAAGCGGATCAGGGCGACGACGCCCGCGCGGCGCTTTCGTCTGGGAGGGCAGCTGCGGCTTCTTCAACAGCCGATAGCCCGCAGCCGTGCTCATTCCCGCCTTCGCCGCAGCCACGGCCACCGGGTGGTCTCTTCTCAATGTCATAAACAGCCTCATCTGATGATCGGTTATGTGACGGCCAGGCACACACGGGGTCCTCCTCAAGGGAAAACCCCATCATACCTGACGCCGCGATCATCTCCGGCTGCCCCCAAGAGGGGCGCTCCGGTGTGGGGAGAACGGCTGCGGGCTACGCCCTGCGCCGTCCCCCCCACACCGGATTCTCATCTTGATTGTCGCGCATTCTCACCCTGATTGTCGCGCGACACCAAGGAGTTGTATCCATCCGGTGAAGGCCGCGGCGTGATCCCGACCGGATCGTAGGCCGGGTTTATGCGGCGAGCGCTGCAGCGCGCGGTCCCCAGTTCCAAGGCA
>NZ_PKRO01000081.1 GCF_002855495.1 Porphyrobacter sp. TH134
TCCACCCGCATCGCGCCCTTGGCTATCTCGCCCCGCGCGAATACATCACCCAATCAACCAGTGAGGAACTGTCCGGGAATTAAGGGGCAACGACAGCTGGAGGGCTCGAACACCATCAATCTGGATTTCCCCTATGGAGAACAGAGCGGGCGCATCATGGTGCGGCAGTCTCCGCAATATGGGTTTGATATACTCGTCGGTGTCGAGAGCGGCCAAATCATGTGCAACAGCTACTCGCGCTCCTACATCAACGTGAAGTTCGATGATGGGCCGATCCAACGCTATGGGTGCAACGACGCTAGCGACGGTACCAGCAACATGGTGTTCGTCGAAGGCGCGAAGGGCTTTCTCGGCAAACTCAAGGACAGCAAGAAGGTCATCGTGGAGGCCGAGTTCTTCCAGAACGGGATGCAGCAACTCGCCTTCGACACCGCCAATCTGAAATGGGAGAATTGAGAATGCCGACTGTGCAACGGGAAGTGAGCGACCGCACCACCTTCGGGAAAATCGTGAAATGGGTTTTCATCATCTTCAACGTGCTGATGCTGATCTGGCTGGTGAGTTCTTGCGCGGCTGTCGGTGACATCTCTTCGACCGCCTCGAACGACGCTGAACGCGCGGGCGCTGCCCTCGGCGCTGGCTTGGGCATGACATTCCTTTTGTTTGTCTGGGGCGTCGGTGACGTGATCCTAGGCCTCTTCGTGCTCTTCACGCGCCGTAAGAAGCTCATCACGGTCGAAGAATAAGAGCGCACCCACACGCCGTTCAACGGGTTGCAAGCTCCGGCTTGCAGCCCGTTTTGTGTTGGTGACCCCGCATCGTGCAGCGCCGCCCTATGATGATGGCGCACAACTTGTAACCTCTGCCCTATGGATCAAAAGTTAGCCTTACACCATATTTGAGCTAGGTTAAGAGCTAGGGAACGACCACCCCTATCTTGTGAGCCACATATGCGATTTGCCTACTACCGCGTCTCCACCGGTGACCAGAGTATCGAAGCCCAGCGCAATGCTATGGGTGGCGGGTTCGACGAGGAGTTCTCTGACGAGGGCGTGAGCGGCGGCAGCATGGCGGCGGGCCGCGCCGGGTTCGGCAAGCTCCTCAGCCGCGTGCGCAGAGGAGACAGGGTGCATGTCTACGCCGTCGATCGGCTAGGACGCGATGCCCTTGATGTGCAGATGACCGTGCGGCGGCTGTTCGACGCTGGTGTGACTGTGCATGTGCACGGTCTAGGCGAAATCGCTGGAGACGTCGGCCAATTGATCCTCGCCGTGCTTGCACAGGTAGCGGACATGGAACGACGTCGGATCGCCGATCGGACCGCAGCCGGGCGAGACGCCGCTCGAAAGGCCTTGGCAGAGACAGGCCTGACCCATCGCGGGAAGGTCAGCATGGGCCGCCCCTTCGCAGCCGACGCTGCAACGGTTGCAAAATGGCGGCAGGACAAAAAAGCCAGCATCAGCGCTACAGCAGCGCACTTCAAACTGTCCCCCGCGACCGTGAAGCGTTACTGCGCGCAGCCCTTCGAACGGTGAGCGCTCGTCCGCCCTCTATAAGGGAGGAGTTCTGCCCCGAGTAACCACGCCTACAAAAGAAGCGCGACAGTAGATGAATGAGCCAGCGACGTTGCCACCCGCGCGAGAGCGGAACCGACACGGAATACGGTCCTTCAATGCACAAAAACCCGTGGACAAAAATTTCGCACTTTTCGACCGGGTCGCGCTAAAAGTTCAGGGTCGAATTACCCCATATTCGCCCACGGCCATTGCAGATTTCGCGAGCGGCGTAGGTCGCAGCACAACATCCCCACTGTTCGAGCGTGTCCGGCGCGAGAGGGGACGGTGGGCTTCCAAAATTCGTAGTGGCTCAACCATATCGGCGGGCAAGTTGGCGGTGTGGGATAACGGCGTCCACGGCAGCTTTGAAATTGAGCTTGTCGTCAATCCAATCCGGACGCTGGGTCACCTGCTCGACCGATATTCTTATGGCGAGATCGCGGACCTTTCCGTCATCGATTTTTTCGACAGGCGCGAAGCACCGACAGCCAGAGACTTAACGCTCGATGGCAATGACAACATGATCGCTGACTTCCTCGCGTTCAGTGGCAGCATGCATTCAACCCAAGTGCAACGGGTTGCAGAATTCCTTCGACTTTTCGAGGATCGATTGCAGGCTCGTATCATCGAAGACCTTTGCCCGAATGACCTTGGCTACGCGATCAGCATTGATAGCGGTTCTGCGGTCGCGGTCACAGACGATGCGCGTGTAGAACTAGACTGGTCGCACCTCAAAATCTCGCAGTGCGAGGTATGCTGGGAGTGGCACGATAGTAACGCGCTTGCGCGCGTCCATGCCCTAGCGGACGCGGCGATCACTTCCGCACGCTCTACAGAGGTTAACTTCTACGGCCGTCCAACGGTTGTGCGTGATCTCGGCGCTCTTGCTGTTCGGCTACCTCTGTCCAGCAATGTCTCAATCGTCGTTTATGCGAAGGCGCAGGACCGTCTTCGCCTTGAGGTTCGATATCCAACCGCTCTCAACAAATTCGTGGGCGACCGATTGCCGTCCAGCCGCCGAACGCTGTCAATGGACACCCAGTGTTACGAGCTAAGGCGACACCCAGTGTTACGAGGTGTCTCGTTGTGACCGTGCGATGATTTCAGGGGCGGGGAGCATG
>NZ_PKRO01000082.1 GCF_002855495.1 Porphyrobacter sp. TH134
GGCTATGCAAAGCCGCGCAAATAGGCCGGACACATGGGCGCCACGACCAGCCAGCGCAGTGAAGAAATACCCTTGCCAACGGAGAGCCGTCCACACATGGGTCGACAGCATCGGCGGCAAACGTCACCTTGTGATCAGCCCTTCGACAGAGGAGCCGTGCACGGAGATTACGCTGGGCACCGCTGCTGACGTTGACGCCGCCGTCGCGGCAGCGCGCGAAGCGTTCAAGACCTGGTCGCTCTCAACGCGTGAAGAGCGACTTGCGCTGATGGAGCGCATCGTCGAAGAGTTCAAAAAGCGCATTCCCGATCTGGCGCGTTCGCTGTCAAGCGAAATGGGCGCGCCAATCAGCCTGGCCTCCACACGCCAGGTTGGCGCAGGCATCGGCGGGTTTCTGGGCACGATGGAAGCGCTCAAGGATTTCGCGTTCACCGAACGGCATGGCCCCAATCTGGTCGCCTACGAACCAATCGGCGTCGTCGGCATGATCACCCCGTGGAACTGGCCGCTCAACCAGATCGCGCTGAAGGTCGCGCCCGCGCTGGCCGGCGGCAACACGATGGTGCTCAAGCCTTCCGAGGAATGCCCCGGCAATGCTGCCATCCTTGCTGAGATCATGGACGCAGCGGGCGTTCCGCCCGGTGTTTTCAACCTGGTTCAGGGCGATGGCGCGGGCGTTGGCACCGCGATTGCGGCGCACAAGGATATCGAGATGGTGAGCTTTACCGGATCGACCCGCGCGGGCATTCTCGTTGCCAAGAGCGCGGCTGATACGGTCAAGCGCGTCCATCAGGAACTGGGCGGCAAATCGCCCAATCTGGTGCTACCGGGATCGGATCTTGCCGCTTTCCTGCCTGCAACGGCAAGCGGGGTTCTGGTCAATAGCGGACAAAGCTGCATCGCGCCGACACGGATCCTGGTCCACAAGGATCAGGAAGCCGAAGCGGTTGGCCTGATCAAAAACCTGTTCGCCAGCACCGAGGTTGGCGACCCGCTCGAGGAGGGCACCCATATTGGCCCCGTGGTCAACAAGGCGCAATATGCCAAGATCCAGGATCTGATCCAGTCTGCCATCGACGAGGGTGCCACGCTCGAAACCGGCGGCACCGGCCTGCCGTCGAACGTCAATCGCGGCTATTATATCAGACCCACGGTGTTTTCGGGCGTCACGCCCGACATGCGGATTGCGAAAGAGGAGACCTTCGGTCCAGTGGCCACGGTGTTCCGGTACGATACGCTCGATCAAGCGATCGAGATGGCCAACGACACCGAATACGGCCTTTCCGCCGTGATTTCCGGTGATCCCGCCGCTGCGCTCTCCGTTGCCGGCAAGCTGCGCGCTGGCATGGTCGCGGTCAATGACTGGGCGCCCCAACCCGGCGCGCCGTTCGGCGGCTACAAGCAATCGGGCAACGGCCGCGAAGCCGGCTTGTTCGGCCTAAAGGACTTTATGGAGGTCAAGTCGATCACCGGTATTCCTGCTTGAATAATATGATGCCGTCGCAAGAGCAGCAACCGGGACGGCCTCGTTCAAACCGAGGATTATGGCATTTCGAGAGTCGAATAGCCGTCGCCGGTCTTGCTCGCGACGGTCAAACCCCAGCCGGTAAATATTTTTAGCTCCGGCGTTTCGTTTACTCTGGCGGCAACTTTTCGCGTCGCCAACAGAACGAACCGCTCTTAAACAAGAATAGGTTCGTTTTCCAATTTCGAAGCTTTATTGTGCGGGGACTTGCGGACATGTGGAACGACGAGAATGCCATCTACGACGAAGGCGAGTGGATCACATGGACCGAGATTAACTCGCATCTCGAACGCTTGGAGTTCGAACACCGCTTCCCGCACCTTGATGTCGATCTGGTGCCGATCTTCCAAAACCTGCTCGCGGTGGCCCAGGACTACCACCATCTTACTGGCCGCCACCTTCAGGTTTACGGCGATCTGGGCGAACTATATGGCACGATCGCCCACGGAATCAAACTCCACCGCAATTATGCGCAAGGGTCGGATGGTAAGATTGGTAACCACTTCGTCGAAGTTAAAACAATAACCCCATTCAAGAAGAATGACGCCATCGTGCTCGACCTTAAGGGCAACTTTAGCAAGGTGCTGATCGTGAAGATCGACGCCGACTTTGAAGTGCAAAGCAGGCTGGTGGATCGCAAGTCCCTGCCCAAGGCAAGAGGAGACAAGCTCAAGCTCAACTGGTCCGCCTTTGCATCCCAGCAATCGGGCTCAACTGCCGATTAAAGTTGAGCAGACGCAAGCGGTATTTACGGGGACAGTGTACCAATCAAACATCTGCATTTTTATCGCCCGCCTCTATGCCCGATTATTCGAAAACTTCACCTTGGCCGCCGCTCATAAGCCGGTCCCTTATCACTTCAATCCCTTCAATTTGGGCCTGCGAGGCCGTCTACAAACATTGCATTAGTGCCGTCCGGCGCGGGGGTTGGGCGGGTCAGCGACAAGCTTGCGCACAATGATCGAGAAAAGTGTGCACCGCTGCGTCAAGTTTTGTCTATGACTGCGCATATTGGCTACGCTGATCTTTTGCCACCACGGCAGGCCATGATTGTGCAACCTGAGGTCTGGAAATTCGGATTTGGGATAGTCAGTCATTCTGGCATTCCCACTTGATGTAGGCCTTGTTTTCGGAGGCCCATTTT
>NZ_PKRO01000083.1 GCF_002855495.1 Porphyrobacter sp. TH134
CCCCAAATCCTTGACTGCCCGACATTGACGACGCCCGTAGCCGATGCGACTGGCGCCCCGGGAACAGCGGTAAACACCAACCGCAACTGCTGGTCCGCAAAGTCGTTATAGAACGCGGCGAAGTTGAACGTTCCACGCACCGCACTGCCGAAGCTCGATTTCAGACCTGCTTCGTAGGCATCCACGCGTTCGGGCCTGAAGGTCCGGAAGCCGATCGGGCCGGTCGGAAAGACCCCGCCCGAACGGTAGCCGCGCGCATACTTCAGATACAGCAACACATCGTCGCTGGGCTTGTAATCAAGGTCGAGCAGCCAGGTCGGCGCGCTGCTCTTCTGCTCCAGGGTCTCGGTGCAGCTCGGCACCAGCCTTACATCAACGCAAACCTGCTGGGGCGCCGCCGTCAATGACGGAAGCACCGGAAAGCGATAACTGATCCGGGTCGTGGTGCTGTCGTTGCGATCCCAGGTGTAACGCAGCCCGGCTGTCAGCTTGAGCTGGTCGGTCAAGGCATAGCTGGCTTGACCATAAAGCCCGATGCTTCGGCTGCTTGTGGTGCCGATCGTCGAGCTCAGGTTCCCAGCTCTGATCGCGGTGGTGTTCCCAGCGGCCTGCGTGCGCGCGATGCCGATGACGTCGCTGCATTGAAGGTTGAGCAAATCGGTGCAGGAAAGCAGCGACGAAAGTGTGTTGCCCGATTGACCCTGCGGGTCGCTCGTCTCGTGATAGCCGCCGAACTGGTATTCGAGACGGTCGTCCGATGAACGGCCCTGGATCTGCAATTCCTCGGTGAACGTGGACTGGCTCGCAGACGGCACACTGGGAAAGGTTCCGATCGTCAGGAACGTGAGTGGCTGGCCGCCAAAGCGCCAGTTGACCCCATTGAGTGCGATGGCAAGCGAGCTTTCAGACTCCCCGTAGCTCAGGATATTCTTGATCGTCACGAGGTCGCTGGCGCGCCAAGTCGTAGTGTTGATGAACTGGAACTGCTCCAGCTGCGACCCGGTCTGCGGCAACTGGCTTGCCACCTCATAAAAGCCGCGATTGGCGGCTTGTTCGGCCGCCAGCTGGGGACATGCAAAGCTTGGCCCCTGACCCAGTGCCGGCGCACAGCCGATCAGCTTCTGGATCGTCCCATTGTTATGGGAGTCGAGATAGTTTGCGATCAGATAATTTTCGAGGTTGGGCGCGAGATCGATCACGAGGCTGGCGCGCAACGCCGTGTAGTTCAAATCCGCAAGATCATCCGGCCCAATGCCGGTATAGTTGCGCAGAAAGCCGTCACGATTCTGATGATCTGCAGCAACGCGCAGGCGCACATTTTCGCCGAGCGGCAGGTTTACCGCACCCTGCACGCGGCGCAGATCGTAGTTGCCGATGCTGGCTTCGACGTACCCGCCGAACTCGTCATCGGGCTTGCGCGGCACGAACAGAATTGCGCCACCGGTCGTGTTCCGGCCGAAAAGGGTGCCTTGCGGGCCGCGCAAGACCTGCACATTCTGGAGGTCGAAGAAGCTGCCCGGTCCGGCACCATCGCCGGTTGGGAAGGCGCTGATCCCGCTTCCGCGCGGCGCGACAACGTCAGCAAAGTAGACCCCCACTGAGGGCGGGGTGCCGAAGTCCTGCACGAAGCCGCGGATGGCGAATGTTGTGTTGTCGCCGCCGAAGCCGGTGTTGACGGTAAGCGATGGCGTGTAGTTCGCTAGGTCCTGAGCCGAGATGATGTTCAGGTCGGTGATCCGCTGCTGGTTGAATACGACGACCGACACGGGAACATCCTGCAAACGTTCCTCGGTCCGGCGCGCGGTAACGAGGATATCGTTGCCGCTGGCGTCTTCCTCGGCGGCCGCTTCGGGCGTGCTGGTATTGGCATCTTGTGCGAAGGCCGGATTGGCTATCGTCAGCGCAAGGCAAGTCGTAGCCAGCAACGCCATTCTCGTGGTTTGGTAAGACATAAAACCCCCGTTTTCTTTGAGTTACGCCGGGCCCGAAGAGCCCGAATGTGAAATGGTTCAGGGCCGCCGGTCGCGGTTTCCTGCCCCCATGAGGAAATCGACGAGACTGCCGCCGTTGTTGTCATTGGCACTGAGAATGCCGGGCACCGCGACACCTTCGGCCGAAGGAAGCGGCACGCCATCGGCGAGAGCGATCGTCGGAGCCACATCGAGCATTCGCATAACCGGCATCCGGTAGCCGGAACGAAAGGCTGGGCCGGCAGCGAT
Source organism: Porphyrobacter sp. TH134 (assembly GCF_002855495.1). Classification (GTDB taxonomy): domain Bacteria; phylum Pseudomonadota; class Alphaproteobacteria; order Sphingomonadales; family Sphingomonadaceae; genus Erythrobacter. The sequence goes on from NZ_PKRO01000083.1 coordinate 2,220, forward strand.
GAAGCCGGTTTCCATGCCGGGCATATCGGGCGCATAGCCGTGCATGCCCTCGGTGCCTTTCAGCTTGATCAAGAACGGTGCGCCCGGGCGGCTTGTGAGCATGTAGCCCGGCTTCGGCACGGTTAAGGCTGCAACTGCACCCGCAAATCCGCCTGCCTCTTCATTCTCTTCGGCACTCATGAAGCGCAGCAGGCCGAGATATCGGCGGGCAATGAGCTTGTTCAGTTTGGCGAGGTAGGCGGCAACCTCCTCGGGGGTGGCGCCGTCGGCAGGATAGAGCCCTGCCGATCCGCCGCCGATGAGCGCCCTGACCGGAACCTTTGATGACGACACTTCGTCAAACAGCGAGGAGAGGTTGAGGCTCGTGTGAACCTGAACAAACCCATGATCGCCCACGATGATAACGTTCGTGCGGT
>NZ_PKRO01000084.1 GCF_002855495.1 Porphyrobacter sp. TH134
GCCGGCTTCTGATCCCTTGCATCAAAAGACACCCCCCTGTCCTCACTCGATGTCCCAGAAAAATCAAACTGGCCCGGCTTTCGCAACAGGTCTAATGTCTACGGTATCGCGTTCGGGCCGGACGGTCGACAGTGGCAGACTGAGCACGGCCCGCAAGGGGGAGACGAAATCAATTTGATCAAGCCGAGCGGAAATTATGGCTGGCCGCTGGCTTCTAACGGGCAGAATTATGGTTCTGATGCCGACGATCTTCCCGATCACGCGCCAGACGACGGCTTCGTGGCGCCACGCTTTACTTGGAATGTCCCGCCTGCGCCTGCGGGCATGTTCTTTTACACCGGAACACGATTTGCTGCGTGGCGGGGCGATGCCATCATCGGCGGATTGAGAAGCTGTTCATTGATTCGGCTAAAATTTTCTGGTGACGACGTTGCAGTTGCCCAAGAAATCCCCATGAATGTTCGCATTCGGCACGTATCGCAGGCACCTGATGGTTCAATCTGGGCGATCGAAGACTTTCCAACTGGCCCTAAGGGTGGCGGGCCAGGGCGCGTTCTTAAGCTTGAGCCTGTGTTCGGGAGTTGACGTAGGGATGCGTTCCAGTTTTTTCTTTGGCTGCATCCCACCCACGACCGGTCATGAGCGCGGGCGCGTCGTGAACCCGAAAGTAGCACGGCGGCTTTGCCTCGCTCGTGAAATATTTCTGCCATTCAGTGATCACCCTATGGGGGCCGGTCAACGTTAAACTCCCTCGCGACCCCAACAGACTGGCCGTCGAATTCAACGCCGGCGCTTGTCCCGCGCTCCAGCTCTGATTGCCAAAACACTGATGAAAATCACCGCAGCTTCTGAAAACGTTCTTCACCCTTCGATTGACGACCCGCTTTCTCGTGTGTGCGACGGATCGGATCATTCATGACCCACGGTTCTTTCCGATTGCCTCGGCACCTCATGATCAACTCCGTCGAGCGTGTCGCGTTGGCGAACTGGCTGCTGGTCTGGGTAGGGCTCGCAAACCTGGGATTCATTGCGCTGTATCCTGTGGGTTTTCCGTCGCGCGGTCTCCACATCGTCGTGATAGGTCTCCTCGGCATCATCGTCCGCGGCATGCCGGTCAATGTTCAGGCCATCGCGTTTGTTGTGGGGCTGGCATATGCGGCGGTGTCTGTCGTCAGCAACCTGTTCAACCTTCCGATTTACTCACTTAGCCAGTCCGTCAAGTTCATGGACGATTTGAACCTTTTGAACTCGCGTGAGTACATGGCTCTGGGCTTGGGCTCGCTCGGACTGATTGTGGTCGCGTGTCTGGCCTTGCGCAGGCCGAGCAATTTCACCGATTGGCGCGCCACGCTGCTGGCATTATGCGTCGTTGCCTCGGCCGCGCTTGCCGATGCATACGTCGCCAACGACCTGCCCGGTCATTACAAACGGTTTCCTAGCGAGGATGCGCCGTTTTCGTCAGCTTTGACAACATCCGCCTTCTTGCCCACCGAGGTTGGGCCGCCGCGACACCTGCTGCTGGTGATGGTGGAATCGCTAGGGCTTCCCACAGAGAATGCCGAACTGCAGCGCCTGATCTTCGCCCGATATAATGATCCCGCAGTCCGCTCCCGGTTCGACGTCAGCACCGGCGTAACGACCTATTACGGATCCACGACAGCAGGCGAGATCCGCGAATTATGCGGGCGGTGGGGCGAGTATCATGATCTGGTCGATCGCAGGGACGCTAATTGCGTGCCCGCAAGGTTGGCACGGCAGGGGTTCGAGACATCCGCCTATCACAGCTTCGCCGGCGAGTTTTTCGAACGCAATCGATGGTACCGCAATATCGGTTTCGACAATCAGTTCTTCCGCAGCGACTTGATCAAGGGTGGGGCCAAGGAGTGCGGAGGCGTGTTCGAGGGAGCCTGTGACCGCGACGTTCCGAGGCAGCTAGCCCAGCGTCTCAAATTCGCAGACAGGCCGCAGTTCATCTATTGGCTCACTGTCAATACGCACCTGCCGGTGCCGGAAAGAAACAATCTCGGCACCGAGGATTGCGCGCGCATTTCTCCGAAGCTTGCAGCAGAGTTTCCGATGATCTGCCGGCAGGTTGCGATCTGGGACGCGATCGATAGGGCGATTGCAAAGGAGGCTATAGCGGCTGATTTTCCGCCAACCGACATTTTAATCGTCGGCGACCACATCCCACCCTACCTCCATCGCAAGAGCCGCGCGCAGTTCGCCCCTGACATGGTGCCGTGGCTGCTTCTCAAGTGGCGTGGTGTTTGATGCAAAGCGCGCCCTCGCAACAGCAAAGTTCTGTTATCAAACAATGCTCATGACTCCGTAAACCACCTTCGACATCCCATTCAAAGGATGCAGCGAAGGCAAGCCGCCATTCGCCTTCGACCCACTTGTCGTCGGTTTGGAGATCGTCAAACTTCGACAAAAGCGGCCATTGGAGCTTGCCCGACAGCCCCCGCCGGGCAAGAGGTTTTGGGCGTTAATGAGCACCGGTCGGGTGCATCCATGTGTTCGGCCTGTTGGTGCAGTATTGAACCGCCCCGGGATTGCCGGAGGCCCTAACTCCTGAGAGGAAGGGTCTACGATGAGCAAGACAACGAACAAGTTTTCCCCTGAGGTGCGTGAGCG
>NZ_PKRO01000085.1 GCF_002855495.1 Porphyrobacter sp. TH134
GTATCCATCCGGCGGAGGCCGCCTTGCCTGGGTAGGCAGCGAGCGCTCTTAAGCGTGCTCTTAAGAGTGTACTTAGGAGCGGTCGGTGGGCCAGGTGACGGTATTTTCGGGGCCGGAGCGGCGTCGGCGATGGAGCGATGAGGAACGTCTGCAGATTGTGTCCGAGGCGTTCGCGCCGGGCGCGCGGGTTGCCGATGTCTGCCGCCGGCACGATGTCTCGTCCGGGCTGATCTACACGTGGCGGCGTAAGTTGCTCGATGCAGGCGTGGCCCAGGAGGCCAGCGCGCCCGAGGCACTGCCAGCGCCAGTATTCGCCGAAGCGGTGATCGACGGGGCCGCGGTGCCAGTCAGCGCTGCCGAGCACCCGGCGATGATCATTGACCTGCCACGCGGCAAGCGGCTGAGCATCTTCGCCGCGGCATCGCCGAGGTTGGTCGCGGCCGCCTTGAAGGCTCTGCGATGATCCCCTCCGGCGCGCGGGTGTGGATCGCGCTCGGCCACACGGATATGAGGAAGGGCATGCAGGGCCTGGCACTGCTGGTGCAGCAGGGGCTCAAGCGTAATCCGCATGGGGGCGATCTGTTCGTGTTCCGCGGCCGCGCAGGATCGCTGATCAAGATAATCTGGCACGACGGGATCGGCATGTCGCTCTACGCCAAGCGGCTCGAGAAGGGCCGGTTCGTGTGGCCCTCAGCGAGTGAGGGCACAGTGTCGCTGACCCCATCACAGCTGGCCTGCCTGCTCGAGGGGATCGACTGGCGTAACCCGCAGTATACGTGGCGGCCGCAGAGCGCAGGATAATCGGCGCAAGGCGGGTATTTTGCCCTTGCGGGAGCGGGCCTCGCATGATTCACTCAGGTCCATGGAAGCCGTCATCTCGCCCCTTCCGGACGATGTTGAAGCGCTCAAGGCGCTGCTGGTTTCCGCGCTCCAGAAGGCTGACGAAGCAGAGGCCAAGCTGGCCAACGCCCATGCCCGCGAGAGCGCCATCGAGGCGCTGATCGCTCACCTCAAGCTGCAGATCGCCAAGCTCAAGCGCGAGCAGTATGGCCCCAGCGCCGAGCGCAGCCGCCGCCTGCTCGATCAGATGGAGCTGCAACTCGAGGAGCTCGAGGCTGACGCGGCCGAAGACGATCTGATCGCCGAGGAAGCGGCAGCCAAGACCACTACGGTCACCGCGTTCGAGCGCAAGCGCCCGGCAAGGAAGCCGTTTCCCGAGCACCTGCCGCGCGAGCGTGTCGTGGTGCCCGCGCCCTGTTCCTGCCCGGCATGCGGCGGGGACCGGCTCTCAAAGCTCGGCGAGGACGTCACCGAGACGCTCGAGGTCATCCCGCGCTCGTGGAAGGTGATCCAGACGGTTCGAGAGAAGTTCTCGTGCCGTGACTGTGAGAAGATCGCCCAGGCCCCGGCACCATTCCACGTGGTCCCGCGCGGTTGGGCAGGCTCCAGCTTCCTCGCCATGCTGATGTTCGAGAAGTATGGGCAGCACCAACCGCTCAACCGGCAGGCCGAGCGGTTCGCCCGCGAAGGCGTGCCGCTCAGCGTCTCGACCCTGGCCGATCAGGTCGGCGCCGCTGCTCACGCGCTGATGCCGATCTACAAGCTGATCGAGGCGCACGTTCTGGCTGCAACCCGGATCCACGGCGACGATACCACCGTGCCGGTCATGGCCAAGGGCAAGACCGATGTGGCTCGATTATGGGTATATGTGCGCGATGATCGTCCCTTCGCCGGGACCGATCCACCGGCAGTCCTGTTCCACTACTCGCGCGATCGGCGCGGAGAGCACCCGCAAGCCCATCTCGCAGGCTGGTCCGGTATCCTGCAGGCCGATGCCTATCGCGGATATGGCGAGCTCTATCGCGAAGGCCGCGACCCCGGTCCCGTGCTCGAAGCTGGCTGCTTTGCCCATGCGAGGCGCAAGTTCTTCGAGCTGGCCGATGTCGTAAGCTCGGCCCGCAAGAAGAGCCGTGGCCAGCGCGCCGCCATGATCTATCCGATCGCGCTCGAAGCCGTGCAGCGCCTCGACGCGTTGTTCGACATCGAGCGCGGCATCAATGGCAAGAGCCCGGCCGAGCGGCTCGCGGTCCGCCAGGAACTCAGCGCGCCGCTCATGGCCGAGCTCCACACCTGGCTCACCGAGCAGGTCGCCAAGCTCTCGCGCGGCCATGATCTCACCAAGGCCTGCTTCTACATGCTCAAGCGCTGGGCCGCGTTCACGCGCTTCCTCGACGATGGCCGCATCTGCCTCACCAACAACGCCGCCGAGCGCGCGCTGCGCTGCATCCCGCTGGGCCGCAAGGCGTGGCTGTTTTGCGGATCAGATCGCGGCGGTCAGCGTGCTGCCGTCATCTACACGCTGATCCAGACCGCCAAGCTCAACGACGTCGATCCGCAGGCATGGCTTGCCGATGTCCTCACACGCATCGCCGATCATCCCGCCACCAGGCTCGACGAGCTCCTGCCTTGGAACTGGGGACCGCGCGCTGCAGCGCTCGCCGCATAAACCCGGCCTACGATCCGGTCGGGATCACGCCGCGGCCTTCACCGGATGGATAC
>NZ_PKRO01000086.1 GCF_002855495.1 Porphyrobacter sp. TH134
CGTTTAGAGTTTCGGACGCCGTGAGGCGTCGGAAAGTCGACGGTGCCCGAACCTGCGGGCCGCATGCGCTGAGCTATGGGGATTTCGATTTTGGACCGGTCCGGGCGTCTGCTGACGGTGTCGATAAGCGGACAGGTCTGAGAGCAGCCCGTCCGATTTTGGAGTGACAGGGCGGCTGTGGGGAGCTCGTCCGTCCGATTTTGGCGATGGGACGACTGCTCCTGGGCGGATGATATGTAGACGTCCTCGTCCCCGGAAGCGCGGTTGCGGTGAGGTCTGGCAGTGTCGGGCCGTGCCGGGTCACGACGCAAGGTTCCCGGATGGGGCGATGGGTCATGGCGGGCCTCGCGGCAGATAGCGGCGTTCGATGGTCTCGATGATGATCATGGTCCCGCCGCAGCAAGGGCATGGCGGGTGCGGATCGGGTGGTTCGGTGGGTGGCTCGACCGCGGTGGGCGGTGCGAGGGCGAGCAGGCGGCGGGCGCGCTCGAGGTGGGCCTTGCGGGTGCCGCTGGCGAGCAGGCCGTAGTGGCGGATGCGATGGAACCCGCGTGGCAGGCAGTGCAGCAGGAAGCGGCGGATGAACTCGTGTGCGCTGAGCGTCATGACCTGCTGCCGGTCTGGTGCGGAACGGCGATAGTCCTTGTAGCGGAACGTGACCCCATGCTCGTCGAGCCTCAGGAGGCGACTGTTCGAGATGGCGACCCGGTGGGTGTAGCGCGAGAGATAGGCGAGCACGGCCTCGGGACCGGCGAAGGGCGGCTTGGCGTAGACCACCCAGCGCTTTTTGCGCACCGGCGCGAGGTGGCGCAGGAATGCGCGACGATCGGCGAGATGAGCGAGCCGACCGAAGAAGGCGAGCTTGCCGGCATCGTGAAGCGCCAGCAGCCGGGTGAGGAACAGGCGGCGGAACAAGGCGCCCAGCACGCGCACCGGCAGGAGGAAGGCCGGGCGGGATGATATCCATCGCTCCCCATCCGGCGCGATACCGCCGCCTGGCACGATCATGTGGATATGCGGGTGGTGGGTCATGGCCGAGCCCCAGGTGTGGAGCACGGCGGTGATGCCGATGCGGGCACCGAGATGCTTCGGGTCGGCGGCGATGGTGAGCGTGGTCTCGGACGCGGTCTTGAACAGCAGGTCGTAGAGCAGCGCCTTGTTGGTAAAGGCGATGGCGGCGATCTCGGCGGGCAGCGTGAACACGACGTGGAAATAGCCGACCGGCAGCAGATCGGCCTCGCGCGCGGCGAGCCAGGTGCGCGCGGCGGCGCCCTGGCACTTGGGGCAATGCCGGTTGCGGCAGGAGTTGTAGGCGATCCGCCAATGGCCGCAGTCGGTGCAGGCCTCAACGTGCCCGCCCAGCGCGGCGGTGCGGCAGTGCTCGATCGCCGACATGACCTTGAGCTGATGCAGGCTCAGATGCCCGGCATGAGCGGCCCGATAGGCTGGCCCGGCAGCGCGGAAAACGTCGGCGACCTCGAGCGCGGCGCGCACCGGTCCTCAGCCGCTCGGCGCCTCCTTGTCCGGCGCTGCCAGTGCGAGCCGGTCGAGCGGGCTGACCACGGCGCGCACCGTCTTGGTCGCCACTTGCGTGTAGAAGGCGGTGGTATTGAGCTTGGAATGGCCGAGCAGCGCCTGAATGACGCGGATATCGATCCCGTCCTCGAGGAGGTGCGTAGCAAAACTGTGACGCAGCGTGTGCGGTCCCACCCGCTTGGCGATGTCGGCTGCCTCGGCGGCTTCGACGACGACACGGTGGAGCTGGCGTGTGCTGATCGGCAGCATGGCGTCTCGTCCCGGGAAGAGCCAGCCATCAGCCTGGAGCACACCCTGCTGTCGCCCCGCGCGCCACCAGTCGCGCAGCAGCAAGAGCAAACCCTCTGGCAACATGGCATTGCGGTATCGCCCGCCCTTGCCACGCTCGACCCTGAGCAGCATGCGCTTGCTGTCGATATCGCGCACCTTGAGCGCCGCGACCTCGCCGACGCGCAGACCCGCACCATAGGCGACCGACAATGCGGCCTGATGCTTGAGGCTGGTGGTCGCATCGAGCAGCCGCTTCACCTCGCTCTGGGTCAGCACCACCGGGATCTTGCGGGCGTGCGCGGTGCGGACCAGCTTGCGTGCAAGATCGGGCCGGTCGAGGGTGTGGGTGAAGAGGAACCGCAGCGCCGCCACGATGCTGTTCATGGTCGGTGCCGGCACCCCGGCTTCCCGTTGCTCAATCTGGAACCGGCGGACATCCTCCGCGGTCGCGGTATGCGGCGAGCGCCCCAGCCAGGTCGCGAACCGCCCGACATCGCGCTGGTAGTTACGCTGCGTGTCCGGTCCGAACCGGCGGATGGTCATATCCTCAATCAGCCGCTGGCGAAGCGGGCTGATCGGCCCAATCGCAATAATCTCGTTCATCGTTCGACTCCTTGGTTGAAGGAGCCACAATCGTCTGCCTCTCTCGGATCAGGCGCTACGCCTGTCGTTCTACATCACCCTCGCCGCCAGCGCCCCTCCCGCGAAGCGGGTTCGTGC
>NZ_PKRO01000087.1 GCF_002855495.1 Porphyrobacter sp. TH134
GCCGGCTTCTGATCCCTTGCATCAAAAGACACCCCCCTGTCCTCACTCGATGTCCCAGAAAAATCAAACTGGCCCGGCTTTCGCAACAGGTCTATTGCTGTCAGGGTGCGCCGGAAATGTGCGGCGACCTGATGGCAGGATTGACCTGCGAACCGCTTGGCCTTGGCCTGCAATGAGCGGCACGCCCCTCACCGTGCTGGTGCTGTGCACCGGCAATTCCGCCCGCTCGATCCTCGGCGAGGCGCTGTTTAACCGACTGGGAGAGGGCCGCGTCAGGGCCTTCAGCGCGGGCAGCAAGCCAAAGGGTGTGCCCCATCCCGGCGCGCTGCGGCTCCTCGCGCGGCGCGGGATCGACACCTTTGCCTTCCGCTCGAAAAGCTGGAATGAATTCACCGCCCCCGGCGCGCCCGCGATCGATCTGGCGATTACCGTGTGCGGCAATGCGGCGGGTGAGGCCTGCCCGGTGTTCCTCGGTAGCCCGCTGAAAGCGCATTGGGGCCTGCCCGATCCCGCCGATGCAAGCGGCACCGAAGCCGAGGTGGACGCGGCCTTTGAGCGAACGTGGCGCCTGCTGGAAATGCGGGTGCGGGCGCTGCTGGCGACACCGTTCGAAGCCATGGAGCGCCGGGACGTAACCGAACTTCTGACCCGGATCGGCGCGATGGAGGGCGCGGCGTGAACCGCGATTTCTGGGCGGAGGGGAACGGCAGCTTCTTCCTGTTCTGCACCGTGATCGGTTCGGGAATCATGGCCGAGCAGCTTGCCGGGGGGAACGTCGCCCTTGCCCTGCTGGCCAACTCTGTCGCCACCGGGGCCATGCTTTTCGTGCTGATCGGCATGTTCGGGCCGCTGTCGGGCGCGCATTTCGATCCGGCAGTGACGGTGGTGTTCCGCCTGCGCGGCGATCTCACCTCGGCCAAGGCGCTGCGGCTGATCGCAGGGCAGCTTGCGGGCGGATTTGCAGGCGTGATGGCGGCACACCCGATGTTCGCCCGCCCGATCCTTGCGCTATCGGACAAGGCACGCACCGGCACCGGGCAATGGGCGGGTGAGTTTATCGCCACCTTCGGGCTGGTCTTCGTGATCCTCGGAACGATCCGCCAGCGGCCCGAAGCGGTCCCGGCCAGCGTCGCGCTCAACTTCGTTGCGGCCTATTGGTTCACCTCCTCGACCAGCTTCGCCAATGCGGCGATCACCTTCGCCCGCGCGCTGGCCGACAGCTTTGCCGGGATTGCCCCGGCCAATGTCCTGGCTTTCGTCCTTGCCCAGCTATGCGGCGCGCTTGCCCTGTGGTGAGCGGGGCTGGCGATTTTTCCCAATTCCATGACCGAGGCCGCCACATGACTGAATACACCCGCCTGCGCCCGCTACCCGATCCAGCGCATCTGCCTGTGCTGAAGTCCGACTATGTGCTCCAGCGCCCCGCGCTCGGCCTTGGCCCGCTGGACCCGCCGGTGCGGGTGCTGCTGCTTTATGGCTCGTTGCGTGAACGCTCCTTTTCCCGCCTCGCGGTCGAGGAAGCGGCGCGGCTGTTGCAATTCTTCGGCTGCGAGACGCGCATTTTCGATCCCTCGGACCTGCCGCTGCCCGATCAGGTGCCCTGCGACGATCACCCTGCCGTGCATGAGCTGCGCGAACATTCGCTGTGGTCCGAAGCGCAGGTGTGGTGCAGCCCGGAGCGCCACGGCACGATCACCGGGATCATGAAAGCGCAGATTGACCACCTGCCGCTCGCCTACAAGGGCCTGCGCCCCACCCAAGGCCGCACGCTGGCGGTGATGCAGGTCAATGCGGGGTCGCAGAGCTTCAATACCGTCAACACGCTGCGCATCCTTGGGCGCTGGATGCGGATGTTCACCATCCCCAACCAGTCTTCGGTGGCCAAGGCTTACGATGAATTCGACGCGGCCGGGCGGATGAAGCCGTCCGCCTATTACGACCGGATCGTCGACGTGATGGAGGAGCTGGTGCGCTTCACCGTGCTGCTGCGCCCCCATGGCGACACTCTGGTCAATCGCTATTCCGAACGGGTGGAGCGGGATCAGCCCATCACAACGTTGGCGGACCAGGCGGGGATTACCGCAGGCCGGTAAGCGGACAGGCACCTATCCACTCATGACCCGCCATGAGCGGGGCCAATGCTCGATCGCCGAAGCTGTATGGCGGCTATCCCAGGCTCGCGAAAAATTGCTGCCGTTCAGCAAACGACCCCGTCATTGCCGCAGCAAGGCTGACGAGCTGTTATCAGCGCAGTTTCGGATTTTTTAATGTAACTATCAGTATTCCAATAATTCCCAAACCAACCAGTATCAAAGCTAAATCCTTATAATCGCCATTGTATAGCAATTGCCAGAAGAGAAAAATCCCCGCGAGGATCGAATTGAGAACGGCGGTGCAAAATTAGACCACGGTAGCGGCGACGAAGTGTTGCTGCGGGCGGCGTAAAAGTCGTCCACTTTGCCCTTTTGCGGGAGCGG
>NZ_PKRO01000088.1 GCF_002855495.1 Porphyrobacter sp. TH134
CAGGGAGATTTACACCGTGGAACTTTACCTGAAGGTTCGGCTTGCCTGCGCTGATGGGATGAGCCAGCGCGCAGCTGCGCGACATTTCAACGTATCGCGCGATACGGTCCGCAAGATGCTGTTGTATTCGGCCCCGCCGGGCTATCGGCGGACGGCTGCAGTGCGGCGACCGAAGCTGGAAGGCTTTGTCTCGATCATTGATGGCTGGCTCGAGGGGGACCGGTCTGTTCCTCGCAAGCAGCGCCATACGGCGAAGCGGGTGTATGATCGGCTGCGTGCCGAACACGGTTTCACCGGGGGGTATACGATCATCAAGGATTATATCCGCGAGCGTGAACAGCGCAGCCGGGAGGTGTTTGTCCCGCTGGCGCATGCGCCGGGCCACGCCCAGGCCGATTTCGGGGAGGCGTTGGTCGAGATCGGCGGGGTTGTGCAGAAGGCGCATTATTTCGTGCTGGATCTGCCGCACAGCGATGCCTGCTATGTACGGGCCTATCCGGCCGCTGTTGCCGAGGCCTGGATGGATGGCCATGTTCATGCCTTCGCGTTTTTCGGCGCGGTGCCGCTTTCGATCCTCTACGACAACGATCGCTGCCTGGTCTCGAAGATCCTGCCCGATGGGACGCGGCAGCGAGCAACGCTGTTCAGTGCCTTTTTGTCGCATTACCTGATCCGCGATCGCTACGGCCGCCCCGGCAAGGGCAATGACAAGGGCAACGTTGAAGGCGTGGTCGGCTTTGCCCGCCGCAACTTCATGGTGCCGATGCCCAGGTTTGCGACATGGGACGATTTCAACCTGTGGCTTGAGGAGCAATGCCGCGGACGCCAACAAGCCGTACTTCGCGGCGAACGCGAGACGATCGGCGAGCGGCTGCAGCGCGATCTTGCCGCGATGCAGGCACTGCCACCAGCGCCCTTCGAGGCCTGCCACCAGATCAGCGGCCAGGTCACTTCGCAGGCCCTGGTCCGTTACCGGACCAACGACTACTCGGTTCCGGCCCGCTTCGGCCACCAGGAGGTGTGGATCAGGGGTTATGTCGACGAAGTGGTGATCGGCTGCCGGGGCGAGATCATCGCGCGGCATGTTCGCAGTTACCGCCGCGAAGAGGTCATCTTCGACCCCCTTCACTATCTCGCCCTGATCGAACAGAAGCCTGGCGCGCTCGACCAGGCTGCGCCCTTGCAGGGCTGGGACCTGCCTGAGCGATTTCCCGTGCTGCGCCGTCTCATGGAAGCGCGGATGGGCCAGCATGGCCGACGTGAGTACATTCAGGTGCTGCGCCTGCTCGAGAGCTTTGCGCTCGCCGACCTGCACGAGGCCGTGAAGCAGGCCATCGCCATGGGCGCGATCAGCTTTGATGCGGTGAAGCATCTGGTGCTGTGCCGCCTCGAGCGCCGTCCGGCCAGGCTCGATCTGACCCTCTATCCCTACCTGCCCAGAGCCAGGGTGGAGACGACATCGGCGCGCTCCTATCTGCGGCTCCTGTCGGGCGATGCAAAGGACGCGGCATGAGCGCCCAGGCCCCTGCCATGTTGCTTGCGCACCATCTCAAGTCCCTCAAGTTGCCAACCTTCCTGCGCGAGCATGACAAGCTGGCCCGACAATGCGCGGCAGAGGGGCTTGATCATGTCCGGTATCTTGCCCGCCTGGCCGAACTGGAGCTGATCGAGCGCGAACGCCGCAAGGTTGAGCGCCGGATCAAGGAGGCGCGCTTCCCGGCCGTCAAGACCCTCGACAGCTTCGACTTTGCCGCCATCGCAAAGCTTAACAAGATGCAGGTGCTCGAGCTTGCTCGCTGCGAGTGGATAACCCGGCGTGAGAACGTCATCGCCCTGGGCCCCTCCGGAACCGGCAAGACCCATGTCGCTATCGCCCTTGGCCTGGCGGCCTGCCAGCAGGGCCTGTCGGTCGGGTTCACCACCGCCTCCGCCCTGGTCAGCGAGATGATGGAGGCTCGTGATGAGCGGCGCCTCCTGCGCCTCCACAAGCAAATGGCCGGATACAGGCTGCTGATCATCGACGAGCTGGGGTTCGTTCCCCTCTCAAAGACCGGCGCGGAGCTGCTGTTCGAGCTGATTTCCCAGCGTTACGAACGGGGCTCGACCCTGATCACCAGCAACCTGCCGTTTGATGAATGGACCGAAACGTTCGGATCCGAACGCCTGACCGGTGCCCTGCTCGACCGGCTGACCCATCACGTCAGCATCCTCGAGATGAACGGCGAAAGCTATCGCCTGGCCCAAAGCCAGGCACGTAAAGCACGCCCCAACCCCTGAAAACCGACAATCCGCGCCTTGGCGACCCCCGCTCGGGCTACGCCCTCCCAGCGCTCGCCAAGGCGCGGATCAAGTGGCCTGATTTTGCGCCGCCCAATGGCCGACTTTTACTCCGCCGTTGACA
>NZ_PKRO01000089.1 GCF_002855495.1 Porphyrobacter sp. TH134
CCGCTCGGGCTACGCCCTCCCAGCGCTCGCCAAGGCGCGGATCAAGTGGCCTGATTTTGCGCCGCCCAATGGCCGACTTTTACTCCGCCGTTGACACGCATGAATTGGGATGATCGTACGCGGAGGGGACCAACGGCCTACAAAAGGAATGTCATATGGCCAGGTCCAAATCGAGCGCTCTTGGCGCGCTCAAGAAGCTGCGCGAACAGCGCGATGAACTCGACGCTCAGGAGACCAAACTGCGCGCTGATGCAGCAGCAGAGCTCGGCAATGTCTTGCTCGAATGCGGCGGCGAGGTGATCGAACCTGCACAGCTGAGACTTCTGATCCGCGCTGCGCTGGCGACAGGGATTGAGCAATCCCTCGAGCGCCTCTCCCCTGGCTGACCAGTGCTACAGCGGCGGGGTGTGGGCTCAATGCCCCTCCCCGCCGCACCAACGCCGGTAAGCACAGCAAAAGGCCCCGATGGCGCGTGCCACCGGGGCCTCGTTGCAACCGAGAAGACGTTCAGTCCTCGTCGATGTCAGGGGCGTCTTCGTTGTTCGAGCTGCGGCCCTTGGTGAGGAAGTCCACCTTGTCCGCGATGATCTCGCAGCCGTAGCGCTTGGTGCCGCTCTCGTCTTCCCACTGGGTGTAGTGGATGCGGCCTTCGACCGCGACCAGCTGGCCCTTGGTGCAGTACTTGGCAACATTTTCTCCGAGGCCGTTGAAGCAGGTCACGCGGTGAAATTCGCTGTCCTTGGCGGTGTAGCCGTTTTCGTCCTTGTAGGTCTTGCCGTCCTTGCGGGCGGGACGGTCTGTCACAACCGAGATCGAAGTGATGCTGGTTCCACCTTGGGTGGTGCGGGTTTCGGGGTCGCGAGCGATGCGGCCAACGAGGATAACGAGATTGGTCATGGGCTTTCTCCTGATCGAGCATTCCGGGTCCATCCCGGCTGCAAACCCGACTAGGAAGCGCCCATGGCGAAGCGCACCGAAGGGAAACCTCGATCTGGTTCGGGTGGAGCGGGCAGCCGGGCACGCAGCATGCGTGACCGGCAACTCGGCCGGACCTGATCGGGGTTGCGCGTCTCGACAGGGGTGCTTCAGGGAAGGTTTGTATCGAAGCCGGGTGGAGCCGGATGCCTTGAACAGGTTTGCCCTGCCCATGCCGCCGACGACTTTGGCCTGATTGATTTTGCACCCGAGCCCAACGAGTGCTCTCTATCTTTGATGGTGGTAGTGGCTTTTCTGCCCGGAAATGGGTGCACTCACTGACGCAATTGCCACGGCAGGAGCAGCATTCTCATCGTGCCAACTCGGCGCCGCCCAGACGATGCCAAAGCAGAATGAGGGCCTGCGTTCAGGCCATTTCTGCCGTCGTCAACTCTGCCAAAGGAAGGAGCGAATGCGGCATGCTGCAAGCGCATTGGAAGACCATTGACGATAGGCAGGCTCCCACCATCGCAAGCATCAGCGATCCGTAGGCCTGACTACTAAGGCCGGTCGGCCTTGTTGTTCGAACGGGCCTTATCGTCATTGTCGGGAGCCGGTTTTTCTGTCGCTGCGTCCTTGCGACTGCGTGAGGCATGGCCTCCGTGGACAGGAGCAACCGGAATAATAATCGGCGGAATTCCCTCATCCTTCTTGGCCATGGAGCCCTCCATCTTACTTCATTGCGAAACTCACGTAATGAAGCGCTCACGGACCGTCGGCGTCAAGCGGATACGGCGTGATCTGGCAGAGCGATGTTCCGTTCCGCTGTGCCTTTCAGTCAGATCAATGATCAGGTTCTCATGGCATGTAAGTGGGGTATTCGATCCCCAATCGAGATCCATGTCGCACTGGATTGAGACTCGATATCCATTTGCTACATGCTTGACCGCTCACCCGGGCGGTGCCTTGGGCGACGTGCCCAGCGGGCCACGGCGATCGACGACGGTGATCCGCCGCGCCTTCGCCTCAATCACCAGACGTTCAAGGACACCGTTGCCCGGAAAGGCGATGACGTAACGTGGGTCGAGCGAGAGCATCCGCTCGTTGCGCTTGAAACCGGCACGGGCGCCGAGGCGCATATCGAGCGAGAACGTGACCTGCGGGATGCCACGACGTTCAGCCCAGCTCGACGCCAGACGGTCGACGCCCTTGGTGTCGCCGCCATGGATGAGCACCATGTCCGGCACGCGGTCGCGCACCTTGTCGAGGGTGGCCCACACATTGTTGCCAAAGGTCAGTGCATCGGCTTCGGTCGCATGACGGGTGCGCCCGCCAGCGAACACGACGGGCGTTCCTTCGGGCACCGCCGCACGGCGCTTGGCCTCGGCACGGGCACGCAGGAAATCGCGACCTTCGACGAGCGCCGAGGTCATCATGGCGCTGT
>NZ_PKRO01000008.1 GCF_002855495.1 Porphyrobacter sp. TH134
CTCCCGGAAGACCATCCGCCGGGAAATCGATCAGGCCAAGGCGACACCTCGTAAAGCTGGATGTCGCCTTACGGCTCCTGTGAACTGTCCTTCAACAGCGAGAGCGCCTCCGGCATCGTTGTCGATGAACAGGTAAAGCTCCTGCACTCTCTCGGGGATCGCAACGAGGCCGAAGCGCTCGTTCCCAAGCGTTGCCCAGCAAGGGATGCTGAACAGTTGCATGGCTGACAGGGCGCTTTCGACACCTTCCGCGAGGCCGAGACGCCCCTCATCTGGCGACGCAAGTCTGACGGCGCCACAGCCAAGGCTTCCCAGCGCACGCTTCGGCCGATCGAAACCTGCCAACTTGCCGCTCGCAGTATCGAGAAACGTCCTGTGCACCGCTATTATGCCGATGTCAGTTGTGACGGCCGCCAACATGGCCGGGAGGAACTGGACTGCACCACGTGGTCCGAGCGGCGTGCGCTCGAGATAACGGAGCTGATCAGAGGCACGCAGAATCCCGCGCTGCGCGAGGTATCCTTCGGCAGGACTGTCGGAGATCGCCGTCGCCGAGTGCCACAAACGCCGCGCGTTGGAATTGAAGGCCCTTTTTTCCGGTCGATCAGCGGCCACGGCACCAGAGCCATCGAACAGGTCGCGGCTGCGAACACCCTGGCGGTCGAGTGCCGCAATGACCTCCTCGTTCGAGCATCCTGCGAAGCAATGAAACAGGATCGCTTTCCGACCCAGTGTCACGCTCAGCGAGGGGGTACGGTCGTCGTGTGCGGGGCAGCAGCACATACCCTTGTTCTGACGCCATGTTCCATTGAGGCTTTCGACGATCATGCGTGCGCGGCGATCAAGTTGATGAGCATTCATTTGTTGGGGCATCGACCCACTCCGTTTGATGTGCCCCTCCCGCGCAGCCTCCACTCTGCATGCGCGCCAACCGATTTCCCTCCGCGCTATGTTCTATATATGTTCTAAGATGAGTCGGCCATCGAGGATCGAGCAATGACCCCAAAAATCCTGTTCTTCGCCAGCGCCTGCATCACAACTGCGCTCACCTTCCCGGTCAGCGCGCAAGAAGAAGAGCGATCATCTGATCAGGAAGTATCCGGACATTCCGTTAGCGGCGTCCGCATCGCGGAGGCTTCCAACGGGTTCCAGCTGGTCGAACATGGACTATGGCGCACTCATAATGAGGCTACGCCCGCCAATTTCGATATCGGCGCTGCACCGCGCGACGACCTCTCGCGCCGCTATCAGCATGCCGCTGGAACCGGAACCACGAGCTTTCGGAGAGCGAGCTTTTTGCCACACGTCTATGCAGCCGAGGCAAAGTACGCCCTGCCCCCAGGCTTGCTCGACGCGCTCGTCTGGACAGAGTCCAGATACAATCCGTTGGCCGTCAGCCGTGTCGGAGCAGCGGGCCTCGGACAACTGATGCCGGCCACCGCCAGAGAGCTCGGCGTGGCCAATCGCTTCGATCCTGTTGCAAATATCGACGGTGCCGCCCGATATCTCCGGCAGATGCTGGATCGTTTCGGAGTGGTGCACCTCGCCTTGGCAGCCTACAACGCCGGGCCCGGAGCTGTTAGCAGAGCTGGCGGCATTCCGCGGAACGGCGAAACGCCAGCCTACGTGCGCAATGTGCTTCGACGATGGAAGCTTTAACAGAGGGACAATTGACGGTGAGCACCCAGCGGAAACGCATTTCAGGCCGACTGACAAAGGGCGCGCGAAGCCTCCTTCTCACGACTTCTGATGCGCAGACCTGGATCGTCGACGCGCTGGATGTGGACCAGACCCTCGTTGGCAAAAACGTCATCGTCGACGGCATTTCAACAGCGGCCGAGCGCATCAAGGCCGATTGGATCGGGTGCGCCTAGCGAGCGGGAAGCCCCAATAGCTTCGATGGCTCTGAAAAGCCTTCGAACAACATCTTCGCCCACGCCTCGGCGATTTCGCGGCGACGCTCAAGGAACGCCGCTCGATTGTAGGCACCCTCAGAGCCCGACACTCCCTCTGGAATGTGGGCAAGCATGAGATCTATCACCAACCTGTCGCTCGCCGTCCCGTTCCTCTCGGCCCATTCATTCATGATCGTGGAGAATGATGCCCGCCAGCCGTGCGGCACATGCCTGCCCTGATATCCGCAGCGGTTGTAGAAGTAGCTTAGCGTATTTTCGCTCATCGGAACTCGGGCGCTACGGTTACTCGGGAATACAAGGGGTCCCCGCCCGGTGAGCTGCTTGGCCGTCCGCAAGACAGCAACGGTCTCTGGCGCAAGTGGCACCAGATGATCGAACTTCTCGTCCTGCTTCAAGTCATTTGCCAGCTTCATGTGACCTGCCGGAACACGCCAAAGAGCCTCCGGGCACAGCCCGTCTCCATCCCAGTCGATGTTCTCGAACTCGCCCCATGCCATGCATCTGATGGCCCCCAGCCTCTGAGCCGTCAGTGCCGCGAAACGCGATGCGAGCTTTGTGAGCGGCGAGGCCAGTTCCGCCTCCGTTTTGCGGATCATGTCGTGAAGCGCTTCGATGCTCACAATTGCAGGCCGCTTGCGTCCGCGTGGCACTGGCTTGAGAGCTTTGCCCACTACAGCGGCCGGATCCCTCGCCGCGAGCCCTTCAGCAATCGCCTGAACGAAAACTGCTGATATACGTTGGCGTACGCGATGTGCCGTCTCGATGGCCCCTCGCTTTTCAATCTTCCTGAGCACGGAAAGCACAATTGGCTCATCAAGCTCGGCGATGGGCAAGGCGCCGATCCATGGAAACACCTCCTTTTCCAAGCTAGAGATTACGTCCCTTGCATGGACAGGCGTCCACCGATCTTCCTGAAGTGCAAACCAGTTGCGCGCCACAACCTCGAAAGTGTTCGACGCTGACATGGCTCGCGCAATGGCTGCCTTCTTTGCTTCGAGACCGGGATCCCTGCCTTCAGCAAGCAGCTTGCGAGCATCACACTTCCTCTCGCGCGCTTCCTTCAGCGACAATTCGGGATAGGCACCCAGGATCAGCCGTCGCTCTTTTCCGGCAAAACGATATTTGAGACGCCAGCTTCGACGGCCAGATTTGGCCACGAATAGATAGAGCCCTTCAGAATCGGAGAGCTTGTAATCCTTGTCCTTTGCCTTCGCTTGCCGGACTGCCATTTCGCTGAGCATCTGTGCCCCCAAAACTGCGTTTCGATGCCCCCAAAAATGCCCCCAATCTTTGCGGACGCATGCGGAAATATCGAAACAAATGCAGAACGATCTCTAGCACGAAATGGCTAAAAATCAAGGAAAACAGCCGTTTTTTGGACGCTTGTGGAAGGGTGACTGGCGGAGAGGGTGGGATTCGAACCCACGTTACCGTTGCCGGTAAACCGCATTTCGAGTGCGGCGCATTCGACCACTCTGCCACCTCTCCGCGAGGCCTGATGCGCCGATATGGGCCGCCAGGTCGAAGGGCGGCGGGCGACAGGAAGCGGCCCGTTAGACCAAGCCTTCACGCTTGCCAAGACCCGCGTGCGCACAAAATGCGGGCATATCGGTCAAACGCTGCCATCCTTGCGCTTGTTTTGCACCAATAATGGCCCATATTGCCGCTTATGGAACGTGCAGAGTTCTTTTCGAGCCAAGCCGGGCGGACCATCATCGCTCCGCGTCAGACCCGTGCCAGCTTTGGCATCGGCGATGTGGTGCGCCACCGCCTGTTTGCCTTTCGCGGCGTGGTGTTCGATATTGATCCGGTGTTTGCCAATTCGGAAGAATGGTATCAATCCATTCCCGAAGACCTGCGCCCTGCCCGCGAACAGCCGTTCTACCATCTGCTCGCGGAAAACGAGGATTCGTCCTACGTTGCCTATGTCAGCCAGGGCAACCTGATCGCCGATCCGCAAGGTGGCCCGGTTGAGCATCCCACGGTGCGCCAATTGTTCGACAGCTTCAAGGATGGGCGATACCGGATGCGGGCATCGCTCACACACTGACAACGCGATTGGGCTGTTGAAGCAGCGGTCGCGATAACCGCCGTGCCTGCAAACCCGGTCAGGTCTTGAGCTTCCATCCGCTTCGCAGCAGCCCGTATACGGCCGCTGCCAGCAACGCGTTGAGCACGAGCAGGCCTGCTGCTGCTGCGACAACCGCACCATCACCGCCGATATCGCTGGCCCCAAGGAAGCCGTAGCGAAAGCCGGAAATCACATAGAAGAACGGGTTAAGACGGCTGATCCACTGGAACACCGCGCCAAGATTATCGATCACGTAAAACGTGCCCGACAGCAACGAAAGCGGCGCGATGATGAAATTGGTGACGGCCGCATTGTGATCGAACTTCTCGGCCCAGATCGATGTCGCCAGCCCGATGACCGACAGCAGCAAGGCGCCCATCAGGCCGAACCAGATCACCGCCCAGGGATGCGCCAGCCCGAAGGAGACGCCGGGCCACAGCGCGATCGCCAGCGCCACCGCAAAACCCACCAGAACCGCCCGCGTCATTGCCGCAGCGATGATCCCACTCATCAACTCGCCCGGCGACAAAGGCGGCATCAGCAAGTCGATAATCGTCCCCTGCATTTTGCCCGACAGCAACGAGAAGCTGGAATTGGCAAAGGCGTTCTGCATCATCGCCATCACGATCAGGCCCGGTGCGACAAAGCTCGCAAAGGGCACACCCAGCACTTCGCGCCCGCCGCGCCCCAGTGCGACGGTAAAAATCACCAGAAACAGCAGCGTTGTGAAGGCTGGCGCCCAGATCGTTTGCGTCTGCACCTTGAGAAACCGGCGCACCTCCTTCATATAGAGCGCCAAGAGCCCAACACGATTGATCCCGGTAATGACGGGCTGGCCGCGCGGCGTGAACCGAACGGTCCCGCCGGTCTTGTCATCAACGGTCATTTCCGTCACGGGTACAGGATCAATCAAGGGAGTTGCAGAAGCGTGATCGGCCATAGCCTGCGGGCCTAGGCTGCACAGACGTTTCTGACAAGCATTCCGCCACCCGGCCAGGCGCCGGACACAGGAACAGGGTAACGATATGAGCTGGACGGACGAGCGCATCGGGACGCTCAAGAAAATGTGGGAAGGCGGCGCAACCGCCAGCGAAATCGCCACAGAACTTGGCGGGGTCAGCCGCAATGCGGTGATCGGCAAGGCGCACAGGCTGGGCTTGAAGGCCCGGCCGTCGCCGGTCAAAACGGGCGAAAAGAAAAAGCCTGCCGCCGCTCCTGCCAAGAAGCCGGCAGCGCCGCCGCCGCGCACTGCGGCTGAACCGCGCAGCGATCAGACCCAACGTGCCGCTGCTGCGGCCGAACCTGCCGAGCGCCCCGCACCCCGCCCGGCTGCCCCTGCCCCGCGTGTGGATGTGACCGCTGACAGCCCGGTCAATGCCAGCCCGTCGCAGCCGATTCCCGGGCCCGCTTCCGATCTTCCAAAGATTGTTTCGGTCGGACCCGGCGGCTTTCTGCGGCAAGGCCCGGGCGATCAGCAGGCGCCGATCCCGCCTGCTCCGCCGCGCCGTCTGGTGCCGGCCAAGCCGAGCGCCGAGATCGCCGGAAAGACCACTCTGCTCGATCTGTCGGAGAAGGTCTGCCGCTGGCCGATGGGCCACCCGGGCGAACCCGATTTCCACTTCTGCGGGCAACCGGTGAACCCGAGCTTCCCCTATTGCGTCGAGCATTGCGGCCGGGCCTATCAGGCCCAGTTGCCGCGCGGCGTCCGCCGTCCGCCGCCACCGCTGCCGTTTGGCGGCCCGCGCGTGCGCTGAGCGCCGCTGTTCGGCCTTCCGGCGGCACGTTGCAGCGCCTCAGGGCTTGCTCATTGCAGGTCGCTGGCCTTATGGCGGAGCCGGACGGACGGGAGCGGTAGCATGCGGGCCATCACCACTTGGCGCTTGGCAATCATTGCGGCTGGATCGCTGGCTGTTCCGCAGACCGCGCAAGCCGAACTTCCCGCCCCCGTCCGCGCTATGATCGACGCGGCGATCGCGACGGGCGACGAAGGCAAGGTGCGCGTCGTGAGCGAGCTGGCCCGCACAACCAACCCGGCCGATAGCGATGAGGTTGATGCGATCATCGCGAATTTCAACACCAGCCTCGCTGTCCGGCGGGCGGAGGCGGCCGCAGCCAAGGAAGCGCAGATCCGATCCGCTGGGCTGCTGGAAGGCTGGTCTGGCAAGGGCGAATTCGGCGCGTTCCAGGCAACCGGGAACTCGACCAATACCGGCCTCAGCACAGCGCTCACGGTTGACCGGCAGGGCATTGATTGGCGCCATAAACTGACCGGGCGGGTGGATTACCAGCGCGCAGGCGGCGTCACCACCCGCGAACAATACCTTGCCCGTTACGAGCCCAATTTCAACGTTTCCGACAATTTCTACGTCTATGCGCTGGCGCAATACGAACGCGACAAATTTCAGGGCTTTTCCGATCGCTATGCGGTATCGGGCGGCATCGGCTATCAGGCGCTCCAGCAAGACGATGTGCGCCTTTCCCTGAAAGCCGGGCCAGCGTACCGCGTCACGGCATTTACCGACGGGCGCAATGAAAGCCGGATTGCAGGCTTGATTGGCCTTGATTTTGACTGGAGCATAACGGACCGGCTGAAGCTGACGCAGGCGACCAACGCCGTGGCTGAAACAGGCGGAACAGCCGTCGCCATTATCGATGCGCGCAACACGTCGGTTGATCTCATCACCGGGCTCAATGCGACCATCAGCAGCAAGCTGTCGGCACGGTTTTCCTATGCCTTCGAATATGACAGCAACCCGCCACCGGGCGCGGTGCAGACCGATACGCTCAGCCGCGTGACGCTGATTTACGACTTCTGAGGCGAGGTCTTCTGGGCAAACCAGATGATGTGGTGTGCGCCCTTGTTATTCGGGCGGGAACGCACATTCCATTCGGTGATGGTCAGACCCGTATCGTAAAGCCGTTTGCGGAATGCCGGGTCTGGCCCCGCTGACCAGACCGCCAGAATGCCGCCGGGCTTCAATGCATCACGCGCCTTGGCAAGGCCGGTGCGCGAATAGATGCGGTTGTTGGCATCGCGCACGATCCCGTCCGGGCCGTTGTCGACATCGAGCAGGATCGCATCGAACTTGGCGCAGGTGCCATCGTTTGCATCGTCGATCAGCGCGGCAACATCGCAGATCTTGAGGTCGAGGCGCGGGTCTGCGAGGCCTTCCCCGGTCAAGGCTGCCATCGGCCCTTTGGCCCAATCGATGATCGCATCGGAAATCTCGGCGACCACAATCTGCGCCTTGGCTCCGAGCTTTGCCGCCGCCGCGCGGTAGGTGAAGCCCATGCCATAGCCGCCGATCAGGATGCGGGCATTGTCCTTGCCCAGCCGGTCGATGGTGAGATCGGCGAGTTGTTCTTCGGAGAACCGCATCCGGGTGCTCATCAGCTCGTTGCGCCCCATCACGATCATGAAGTGACCGGCATGGGTGTAGAGTTCGAGGGTGACGCCGTCCTCGATCTGGGTGGTGTCGATGAGTTCGCGTTGGAGCATCGGTGAGTCCTTCGAAACGCAAAACCCCTCCTCTTGAGAGGAGGGGCAGCGAGACCTGGTCCGGCACTTGCCGGGCCTAGTCGCAGCGGGGTGGTGCCTTGGAGCGCGACTCTGCGGCCCGCGCCACCACCCTCTACCCCCTCCTCTGAAGAGGAGGGGGAGGAGTACGCTCAATCCTTCAGGAAGTCGGGCAGACCAACCGGGCCGCTGTCGCGCGGGGCACGGTCGCCGCCGCCCGAACCGCCGCGGCCGCCGCGATCGCCGCCGCGCCCACCACGGTCACCACCGCCACGGGGCCCGCGACGATCACCGCCGCGGTCACCGCCACGGCCGCCTTCGCGCGGTTCACGCGCTTCGCGGGGCGGACGGGTGTCCTCCAGCTCGGCGCCGGTTTCCTGATCGACAACGCGCATCGACAGGCGAACCTTGCCGCGCGGGTCGATTTCGAGCACCTTGACCTTCACTTCCATGCCTTCGGAGACGACATCGGTGGGCTTTTCAACCCGCTCGTTGCGCATTTCCGAGACGTGGACGAGACCGTCCTTGCCGCCCATGAAGTTCACGAAGGCGCCGAAATCGACGATGTTGACGACCTTGCCGTTGTAGATCTTGCCGACTTCGGCTTCCTCGACGATGCCGAGGATCCACTTCTTCGCCGCTTCGATCTCATCGACGTTGCTGGACGAGATCTTGATCACGCCTTCATCATCGATGTCGACCTTGGCGCCGGTTTCGGCGACGATCTCGCGGATCACCTTGCCGCCGGTGCCGATCACGTCACGGATCTTCGACTTGTCGATCTGGATCGTCTCGATGCGCGGCGCGTGCTTGCTGACTTCGGTGCGGGCACCGGTCAGCGCCTTGGCCATCTCACCAAGGATGTGCTGACGGCCGGCCTTGGCCTGCTCCAGCGCCTTGGCCATGATTTCCTGCGTGATGCCGGCAACCTTGATGTCCATCTGCATCGTGGTGATGCCGTTTTCGGTCCCAGCAACCTTGAAGTCCATGTCGCCGAGGTGGTCTTCATCGCCCAGAATGTCCGACAGGACGGCGAATTCGTCACCTTCGAGGATCAGACCCATGGCGATGCCCGAAACCGGAGCCTTCACGGGCACGCCCGCGTCCATCATCGACAGACAGCCGCCGCACACAGTCGCCATCGAGGACGAGCCGTTCGACTCGGTGATGTCCGACAGCACGCGGATGGTGTAAGGGAAGTCTTCCTTGCTCGGCAGCACGGGGTTCAGCGCGCGCCAGGCGAGCTTGCCGTGACCGACTTCGCGGCGACCCGGCGCGCCGAAGCGGCCCACTTCACCGACCGAATAGGGCGGGAAGTTGTAGTGCAGCATGAAGCTCGAATAGCTCAGGCCTTCGAGCCCGTCGATCATCTGCTCGCTGTCCTTGGTGCCCAAGGTGGTGGTGCAGATCGCCTGGGTTTCGCCGCGGGTGAACAGCGACGAACCATGCGTGCGCGGCAGGAAGCCGACGATGGCTTCGATCGGACGCACCTGATCGAGCTTGCGGCCGTCGATGCGCTGGCCATCCTTGAGGATCGCGGTGCGCACGATTTCGGCTTCGAGCTTCTTCATCAGCTTGCCAGCGACCATCTGGGTCTGGCCGCCTTCATCCGCGAACGCCGCCTTGGCCTTGGCCCGGGCTTCGTTGAGCAGGTTCGAGCGCTGCGACTTGTCGGTGACCTTGTAGGCCGCCGCGATGTCGCCGCCGATGAGGTCCTTGAGCTTGGCCTTCATGTCGGCGGTGTTGTCGCTGGTGTCGACATCCCACGGATCCTTGGCGGCCTTCTCGGCCAATTCCACGATCGCGCCGATGACGTTGCGGATTTCATCATGTGCGAACATGACGGCGCCGAGCATCACTTCCTCGGTCAGTTCCTTGGCTTCGGATTCGACCATCATCACCGCGCCTTGCGTGGCGGCAACGACGAGGTCGAGCTGGCCTTCGGCAAGCGCCTTGTCCTGCTTCGGGTTGAGGACATATTCGCCATCAATGTAGCCGACGCGTGCAGCGCCGATCGGGCCCATGAAGGGCACGCCCGAGATGGTGAGTGCAGCCGAGGCCGCGATCATCGCGACGATATCGGCCTCAGTCTCGCCGTCGAACGACAGGACCTGCGCGATAACGTTGATTTCGTTGTAGAAACCTTCGGGGAACAGCGGGCGGATCGGACGGTCGATCAGGCGGCTGGTGAGCGTTTCCTTCTCGGTCGCGCCGCGTTCACGCTTGAAGAAGCCGCCGGGGATACGGCCGGCAGCCGAGAACTTTTCCTGATAGTGGACGGTGAGCGGGAAGAAGTCCTGCCCTTCTTTCACCGACTTGGCGGCGGTCACGGCGCACAGCACCACGGTTTCGCCATAGGTGGCCAGAACGGCGCCATCGGCCTGACGGGCAATACGCCCGGTTTCCAGAGTGAGGGTCTTTCCGCCCCACTCCAGCGATACGGTTTTCGTGTCGAACATTGGTTTTCCTTCTGACCCGCGCGGCCATATTGCCGGGCGGGGCCTCATGTGCCGGGGAAAGAACCGTCCCGGTCCGGTGCGGGGCGCTGGTTCGGCCCCAAGGTAGCAAGCCGGATGCCTGCTAGCCCCAAATGCAAGAAAGGCGGCCCTTGAGCCGCCCTTCCGCAAAACTCTTACTTACGCAGACCCAGCTTCTGGATCAGCGCGTTGTAGCGCTCGACATCCTTCTTCTTGAGATAGGCGAGCAGCGTGCGACGCTTGTTCACCATCATCAAGAGGCCGCGGCGCGAGTGGTTGTCCTTGTGGTGATCCTTGAAGTGCTCGGTCAGGTTACGGATGCGCTGCGTGAGGATCGCAACCTGCACTTCGGGGCTGCCGGTGTCCTTGGGATCACGGGCATTGTCAGCAATGATGGTCTGCTTAACTTCGGCGGTCACCGACATAGTACGTCTCTTTCTTACTCAGCGACATCGGGAAGGTTGAACCCCCGGACGACGGTGGCCGTCCCATCCGTGATTTCCATCAGCGCGACCGGGACAGCGCCCAGTTTCGCGAGATAAAGCCCAGATGATTGGGGCATGTCAGACAGCATCCGGCCCTGTCGGACCGCCTGCGCGCTTGTCTGATCGAGGTGGAGGGCCGGGATGTCGTCCAGCCCTGCCTCTAACGGCAGGAGGAGGTGTTCAAGGCCTCGGCCCTTAGCGGTTTCGTCCAACAAGTCCAGCGAAATCGCCTGTGCCTGCGTGAACGGGCCAGCCTTGGTGCGGTGCAGATAGGTGACGTGTCCGCAAGTGCCAAGCGCATAGGCGATGTCGCGCGCAAGGCTGCGGATATAGGTGCCTTTGGAGACGTGGGCGGTGAGGGTGATCTCATTCAGTAATTCGTCACCCTGAACTTGTTTCAGGGTCCATCCCCCGTCGCGCTCCGCCGGTGCCTGCGGAGAGATGGATGCTGAAACAAGTTCAGCATGACGGAGGAGAAGAGAGTGAATGGTCACCGCCCTCGCCTTCAGTTCCACCACCTCCCCCGCCCGGGCAAGATCATAGGCGCGCTGGCCGCCGACTTTCAGCGCGGAATAGGCAGGCGGCACCTGCTCGATGGGACCAGTGAAGCGCGCCAGCACCGCTTCAACATCCGCGAGCGCAGGGCGCACATCGCTGGTCGCCACCACTTCACCCTCGGTATCGAGGGTCGATGTCTCCGCGCCGAACTGCACCGTGAATACATAGATCTTGTCGCTATCCAGCATCCGTCCGGCGAGCTTGGTCGCCTCCCCCAAGGCAATCGGCAGCACGCCTTGCGCCAACGGATCGAGCGTCCCGCCGTGCCCGACCTTGGTCTTGGCATAGCCGTTCTGGCGCAGCACGCGCTTGACGGCGCTCACGCCTTGCGTGCTGCCCATGCCCTTCGGCTTGTCGAGGATCAACCATCCGGAAAGCGGCGCACTCATCCGCTCAGAGCCTCAGAGAAATGCCGGCGGCACAGCGCCACATAGCGATCATTTCCGCCGATCTCGGTCTGCTGGCCCTGCCGCACCGCCGCGCCGCTGGCATCGACGCGCAGGTTCATCGTCGCCTTGCGACCGCAGTGGCACACCGCCTTCAGTTCCACCAAGGCATCGGCAATCCCCAGCAGCACCGCCGATCCCGGGAACAGCTCCCCCTGAAAATCGGTGCGCAAGCCGTAACACAGCACCGGAATGCCGCCCTCGTCGGCCAGTCGCGCCAATTGCCACACTTGATCGGCGGTGAGGAACTGCGCCTCGTCCACCATCACGCAATCGAGCGGTTGCACCTTATGCGCCGCGCTGATCGCTGCCCAGAGGTCGGTGCCGGGCGCAAACTTGTGTGCCTCGCTCTCCAGCCCGATGCGGCTTTTCACCTGCCCGTCCGAACGGCTGTCAAGCGCAGCTGTCCAAAGCATCGTCGCCATCCCGCGCTCGCGGTAGTTGAAATCCGCCTGCAAGAGATGCGAGCTTTTGCCGGCGTTCATGCTGGCGTAGTAGAAGTACAGCTTGGCCATAGCGCCCGACTAGCTGTTCACCGCTCTCAGAGCGAGACAGGGGTGAACCTTTTGCCCGGCTGAAGCGTAGTGAAAAGACAATGACCACCCCCGCTGCCTGCATCCGGATAATCCTGCGGCCGCTACTGGCCATTATTGCCCTTGCCTGTCTCAGCGGTAACTCGGCGAGCGTACCGCTACGCTATACGCTGGACACGACGGCCAGCTCCGTCTCGGCCAAGGTGCCGTTCTTCGGCCTTGCCAGCAAATCGGCGCGCTTTCCGCGGATGCAGGGCGCGGTTACGATCGTGCCGGGCGCACCGGAACAGGCGGTGATCAATGTGACCTTCGATGCGACCGCCATTGAGGCGCCTGACAGCGTCACGCTCGCCCGGTTGAGGAGCGACAAGTTCTTCTGGGTGGAAAAATATCCCTCGATCCGGTTCATAGGCCGCTCGCTCAAACTTTCGAGCACGACGCGCGGGACCGTTAGCGGCGAGTTGACCGCCCGCGGCGTCACCCGTCCGGCGACACTGGCGGTGACCTTCGATGCCGATCCGATCGCGCAGGCCGGAAAGCCGGTGAGCTTCAACGGTACCACCACCATCGACCGGCGGCAGTTCGGGATGAAGGCGTATCAGCTGATCGTGGGCAACAAGGTGGACATTACGCTGAAGGCGCGAATGATCCCACGTTAGGCGCTATTCTTCCTCGTCATCGCCAAGATCGCGGACAACCTTGGGATCGCGCAGCAGGGCTTCGATCCGGTCGGCCTCGGCAAAGCTTTCATCCTTGCGGAACTTGAGCTTGGGCGCGAATTTCAGGCCGAGCCGCTGGGCGACTTCGCGTTGGAGGAAGGCAGTGTTCTGGCGCAGGGCAAGGACCACCTCGTCCTCGCCCGCGCCCATCAGCGGCTTCACGTAAGCGGTCGCATGGCGCAGATCGGGGGTCATGCGCACCTCGGTGACCGAGATATGCGCTGCGCGCACGACATCGTCATGCACCTCGCCGCGCGCGAGCAGTTCCGACAGGATATGCCGCACCCGCTCGCCTACCTTGAGGACACGGACCGATTGCTGTTCGGCGGTGAAAGGGGCTTTGGCCATTATTCCATCCCCGTGCTGGTCGGCGTCGGACGCGGGGTCGGAATCGCGGTCGAGGTCGAGCGCGCGTACAGCGTCCCATCCTCTGCCAGCAATTCGCCTTCGAGGAAGACGACGCGCCGGCCGCCCTTCACCACCCGGCCCTTGCCGATGATCGTGGCGCCTTCGGGGATCAGACGAATAAGGCTCATCGCAATGTCGAGATTGAGCGGCGCCATCTCGCCGCCGGTCGCCGCGACATAGGCATAGCCCATCACATCATCGAGACAGCCTGCAACCAGGCCCCCCTGCACGCCGCCGCGCCAGGTGGTCATTTCGCGCTTTACGGTAAAGCGCATGGTCGCGGTCTGGGTGTCTGCATCCCAGCTCACGAATTGCGAGCCGAGCAGCGCCGTATGCGGCGACTGCCCGGCATCGTCTGGGTAGTGTGCGTCGTGAAGGCTCACAGGGTCCGCTCACGCTCCTCGACCGAGAAGACTTCGAGCATGTCGCCGGCCTTGATGTCGTTGGTGTCCTGCAACACCACGCCACATTCCAGACCGGTGCGCACTTCGTCGACATCGTCCTTGAAGCGTCGCAGCGAGTGGATCTTGGTCGCCGAGACAATGACGTCCTGACGTGTGAGACGGGCGAACAGGCCCTTGCGAATCGCGCCTTCCAGCACCAGCAGACCAGCCGCCTTGTCCTTCTTGCCCGCCGGGAACACCTGCTTGACCTCGGCACGCCCGACCACGGTTTCGATCCGCTCCGGCCCAAGCTCGCCGGCCATTTCCTTGGCGATGGCATCGGTCAGGTGATAAATGACGTCGTAATACATCATCCGCACATTGTCCCGCTTGAGCAGGTCGCGCGCCTTGGCATTGGGACGCACGTTGAAGCCGATGATCGGCGCCTTCGAGGCCCCGGCCAGCGTCACATCGCTTTCCGTGATCGCGCCCACGCCCGCGCTCAGCACCCGCACCTTGATCTCGTCGTTCGAGAGATTGTGGAGCGCATTGACGATCGCTTCGACGCTGCCCTGCACGTCCGCACGCACCACCACCGGGAATTCGATGACGTTGGAGGACAGGCTGCTGAACATCGTGTCGAAATTGGTCGGGGCCAGCGCTGTGCGCTTTTCCGTCGCGATTTCCTGACGATACTTCGCAACTTCGCGGGCGCGCTGTTCGTTTTCGACCACGGTGAGATGGTCCCCTGCCGAAGGCACGCCGCCAAGGCCGAGCACTTCGACCGGCATCGACGGGCCAGCTTCCTTGAGCTGCTGACCCTTGTCGTCGACGATCGCACGCACCTTACCGCTCTGCGTGCCGACCACGAAG
The DNA here is from genome assembly GCF_002855495.1 of Porphyrobacter sp. TH134. Lineage (GTDB taxonomy): Bacteria > Pseudomonadota > Alphaproteobacteria > Sphingomonadales > Sphingomonadaceae > Erythrobacter. The sequence goes on from NZ_PKRO01000008.1 coordinate 14,387, forward strand.
GTATCGCCGCGCTTCAGCGTCCCGCGGGTCACCAGCACGGTCGCAACCGGCCCGCGGCCCTTGTCGAGCTGGGCTTCGATCACGGTCGCCTCGGCATCGCGGTCAGGCCGGGCCTTCAACTCGAGCAGTTCGGCCTGAAGTCCGATCGCCTCGATCAGCTGGTCGAGGCCCGCACCCGTCTTGGCCGAAACCTCGACATCCTGCACGTCGCCCGACATCGCCTCGACCACGATTTCGTGTTCGAGCAGACGTTCGCGGATCTTTTGCGGGTTGAACTCCGCCTTGTCCGACTTGGTGATCGCCACGATCATCGGCACGCCGGCGGCCTTGGTGTGGTTGATCGCCTCGATCGTCTGCGGCATCAGCCCGTCATCGCCTGCGACCACCAGAATGACGATGTCGGTGACATTGGCACCGCGCATCCGCATTTCGGTGAAGGCCGCGTGGCCGGGCGTATCGAGGAAGGTGATCTTCTGCTTGCCCTTGGTGGTGATCTGGTAGGCGCCGATGTGCTGGGTGATACCCCCGGCCTCGCCTTTCACGACATCCGTGCCGCGCAGAGCATCCAGCAGGCTGGTCTTCCCGTGATCGACGTGGCCCATGATCGTGACCACTGGCGGACGCTCCACCAGCGTGTCTTCAGGATCCATGTCCTCGCTGTTGTCGATATCGACATCGCTGGCGGACACGCGGGTGATGTTGTGGCCGAATTCCTCGACCAGCAGTTCCGCCGTATCCTGATCGATGGTCTGGTTGACCGTGACCATCATGCCCAGATTGAACAGCGCCTTGACCAGATCCGCGCCCTTCTCGGCCATACGGTTGGCGAGTTCGCTGACGGTGATCGCTTCTGGCACGACCACATCGCGGACCTGCTTTTCGCGCGGCTTCGACGGGCCGCCCTGACCGCGGCGTTCCTTTTCACGCGCACGCTTCAATGCGGCGAGGCTGCGCGCACGGCGGCCTTCGTCCTCGTTCAAGGCGCGCGTGACAGTCAGCTTGCCTGAACGGCGAGCGTCCTTGCCTTCGTCAATCGGGGCGGCGCGCTTGTCATCCTTCTTCTTGGCTTTGACCTCCACGGGCCGCTTGGGCTCGGGCCGCTCGACCGGCGTGAACCGACGGGCAGCCGGAACAGCGTCAGTCTTGGCAGCCGGGGCGACAGGCGCTTCTTCCGCCGCTGACGTTTCGGCTGGCGCGGGCGCAGGTTCGGCAGCAGCGGGCTCCGGCGCAGAAGCAACCTCAGCGCGCTGACGCTCGGCCTCTTCCTGGGCCCGGCGGTTTTCCTCCGCCCGGCGGCGCTCTTCCTCTTCGGCACGCTGGCGTTCCTCATCTTCGCGCTTGCGCGCTTCTTCAGCCATCCGCAGCCGCTCTTCCTCGGCTTCGAGCTGAAGCCGCTTCACGCGCTCTTGCGGCGTTTCGCCAGCTGGCGCGGGACGGACAGCGCGCGGCGGCGGGGCGGCCGGACGCGGCGCTTCAGCCACAGGCGCCGGAGCGGGCGGCGGCGGGGCGGGCGTAGGCGGCGGCGGTGCGGCCGCTTCCGTGCCAGGCTTGCCGAGCACACGGCGACGCTTCACCTCGACCACCACCTTGTTGGTGCGGCCATGGCTGAAGGTCTGCTTGACCTCGCCCGCATCCACCGAGCGCTTGAGGCCCAGGGGTTTGCGAGTGCGCTGGTTGTCGTTGTCGTCGCTCATTATAGCTCGTTAGTCCTTCACGTATTCATCAATAATCGCCGATCGGCCGTGCGGCTGATCGGTGTCGCCGGAAGTGTCCCGGCCTGTTTCCTTGGTCTCGCTCGCGCGGTCACCCCCGGCATATTGCACCAGCCGGGACACCGCCTGAAGCACGCGGTCTGCCGCGCGCATGTCGCCAGGATGCCCGGCAACGCCCAGGTGAACCACATTGTCGCGGCCCAATGCCACAGACAGCGCGGTGCGGTCCAGTGGCAAGGTCTGCCCCCGCAGGCCAGAGCCTTCGGCATCGGTGCCAACCCGCCACGCCTGATCGAGCTTGCGCCGCCCATCCTCGCTGCTGTCCGAGGCGTGCAGCAGGATCGCGATCCGGCCGCTGCGCGCCTGTTCCTCGATCCGGGCCGAACCCATCACGATATTGCCGCTGCGCAGTTCCAGCCCCAGCCGATCACACAAATGCCGCACCAACGCCGCTTGGACCCGGTCGGGAAGATCGTCAGGGATGGTCAGCGGCGCGCCCTTGAAGGCACGCATCAGCGCCTTCCTGAGATGACCCTCTGCCAACGCAGTTTCAAGCGCGCTGCGATCCACCCCGATCCAAGCGCCGCGACCCGGAGCCTTGGCAGCAACATCGGGGAGCACCAGGCCGTCCGGCGAAATTGCCAGACGCACCAAGCCATCCCGCGGGGCGCTTTCGCCAGCCAGGATACAGCGCCGCTCGCTCCCCGCAGCTGCGGAAAGCACCGGCTCAGCGATGTCGGACGTCAGGCGCTCATTGGGTGGAGTCCGCATGGGCGGCCTCCTCGGTCGGCCCGGACGAATCCTCGTCTTCGAACCAGTGCGCACGCGCGGCCATGATGATTTCGTTGCCCTGCTCTTCGCTGAGGCCATATTCGCCCAGCACACCGCCCTTGTCGGTTTCGCGCTGCGGACGGCGCTGCGGCGGGCCATCGGTGTTGTTCCGGCGGCGCGGCGCTTCGCGCTTCTTGGCGATCAGCTCGTCGGTGGCCAGATCGGCCAGATCGTCGAGCGTCTTGATTCCCGCCTTGCCGAGCGTGACCAGCATCGCTTCAGTCAGATGCGGGATTTCGGCCAGCGCATCTTCGACGCCAAGCCCGCGGCGGACTTCGCGATGGCCAGCTTCCTGCCGTTCAAGCGCTTCCAACGCACGGCTTTGGAGTTCTTCGGCGAGATCCTCGTCAAAGCCTTCGATCGTCGCGAGTTCGCCCAAGTCCACGTAAGCCACTTCGACCAGCTCGGCGAAGCCTTCGGCCACCAGCAGCTGCGAGAGGGTTTCGTCGACGTCGAGTTCTTCCTCGAACATCTTGGAACGTTCGGCGAATTCCTTCGACCGCTTTTCCGAGGCTTCTTCCTCGGTCATGATATCAATCTGGTGACCGGTGAGCTGGCTCGCCAGACGCACGTTCTGGCCGCGGCGACCGATGGCGAGGCTGAGCTGATCGTCCGGCACCACCACTTCGATACGGCCATCGTCTTCATCCAGAACAACGCGGCTGACAGTGGCGGGCTGGAGCGCGTTGACCACGAAGGTCGCGGTGTCTTCCGACCAGGGGATGATGTCGATCTTTTCGCCCTGCAATTCCTGCACGACGGCCTGCACGCGGCTGCCCTTCATGCCGACGCATGCGCCGACCGGGTCGATGGAGGAATCGCGGCTGATCACGCCGATCTTGGCACGGCTGCCCGGGTCACGGGCGGCGGCCTTGATCTCGATGATGTTGTCGTAGATTTCGGGGACTTCCTGCGCGAACAGCTTCTTCATGAAGTCGGGGTGCGCGCGGCTGAGGAAGATCTGCGGGCCGCGATTGTTGCGTTCCACCTTGGCGATGAGCGCTCGCACGCGCTCGCCGGTGCGGGCGGCTTCGCGGGGGATCTGCTGATCGCGGCGGATCACACCCTCGGCGCGGCCCAAGTTGACGATCACGTGGCCGAATTCGACCGACTTGATGACGCCGGTGATGACTTCGCCCTGACGGTCCTTGAACTCTTCGTACTGACGCTCACGCTCGGCATCGCGGACCTTCTGGAAGATCACCTGCTTGGCGGACTGCGCATCGATGCGGCCGAGATCGACCGGCGGCAGCGGATCGACGATGAAGTCACCCACCTTGGCGCCCGGCTGGAGCTTTTCGCCCTGCTTCAGATCGACCTGCTTGAAGTAGTCTTCAACTTCCTCGACCACTTCGACCACGCGCCACAGCGTCAGATCGCCGGTCAGCGGATCGAGCTTGGCGCGGATGTCGTTTTCCGCGCCGTAGCGGTTACGCGCGGATTTCTGGATCGCTTCTTCCATCGCCTCGATGACGATCGACTTGTCGATCATCTTTTCCGAGGCAACCGCGTTGGCGATCGCAAGCAGTTCGGCCTTGTTGGCGGAAATGGCACTCATCAGTCGTCTGCCTTCTCTGTATCTTCTTCGATGAGTTCGTCAGCACCGCTGGCATCCAGCGGGCGGGTGGCGGCAATCAGCGCGTCGGTAAGGACGAGCTTGGCCGTGTGGATTTGCGCGCGAGGCAGGCGCACATCGCCCGCCTTCACTTCCTTGACGAGGATCATACCATCCTCAAGCCCGCCAAGCACGCCTTTGTTGACGCGCTGACCTTCGAAGCTCTTGTCCATGACCACGCGCACTTCGTGCCCCGCCCAGTTGGCGAAGTCCTTGTCGCGGGTGAGCGGACGGTCGATGCCGGGCGAGCTGACTTCAAGGTGGTAGGCACCTTCGATAAGCACCTCGCCCGCTTCTTCAGCAGCGTCGATGACGTCTGAAACCCTGCGCGAAAGGGCCGCGCACTGGTCAATCACCAACTGCCCGGTCGCGGGGTCTTCAGCCATGATCTGCAAGGCCATGCCGCCATCACCAGCTTCGGACGGAAGCATCGCCACGCGCACCAGTTCAAAACCCAGGGCGGCTGCCTCGGGTTCGATCAACTGGGTCAGGCGCGCGATATCAGCCATTCATGCTCCGTTCGAATCGGGATTGCAGAAACAGGTTTGCGGGCCGGCCCCCGAAGGCGCCAGCATCCAAACCTTGTCGTCACAATGCCGGGATTGGCGGAGCAGTTAGTCGCTGGCACCGGATTTGGCAAGAGCGAACAATCCGTCAGCCCTACTGACCAATCAGATCAGTCGGCCATCATCATCGCCGGTCACCCACTTGCGGGCCGTCTCGATCATGGCGCGGCGTTCGCGCTCTTCGAAGGTTTCGTGATAGCGACGGGTTTCAAGCACGATCTCATCCGTCAGTGGCTCATCGAAAACCAGCGCATTGAGCCCGAATTCGCTCCGGGTAACCAGCACAAAGTGATTGATCACCCCGCACCGCAACATGGCCCCCTCGCCCACCCGCACCGAATCAAGGATCGCCACCTGAGCGCCAGAGCGTGACAGGTTTAACAGGATGCATGTGTGCGCCTTATCAACCGCGACCAATTGCGCGGGCAAACTAAGCCTGAGCCGCGGGGCCGAGCGCCGGCCGACCGGCATCGCAGCCGGTATGTGACCGTTCGACTTCGTATCCGGCCTTTCCTGCCCGCCCCGCACGCGATCATCCACCGGCGCGCCGGCTACCTGCGCCGCCTCTGCCCCGGTCATGAAGGCACGCTCGCCTAGGGATGCATCAGCAGATCTCGGAAATGCCGGAAAACTGCGCGAAAGCCGTGGCCGCATATCAGCCTCGCCTCAATTTGGCAGTCGTTAGCCGCAGCGCGCCGCATCGGCTGCCAAGCCCAGCAATGAAACTTCTGCAAAGCAATGCCATGATCGTATCGCCGTTTCGGAATGCCGCCACGCAATAATCAAAAAGGCTTACGGATCTGTTAGGACGGCAATCCGTCCTGCCCCTCCATCAAGGCGTGCTTGCGGATACAGTGGCGCAACTGATCGTAGGTCAGGCCAAGCGCGCGGGCCGTCTGACGCTGGTTCCAGCGGTGCTTGCCGAGCGCATGAGCAAGGATCGCTCGTTCGTGTGCATCAACGGCCGAGCGCAGATCCTCGATGCTGTCGAAACCGGCAGCCGGCAGCGACGGCGCGACAGTTGCAGGAGCATGGCCGGACGCAGCTGATGCGCCGGTGCGGCGGTGTTCTGGAGGGCGCGGACGCCACGGGCTGTCGAAGGGGTCGAATTGGACATGGGCAATCGCTTTTTCCGCATCGGCCCAGCGATAGACTGCACGCTCCACCACATTGCGCAACTCGCGCACATTGCCGGGCCAGGGGTGATCCTCCAGCGCATCCATCACGTGCGGAGCAAAGCCCGGCCAGCGCTCCCAATCGAGTTCGGCTGCCATGCGCCGCCCGAAATATTCGGCCAGCACGCCAATATCCCCCTCACGCACACGCAAGGGCGGCAGGGTAATCACCTCGAAACTGAGGCGGTCGAGCAGGTCGGCGCGGAATTCGCCCGCGGCCGCCAGGGCAGGCAGATCATCATTGGTCGCCGCCACAATCCGCACATCGACACGGATCGGGCGCGAGGCGCCGATGCGGGTAATCTCGCCATATTCGACCGCGCGCAGCAGCCGTTCCTGCGCGCCCATCGACAAGGTGCCCAACTCGTCGAGAAACAGCGTGCCGCGGTCCGCTTCCTCGAACCGCCCCGTGCGGGTCTTGGTCGCACCGGTAAAGGCGCCGGCTTCGTGCCCGAACAATTCGGCTTCGATCAGCGTTTCGGGGAGCGCTGCACAGTTCATGGTGACCAGCGGCTCGTCCCAGCGGGTCGAGAGGCGGTGCAGACGTTCGGCGATCAGTTCCTTGCCCGTCCCGCGCTCGCCAATCACCAGCACCGGGCGGTTCATCGCCGCAGCCCGGCTGGCACGCTCGACCGCGTCCAGAAAGGCGCCGGATTGGCCGATGAACTGGCTTTCGAGCTTCATTTCCAAACTATAGTGAAAATCCCCAATGCTTGGCAATAGAGGCCAATCGCCAGAAGCGATCCTGCATCAAAAATGGCAGATTTCTGCCATTCCGCGAGTTTGGCACAGCCGTTGCAGGATACACGGCAACACCACGGACACCATCTCGGAGGCCCACAATGATCAACCGCAACGCCGCCAACAGCAGCTTCTGGAGCTCCAAGCTCGGACATGCCGCGATTGCCAGCATCGCCGCCATGACGATGATGATCGCACTGTCCTCGCAGATCCAGCCGGGCGCGGCCCATGCCTCCCCGATTGCCTATCCCGCCAGCGAAGCTGGCGCGATGACCGAGATTGCCTGACGTGGGCGATCCCTTTGACCCCCTCGGGCCGGAGCGCCCCAAGCAGGATGTCCCCCCTGCCAACGCTGCCGGCGACGCGCAACCCACACGCGCCGCTGCGAACAGCGATGCTCCGGCCCAACCTTCGCGTTTGCTGTCTGCGTCCCGGCTGTCGCGGCTCGATGAAGAAATCGAAGCCTTGCGTCGCAACCCGGGGACGGCGCAGTCTCGGCGCACCACTGACAACCCGCAGAGCGACCGAGTCGCGCCGCTCGACCGGGTCAATTCGTTTCTCGATGGAGTAGCCTTCATGGGCATTTTCAGCCGCACCCGCGATATTATCGCGGCCAATTTCAACGAGATGCTCGACAAGGCCGATGACCCGTCGAAGATGATCCGGATGATCATCCTCGAAATGGAGGAAACGCTGGTCGAAGTTCGCGCCAGCGCGGCGCGCACGATTGCCGACCAGAAGGAAATGCACCGCCACTGCATGAAGCTGGACCGGCTCCAGGCCGACTGGGGCGAAAAGGCGCAGCTGGCGCTGAGCAAGGACCGCGAAGACCTCGCCCGCGCGGCGCTGGTCGAAAAGAAGAAGGCCAGCGACATGGCCGACCAGCTGAAAAGCGAAATCGCGGTGCTTGATGATGCCTTGCGCGCTTACGAGGAAGACATCGCCAAGTTGCAGCACCGTCTGCGTGAAGCCCGCAGCCGCCAGACCGCGATCGCCGCGCGCCTCGAAAGCGCCGAGAACCGCGTCAAGCTGCGCACGCTGATGAGCACGGAACGCACCGACGAAGCGCTCGCCCGGTTCGACCAACTGGAACGCCGGGTCGATTACGCCGAAGGCCGCGCCGACGCCTTGCAGATCGCAGAAGGCAAGACCCCGTCGCTCGCCGATGAAATTGCAGCGCTCGCCGGTTCGGACGCGATTGATGATGAATTGGAAGCCATGAAGAAGGCGCTCGGCAAAGACGCGCCGCAACGGGGAGAATAAGCCATGGATTTCGGAAGCGAGATATTTGTCGTCCCGGCAATCTTCATCGGCCTGCCCTGGGTGATCATGCACTACATCACCAAGTGGAAGACCGCCGCCACGATCACCAGTGATGACGAGGTGCTGCTCGAAGAGCTCTACAACCTCGCTAAGCGCCTTGATGAGCGGATGGATACGGTCGAGCGTCTGGTGGCCACTGACGATCCGGGCTTCACCCCTGCCCGACGCCTCATCGCCGATCACGAGAAAGACAACCTGCAACTGCGCGAACTCGAAGCGCTGATCGCCGAGAAGAAAGGAACCCGCGCATGAACAGCCCTCGCACCACGCTGTACCGCGACAAGCACAATGCCAAACTGATGGGCGTGTGTTCCGGTATCGCCGATTACACCGGGATTCATGTATTCTGGATCCGATTGGCGGCGGTAGGCCTGACCTTCATGTCGGGCGGTCCGCTCATCATCGCCTACTTCATCGCCGGGTTCCTGCTCAACAAGAAGCCGCCGCACCTTTACCGCGACGAAAGCGAGCAGAAGTACTGGCAGGGCGTCCGCCAAAGCCCCAAGCGCACCGCCCGCGAAATCCGCGCCAGTTTTCGCGACGTTGATCGCCGGCTGGCGGCGGTGGAAGCCCATTACGTCAGCAGCAATCCGCGCTTGACCGCCGAAATCGAGCGGCTGCGCTAAGACCAACGCACACGCAACAGGGACCAAGACAATGGGCGAATTGATCGGACTGGCAGCGGTTGTGATGATCTTCGGAATACCCTTGCTGGGGATTTGGACGTCGCATCAGCAGAAAATTGCCAAGCTCCAAGTCGAGAGCACGGCGGAGCATACCGCCGAAAAGGCAGCGCAATATGCGACCCATATCCAGCGGCTCGAAGATCGGGTGCAGGTGCTCGAACGCATCGTTACCGACCGCGGTTATGACATTGCCACCCAGATCGAAGCCCTGCGCGACACGCGACGGGTTGACGGCGACGCCGGCGTGACGCTCGGCCTTGAAGAGAAGGAGCGCGTGTGATGGAACCCGCTGACTTTCTCCCCTTTCTCGGCTGGATCATTGCCGGCGCCTTCACCCTGGGCGCGGGCGGAATCCTCGCCTCGTTCCAGACCACCCGCATGAAGATCAAGAACGGCTATCCGCTGGAAGGCATGTGGGGCCAGTCCCTGAAGCCCGGTTCGGACAAGCAGACCGCCCAGCGCGTAACGCTGCTGACGCAGGAAAATGCCGAACTGCGCGCAGAGCTTGGGGCGATCAAGGACCGGCTTGCCAATGTCGAGCGCATCGTCACGGACGGCGGCTATCACCTTGGCGCCGAAATCGATGCGCTGCGCGACCGGGCGCTGTCGAACCTTACCGACCGGCAGAAGGCGTAATGACCAGCTGGGCCATCGTCGCGCTGGTCGCCATCGTCATCTGGGGGGTGGTCGAATCCATCCGGCTGCGCGCTGGCAGCAATACCAGGGTAGACGTCACCGAGCGGTTGGACCCGCGCAATGAAGCGGACGGCCGCGCCGAACTGGAAGCCGCGCGGCGCGAACTGACCGAATTGAAGGACCGGGTGAAGGTGCTCGAACGCATCGCCACCGACGCGAACAGCAGCGATGCCCGCGAACAGGCGCGGATCGCGGCCGAAATCGAAGCATTGCGGGCTGTGCCTGTGCCGCCGCTCGCGCCCAAGAAGGAACAGAGCGAATGATGACGCCCCTTCTCGATCCCACGCTGGTGCTGACCGGCGGCAGTGTGATCGGCCTTGTGATCGTTGCTGCTGCGCTGCTGCGGGCCTGGCAGGGTTGGCTCGAACTGAAGCGCGAGGAGCTGAGCCGTACGCCCGCACACCATGGTGTGGACGAACGATCCGGTCTTGGTACAGCCCGGATCGAGCTGTCCGACCTCAAGGAACGTATCCGCAAGCTGGAAGCCATCGCCAGCGGGGTCGAGCTATGAGCGCCGCACGCAACACCGCCACACAGGCCGGCATCGGGCTTGGCAGCGCGATCGCGGTGGCGATCAGCTGGAGCCTGCACAAGTCGATCATCTGGGCGATCGTCCACGGATTCTTCGGCTGGTTTTATGTGATCTGGCACGCCTTCACCCGGCCGGGCGGGTTGAGCGGCTAAAACCCCCTTCCGTTTCGCCGTCCGCATGCGTAACGCGGCGGATATGCGCACCCTGTCCGATATTCTCGAAGAGTATGAATTCCTCGAAGGCGATGATCGCTACGGCTTGCTGATCGAGCTGGGCCGCGAACTGGAACCGATGCCCGAGGTGTTGAAAACCGATGCCACCTTGGTGCGCGGCTGTTCAGCGGCGGTGTGGGTCTATCCTGCCGGTTCGGACAGCACAGCGCTGCATTTCCTTGCAGACAGCAACGCTGCGATCACCAAGGGCATTGTTGCGCTTGTCATAGCTGCGGTGCAGGACCGTCCGGCGGCCGAAGTCGCGCAGATCGACGTGATGGGCACGCTTGCCCCGTTTGATCTGAAAAACCAATTGTCGAGCAATCGCACCCAGGGCGTGCCCAACATGATCGCACTGGTCAAGGAACACGCAGCGCGGCTGGCGGCAGGCTGACTGCGCCTTCCGGCTCGGTACACGCTGGAGGAAGCGGGTACTGCCGAAGGGCCTCGGCCACGCTGTTTGCCTCAGGCAGAGAGCCGGCCGGCTCCCAGATAAATCGCGGATCGCGCGTTAGCGGACCGGGAACGCGCTGCGGTGGCGCCCAGGTGTTCCGCTCCAGCACGACACCGTCCAGCGGCTGCATCAAGGTTGTCACGAGGGCGCGGTCGCCCCGCTTGACCTTGAGCGCGTCAAGCATGGCATCTGGCGGCAACGGCGCACCGATGACTGCGTTCAGATAGGCACTCGCCCGGTTTTCGCGAATGCGCACACCCGCCGATGGGCGCCCATCCTTTGCCGGAAGCGCAGCAATCCAGCTTGGGCGCCCGCCTGCATTTCCGAAAACGGTGTTGTGTTCAATGAGGGAGTTTGTGGCCCCGTACAGCGCGATGCCATGCTGATTGGCAGGCAAGACAATGTTGCAGCGGATCGTCACGTCGCGCCAATGGCCATCAAAGATAACGATGCCTTGCCAGCCGAACCGATCCGTTCTCTGCTGCGATGGCTCGCGAATGGGCGCACGCAGGCACAAGTTGCGCTCGATCATTACCGGGCCGGACGATTGGCGCTCGGGCAACTGTCCCTGCATGCAATCGGGATGCAGCCGGCCTGGAACGGGCCGCTGGCCGAAGATCGCATTGTCGCGGATGGTCAGATCGCGGCCGGAAAACTGGATACCATCAACCGAAACACCCGTGACGGCATTCCCCGCCACCAGCACCTTGCGGGCGCGATAGATATTCAACCCGCTTTCCAGATCATGGAGGTGGCTGTTGGTCAAAGTCAGACAATCGCCGCCAAACTGCAATCCTGACGGCGCCCTGGCCGAAAAATCAGCTGGGTCAGCTTCAGCGAGGCGTGTCGTCCAGCCAATCTCGACGTTATCCAGCAGGATGTTATCAGCGCGATGCGGACCGGGCGCGTAAGTGGTGGCAAGAAAGCCTGCTTGCGAGGCAGGGGCATCGCCAACAATACGCAAACCGCGCAGCACGAAATGCGAAGCGCCAGACAGATTGAGCCCGGACAGACGCACATTTGCTGACGGTGCAGCGGCAATTGTCACAAATCCAGCGTTGGCCAATCCTGACAGATCAACCAAACCATAGTCGCCATCGGCCAAAAGCAGGGTATCGCCGCTGCGCACGACCGCGCCCCGGCGTTCTGCAAGACGCGTAACGGGCGCCCGCCCGGTCACGCTGGCAGCGTACCGATCCGCCCGCCACAAGCGTCGCCGATATTCCCCGATCAGGCCGCCTGAAACCAGTGAACGCAGGTCACGCCACGGGCGCGCGGCACTGCCATCACCAGCGATACTCCCGCGCACCGGATCAACATGGAACACCCGGCCGGAAAGCCGGACATCTTTCGTACAGGACGGAAGCGGGATGGTATCAATCGTTCCTTCAGGCGGCGGTGGAGGGCGCGTCCCGGCGCTGAACACCACATAGGCAAGGGCAGCCGCGGCAACGCCGAGCGCCCCTGCTCGCCCTGCTGACATCAGGCGATATCGCCTCCGGGTCGCACAACCGCCAGCCCGGCTTCCTTCTGACGCTTTAGCTCTGCCTTAAGCTTGGCCGGATCGCGCGCGAAGACAAAGCCGAAGCTTACCCCGCCTTCTTTCCCGATGGTCGCATGGTGCAGCTTGTGTGCTTGCACCAGCCGCTTGGCATAGCCCTTGCGCGGCACCCACTTCCAGTAACGCTGGTGCACCAGCCCGTCATGGATCAGCGTGTAGATCACGCCGTACAAGGTGATCCCCACCGCAAACCACCACAGCCAGTCCCAATACAGCGCGCCGTAGATATACATCGCGGCGTTGATCGAGCCAAAGACGACGGCGAACAAGTCGTTCTTTTCCAGCACGTTATTGTGCGGCTCGTGATGATCGCGGTGCCATCCCCAGCCCCAGCCATGCATGATATACTTGTGCGCTACCCAGGCGAACACTTCCATCCCGATCAACGAGGACATGACGGTCAGGAACACTTCAAGCCAGCTCATGCGGGCACCTTTGCTGTCTGTTCAACCTGGCCCACCCCTGCCCGGCGCGCGCCTGGCAAACCCCACCACGGCACATCGGGGCGCCGGTGATGTTCGAGATGATAGCCGAAATGAAAACACGAGGCGAGACTGGCGAGAGTGCCGAAATCCTCGCTGCGGGTGTTATGGCGGTCAGCAAACTCAGCCGCACCGGGGCCGGTTTCATGGCAGTGCGGACGGAAGGTGCCGAAGTAAAATAATTGGAGCGAAGAGCCCAAGGCAGGCAATCCGTAAAGCAGCACGATCTGCGCCATCGGGATATCCAGCACCAGCCAGTAAATCCCTACGACGGTGTGGACGAACAGGATCGACCGCCAGCCGAAATAGCGCCGAAAAAAGGTGCCATACCACCGCCAGAAATTATCCGGGTGATGTTCGTCGAAATCAGGATCGCCCGCGCGGCCTGCCAGCTTGTGATGGGCAAAATGCGCATCGCGCAATTGCCGCCAGGCAAAGCCTGCGTAAAGCGCCAGCAACACTGCCCCGATCACGCCGTTCAGCCGCGGACGGCCCGGCACAAGACTGCCATGCATCGCATCATGGCAAACGATGAACACGCCAACTGACAGCCAGCATTGCACCATCGCCATGGCCAGCGCGAAGGGCAGGTTGCTCCACGTCAGCTCAAAAACGAACATCGCATAGGCGTGGATCGCCAGCCAGCTTCCAGCGATAGCAAGCCCAAGCGCAAGGCCAACCACGCGCTGCACCGAACGATCAGGAAGGACGAAATTCGCGGTCATCGTGGAAAGGATACGCAGGCAGCAGTCATGTGGTTGCGTATAGAAGCTGGAAGCGCGGTGGCAAATGCGTTTGCACAGGCGCGGCTTGCGCTCGCGGCAGAGCCAACCCGGGCTTCGGGCCGCGAAGCGCCGGGTTAACTTGATCGTTAAGCTTATGTGGCAACGCGATAACCCGGCCCGTAATGTGCGAAACTGACCTGCACGCCTGTACCCGCGTTCAGCAGGCCAGCCCAGCCACGCGGTGCGATGCAGGGCGCAATAGTATGAATGAACTGAAGATTTCCCATGACACCGCGATGTTTGAAGTGCCGGCTGTCGTTGATGCAAAGGGCAAACTGACCGAGCCGTGCATCCGCGAGGCCGCAGGGATGATGGATCGTTACGGTCTGGTTATTCTGACCAATCTCCTATCGGATGAGGAAGCGGATTTCGGCCTTGAGCTGATGCGCCAGACTGTAAACGATCCTGCCCGCCACCGGTCATCCTTCGCCAGCGAAACAGACAATCTTTACGTGCGCCGCGACTTTTGCTCGCTGCCGTCGACCCCGCCGGTGATGCGCTTTGCAGGCACTTTGACCCAGCGCCTTGAGGGTATTCTGTCAGAGTTTTGCGGCCGGTCGCGTCCGCTGCTCGAAATCGCGACCTTCACCAGCTATTGGGGCTCGTCCCATCAATATATTCATCGCGACCCGTCAGGTGTCATCAGCCTGTTTGCTGCGGTCGAAGATGTTTCAGATCAACAGGGCGGGACGGTGTTTGTACCGGGCACCCATATGTATGGCGGCGCTGCCAATACGCATGGCGGCCAAGCCTATGAATTGATGGAGTTGTTCCGCACAAAAACCAATGCCCGCATTGCGATCTACAACCTGAAAAAACTGTGGCGGATGCGCCAGGACACGCCGGCGCGGCTGGCGCCGGGCGAATTTCTTGATCGGGTGTTCTCGGTTAAATGGGACCAGCACCAGCCCAATATCTTGCGGTTTGCGCTGGGAAAGAATTCCCAGTTCAGCCTGCGCGACATTGGCCCTGTGACGCTGTGGAAGCTGTATCGCCGGCGCAAGACGCTCGCCGCCCTGTTCCGCCCGGTTCAGGTGGCGCCGCGCAAAGGCACAGTGATCCTCTATCGGAGCGACTTGCTGCATGCTGGGCCGGACAACCGATCGCAACATCCCCGGCGGTTCTTCGGAATGAGCATCGCGCGCGACATTATCGAGGCGAAATACTGGCACGACGGCTATTCGCCGCACCCCACCCTGACCGCGCAGCCCGTGTCTTTTGGCGATCTTCTGGATGGCCCTGCCCTGACCGAACCGCCCCAGGCCCTCGCGCCGCCCGTCAGCGCCGTGGCGCGGTAAAGACCCACGCCGCCGCGCGGCATTACTCCGCTTGCGGAAAGAAGAACGCGCGCAGATGTTCGCCGATGCGGGCCGGGCGCAGGGTCTCAGCGTCAATGCAGCACCAGGATGATTGCACTTCGGCCAGCACTTCCTCGCCGCGTTTGATCAGCGTGGAATAGAACGCCCGCGCACCGTTGAAGCGTTCCAGCACGGTCTGGGCGATCACATCGTCTTCAAGAAAGGCGGGTTTGCGGTAGGTGATTTCGTGCTTCAGCGCGACCCACGCCTTGCTGGCCACGTCTTCGGCCGGTGCGATCCCGCGCCAATGCGCCAGCACGGCATCCTGCACCCAGTTCAGATAGCGCGCGTTGTTCACGTGCCCCATGAAGTCGATGTCGCCCGGCTGGACGATGATCGGATGAAGAAAGGCCGCGGCAGGGGATTCGTTTGCTGACATGATTGTAAGCTAGCGCAAGATTATGACAATTTCCACCAACGCGTCTCGGTGAAATGCCGCAATCTTGCCACGGCTCGGCAATCGTGACTATTGGGCCGCACTTTCACCCTCCGGATAATGGACCCGATCATGGCCAGCCGCCCTCGCACGCTCTACGAAAAGATCTGGGACGCGCATGTTGTTGAGACGCGTGATGATGGGACCGCGCTGATCTATATTGATCGCCATCTGGTGCATGAAGTCACCAGCCCGCAGGCGTTTGAAGCGCTCAAGGTTGCCGGGCGCCCGGTGCGCAGACCCGAGCTGACGCTGGCGGTGCCCGATCACAACCTGCCGACCACGCCCCGCCTGGACGCGGCGGGCAAGCCTGTGCCGATTGTCGATGTCGAAAGCGCAGCCCAGCTCGCCGCTCTCGAAGTCAACGCGCCTGCCTTTGGCATCCGTTACATCCCGGCGACCGCGAAGGAGCAGGGGATCGTCCATGTCGTGGGCCCGGAACAGGGCTTTTCGCTGCCCGGCACCACCATCGTGTGCGGCGATTCCCACACCGCCTGCCACGGCGGATTGGGCGCGCTGGCTTTCGGTATCGGCACCAGTGAGGTCGAGCATGTGCTGGCAACCCAAACGCTGCTGCTCCAGCAATCCAGACCGATGGAAGTGCGCGTGGATGGCGATATTGGTCCCGGCATCAGCGCCAAAGACCTGATCCTGCACATTATCGGCCGGATCGGGGCGGCAGGCGGGTCGGGTTACGTGATCGAGTATCGCGGCGCCGTGTTCCAGCGTATGACTGTCGAGGAACGCCTCACGGTTTGCAACATGAGCATCGAGGCGGGCGCACGTGCAGGGCTGATCGCGCCCGACGACATCACCTTTGCCTATCTCAAGGGCCGTCCGATGGCGCCCAAGGGCGCGGAATGGGACGCGGCGGTCGCCTACTGGCGCACGCTCCATACGGATGAAGGCGCGGTGTTCGCCAAATCCGTCACGATCAACGCCGCCGATGTCGAACCCAGCGTCACCTGGGGCACCAGCCCCGAGGACGTCGTGGCGATTGGCGGGCGTGTGCCTTCGCCTGAAGACTTCGCCGACGAAGCAAAGCGCGTCGCTGCGCAGAAATCACTCGACTACATGGGCCTCACCCCCGGCATGGCGATGACGGACGTCTCCATCGAGAACGTCTTCATCGGCAGCTGCACCAACAGCCGCATCGAAGACCTGCGCGCCGCCGCTGCGATCCTGAAGGGGCGCCGCAAGGCCGACAACGTGCGCTGGGCGATCGTCGTGCCCGGATCGGGCCTGGTGAAGGCCATGGCCGAGGAAGAGGGTCTCGACCGGATTTTCACCGAAGCGGGCTTCGAATGGCGCGAGCCGGGCTGTTCGGCCTGTCTCGGCATGAACCCCGACAAAGTCCCCCCGGGCGAACGCTGCGCTTCGACCAGCAACCGCAACTTCGTCGGCCGCCAAGGCCCGGGCGCGCGCACGCATCTTGTCTCGCCTGCGATGGCGGCGGCTGCCGCTGTGACCGGGCGTCTCGCCGATGTGCGTGCGCTTGTCTGACGCCAACCCTTGAACAACCGCCAAGTGAAGCGCATGGAAAGCCCATGACCGACAAGCCCAAGAATAACACCGCCCGCAACGCTGCGATTGCCGCGGCAGGTGCCATCGGATCGGCAGCCATCGCTGCCGCGCTGCTCTATGCGGGCAAGCGCAAGAAGAAGCCGAACAATCAGGCCCAATCCGGCCCGATCCCCTCGGGCGAGCCGCCGCAGACAGATTAAGGACTACCGCCCATGCAGCCCCTTACCCGCGTCGAAGGCCGCGCCATCCCGCTTGGTCTCAAGAATGTCGACACCGACATCATCATCCCGGCCAAATGGCTCAAGACCATCAGCCGCGAAGGCCTCGGCGCGGGCGCCTTCGAAGTACTGCGGGCAGAACCGGGCAATGTCTTCGACGATCCTGCCTACAAGGGCGCGCCGATCCTGATCGCGGGCGACAATTATGGGTGCGGTTCCAGCCGCGAGCATGCGGCCTGGGCGATGCTCGATCTCGGCATCCGCGTGGTGATCGCACCGAGCTTTTCCGACATCCATTCGGGCAATGCGGTCAAGAACGGCATCCTGCCCGTGGTGTTGCCGCAGGACGCTGTCGACCGGCTGCTTGAAGTCGCGCGCGAAGGGCAGACGATCACGGTCGATCTCGAAAGCCAGACCGTGACCACCCCTTATCAGGATCGCTTCACGTTCGAGATCGATCCGTTCCGCAAGCATTGTCTGCTCAACGGCCTCGACGAGGTGGGCCTCACGATGGCGCGCGGCGAGGCGATCGGCAGTTTCGAGGCCAGCCGCACCGCCGCCCAGCCGTGGCTGATGCGCGGCACTGAGGCCGCATAGACTTACAATACCGGGAGAGGACATGATGAAAGCCATTCGCACCCACCAGACCGGCGGGCCTGAAACCCTGACGCTCGACGAGGTCGATACCCCCGTCCCCGGCGCGGGCGAAGTGCTGGTTGCGGTGAAGGCCTGCGCGATCAATTATCCCGATGGCCTCATCATCCGCGACATGTACCAGTTCAAGCCGCAGCGCCCCTTCTCGCCCGGTGGCGAGATCAGCGGCGTGATCGAAGCGGTTGGCGAGGGTGTCGAAGGCTTCGCGGTGGGTGACCGCGTGCTCGCCGGGATCGGCAATGGCGGCCTTGCGGAAAAGGTCGTCGTCCCCGCAGGCCGGATGTTCAAGGTACCCGGCGGCGTGCCGTTCGAGAAAGCCGCATCGCTGCTGATGACCTACGGCACCACCATCCACGGGCTGAAGGATCGCGGCCATGTCAAGGCAGGCGACACCGTGCTGATCTTGGGCGCGGCGGGCGGCGTGGGGCTTTCGGCGATCGAGCTCGCCAAGGCTTTTGGCGCGCGCGTGGTCGCGGCGGTGTCTTCGGAAGCCAAGGGCGAAGTTGCGAAGAAGGCCGGGGCCGACGAGGTCGTGATCTACCCGCGCGACGCCATGGACAAGGATGCCTCCAAGGCGCTCGCCGAAGCCTTCAAGCAGGCCTGCGGCCCGAACGGCGCGAACATCGTCTATGACATTGTCGGCGGGCAATATTCCGAGCCTGCCCTGCGCGCCATCGCGTGGGAGGGCCGCTTCCTGGTGGTCGGCTTCCCCGCCGGGATCGCCAAGATGCCGCTCAATCTCACCCTGCTGAAGTCCTGCGACATCTGCGGCGTGTTCTGGGGCGCTTTCACCGCGCGCGATCCCGAAGGCTTCCACGCACAAGTAAACGAACTGTTCGATCTGATGGCTGCGGGCAAGATCGACCCATTGGTCAGCGAAACATTCCCGCTTGAGCGCGCCGGCGATGCCATTGCCAAGCTCGAAGCGCGCGAGGCGGTCGGCAAGCTGGTTGTGACGATGGGATAGTGTCTCCTTATTGTGATCGGGGGGCGCGGCTTCGCCCTTGAAGCCGCGCCCGCCCACCTCTAACGTCTTGGCCGGATCGTACCCGAAGGGACACTAGAATGACCGATTTCAAGGACCGCGAACGCGCTGAAGAAGCCAAGTTTGCGCTGGACAACGAAACCGCCTTCCGCATCGCCGCGCGCCGCAACCGCCTGCTTGGCGAATGGGCCGCCGGATTGATGAAGCTGACGCCCGAGGAGGCTGATGCCTACCGCAAGGCGGTGGTGCAGGCCGACTTCGAAGAGTCGGGTGATGAGGACGTGGTGCGCAAGCTGCTTGGCGATCTGACCGCAGCGCAAACCGATATCAGCGAGGCTGATATTCGCGCCAAGCTTGAAGAAATGAACGTCGAAGCCCGCCGCCAACTGCTCGGCGGGGTGTAAACCATGCCGATGACCGCGACTGCAATCGAAGAAGCGATACGCACCGCGCTTCCCGGTGCAACGGTTGAGCTGACCGATCTTGCCGGCGACAATGATCACTGGGCTGCAACCGTCACCGCCCCTCAGTTCGCCGGCCTGAGCCGTGTCGCCCAGCACAAGCTGGTCTATGCCGCATTCGGCGGGCGGATGGGCGGGGAACTGCATGCCTTGCAAGTCACCACCGTGGTCCCCACGTAATAAAGCAACATTCAACCTCACGCATCAGGGGCGCACCGCACCATGACCGACGTTAATTCCCGCATTTCCGACCTCGTCACCAGCAATGACGTGGTGCTGTTCATGAAAGGCACGCCGCTGTTCCCGCAATGCGGCTTTTCCGCGCGCGCCATCGCCATTCTCGACCATTGCGGCGTCGCTTACGAAACCGTTGACGTGTTGCAGGACATGGAAATCCGGCAGGGCATCAAAAACTATTCCGACTGGCCGACCATCCCGCAATTGTATGTGAAGGGCGAGTTTCTTGGCGGCAGCGACATCATGACCGAGATGTTCGAGGCAGGCGAATTGCAGCAGATGCTGAACGAAAGCGGCGTGGCCAAGGTCGCCTGAAGCTGCTGTTTTAGCGGTGTAGGTGCAGGCGTATCGCGGCTTTGGCCATTGTCGCCTGCGGACTGCCCAATGTTTCGCCCGCAGCAAATGGCGGGCCAACCGGCAAATAAAAAAGCGCTCCGCAGGACCAGTGCGGAGCGCTTTTTTTCGGGAGAGGCGCGACCCGGAGACCAGGAAGGATCGCGCCCATTGACAATAACCATTGGGACTACACCATCTAATGCATGGTGCGTGCCAAACTTGAGAAAGCACGGATTTAAGCCGTTTTTTCGTCTCTCCCGACCGAACACAAGCGGTCACCTGTAAAGCATCCCGACACACCTGATCAAACCGGCAGTAATTGGCCTTGGCTCTTGGCAAGCGCGTGCCGCAGCGCCATCCTTTGCCACCATGACCAGTGACAGCACTCGCGATTCTGGCCCTCAGGGCATTCCCGCAGCAACCATCATCATCTTCCGCAATGCCCCGGACGGAGACGCGCCCGAGGTGTTGATGACCGTGCGGTCGCGTAACATGACCTTTGCCGGCGGGATGGCGGTTTTTCCCGGCGGACGGGTCGATCCGGCGGACTATGCATTAGCCGAGCAGACCGCGGCTGAATTCGGCCTCACGCCAGACGAAGCCGCGCATCAAATCGCCGCGGTGCGCGAGACGCTGGAGGAAACCGGCCTCGCGCTTGGTCTGGCAGGCGCCATTACCGCCGAACGCGCTGCTGCCGCCCGCGAGATGCTCAACGAGGCTGGCGCGCTGGCCCCGGTGCTCACGGCGTTCGGGTGGCGGCTTGACCTTGGCCAGATCACACCCTTTGCCCGTTGGTTCCCCAAGAACGAAAACATCACCCGCGTCTATGACACGCGCTTCTATCTCGCCAATCTCGGCACCGGCGCTGTCGACGTGTCGATCGATCATGCCGAAAACACCCACCTGTTCTGGACGACCGCGCAAGGCGCGCTCGATGCAGCGGAGCGGGGCGAGATCAAGCTGATCTTCCCCACCCGCCGCAATCTCGAACGCCTCGCCCTGTTCGCCAGCTTCGAGGAAGCCCGCGCGCAGGCCAAGGCTATTCCCGTGCGCACGATCATGCCGCAAGTTGTCGATCAGGACGGCAAACCGTGGCTGACCATCCTTGCCGATGCAGGGTATCCGGTGACAGGCGAATTGCTGGAAAACGTTGCCCGCGGTTGACGGGTGAAGCCGGGCGAATCGCGCTCCAGCACTCTTCAGCAGCAAATGGTATCGCTATCATAGTGGCGTCACTTGCCATGCAGTCGTATTCTTGTGCTATCTTTCATCAGCAAATCAGCGTGATGATCGTAAATACGTGCAGGCATCACATTGCCGCCCACGCCCCGGATTGACTTACCTGCGCAGATTTCCCAACATCAATGTTAGCGTTAGCAGAGACGCAGGGCATGGCAGAGATTACTGCCAGGGGAGAGGGATATGACAGGCCAATTGGCCCACAGGCGAGCTTGCCTGATCGCAGCGCTGCTTGGTGCTGCGAGCATTGCGTCAATCGCATCGGCTGAAACGACCGAGGCTCCGACGTCCGCGCCCGGAACGGCCAATCCCGAGATTTGGCCCGCCTATACCTACCCCGTCCCAATCCGCCCTGAGCATGAGGCGCGCATTGCCGCCCTCATCGCGCGCATGACGACGGAAGAAAAGATTGGTCAGCTGGTGCAGGCCGATCTGTGCTGCGTCACGCCTGATGATGTGCGCAAGTACAAGTTGGGCTCGATCCTCGTTGGCGGCAATTCCGGCCCCAATGGCAACGACCTGTCGCCCGCACCCGATTGGCTGAAGGCGGCGGACGCGTTCTACCTTGCCTCGGTCGACCGGAGCGATGGCGGCGTGGGCGTGCCGATCATCTGGGGCACCGACGCGGTGCACGGCCATTCCAACATCATCGGCGCGACGATTTTCCCGCATAACATCGGGCTTGGCGCGATGCGCGATCCGGCGCTGATCGAACGGATCGGCGCGGTCACTGCCAAGGAAATCCGCGTCACCGGGCAGGAATGGACCTTTGCGCCCACCGTTGCCGTACCGCGCGATTTCCGCTGGGGCCGCGCCTACGAAGGCTATTCCTCCGATCCCGACCTCGTCGCATCCTATGTCGGCGCAATGGTGCGCGGGCTTCAGGGTCCACCGGCGGGGGACAATCTGCTGGCCGGGCCTTACGTGATCGCCTCGACCAAGCATTTCCTCGCCGATGGCGGCACCGACAAGGGCGTGGACCAAGGCGACAGCTCGATCAGCGAGACCGAGCTGAGGGATATTCACGGCAAGCCCTATGGCCCTGCGATTGCCGAAGGTGTCTCGACCGTGATGGTCAGCTTTTCCAGCTGGCAGGGTGTCAAGATGACCGGCAATCACTCGCTGGTCACCGGCGTGCTGAAAGACCGGATGGACTTTGGCGGCTTCGTGGTGTCGGACTGGAACGCCCACGGGCAGGTGGCGGGCTGCACCAACGAGGTGTGCCCGCAGGCGCTGATGGTGGGGGTCGACATGTACATGGCGCCCGACACGTGGAAGCCGATATACGAAGACCTGCTGGCCCGCGCGAAATCGGGCGATGTGCCGATGGCGCGGATCGACGAGGCGGTGGCGCGGATCCTGCGGGTCAAGGCGCGGCTTGGGCTGTTTGACGCGGGCAAGCCATCTGACCGGCCTTACTCGGGACAATATGAATTGCTCGGCGCGCCCGAACATCGCGCGGTGGCGCGCGAAGCGGTGCGCAAATCGCTGGTGCTGCTCAAGAACCAGGGCGTGCTGCCGCTTGCACCGGGCCAGCGGCTGCTGGTGGCAGGTGATGGCGCGGATGACATCGCACGCCAATCGGGCGGCTGGACGCTAAGCTGGCAGGGCACCGGTGTGGACAACAGCCACTTCCCCGGCGCGACCTCGATCTGGGCGGGCTTGCAGCAAGCGGTCACCGCAGGCGGCGGCAGCGCTGTTCTCTCACCCGATGGCAGCTATGCCGACAAGCCCGATGCCGCCGTGGTGGTGTTTGGCGAGACGCCCTATGCCGAGTTTCAGGGGGACCGCGCTGCGCTGGTGCTCGATCCCGAACTGACCGCGCCCTATGCGACGATGAAGCGGCTTCAGGCCGAAGGCATCCCGGTGGTCGCAGTGATGATCACGGGCCGTCCGCTGTATGTGAACCCGGCGCTCAACGCTGCCGATGCCTTTGTGGTCGCGTGGCTGCCGGGCAGCGAGGGCGCAGGCATCGCCGATGTGCTGGTGGGCGATAGCGCCGGCCAGCCGCGCCATGACTTTGCCGGAAAGCTCCCCGCCAATTGGCCGCGCGCGGCGCAGATGGAGGACGGCATTCTGTTCCCCTTCGGCTTCGGCCTTGATTACGCCGCCCCTGCCGGCGCATGGGCAGCGCTGCCGGAATTGGATGCGAACGCGGTCGGCGGAGACAGCCGGACGTGGTTTGCCGCAGGCAATCCGGCGGCGCGCTGGTCGTTGTGGGTGGCGAGCGGCGGCGGGGCGGAGCTTGAAACCCGCATCACCACCCTCCCCGCTGAGGCGTTTGGCGGACGGGTGCGGGTGACGGCTGAAAACTACAAGGTGCAGGAAGGCGCACGGCGCTTTGCCGTCGCGGATGGCACAGTCAGCGTGCAGCTTGGCAATCTCGATCCGGTCGATATCGCACGCGAGACCAATGGCGATGTCATGCTGCTGGTGACGATGCGGGTGTGGGATGCCCCTGATGCCGCGCGGATCGGCGCAATCGGGCCGGGCAGCGAAGGATTTGCCGCTGTGACCCTGCCCGTGAGCGATGGATATGTGCGTTACGGCTTACCTTTGAAATGCCTGCGCGATGCCGGCGCGGACGTCGCCAGCCTGACCCGGCCCTTCGTCCTCGAAACGCAAGGGGCAGCCGATTACGCCATCGCCGAAGTCCGGATTGGCAGCGATGCCGAACAGGTGTTGCCATGCGGCTGACGCGCTGACGAATGCACGAAACGCAGGCCGCAAAGGCCGCACCAAGGGAGAGACCGATGAAACGCTCAATGCTCGCCGCACTGCTGCCCGTTGCCGCCATGACGATGGCTCCGATCAGCACCGCTAGTGCCCAGCAGACGCCTGCCGTCACCAAACCGCTGCCGGTGGGCACCTGCATCAACATGGGCAACACGCTGGAGCCCGAAACCGAGGGCGCGTGGGGCGGTGCTCCGGCGCGAAAGGCGGATTTCGAACGGATCAAGGCGGCCGGTTTCGACACTGTCCGTATCCCCGTACGCTGGCACAACAAGTCGAGCGACAAGCCGCCTTACACCGTCGATGCCAAATGGATGGCCCGGGTGCAGCAGATCGTCGACTGGGCGCTGGCGGAGGATCTCAACGTGATCCTCAACAGCCACCATTTCGATCCGATCCATGATGACCCCTTGGGTGTTGCCGCATGGCACGGCGGGGTATGGAAGCAGATCGCGGCGCGCTTTGCCGGATATCCCGAGGACAGCTTGTGGTTCGAGCTGGAGAATGAACCGCACAAGAACTTCAATCACACCAACCTGCTCGAAACGCTCGCCCCGGCGCTGAAGGAAGTGCGGGCGCTGCATCCGACCCGCGCGGTGATTATCGGGGGTGAGAACTGGAGCGGGATCAAGTCGCTGGAAACCCTGGCGCTGCCTGAAGATCCGAACATCCACCCGACGTTCCACTATTACGACCCCTTCACCTATACCCATCAGGGGGCTGAATGGACGGCGCCCGATATTCCGCCCGTGGGCCGCGCCTTTCCGACCACGCAGGATGCAGCGCAGCTCGCCAGGGATGTGGCCAGCATCCAGACCTATATGGCCCGCACCGGCAAGACCCCCTTCATGGGCGAAGTCGGCGCGTTTGATCGCCACATTCCGCTCGCCGATCGGGTGAAATATCACCGCATGATCACCGATGCCTTCGCCCCCACCGGCATCGGGGTGTGCACCTGGGCCTACACCAACACCTTCCCCTTTTACGATTCCGCCAAAGGCCGCTGGCTGCCCGGGATGCTCGGCGCGCTGGGGCTGAAGGAACAGGACTGAGAGCAAGGATCAGACAACCATGAACAGCCGCCGTATCACGCTTGTCGCCGGGGCCGCGCTTCTGGCCCTCGCCTGCCCTGCCGCTGCCCAGCTGCCCCCCGAACTCGCCGCCTTTGACGAACAGGTGCCGGGCGACCTCATCAACGATCCCACCCGGATTGATTGGGCCAGCTTTGGCGAGAATTACGAAACCAGCGGAAGGCAGGCGGCCGATATCCCCGGCGGCGGCGCGGCGCGGGTGTTCGACATCACGGCCAAGGGCGCATTTGCCTACACCGTGGCGGCCAACGTGCCCTTGCTGGCCGACATCACCTCGGGCGATCAGGTCACCGTCGGCTTCTATGCCCGCGTGGTCAGCACCGAAAGGCCGGACGGCAAGGGGGTGATCGGCGTGCGCATTCAGGAAAACGCCGCGCCCTATGGCGGGTTTGGCGATACCACTGTGATGGTGGGATCAGTGTGGGAATGGCACGAAGTCACCGCCCGCGCCGACAAGCGCATCCGCAAGGCTGATGCCATCGTCGCGCTGCAATTGGCCGGCGCCCGGCAGCAGGTCGAGATCGGACAGGTCATCGTGGTCAAAGGCTCACCGACCATCGTCGCCAAGACGGCGGTCGCCGCCGCGGCTACGCAGCCCGACCTGAAAGACCCCGCCACCATCGAAATGCCCGACGCTTTGCGCAGCGCAGGGCAATTGATCAATGATCCCACCAACCGCGCCTGGGCGCATGGCGGATCGGGCGGCAGCTGGCAGGGGATCGATATCCCGGAAATCTGGCTGCAAAAGGCAACCCGCTTCATCGCTCCGCAGGCGGGTGCCAATCGCTGGGATCTGACCACGGCGATCCCGATCATCCCCGCGATCAACGAAGGCGATACATTCACGGTCGCCGTGGTCGCGCGCACGATCAGCGCCAAGACCGACGACGGCAAGGGCGTGATCTATGCCCGCATCCAAAGCGCAACGCCGCCTTACGAGGGCTTCGGCGACAAGGTCTTCAAGATCGGCGATCGCTGGCAGATGGTGAACCTGCCCTTCACGGCTGCCCGCGGGTTCGGTGCGGGCGATGCCACGGTTACGCTGCACTTTGCGGGCGCAGCGCAGACCATCGAGGTCGGGCCGGTCTATGTCTTCAAGACCAACTGAGCCCGCGCACTAGCCCGGCAAAAAGGCGTAAGGCCCGACCACCAGCCCGGTAAACAGCCCGGCATAAACCGATGCGAGCGGCTCGACATTGATCGGGCCGCCCACCGCTTGCCATGCCGCCGTGCCCTGCGCCCGCCACGACACCTGCGCGCTGCCACCATCCAGCGCGAGCTTCAGTTCAATCGGCACATCGGTCGTCAGCGGAGCCTCGGCGACCACAACGCCGCTGCTGCCCTGCTCTGCCGCCGTGCGCAGCCGCACCACCAGCCGGCCGCGCTCTTTGCCCGCAGCCAGAAAATGGCTCTCGTCCATGAAGGCGAGCAGCCCGGCAAAATCGCCGCTGCGCTCGGGCGTGAAGGTGAGCCGGGTGGAAATCTCCGCGCGGGTGTGCCGCAACCGGCGGCCAACAAAGGCCGGCGTGCCAAGGCTGCCCGCCGCAGCAGGGCCTGCGACAACCTGCAACGCGCCGGCTGCTGTGGTCCATTGCGGTGTCTGCCCCGGGGTGCGCAGCCCGATCCATTCATCCGAGAGCGCGCCGTCAAATTCGTCGCGCCAGCTGTTCCATTCGGACGCAGGCGATGCCGGCAACTTGGGCTTGTCCAGCACCATCGGCACCGCTTCCTGACGATCAAGGAAGCGCGGCCAGCCATCGACCCAGCGCAGCGGCAACAGGAACGTCTCGCGCCCCAGCAGCGTCGATTGGCCCGCAAACGGCCGGGTGGCCAGGAACACGCCCCACCATGAGCCATCGTCCAGCTGGACGATGTCCGCATGGCCCGTCGCCTCGATCCGGTCAGGGCGATCGGCGGGTAGATCGCGCTGGGTCAGGATCGGGTTGAACGGCCCCGGCGTGAACGGCCCGGTCACAGCGCGCGCGCGGTAGATCGTTTGCGAATGCTGGTCGGCGGTGCCCCCTTCGGCGGTCAGCAGGTAATACCACTCGCCAATCTTGTAGATATGCGGCCCCTCGGCCCAGATCGGGTTGGCGGACGGGTCGACCCCGCCGTCGACCAGCAAGGTGCGGTTTGGCAGAACCTTCTGCGCCACCGGATCAAATTGCTGGATCCACAGCGCGCGGTGGCCTTCGTACCGCGGCTCGCCCCGAGGCGCATCATTGTAGACGATCCACGCTGTTCCATCGGCATCGAAGAACAGCGATGGGTCGATCCCCCCAAAATCGAGCCACGCCGGATCGCTCCACGGCCCGGCGGGGTCGGTGGCGGTGATGACGAAATTGCCGCCGCATTCGATGCAGGTGTTCACGATCCAGAATTTGCCATCATGATGCGTGATCGCTGGCGCGAACAGCCCGCGATTGGTGCCGAGCCCTGAAAAATCGAGCTGTGCCGGGCGGTCGATCGCATTGCCGATCAGCCGCCAGTTGACCAGATCGGTGCTGTGCAGGATCGGCAGGCCCGGAAACCAGCTGAAGGTTGATGTGACAGCGTAGAAATCATCCCCCACCCGCACGATTGAAGGATCGGGATGGAAGCCGGGGAGCACCGGATTGCGAAACTGGCCGCCCGGCACCGCCGCCGCAGCTTCTGCCGATTCGTAAGCGAGATAATCGAACGCGGCGACATTATCGCGCGCTGCTGCTGCTCCAGCCGTCGTCATCAGCGCAAGTGCGCCCACCATCCCTGCAATCTTGCGCTTCATCACCATTTTCTCCCGCTTATCGCCTGCTTTTGGGGGCTTGTCGGCCCGCGATTGTGTGCCTATGGTAGCGCTATCAATCAGGAGGGCAAGAGCCAGAAATGGCCGTAAGGATACTGGAAAGTCTGCCGGCGGATTACCGCCAGGGCCACTTCATCGGCCGGGCGCAATCGCCCGACGGGCCGTGCGTGATCGGCATCGTGAATGGCGTGATCCACGATCTGACCGCCATCACCAGCACTGTGGCCGGCGCTGTCGCGCGGCGCAGCTTCACGGGCGGGCCCGCGCTTGGCCCGGTGGACAATGGCTTGCCTGAAGGCTGGTCGCTGCTCACCCCGATTGACCTCCAATCCATCAAGGCCAGCGGCGTCACCTTCGCGCTCTCGGCAATCGAGCGCGTGATCGAAGAACGCGCCCGCGGCGACGCCACGGCTGCCGCAGCGATCCGCACGCAGCTTGAAGACAAAGTGGGCGCTGGCATTCGTTCGGTCGTCCCCGGCAGCGCGGCCGCCGCGCAGCTCAAGGACGTGCTGATCAAAGAAGGCATGTGGTCGCAATATCTTGAAGTCGCCATCGGGCCGGACGCGGAGATTTTCTCCAAGGCCCCCACCCTGTCAGCAGTCGGCACCGGCGCGCCGGTTGGCGTGCGATCGGATTCGCACTGGAACAACCCCGAACCCGAGGTCGTGCTGGTCTGCGATGCGGACGGCGAAGTGGTCGGCGCGACGCTGGGCAATGACGTGAACCTGCGCGATTTCGAAGGCCGCTCGGCCTTGTTGCTGTCCAAGGCCAAGGACAACACGGCCAGCTGCGCCATCGGGCCGTTTATCCGCCTGTTTGACGACAATTTCACCATCGACGATGTGCGCACAGCCGATGTCGAACTGACGATCGAGGGGCCGGAAGGCTACCTGCTCGAAGGGCGCAACGATATGAGCCAGATCAGCCGCGATCCGCTCGATCTGGTGGCGCAGTGCCTGTCAGAACATCACTACCCCGATGGCTTCGTGCTGTTTTGCGGCACGCTGTTCGCGCCGACGCAGGACCGCGACACGCCCGGGGCGGGCTTTACGCACAAGGTCGGCGATGTGGTCACGATCCGATCGCGCAAGCTGGGTAGCCTGACCAACACGGTCACTACCTCACGCGATGCGCCGGCCTGGACCATGGGGATCGCCGCCTTTGCCCGCAATCTGGCCGCACGCGGTCTGATCGACCGGATTTGACGGCACGGAACTTGAATTGACAAGGCGCGCCGGTTGGGGATCATCCGGAGCGTCAAGAAGGGATGGGGACTAAATTTGGACGCGCAATCAAGCAGTGCCAGCGTGCACAGCGCGATCTACCCGAGCCTGACCGGGCGCCGGGTGATCGTGAGTGGAGGCGGCTCGGGAATCGGCGAAGCGATGGTCGAAGCCTTCGTCCGGCAAGGGGCGGCGGTCGGCTTTGTCGACATCCAGCAAAGCGCGAGCGAGCAACTGATCCGGCGGCTGGCCGATGCGGAAATCGCGCCGCATTTTCTGCCCTGCGACATCACGGATTGCGACGATTACGTCGACAAGATCGGCCAGCTGATCAATCGGCTGGGCGGCTGCGATGTGCTGATCAACAACGCCGCCAGCGATGATCGCCACAAGCTGGAGGACATCACACCCGCCTATTGGGACGAGCGGATGGCGGTCAACCTCAAGCACCAGTTCTTTGCGGCCAAGGCGATTATTCCGGCAATGCGGGACAGCGGTGGCGGGTCGATTGTCAACATGGGATCGATCAGCTGGCACCTGGGCCTGATGGATCTGGTAATCTACCAGACGGCCAAGGCCGCGATCGAGGGTCTGACCCGCAGCCTGGCGCGCGAGTTGGGGCGCGACAATATCCGCGTCAATGCGATCGTCCCCGGCAACGTCCAGACCCCGCGGCAGATGAAATGGTATTCACCCGATGGTGAGGCGGAAATCGTTGCCGCGCAATGCCTTGATGGGCGCATCCAGCCCGCTGATATTGCCGCGATGGCGCTGTTTCTGGCGGCCGACGATTCGCGGTTTTGCACGGGCCACAATTACTGGGTTGATGCTGGATGGAGATAAGCGTGCCGGTCAGCGCGGTGCTGGCTGCCGACTGTCTGCTCGGCGAAGGCGTGCTGTGGGATGCGAGCCGCGCGGTGGTGTGGTTTGTCGATATCAAGCGGCGGCGGTTGTGGCACTTTGACCCTGCCACCGGCAGCAACCGGTTTGCCGACGCGCCCGAGCAGATTGGCTGGGCGATCCCGGCCGACAATGGCTTGCTATTGTGCGGGTTGAAGGACGGGCTCTATACCTTCGCTCCTGAAACCGACACCTTTACAAAACTTTGCACCGTTCCCGGAGAGCCCGCCTCCAACCGGCTCAACGATGCCTGCACCGACCCTTGGGGCCGGGTGTGGTTCGGTTCGATGGACGATGCCGAAAGCGCAGCATCGGGCCGGTTCTACGTATTCGACCGCGGCGAGGTTCGCCCGGCTGGCCCAGCGGGCATCGCGATCACCAACGGCCCGGCGGTCAATGCGGCAGGCGACCGGATCTACTTCACCGACACCATCGCACAAAAAATCATGGTAGCCGATCTGTCGCCCGCCGGTGTCGGCGAGGCGCGGCTGTTTGCGGATACCGCAGCCCTGTTTCCCGCCGCCTACCCCGATGGGCCGGTGGTCGATGCCGAGGATCATGTCTGGACCGGGCTGTACCACGGCAGCACCGTTGCGCGGTTTTCACCTGACGGAAAGCTGGTCGCCGCAGTCCCCATGCCAGCCCGCGATATTACCAAGCTGGCGTTTGGGGGGGCAGACCTCAAAACCGGCTATGTCACCTCGGCCACCAAGAATATGACCCAACAGGACATGGCGCAAATGCCGCAGGCAGGCAGTCTGTTTGCGTTTGACGCCCCGGTTGCAGGCTTTGTCCAGCCGCTGGCGAGATTGGGGTAAATGATGCGCGCAACCAAAGGCCTGGCGGCAGGACTTGCCATGCTCTGGCCAGCCGCAGCACTGTCCAACCCGGTGCTCGATGCCGGGTTCGGGGACAATATGGTGCTGCAAGCAGGCCAGCCGCTGACCGTCTCGGGGCGCACGCAGCCCGGGGTCAAGGTGGCAGCAAGACTGGGCAAGACCGGGTCTGGCGCGGTTGCGGACGGATCGGGCGTCTTTTCCATCACCCTGCCCGCGCAGTCTGGCAGCGCAGCTCCGGTGACGCTCACCATCAGTGACGAAACGGGCACAACAACCTACAACAACATTCTGATCGGCAATGTCTTTTTGTGCGCCGGGCAATCCAACATGGAACTGTCAGTCACCCGCGCGCTGGATGCCGAAAACCAGCTGCGCCTCGCGCCTGATGACAGCATCCGGCTGCTGATGGTGCCGAAAACCACCGCGCCTTTGCCGCAAGTCCAATTTGGGGGCCCGGTCACCTGGCGGCCCGCCACCAGCACCAGCGTGGCCGATTTTTCCGCCGCCTGCTTTTACATGGCAAAAGCGCTGCGCAGGAAAGACCCGGCAACGCCCATCGGCCTGATCCATTCGAACTGGGGCGGCAGCGCCGCGCGGGCATGGCTTGACCCCGAAGGCGTGCTGGCACTGCACGGGCAGGCCGCGCTCGATCAGTTGGGCCTTTATGCCCGCGATCCCTATGCCGCGGCCCAAGCCTTTGTGCCGCAATGGTTCGACTGGTGGCGCGCGAAAGATAGCGGGCGCGAGCCTTGGAAGAACTCTGCGCTGCTCGACTGGAAGCCGACCCCCAAGTTCACGCTGTGGAACGAATGGACCGGCACCGGGCTCGACACAAACCCGCGTGCCAATGTCTGGCTGCGCACGGTCGTCACGCTTACGCCTGAACAGGCGGCGGGTGAAGGCAGCCTGGCAATCGGCGCGATCGATGACATGGACCTGACCTTCGTCAATGGCCATCCGGTCGGCTACACCTTCGGTTGGGGGGTGGAACGCACCTACCGCGTGCCGCCTGCGCATCTGAAGGCGGGGAAGAACGAAATCCTGATCGCGGCCAACAACATGTGGGATACCGGCGGGTTCTTCGCCGGGCCGGAGCGGCTTGCCTTCACGGCGGCAAATGGTGACCGGGTGCCGCTGGGCACGAATTGGGAATATGCGGCCACCGCCGTTACCGATGTTCCGCCGCGCGCACCCTGGGATGCCAATGCAGGCCTTGGCGTCATGCACAATGCGATGATCGCCCCGCTGGGCCGCATGACACTGGCCGGCGTCGCTTGGTATCAGGGGGAATCCGATGCAGGCCAGCCGGCCTATGACCAGAAGCTGGCGACGCTGTTTGCCGGATGGCGCCGCCAGTTCGGGCCGCAAACACGGATGCTGGTGGTGCAACTGGCCGATTGGGGAGAGCGCCGCGCAGCGCCGGGCGAATCCGGTTGGGCGCAATTGCGCGACGAACAACGCCTCGCGGTCGTCGCCGATTCCAACGCCGCGCTGGTCACAGCAATCGACATTGGCGAGCCAACCGATATTCACCCCGCCAACAAGAACGATCTGGGCAAGCGGCTGGCCGAAGCCTTCAATGGCCGCGCCCTGCCGATGCCGGAAGGCGCGGTGCGGAATGGCGACATGGTCACCGTCAGCTTCACCGGGATCGAAGGCGCATTGCAGGCGCAGGGCGGCCCCTACCCGCTTGGCGTGGAGCTGTGCGAGGCGGGGATGGAAACGTGCCGCTTTGCGCTTGCCAGCCTTGCTGGCAGCCGGATGGTAATCCCCGTGCCGCAGGGCATGGCGCCCACCCGCGTGCGTTATGCCTGGGCCGATGCGCCGGTGGTCAATCTGGTCGATGGCGGCGGGATGCCTATCCCCGGCTTTGGCCTCGATATCGCGCCTTGAAGCTGACGCACCGCCGCTTTTCGCCCGGAAGAGCCGGCGCACTGGTAGTGGGCAGAGTGCCGATTTTCACTTCCGACGGGCCCCAGACGCCTCTAGGGACTGCCCGCCATACAAGCATCAGGGGGTGTATGGCGCAGCCGCAGCGATGCCGATCGTGCCTTGCCGAACACGCTCTGACAGTCTGATTGCATAGGATTTTTTGGGGCAATGTCGGAGATTAAACTCGAACATGGCGCATGGCGCGCGCGGGTGCTGCCCCATGCGGGCGGGCTGATCGGTGCGCTGGATTGCGGCGGCGTGCCAGTGCTGCGGGCCATGCCTGATGGCGTCATTGATCCGCTCGCCGCGGCGTGTTTCCCGATGGTGCCGTGGTGCAACCGGATCGCGGCCGGACGGTTCGCGTGGGATAACGCAATGGTGTGGCTGCCCCCCAATTTCCCGCCCGAACGTCATGCGATCCACGGCCACGGGTGGCAATCGGAATGGGAGGTCGCCGGGTGCCTGCGCAACACCTGCGTGTTGATCCACCGCCATGACGAGGCGGCCGGTGGTTGGCCGTGGGCCTATGTGGCGCGGACGGTCATCCAGCTATCGGACACGGGCTGCGCCATCACGCTCTCGCTCACCAATGATTCCAACCGGCTGATGCCTGCCGGGCTGGGCTTGCACCCCTATCTGCGCCGCCGACCGGAAAGCCGGATCGCGTTCCGGTCAGGCCCGATTGTGGCCGTGGGGGCAGACATGATCCCGACCGGAGAGCATCTGGCGCCGTCGCACTTCGCGGACTTTGCGGCTGATGGCGGCGCGGCGGTGCCGGATGCGCTGATCGATCATTGCTTCACCGGCTGGCACGGCGCGGCGCTGGTCAGCGATGACATGGGCACGATCATGCTTGCGGCCGAAGGCGCGGGGCACTTGCACCTTTACGCGCCGGCCGATCCTGACATCTTGTGTCTCGAACCGGTCAACCACCTGCCCGATGCCGCCAATACCGGCGGAATGCAGCTGATCGAACCGGGCGAAACGGCCAGTCTGACGTTGCGGATCGGGGTCGCCTAAGGCGGGGGCGCGGTGATGCCTGCGGCCGTCTGGATCACCGGCCGCATCAATCCGTCCGCATCGTAGCTAAGGTGTTCCACCGTCACCGCCCGCCGCCCCAGCGCGCCTTTCCGGTCGCCGATGGTGAGCGCCGCGTTGTGGAGGAACAGATACCACTGGCCTTTGAACTCAGCGATGCCCGGGTGGATAGTAAAGCTGCCCTCCCCTGATCCGGTCAGTTCGCCCCGGTATGTCCACGGCCCCAGCGGCGTGGTGGCGGTGGCATAGGACACACGCTCATCCTTGTGATCGCTGCGGTCTAATGAGGCATAGGTGAGGTAGTAGAGCCCGCCTCGCTTGTGCAGCCACGGGCCTTCCTCAAAATGCGGCGGAGTGATTTCGGTAATCGGCCCGTCGATGCTGATCATGTCGTCGCCGAGCTTGGCGATATAGCATTGGCGGTTGCCCCAAGCGATCCAGGTGGTGCCCTCATCGTCAGTGAAGACGGTGGGATCGATATCTTCCCAGCTGTGCGTGCCTTTGGGGGTCATGTCGTTGCTGATGAGCGCTGCGCCCTTGGCGTCCACGAAGGGGCCTTCCGGTCGGTCCGACACTGCAACGCCAATCGCCTTGCCCGGCTTGGTCGCGTCATGTTCAACGGGGGCGTACAGCCAGTACCGCCCGTGCTTTTCGATCACCTGCACCGCCCACGCATCGTGCGATGCCCACGCAAAGCCCTTGATGTTCATCACCGACCCATGAAACGTCCATTCGCGCATGTCGGTGGTCGAGTAGGCGAGCCATTCCTTCATATTGAACATTTCGCCGTCCGCCACTTCGTCGTGGCTGGTGTAGAGCCACAGCGTGTCGCCGATCACCAGCGGCGCGGGGTCGGCGGTGAAGCGGTCGCGGATAATCGGGTTCGATCCGGGCACGGGTTCTTCGGCTGCCAGTGGGCTCACCGCCAGCAGCACGGTGAAGGCAAGCCAGCGCATCAGTGATTATGCCGTGGCAGCTTGCGGGCCGTACCGCGGTACTTGAGCGCAAAGTCCATCACGCCGCCTTCGGCCAGCTGCCCGGTCTTTTCGCGGTAGAGTTCCTCCCACGGGGTCTGGCTTTCGGGGACCGGCGGGCAGGTCTCCTCCGCGCGGCGGCGCGCGATCTCTGCTTCGTCGACCAGCGCATCGCAGCGCCTTGCGTTGAGATCGACACGGATGATGTCGCCCGTCCGCAGCCAGCTGAGGCCCCCGCCAACTGCGCTTTCGGGGCTGACGTTAAGGATCGAGGGGCTGTCGCTCGTCCCCGATTGGCGCCCGTCGCCCAGAGTCGGCAGCCACGGCTTGCCGGCGCGGATCATCGCGTCTGGCGGCTGCATATTGACCACCTCGGCGCTCCCCGGCCACCCGATCACGCCCGAGCCGCGGATGACGAGAATGCAGTCCTCGTCGATCGCGAGCGCGGGATCGTTGATGCGGTGGTGGTAATCGTCCGACCCGTCGAACACGATGGCGCGCGCCTCGAACACGCCTTCGGAGCCGGGACGCGAGAGGTAGCGCGCGCGGAAGGCGGGGCCGATCACGGATGTCTTGAGGATCGCGAAATCGAACAGGTTGCCCGACAGTACCATGAAGCCCGCCTTGTCGATCAGCGGGTCGGCGAAAGGCCGGATCATCTCGCGATCGCGGGTTTCCGCGCCCGCGAGGTTTTCCGCCATCATCTTGCCGGTGCAGGTGACGACATTGCCGTGCAGCTTCCCAGCGTTGAGCAATTCCCACAAGGCCGCA
This sequence comes from Porphyrobacter sp. TH134, assembly GCF_002855495.1. Taxonomy (GTDB): domain Bacteria; phylum Pseudomonadota; class Alphaproteobacteria; order Sphingomonadales; family Sphingomonadaceae; genus Erythrobacter. Next base: position 49,492 of record NZ_PKRO01000008.1, read on the forward strand.
GGCACACCGCCCGCACGGTGGAAGCGCTCGCCCAGATATTGCCCGGCAGGCTGCATGTTGACGAGCAGCGGCAGGTCGTAGCCATGCCCCTGCCACACATCGGTTTCGAGCCTCACCCCGGCGTGCGCGGCCATCGCCATGATGTGCGGCTGCGCGTTGGAGCTGCCGCCGATAACGCTGACGCAGGCAATTGCGTTCTCGAACGCTTCGCGCGTCAGGATGTCCGATGGTTTCAGATCTTCGAGCACCATCTCTACGATCCGACGCCCGGTGCGATAGGCCATCTGCCCGCGCTCGCGATAGGGCGCGGGGATCGCCGCGCAACCGGTGAGCGACAGGCCCAGCGCCTCCGCCACCGCGTTCATCGTGCTGGCGGTGCCCATCGAATTGCAGTGGCCCGCAGACGGCGCGCTGCTGGTGGCGCGGTCCAGGAACTCGTCCTCGTCGATCTCGCCCGCAGCGAGCTTCCTGCGGCTGCGCCAGATCACCGTGCCACTGCCGACCAGCTCGCCTTCATGCCATCCGTCGAGCATCGGGCCGCCGCTCAGCACGATCGCGGGAATATCCACCGTGCTCGCCGCCATGATCTGGCTCGGCGTGGTCTTGTCGCACCCCGTGGTCAGCACCACGCCGTCCAGCGGATAGCCGTTCAGCAGTTCCACCAGCCCGAGATAGAGCAGGTTGCGGTCCAGCGCCGCCGTCGGCCTGCGGCAGTTCTCGAAGATCGGGTGGACGGGAAATTCGATGGGAATGCCGCCCGCATCGCGGATGCCATCGCGGGTGCGCTTGGCCAGATCGACGTGGATGCGGTTGCAGGGGGAAAGGTCGCTGCCGGATTGCGCAATGCCGATGATCGGCTTGCCGCTTCGCAGCTCCTCGGGCGTCACCCCGTAATTCATGAAACGTTCGAGATAGAGCGCCGTCATGTCCATGCGTTCGCGGTTGTCGAACCAGTCGCGCGAGCGCAGGCGGCGGGGTGAGGCTTGTTTGGTCATGGGCTCCCGGGGGGTTTGCTGAAGGAGGACGCAAGGCTGGGCCCCGCATCGGAATTGCGGCGGATCAGCTGGTAGGCCAGCGTCAGCTGTTCGGCCTTGGCGCGGCTCGCACGCGGCTTCTGCTTGTGCACCCGCGCGATCATCGCCACCGCCTCGGCGGTCATTTCGCGGATCGGCTGGCGGATGGTGGTCAGTTCCGGCCAGATCGAGCTGGCAAGTTCGGTATCGTCGAAACCGCACACGGTGATGTCGTTCGGCACATCCAGATGCCGCCGGTGCGCCATGGCGACGGTGGCGGCGGCCATGTCATCGTTGGAGGCAAAGATCGCCGTTGGCGTGTGGGCCGCGCTGAGCAGCTTTTCCGCTGCGACCATGCCCGAACGATAGGTGAATTGTCCCTGCGCAATCAGGCCTTCGTCAATCGCCAGCCCGGCATCCTTCATCGCCGAACGATATCCCAGCAGACGCCGCCCGGAGGCCACCTGTTCAGGGTTGCCGATGATGAAGCCGATGCGTTCATGGCCAAGGCCGATGATGTGCTTCGTCATGTCGTAAGCGGCCTGAAACTCGTCGATCAGCACCGCGCCGTGGCTACCGCTCGCCCGCCCCGGACCGACCGCGACCGCAATGCCGCCGGATGAACGGATCAGGTCAAGCACGCTCTGGTCATCGCACAGCGGTGGCGGCAGAATGAAACCCTCGATCCCGCCATCGAGCAGCTTGCGGATCACCTTTTGCGCCTCGGCCGTGTTCTCGCAGGCCTGCACCACCAGATAGATGTCGCGGCGACTGGCCTCTTCCAGCGCGCCCATCAGGAATTCGCTGAGGTAGGAGGCGGAAGGGTTGTCGAACAGCAGAGCGATGCGCAGCTGCGATCCCGCCGCGAGCGAGCGGGCCGCGCGGTTGGGGACGTAGTTGAGCTTTGCAATCGCGCTCAGCACCTTTTGCTTGGTGTCCTCGCGCACATTCTCCTCGCCATTGATGACGCGGCTGACGGTCATCGGCGAACAGGCCGCCTCGCGGGCGACGTCGGTGATCGTGGGCGCGGCATTGCTGCGCCGGGCGGCGCGTTTGCGGCTGGGGGCGGCGGGTTCGGCGTGCTTGTTCATAGGCGCCGCCATACTGCGTGCGCCCGAGTGTCAGCAAGCGCGATGAAATGCGCTATCATTGGCCCACTCATTGGCCCGGCGCTTCCGGGAAGGTCCGCGCCCGATAGGCTTCGAGGCTTTCGGGGATCGGCCGCGCGCCGGCAGGCAGCGGCAGGCCGTTCACCGATTGCCAATAGGCCATCGATGCGTCGCGCCACCAACGCGCGTCTTTCAGCTCCCGTGCCATGTCAGCGGCGATGGCGGCGTGGCGTTCGGCATCGATGTGGGGGCGCAAGCCCTCCCAGCTCTGAATGCGCCCCCGCAACCCGATTTCGGCCCAGGCGTATTCAGCGGCGAGGCGTTCCCAAAGCGTGTCGCCGCCCTTGATGCGATGGTCCCAGCGGACGCGGTGGAACCACAGGAGGTACTTTTCGTCGATTGTCGCCGCATCGGCCCATTGTGCAGCGATACTCGGCGCATATTGAGCGAGCGCGCCCGAACCCTTGGCCGTGCGGTCGAAGCCGATCCCGTCCTTGTCGGCACGGTGGTAATAGCAGGGGTTCCAGTCGGGCCGTTCGAGATCGCACACCCATGGCGAGGGGCCATAGTGGTGGCCGGTCCCCATCAGGTGCGCAAGACCGAGCGGCGCGGTGTATTGGGCTACAAGATCGCGGCTCCCCAGCATCATCGCGGCAATGCGCCTGACCGTTTCCGTGTCGCGGGTGAAGGTCTGCGCGGTCCATTCGCGGGCGATGTCTTCGCTGGTCAGCGAAGGATTCCACGCCAGCCGCCCGAAGGCGTACCAGTTGGCCTGATCGAAATGCGTGCCGGTCCAATTGCGGTCGCTTCCGGTGTTGGCGACCCCCGCCATGCCCACCGGGCTGACGATCTGCGCAACGGTTTTTGGCTTTGGGCCGCCCCGCCCGGTGTCGGCATCCAGCACCTCTTTCCACAAGGGCGCAAGGTACGCGATGCCGGTCGCCTGCCCCAGATATTCGCGGGTGATCTGCGTCTCCAGCATCAGGCGCGTCTTGGGCATGGCTCCGAACAGGGGGTGGAACGGCTCGCGCGGCTGGAAATCGAGCGGGCCGTTCTTGATCTGCACGATGACATTGTCAGCGAACTGCCCATCCAGCGGCTGGAACTCGGCATAGGCCTGCATCGTGCGGTCGGTGGTGTCTTCAGCTTGGTAGACGAAAGCGCGCCAGATCACCGTGCCACGCATGCCCAGCGCGGCGGCGAGCATATTCGCGCCGTCGGCATGGGTGCGGCCATAGTCCTGCGGGCCGGGCTGGCCTTCGGAGTTGGCCTTGACGAGGAACCCGCCGAAATCGGGGATGGCGGCATAGATTTCATCAGCTTTGGCGCGCCACCACGCTTGCACCTGCGGGTCGAGCGGGTCCGCCGTGGCTAGCCCACCGATGTCCTTGGGCGCACTGAAGCGGGCGGACAGGAACACCCGGATGCCATAGGGCCGCCATGCATCGGCCAGCCGCGCAAGCTTCGCGATATAGCGCGGCTCCAGCATAAAGGCGCGGGCGTTGACGTTGTTCACCACCACCGCGTTGATGCCCAGCGACGCATTGGCGCGGGCATAATCGATCATCCGGGGACCGAGCTTTTCGGGCAGGTGCCACCAATCGAAGATCGACCGCCCAGAATAGCCGCGTTCCACATGGCCATCAGGGTTGTCCCAGTGGTTGAGCATCCTGAGCGGCATGGCGGGCGCTTCATCAAGGGCGAGCTTCGCAGGATCAACGCCCTGCCCCAATTCGCGCAGGATAGCATAAGCGGCGTAGAGGCATCCCACCGGCTCACCAGCCGCGATGCGCAGGCTGGCCTTGTCCGCCATGACCCGGAACGCCCCGCCACGCGCCACTGCGGGATCGTGGCAATCGAAGCGAATGCCGGTAGCAGCCCCGTCTGCCGCCGCTGCCCCGCCCCGCAGCTGGGCCAGTCCGTCATCAAGTTCGCGCATCGCCAGCGCGACAGTCGGGTGGTCCGGGTTATTGGCGACAATCAGCCCGCCCAATCTGGCCAGCCGCGATCGCCCCTCACCCTCCGGCGGCGCGTGTCGCAACCACAGGGCATAGCCGTCCTCGGCATGCAGCGGCCCCGCCACAAGCAGCGCAGCTGCAATCGCAGCAAGCCGGTTGACAATGCCTTTCCCTCTCATCATGGTAGCGCTACCACAAAGAGGCGGTCAGTCAAGCCGCCGTGGCAGGAGAGGGACATCACATGAAGGGGATCAAGCGGGCCGCGCTGGCGGCTGGCGTATGTCTGGCGGCGTTCGGCATGGTCGCAGCGCCGGCGGTGCTGGCGCAACCGGTGGCGATTGAGCGGGCGATGAAGGACGCGCCATACTGGAACGCCAAGCTGCCGACCGAACAACGCGTCGAAGACCTGCTGGCGCGCATGACGCTGGACGAAAAGGTCGCGCAGATCATCACCATCTGGGACAGCAAGGGCCAGATCCAGGGCGCAGGCGATGATTTCGATCCTGCCAAGGCCGCGGCCAAATTCCCGCACGGGATCGGCCAGATCGCCCGCCCGTCCGACCGCGCCGGGCCATCCTCCCCGCGCACAGTCCCGCGCCGCAGCATCGAAGCCAGCATCCAATATGTGATCGATGCGCAGCGCTGGGCGATGCAGAACACCCGGCTCGGCATCCCTGTCCTGTTTCACGAAGAATCGCTTCACGGTCTCGCCGCCAAGGACGCGACCGCTTTCCCGCAGGCCATCGGTCTTGCCAGCACCTGGGACCCCTCTTTGATCCGTGAGATCAATGCCCTTATAGCTGACGAGACCCACGCGCGCGGCGTCCACTCGGTGCTCTCTCCCGTGGTGGATGTCGCGCGCGACCCGCGCTGGGGCCGGATCGAGGAGACGTTCGGGGAAGACCCGTTCCTCGTCGGCGAAATGGGCGTCGCCTCGGTCGAAGGGCTGATGGGCACCGGCACGGATCGCAAGCTGGCGCCGGGCAAGGTGATGGCAACGCTGAAGCACATGACCGGCCACGGCCAGCCCGAAAGCGGCACCAACGTGGGCCCCGCCCAGATCAGCGAGCGCACGTTGCGCGAAATGTTCTTCCCGCCGTTCGAACAGGTGGTCAAACGCACCAAGATCGACGCCGTGATGGCCAGCTACAACGAGATCGACGGGTTGCCCAGCCACGCCAACAAGTGGCTGCTGGATAGCGTGCTGCGCGGCGAGTGGGGTTACCGCGGCGCGGTGGTTTCGGACTATTACGCCATCGAGGACATGGCGCGCCTCCACCACATCGCCCCCGACAATGCCGGTGCGGGCGAAATTGCGCTGCTCGCCGGCGTCGATGTCGATCTGCCCGAAGGTGCGGGCTTCAAGGATCTGGCAAGCAGCGTGCGCGAAGGCCGCGTGCCTGAGGCCGCGATCGACAACGCCGTGCGCCGGTTGCTGACCACCAAGTTCAACGCCGGATTGTTCGACAATCCCTGGCCCGATCTGGCCAAGGCGAAAACCAGCAACGGCGCAGAAGGCGTCGCGCTGGCGCGAAAGGCGGCGGAAAAATCGCTGGTGCTGCTCAAGAACAATGGCGCGCTGCCGCTGGCTCTGCCTGCTGACGGCGGCGGTAAGAAGCCGACCATCGCGGTCATCGGCCCCAATGCCGATGTCGCGCGCCTCGGCGGCTATTACGGCGAACCGCGCGCGAACGTCACGCCGCTTGCCGGCATTCGCGCGGCGGTGGGTGACCGCGCCAACATCGTCCACGCGCTGGGCGTCGAAATCGTCAAGGGCGATAGCGACTGGTGGGATGATCCCGTTGAACTTGGCGACCGCGACGAAAACCTGCGGCGCATCGCCGAAGCGGTCGAGATCGCCAAGACCGCCGACACCATCGTGCTGTTCATCGGCGACACCGAGAAAACCAGCCGCGAAGGGTGGGCGGCGGGGCACCTTGGCGACCGCACCAGCCTCGATCTGGTGGGCGAGCAGAACGAATTGTTCACCGCGCTGAAGGCGCTGGGCAAGCCGGTAGTCGCGGTGCTCGTCAATGGCCGTCCGCCGAGCTATCCGACCATCGCGGCAGAAGCCGACGCGGTGCTCGAAACATGGTACGCGGGCGAACAGCAGGGCACCGCGATTGCCGATGCGCTTCTGGGCACCATCAATCCGGGCGGCAAGCTGCCCGTCTCGGTCGCGCGCAACGCGGGCCAGCTGCCGATGTTCTACAACCACAAGCCGAGCGCACGGCGCGGCTATCTGTTTGACACAACCGCCCCGCTGTATCCCTTCGGGTTCGGGCTCAGCTACACGACCTTCACGCTTAGCGCACCGCAGCTTTCGGCCAGCAGTATCAAGGCTGGGCAAGGCGTCACGGTCACCGTGCCGGTCACCAACACCGGCAAGCGCGCGGGCGACGAAGTGGTGCAGGTGTATCTGCGCGACGATGTCAGCTCGGTCACCCGGCCGGTGAAGGAGCTGGTCGGCTTCAGCCGCGTGACGCTGGCCCCCGGCGAAACCCGCAATGTGGCGATCACCATCGAACCGCGCGCCTTTGCGATGTGGAATGCGGATATGAAGCAGGTGACCGAACCTGGTACCTTCACAATCATGACCGGCGCCAATTCGGCGGAGGTGCAAAGCGCAACGCTGACGGTGACCGAGTGAGCCTCTCCCGCCGTCATGCGCTACGATTGATGGCGGGAGGCAGCCTTGCCGTGCTGGCGCTGGCGGCCGCCCCTTCGGCGCTCGCGCAAGGGCGCGCGGTGTACAAGGATGCCGCCGCCCCCATCCCGCTGCGGGTCGCCGACCTGATGGCGCGCATGACGCTGGAAGAAAAAGTCGCGCAAATCCGGACGGCCTGGGCGGCAAAGGCGGATATGATCGACGGGCTGGCGTTTGACGCGGCCAAGGCCAGCGCCGCCTTCCCCGACGGAATCGGCCACGTCACCCGCCCGAGCGATAAGCGCGGCGTGCCCGGCATCACCGGTGCAGCCGGCGGCACGGCAGCGCGCTGGCGCACGCCGGCCGAAACGGTGGCTTTCATCAACGCCCTGCAACGCTGGGCGCTGGAGGACACCCGCCTCGGCATTCCGGTGCTGCTGCATGAAGAATCGCTCCACGGCTACATGGCCACCGATGCGACCATGTTCCCGCAGGCGATTGCGCTGGCGGGCAGTTTCGACACCGATCTGATGCACCGCGTGCAGTCCGTCATTGCCCGCGAAACCCGCGCGCGCGGGGTACCGCTGGTTCTCTCCCCGGTGGTCGATATCGTGCGCGATCCGCGCTGGGGACGGATTGAGGAGACCTGGGGCGAAGACCCATATCTGGCTGCCGAAATGGCGGTCGCGGCCGTCGAAGGCCTGCAAGGGCCCGGCAAGTTCGAGCGTCTCGCCGATGGCAAGGTCTTCGCCACGTTGAAGCACATGACCGGCCACGGTCAGCCCGAAAGCGGCAACAATGTCGCGCCCGCCCAGATTTCCGAGCGCGAACTGCGCGAAAACTTCTTCCCCCCCTTCCGCGAGGTCGTGCGCCGCTGCTCGGTCGGCGCAGTGATGCCGAGTTATAACGAGATCGACGGCGTGCCCTCGCATGGCAACACCTGGCTGCTGGGCGATGTGCTGCGCGGCGAGTGGGGCTTCGACGGGATCATCGCCAGCGACTATGGCGGGGTGCATGAACTCGCAACGCTCCACCATGTCGCGCGCGATCTGGAGGATGCAGCGCATCAGGCCTTGCGCGCCGGGGTCGACAGCGAATTGCCCGAAGGCCAGGCCTTCGCCACCTTGACCGAAGCCGTGCGCGCGGGCCGCGTTCCGCAGGCGCTGGTGCACACCGCCTGTGCGCGGATGCTCGCGTTCAAGTTCCGCTGCGGGCTGTTCGAGAACCCCTATGGCGATGCTGCTCTCGCGGAGCGGATCACCGGCAACGTCGAAGCCCGCGCGCTGGCGCTGGAGGCGGCGCGCAAGGGCGTGTGCCTGCTCACCAATAAGGGCGCGCTGCCGCTCGACCGGGCAAAGATGGGCCGGGTCGCGGTGATCGGGCCGAACCACGCCATCGCGCGGCTGGGCGGCTATTCGAGCGTGCCCAAGCAGACCATCAGCCTGATCGAGGGCCTGCGCGCCGCCGCGCCGGATGCCGATTTCGTCACCGCCCAAGGCGTGTTCATCACCACCAGCGAGGATCGATCGGCGGACGAAGTGACACTGGCTGACCGCGCCGCCAACCTCAAGCTGATTGCCGAGGCCGTGGAGGTGGCGCGCACCGCCGACACCATCATCCTCGCCATCGGTGATACAGAGCAGACCAGCCGCGAAGGCTTTGCGAAAAACCACCTCGGCGACCGCACCAGCATCGACATTCTGGGCGAACAGAACGCGCTGGTCGATGCGCTCGCCGCGCTGGGCAAGCCGCTAATCGTTGCCGCTTACAATGGCCGCCCGCCCAGCTGGCCCAATGTGATCGCCAAAGCCGATGCGATGCTGGAATGCTGGTATCCGGGGCAGGAAGGTGGCCAAGCCGTTGCCGAAGCGCTGCTGGGGGACATCAATCCGGGCGCCAAGCTGCCGGTCAGCGTGGTGCGCAACGCAGGGCAGATCCCGCTGTTCTACAACCACAAGCCCAGCGCACGGCGCGGCTACCTGTTCGATGACAAGGCCCCGCTGTTCGCCTTCGGCCACGGCCTCAGCTACACCAGCTTCGCCATCTCCGCCCCGCGTACCGCCACGACGCGCTTCGCCCGCGACGAGAACATTACGGCGCAAGTCACCGTCACCAATACCGGCAGCCGCGCGGGCGATGAGGTGGTGCAGCTCTACATCACCCGCACTAGCCTTGCCGTCAGCCGCCCGGTGCTTGAATTGAAGGGCTTCCAGCGTGTGACGCTGGCGCCGGGGGAAAGCCGCACACTCACCTTCACCATCCCTGCCCGCCAACTGGCGATCTGGGACGAAAATCTTGCCGAAACCAACCCGCCCGGCCCTGTGCGGCTATGGGCCGGAAACAGCTCGGCCAGCCTCACCCCGCTCGATGTGGAGATCATCTGATATGGATAAGGATTTCACCCTTTCGCGCCGCGCCGCGCTTGCCGGAATGGCTGCGATGCCGCTGATCGGCTGTGGCGGCGCATCGGCCGGAACCGCGCCCGCGCCCATCAGCGCGCCGCCGCCCGCCGCTGGCCCCGCCGGCGTGCCGCAGCCCGGCCTCCATGCCCTCGCTGCCAAAGGGGGCCGCAAGTTCGGCAGCGCCATCGCGTCCTCCCCCGGCAACCCCGCGGCAGGATCGATCCAGAACGCGGCCTATACCGCGATCATCAAGGGCGAGTGCGGTCTGGTGGTCCCGGAAAACGAGATGAAGTGGCAGGCGCTGCGCCCCTCACCCACGGCCTACACCTTCGACCGGATGGACGAGATCGTGCGATGGGCGCAGGAAAACGCGCTCGCGGTGCGCGGGCACACGCTGCTGTGGCACCGCCCCCAGTGGTTCCCCGGCTGGCTCAACACCTATGATTACGGCGCGAACCCGGTGCGCGAGGCCGAGCGGCTGCTGACCGAACATATCCGCACCGTCACGCAGCGCTACAAGGGCATCATCACCAGCTACGATGTGGTGAACGAGGCGATCGATCATGACCGCAACGCCCCGATCCAGACCAGCATGAGCCGCGCGATGGGTAGCCCCGAAGCGGTGATCGACCTCGCCTTCCACACCGCGCGGGCCGAACTTCCGGACGCGCAGCTGGTCTATAATGACTACATGAGCTGGGAGCCGCAGCACCTGAAGCACTGCGCCGATGTGCTGCGCCTGCTGGAAGGGCTGAAGAAGCGCGGCACCCCGGTCGATGCGCTGGGCATCCAGTCGCATATCGAGATGTTCGCGATCGATCCGGCCACCGGCGTCGGCCCCTATGCCGAGCGCGAATGGCGCCGGTTCCTCGATGAGGTGACCGGCATGGGTTACCGCCTGCTGATCACCGAATTCGATGTGAAGGACAAGGCGCTGCCCGCCAATATCGCTCAGCGCGACGAGAAGGTCGCCGACTTTGCGCGGCGCTATTTCGAGGTGATGTATGATTACAGCGCGCATCTCGATGATGTGCTGGCCTGGGGCATGGTGGACAGGTTCAACTGGCTGCAAGGCTTCGATCAGGCACGCCGCGCTGACGGGCAGGAGGTGCGCGGCACCCCTTACGATTCCCAATACCGCGCCAAGCCGCTGCGCAATGCGCTTGCCACCGTGATAACCGCTGCCGGCTGATCCTCTCGCCGACAGTTCCCCTGCGGCCCGGGCATAGGTCCCGGGCCTTTTTTTTGCGCGTGAACTGGACTTCGCCGCACCGATTGCGGACAACAAAAAGCCCCCCGGCGCGGGCCGGGGGGCTTTCGCTCAGGGAGAGCGAGTTGAGGCGAGGCCTAGAAGTTGCCCCGCACGATCAGCGAATACCGCCGGTCGTTCATGAAGAACGAGCGCGGTGCCAGCACGCCCGGATCGCCGGTATAGGCCTGCGTCGTGCGCGTGACCTCGTTCAGAAGGTTTACGCCCTGCACACCGATCCGGATATTCTTGTTCAGATTGAAGAAGATCGATCCGTCCAGCTGCCCCGTCGATTCGTTGAAGATCGAATAGAACGGGAAGATCACATCAGCCGGTGTCAGCAAGAAGCGCGAGCGCCAGCTATAGGCAGCGCGCACCGAAATCGGCCCCTTTTCGTAGAACACCGTCGCGTTGACGTTGTGCTTTGACAGCTGTTCCAGCGGCAGGTTGCCCGGCGGGACCGTGGATTCTGAAACCGGCTCGCCCGTGTTAAGGAAGCTGTTCGGCAGGCCTTCGCTCTTGATGTAGGTGTAATTGGCTGCGACCCCCAGGCCATCGAGCGGTTTGGGCAGGAAATCATAGGTTTGCTGGTAAGCGACCTCGAACCCCTTGATCTTGCCGTTCTCGTCGAAGTTTGCCGGACCACGCACCAGCACATCTTTGGTGATGCCATTATTGGTGATCTGGCGATTGCTGATGCTCTGGAAGAAGAAGTCCTTGATGTTCTTGTAGAAGGCATTGAACGTCAAGGATCCGACCGTGTCGAAATACCATTCCACGCTGGCATCAAACTGCCATGCGGTCGCCGGCCGCAGGAAGGGATTGCCCGCCTGCGCTGTCAAGTCGGCGCCTTCCAGCCCGATGGTCAGGAAGTTGCGGATGTTGGCGTTGTCTGGCCGGGTCATGACCTTCGATGCGGCGAGCCGGACAATCACATCTTCGGCAACCCCGAGTTTGAGATTGAAGCTGGGCAGCCAGAAATCATAGTTCACATCGGCAACATCGCGAATGCCGCCATTGTCGAGCGTCCCGTTCCCGGCGAAAGTCTGAAGTTCGGCGTAGGCTGCCGGAGTAAGGGTGCAGACCCCGCCCGGAACAGAAGGTGGCGTCCCGGGAGGGGCACCGATCGGCACACCCGGTTCGCAGCGGCCCGGGTTCAAAGGATCGCCGTCGGCATCAAGGAGGATTTCGCCGGTCACAGGATCGCGTTCGGAGAAATACGGCTGGAGGATACTCAGCGCCTGCCGGCTCGGAATCCCGAGCACCCCTTCGGAACGGATTTTGGTGTTGACGTAACGAACCCCGACATTGCCGGACAGGCGCATCGCGGATCCGAACACGTTGTCCGCGCCGAATTCCAGCTGCAAATAGGCAGCCGAATCTTGCTGCGCCAACGGCTGGATATCCTCCCTCAGGAAGGGCGTACCGGAAATGGCACCCTGCCGTCCGGCCAGCGGCACCCAGGTCGGTGAACTGCCCAGACCGCGGGAGATTTCCTGGACCGATTGGAAATCGGCAATCGCGCCTTCGTAGTCGCCGACAAGATCGCCGGTGTAGTAGAACCCACCGGGAGGGCCACCGGCCTGACCGCGGAAGAAGTTCGGAAACTCGTAGCGTTCCGACAATTCGGCAGGCGTATCGGCGAAATTGGTCGGACGCGAACCTGACCACACTTCGCTCAGCATGCCCCAGTTGTAGGTGGTGTAACGCACCGTCTGTTCGCGATCCTGATAGCGGGCGCCGAACTTGGCGCGGCGCAGGAAGGCATCATCATCAAATTCATAGGTAAGGTCAGCCTGGAAGGCGTATTGCTTGCCCTCGCTGTCCTCGATGTGATCCATCGCCGCGCGCCAGAACTGGAAGCGCGGATCGTTGAAATACTGCTCTTCAGTCGCCCCGGCCAAAGCTTCGCCCGGTGTTGACCAGTTGTAACCCAGGAACTGCGGCTTGCGTGCGATCACCTCTGGCAGGTCGCCCGAAATATCGAGCTCCTGGTCGGCAAACAGCGAGCCGAAGACGCTGAAATCGAGGTTTTCCTTGCGCGAGGTTGCATATTGTCCGTCGAGCTCGATCGTCAGACGATCGGTCAGTTCGGTGCGCATGTTCAGCGAAAAGTCCTGGTTCAGGACTTCATCGATGGTCTGCCGCCGCGCGAGCGATTGCTGCTGACCGCCGATCGGCACGAAGGGCGTCAGCGCCGGATCACCGCGCCAGCCATTGTTGGTGTTGACGATATAGCCCGACTGGAACAGACCGCCTTCATCGTAAACGTAATCGGTGAACCCGCCGACAGGACATTGCGCCCGCGAAGTCGGGTCGCCGAGCGTGCCATCGGGATTGATCCGCGCCGGGCCATCGGCATTCTGCAAACAGCCGATCGGATAGGTGGTGTATTCCGACTGATCGGGCGCGGTTTCGTAGGTGTATTCACCCGACCGGTTGGTTGAATCCGAACGGATATATTCAGCCGTGATGAGAGTCTTCCCATCGATCGATTCAAACTGCGCAGAGGCGGCAAAACCCAGGCGTTCGCGATCATATTCCTGTGTGCGGAACTGCCCGCCTACCGGCGCCACGCGCGAGCCGGCATAATCGGCAAAGCCATCGGCCCCGGGGGTTCCGAGGTTGCCGCAAGCAGCGCCCGCACCCGGCAGTGTCGTGGTGTCGGTCGACCCAGGCAGGGGGTTGCGGCAGACCAGTACGCCGTCGGCATTGGCGATGTTGACCAAGGCGCCATCACGGGTCTGGTAGTTGGTCACCTGCAAGCCATCAGCCCGGCTCTTGATTTCGGAATAGGAGCCGCTCAGCAGCAGGCCGAAACGGCCCTTGTCCGTATCCCACGTGTTGCTGATCAGGCCCGAGATCGTCGGCGTCCATTCCTTGCGGAAATCGCCGTAGTTTGCTTCGGCACCAAACGCCATCTTCAGCCCGTTATTGTCGAAAGGCTTGCGGGTATTGAGGTTTACCGTCCCCGCAAGGCCGCCTTCGATGGTTTCGGCGGTGGCGTTTTTGGAGATGATGACCGAACCCAGCAATTCGGCCGGCACGTCGGCAAAGTTCAGCGCCTGACCACCGACGCCCGCAGCAAAGGCCGAACGGCCATTGAATTCGGAACGGACGAAATTGAGCCCGCGCACGACGACGCCCGAACCTTCGACCGAGAACCGGTCAGGATCGTTCGAACCGGAAAAGCGGTTGATGGCGACGCCCGGAACGCGCTGGAGCGCTTCGGTGACAGACCGATCGGGCAGCGCGCCGATATCTTGTGCGGTAATGGCGTCGACGAAGGTGTCGGCATCGCGCTTGATGTTCTGAGCGTTGGCGAGCGACTGGCGCAAACCGCTGACGATGATTTCGCTGGTCGGTTCTTCGACCGTGGCCGTATCGGCAACTTCAGGCTCCGGCTGGGGTTCGTCCTGCGCCATCGCGCTGCTGGCGCTGATCGCGCAGCCGACAACCAATGCCGATGCCCCGGCCCGCAATGCGTTTTTGTACCATGAACCCTGCCCCCCGGCCCGAACGGCGCGGTGCTGCATCGAAGTGCGCATAAGATCCCTCCCCATGTTAGCGCTATCATTTATTGCTAGATAGCTTGCTCTCTTGTGGGACGATGGCTTATCGATGGCCGGCACGCTTGACAATAGGTCTTCGCATTTTTGCAGGGATACTGTGGCAATTTGCCAACAATGCGGTGATTGGGTAGCATGAGGGGAGCAGGATGAGGAGCAATGGTATCGGTAACGCAGATCGCCTTGCGCGGGTCGTTGTGGTTGGTGGCGGCACCGCCGGATGGATGGCTGCCGCCGCGCTTTCGCGGTTCTTCAACGACGGCCGGCGCACCATCACGCTGATCGAATCCGATGCCATCGGCACGGTTGGTGTTGGCGAAGCGACGATCCCGCCGATCCGCAGCTTCAACGCGATGCTCGATATTACCGAGGCTGAATTTCTGCGGGAAACGCGCGGCACCTACAAACTCGGCATCGAGTTTGTGAACTGGGGCCGGATCGGTGATCGCTATATTCATCCTTTCGGCAATTTCGGACAGGATTTCCACGGCATCCCGTTTCACCAGCTGTACCTGCGCGAACAGGCCCGCGGCGGAGCGGTGGGGGCAATTGGCGATTATTCGATGAGCGCAGCGGCGGCCCGCAGCGGCCGATTCGCCCGGCCAGCCGCCGGCGCACAATCGCTGGTGAAAGAGCTGGCCTATGCCTACCATTTCGATGCCGGGCTTTATGCTGCCTATCTGCGCCGCCTCGCCGAACGCCAGGGCATCTGCCGGGTCGAAGGCACAATCGTCCATGTCACCCGCGACGGCGAATCCGGCGATGTCGCCAGCCTGACGCTGGACAATGGCACCATCATTCCCGGCGATCTGTTCATCGATTGCTCGGGTTTCCGGGGCCTGCTGATCGAAGAGGCACTGGAAACGGGGTACGAGGATTGGTCGCGCTGGCTGCCGATGGACCGCGCGCTGGCGGTGCCGAGCCGGACACCCGGCCCGCCTGACCCCTTCACCCGCGCCACCGCGCACACCGCCGGATGGCAATGGCGCATTCCGCTCCAGCACCGCACCGGCAATGGCCATGTCTATTCGAGCGCCTTCATGGACGAGGAGAGCGCCCGCGATATCCTGCTCGCCAACCTCGAAAGCGAGCCACTGGCTGAGCCGCGCGGCTTGCGCTTCCTCACCGGCATGCGGCGCAAGGCCTGGAACCACAATGTCGTGGCGCTGGGCCTTGCCTCGGGCTTTATCGAGCCCCTCGAATCGACCTCGATCCACCTCGTCCAGAACGGTATCGCCCGCCTGTTTGCTCTGTTCCCGGACATGCCGATCAGCCCGATCGAACGCGATGAATACAACCGCGGCATGCGCGATGTGTTTGAAGATGTGCGGAATTTCGTCATCCTCCACTACAAGGCGACAGCGCGCGAGGATTCCGAATTCTGGCGGTATGTGAAGCACATGGATGTGCCAGACAGCCTCACGCGCAAGATGGCCCTGTGGCAACACCGCGGGCGGGTGCTGCGCGACAATGCCGAGCTGTTCTCGCTGCCAAGCTGGATTGCTGTCATGCTGGGGCAGAATATCTGGCCCGAAGCGCATGATCCGATTGCCGATACGCTGGACGAGGCCAAGGTCGCCGCTGCGATGGCGCAAATGCGCGAGGCTTACCGCGAGACGGCGGCCAAACTGCCCGTACACGAGGCATTTCTGCGCCAATCGGGCAGCTGGCATGATGATGGGGTGCAGGTTGCGCCGCCACGGGCGGTCAACGCGTGAGCGCGCGCGCGCCTGTTACCAAGATTGTCATCGTCGGCGGGGGCACCGCTGGCTGGATGACAGCGGCAGCGCTCGTCCGGGTGCTCGGCGCGATGCCGGGCCTGTCGGTCACGCTCATCGAAAGCGAGGCGATCGGCACCGTCGGCGTTGGCGAGGCGACCATCCCGCAGATCATCGGCTTCAACCGCTTGCTGGGCCTCGATGAAATGCAATTCATGCGCGAGACCCGCGCGACCTACAAACTGGGCATCGAATTCGTCGACTGGCTGCGACCAGGCCATGCCTATGTCCATCCCTTCGGCAGCTTCGGGATCGACATGCTAGGGATCGAATTCCAGCACATCTGGCTACGCGGTCAGCAGGCTGGCGATACCTCGCGGATCGACGATTATTCGATTGCCGCGATGGCGGGCAAATCGGGCCGGTTCGCCTGGCCCCGCCCCGACAATCCCAAATCGCCGATGTCCAAGCTGTCCTATGCGTTCCAGTTCGATGCGGGCCGCTATGCGCGCTTTCTGCGTCGCTTTGCGGAAAGCGCTGGTGCGGTGCGGGTCGAAGGGCGGATCACCGACGTTCGCCGGGACGGTGAGACTGGGTTTGTTACCTCTGTGCTGCTTGATGATGGCCGCGAGTTCGGCGGCGAATTGTTCATCGATTGCTCGGGATTTCGCTCCTTACTGCTGGGGCAGGCGTTGGGCGTGCCGTTCACCGACTGGAGCAAGTGGCTGCCCTGCGATTCGGCGGTGGCCGTGCCCTGCGAAATTGGCGGCCGCAACGAACCGCTGACCCGGTCAACCGCGCGCACCGCCGGATGGCAATGGCGGATCCCGCTGCAACACCGGATCGGCAATGGGCACGTGTTCTCATCAGCCCATATCGACCGGACGGCGGCGACCGATCTGCTGCTGGCCAATCTTGATGGCAAGCCGCTGGCCGATCCCAACCAGATTGCCTTCAAGGCCGGGCACCGCGAACGGGTGTGGGACAAGAATGTGGTGGCGCTGGGCCTTGCGGCGGGCTTTCTCGAACCGCTCGAATCAACCTCGATCCATCTGGTGCAGTCGGGCATTGCGCGGCTGCTGGCGCTGTTTCCCGACACGGGCTTTTCCCCCGCCGAAACCGAACGCTTCAACCGCGAATCCGTGCGCGAATATGTCAATATCCGCGACTTTCTGGTGCTTCATTACCGCGCGAGTGAGCGCGATGATTCGGAATTCTGGCGCTATTGCCGTCATCTGCCCCCGCCTGATGGCCTCGCTGAAAAGCTGGAGCTGTTCCGTTCGTCCGGCCGGATCATCCGCGACAACAACGAATTGTTCACCGAAGATAGCTGGTTGTCGGTGATGCTGAGCCAGGGGGTGCAGCCGCAGACCTATCACCCCGCGGCATGGATGCTGGACGAGGGCGAGACCCGCAAACGGCTCGCCCATATTCGCGATGTGATCGCGCAGACCGTGAGCCAGCTGCCGTCGCAGGATGATTTCCTGCGGGCCAACGGCGGCGCGATTGCCGCTGCGGAATATCTGACCGCATGACCACGCTGCCCCAGCCTGTGCCGATGGCCGAAATTGCCGGGCCGGTTGGTCTGGAACAGTTTGAAGCCTTGCGTGCGGCGCTACGCCCGGTGGTGCTGCGCGGACAGGTGGCCGATTGGCCTGCTGTTGCCGCCGCGCGCGCGGGCGATGGCCCCATTGCGGCGTACCTGAGGCGAGAACCTGCCACCCGTCCGGTCGGCGCGATTGCTGCGGCGCCGAGCGAGAAGGGTCGGTTTTTCTACACCCCCGATCTCACCCGGCTGAACTTCGTGCGCGGCAGCGGACGGCTGGAGACCTTTCTCGACGATCTGCTGGGCGCGGCGGCCATGCCCGATCCGCCAGCGATGGCGGTGCAATCAGAGGACATCGCCAGCCTGCTTCCCGCCTTTGCCCGCGACAACCGGCTGCCGCTGCTGCCGGACGTGGCGGCGCGCATCTGGATCGGCAATCGCATCCGTGTCGGCGTGCATTACGACGCCAAGGAAAATGTCGCCTGCTGCGTGGCAGGGCGGCGGCGCTTTACATTGTATCCGCCCGAACAGATCACCGGGCTCTATCCCGGCCCGTTCGAGCTGACCCCGGCGGGCATCCCGGTCAGCATGGTCGATCCGCTGGCGCCCGATCTGGAGCGCTTCCCACGCTTCGCCGAAGCCGCCTGCCATGCCAGCGTGGCAACGCTGGAGGCAGGGGACGCGATCTACATTCCCTATGGCTGGTGGCACGGAGTGGAATCGCTCGATCCGGTCAGCATTCTGGTCAATTACTGGTGGGCGCCAGGCCAGCCCGAGGGGATCGCTAGCCCCTATGACGGGCTGCTTTACGCATTGCTCGCCTTCCGGCATCTGCCGGATGATCAGCGTGCCGTGTGGCGCGGAATTCTCGAATATTATGTCTTTTCAGATGATCCTGCGGCGCATCTGCCAGATCACGTGAAGGGTATTCTCGGCCCCGCCTCCCCCGAACGGTTCGCGCAGATGCGCGGCGCTATCCGGAAGGCGCTGGGCTAACGGCAGCCGCGCTCGCCAGCCATGGCCCGTAAGACGGCGCAAAGGCGAGCGCGGCGCGCGCATTGGCTTCGAATGCGGCGCGGGCACTGGTTTCGGCGGCGGGATCGGCGGCTTTGGCTGCGGGCGACAGGCCGGGTGTCCAGCCAAGTGCCACCAGCAGGGCAAACTGTTCCTGCCCCAGCAACGGCAATTCTTCGCGGAAGGGAATGCGACCGCGCCGCTCAAACTGATCGATCACGGCAGCGACCCGCCCCGGCAATGCGCACGAACCGAACACGCGCTGGGCTTCGGGGCTTGCAAAGTGCATCGCCAGCACCTCGCGCACCCCTTCCATCATCAGGCCCGACCGGCGATTATATTCGGCGCGTTCAAGCGGTGCCATCGCCCGGCCCGGCAACATTTCCAGCAGCAGCGCCAATTGGCGGTGGGCGAGATCAAGATGCAGCGGGCCCAGCGGCTCGAACCGCGCCGCCGCATCGCCAAGCGCGACGACATTGCCGATCCACGGCTCGGCCGCGCAGCCCGGCGTCAAGGCAATCGCGGCTTGCACAGGCGCGCCCAGCAACGCCTCAGCAGCAGCGCGTGGCAATGCTGCGGGCGTGCCCAGCGTAATATGCCGCCCATCCCGCCCGGCCACTTCGGTCACCCAACCGGCGCTGGTCAGCGTCACCCGGTCTTCCAAGGCGATGACCGGCGCGGCCGGCGCAGCGCAATAGATATGGCGGGTTGGCAGGCTGTCTGACCAGTCGGTAAAGACAAAGTGCGGGTGCCCGGCCAGCACGGCGGCTTGCGGGCCGCTGCAATCGACAAACAGATCGGCGGCGATCAGGCCCTGTCCGGCGATCCCGATGGCGGCGATATTGTCATCCCCATCCACCAGTTCGATCCGGTCGATCACACCCTCGACATAGCCGATGCCCAGCGCCTGAGCCGCAGCGATCAGCAGCGCCCGGTAGGCCGGCGGATGCCAGCGCAGGGCATAATCAACCGCCGCCAGAGGCGAAGGCTCGCCAGGCGGCGGCGGCGCGAACCGGCCCGCTTCGGCCAGCACCTGCGCAAGACTGGCCGGCGCGGGTGCATGGGCGCCTGCCGCGCGCGCGCGATCGCGGGCGAGGGCGGTCCTGAGCGCAGGATCCAGCGCATCCCCATAAGCGACGACGCTGCCCTGCCCCGCCCCGCCCCATCCCGACAGCCGCGTGACAAGCCGGTAAGACCCGCCAGCCTTGGCGATAATGTCAGCCTCGGCAATGCCCAGCCGGTCATGCAGCTTGTTGGTAAACGGCATCGCTGTTGGCGACCAATCGGCAAAGGATGCAGGGCCCGGTTGCCCGCCGATGACGATCACCTCGCACCCCGGCAGGCTGCGGCGCAGCGCAATCGCGGCAAGCACGCCGAGCTGCCCGCCGCCCACCACGACGATCCGCCGCAAAGGTTCGCGCGGAAAACTCACGCCGCGTCGGCCAGCCTTGCCGCTTCGCCGCGCAGATAATCGCGGTGACCGGGCATGGCGGCAACCTCGCCTGTCACGGCCATCCGCAACCGCTCGGTCGCGCGGGCGAGCGCATCGGGCGCGATCATCGCGGCGCGCGGGTCATGCACTTCGGGCAGCAGGCCTTGGCCGACATAGACTGCGATCCAGCTGGCATCGTAGAACAGGCCGTCGGAATATTTCTCGATCCGCCCTGCCCTGCGCCACAGCTCCAGCTTGTCAGCCAAGCTATCGGGCACGCGCATCGTGCGGACATGGTTCCAGAACTCGGAATCATCGCGTGTGGTGGCGTGATAGTGGAGGATCAGGAAATCGCGCACCCGGTCATATTCCATGTCGACCAGCCGGTTGAACTCGTCCCGGTCGCGCGGGTCGATGGCACCGGCTGCTGCCGGAAACAGCTCGATCAGATAGGTGATCGCCATCTGCGCCAGATAGATCGAGGTGGATTCAAGCGGTTCCAGAAACCCGCTCGCCAACCCGACGCCGATGACATTGTGGCTCCAGGACCGCGCACGGCGGCCGGGACGGAACTTCAGGATGCGGGGTTCCGCCAGCGGGGCGCCTTCGGCGCACGCGCGGATGGCATCGCAGGCCTGTTCTTCCGAAATATGCGCGGATGAAAAGACATAGCCATTGCCCATGCGGTGCTGGAGCGGGATTTGCCAGCGCCAGCCAGCCGGCATGGCCGTGGCGGTGGTGTAGGGGCGCAGGTCTTCGGTCGCATGGGTGCAGGGCATCGCGGCGGCGCGGTCACAGGGCAGCCAGTGCGTCCAGTCTTC
Organism: Porphyrobacter sp. TH134; assembly: GCF_002855495.1. Classification (GTDB taxonomy): domain Bacteria; phylum Pseudomonadota; class Alphaproteobacteria; order Sphingomonadales; family Sphingomonadaceae; genus Erythrobacter. The sequence goes on from NZ_PKRO01000008.1 coordinate 69,970, forward strand.
CCACGGCACCTCCAATTCCTGCCCGAGCAGGATCGAACGGAAGCCGGAGCAGTCAATGAACAGATCGCCTTCGATCCGCCGCCCGTCCGCCAGCACCAGCGCGGTGACATCGCCGCTGGCGGGATCGCGCTCGACCGTGACCACCCGGCCTTCGTGCCGTTCAACCCCGATACCGCGCGCAAATTCGCGCATGAACGGGCCGAATAGCGTCGCATCGAACTGATAGGCATAGCCATAGGTCGACCCAAGGCTGTCATCGGCGGAAGGCGGGCGGAAGCGGTTGGCCTTGGCCGCCGCCACCGCGAGCGAATAATCGCCAATCTCGCGCGCCTTGCCGTGCCGCGCCAGTTCCAGCCAATAGTGGTGAAAGCCGACGCCGCCCACTTCCTCGCCAAAGGAGCCGAAGGGGTGGATATAGCTTTCGCCGATCCGCCCGAAATCGCGGAAATCGATCCCCAGCTTGAAGGTCGCGTGGGTGGCCTTCATGAAGGCCGCCTCGTCGATCCCAAGCTTTTCGACAAAGCCGCGGATGTGCGGCAGCGTCGCCTCGCCCACCCCGACAATGCCGATCTCCTCGCTTTCGACCAGCTGCACAGAGGCAAGGCCGGGGAGCAGCTTGGCAACCCCCGCAGCTGTCATCCAGCCCGCCGTGCCGCCGCCAAGGACGACGACACGGACCGGCTTTGGGGCACTGTCGTTCATGGTATCCTCGCTAACATGGGCAGGCTCAGCCGACCATCTCCTCCAGTTCCTTGCCCTTGGTCTCGACAATGAACCGCTGGACGAGGAAGAAGCTGATGACGGCGCAAACGGCATAGAAGCTGTAGCTGGCCGCCAGCCCGATCCCCGCCGCCATCAGCGGGAAGGATTGCGCGATCAGGAAGTTTGCAAACCACTGGAAGAAACCCGCCACCGCCAGCGCGGAACCGCGGATCTGGTTGGGGAACATTTCGGCCAGCATCACCCACATCACCGGGCCCCAGCTGACGTTGAAGAAGATCACGTACAGGTTCGCCGCGATCACCGCCGTGGTCCCGAGCCCGGCCGACAGGACAAGGTTGCCGCTGGCGTCCAATCCCCCTTGGCTGAACACAAAAACCATCACGAACAACGTTACCGCCATGCCTGCCGAACCGATCAGCAGCAGCGGTTTGCGCCCGACCTTGTCGATCACTGCGATTGTGACAAAACAGGCCGCAATCGACACCGCGCCGGACACGATGTTGATGAGCAGCGAGTCGCTTTCGGTGAAACCCGCCAGCTGCCACAGCGTCGCGCCGTAATAGAAGATCACGTTGATCCCGACGAGCTGCTGGAACACCGCCAGCATGATCCCGACCCACACGATCGGCCGCATCCCCAACAGGCTTTTGGTGCCCGCAGGCGCCAGCACATCGGCGAGGCGCGGATTGTGATTTTCCGAAAAGCTCGCCCGGATTTCGGCAAGCTTGGTCGCCGCTTCCTCGGCCCCGAACAGATCGGTCAGCACCTTGGAGGCCTGTTCATGGCGGCCCCTGCCTATCAGGTAACGCGGGCTTTCCGGGATGAAGAACAGCGCGGCAAGAAAGATTGCGGCCGGCACGGCCTGCATCAGATACATCCAGCGCCACGCGGCAATCCCGCCCCAGAAGGCTGCGGTGGAATCCCCGGCGGCTGCCGCAAGGGCATAATTCACAAGAAACGCGAGCGTCAGGCCCGTGATGATCATGATCTGCTGCACCGTGGTCATCCGCCCGCGGATATTGGCAGGGGCGACCTCGGCGATATAGGCGGGCGACAGCACGCTCGCCGCGCCCACCGCCATGCCGCCAGCGATGCGCGCCAGTACGAACAACAGGTGGTTGGCGGTCAGCCCCTGGATCAGCGCACCGATCAGAAACAGGACGGCCGCAATCCGCATCACGTTGCGGCGGCCCATCTGGTCCGCCAGCGTGCCAGCAAAAAAGGCTCCGACAAAACAGCCGATCAGCAACGAACTGACGGTAAAGCCCAATCCGCCCACGCCCAGCCCAAAGGCCGCTTTCAACCCCGGCTGCGTGCCATTAACCGCGCCGCTGTCATAGCCGAACAGCAATCCGCCGATGGTCGCAACCGCCACGATTGCCGAAATCAGCACCATGTTGGCGCCTTCGCGCTGTGTCTCCAAGATCCCTCTCCCCCGGGTTTGCGTGTTGCAACCCATGTCGTTTATGGTAGCGCTACCTTTCACGGAATGCGGACGATGGCAAGCCGCCTTTTATTCACAATTCGGCTTTGGGCTTTTTGAGAGGAATGGGCATGTTGACGGGCAACAATCTGGTCGCGGGCGAATGGCGCGGCGGGGCGGCGACCTTTACCGCAGTGACAGCGGCAGGCGGCGCATCGGTTGATCCTGCTTTTGCCGAAGCGAGCGCGGCAGACATTGCCGACGCCTGCGCGGCAGCGGCAGCGGCCCAGCCGACTTTCGCCGCCATGCCCCTGTCACAGCGCGCCGCCTTCCTGCGATTGATGGCGGACAAGATCGACGCGCTTGGCGATACCCTCACGCAGCGCGCGATGGCCGAAAGCGGCCTGCCCGAAGCGCGGCTGAATGGCGAACGTGGCCGCACGGTGGGCCAGCTGCGGCTGTTCGCCGACGAGGTCGAAAATGGCGCCTGGCAAGGCCTGCGGATCGATCACGCAATCCGCGACCGCACCCCGCCCAAGCCTGACCTGCGGATGCGCCGCTTGCCGCTGGGCCCGGTGGCGGTGTTCGGCGCGAGCAATTTCCCGCTCGCCTTCTCGGTCGCGGGGGGCGACACGGCGTCTGCCCTGGCCGCCGGGTGCTGCGTCGTCGTCAAAGGCCACCCGGCCCACCCCGGCACGTCCGAACTGGTCGCGGGCGCCATCCTTGCCGCCATCCGCGAGGCGGGGCTGCCCGAGGGCGTGTTCTCGCTGCTGAACGGTACTGGGCACTCGCTCGGCGAGACCTTGGTGAAAGACCCGCGCATCACTGCGGTCGGCTTTACAGGTTCGCGCGCAGGCGGCCTTGCCCTGATGAACCACGCTGCGGCACGGCCCGTCCCTATCCCGGTCTATGCCGAAATGAGCAGCGTCAACCCGGTGGTGGTGATGCCTGCACGCATGGCCGAGGCGGCTGACGAATTGGCCGCCGCCTATGTCGGCTCGCTGGCGCTGGGTGCCGGGCAGTTTTGCACCAATCCCGGTATCCTGTTGGCCGTTAAGAGCGAGGCGACCAGTCGCTTTGTTGCCGGGGTTGGCGCCGCGCTTGGAAGCATTCCTGCGCAAACCATGCTGACCTCCGGGATCCAGAACGCCTTTACCAAGGGCATTGCGGTGATCGCCGCGCAGCCCGGGGCCGCATTGGTGGGCACTGGTGCACAAGGCACGCAGGCTTGCGGGCAGGCGCATGTCTACACCGTCAGCGGCGCCGACTTCCGCGCCAATCGGGCACTGGCCGACGAGGTGTTCGGCCCTTCTTCGATCATCGTGACCTGCGCCGATCTGGCTGAGGTCGCCGCGATCCTTGAAGAGATGGAAGGCCAATTGACCGCCACATTGCACATGGCGGCGGACGATTATGCAGAGGCCCGTGACTTGCTGCCAATCCTTGAAGCGCGCGCGGGCCGGATCATTGCCAATGCCTGGCCCACCGGGGTCGAAGTGACCCACGCGATGGTCCACGGCGGCCCTTTCCCCGCGACATCCGACGGGCGCAGCACGTCGGTCGGCACGCTGGCCATCGACCGCTTTCTGCGTCCCGTGAGCTATCAGGACATGCCCGCAGCCCTGCTGCCCAAAGCGTTGCTTGACGGGCCAAGCCCGGTGCTGCGCCGCATCGACGGAACATTTCACGCCTGATGCCGCGCCGCCAAGAGCGAGGTGGACTGCGGTTCCCTCGCTCTTGGCGGGCATGACCAGCACCGCCCGCAGCGCCGCTACGATGGCCGAGCGCCAAGCCCCATGATGCTCTGCGCGTTTTGCCGGCGGGCAAAACGATCGCTTGAAGCCACGCTTCAACAATCGATTGCCACAGCGCCGGATCCGCTTAAACCTTGTACCGATCCAGACCGCAGCAATGACACGCTCCAGATTGCAACGCCCCTTTCAAGCAGAGCAGCAAGGTGACAACCATCGGCACAAATTGGACGCAGATGCCCGCCTATGCACGGTCTCCGGAAAGGGCAGAATGGTACTATCTGCTTGTCATCACCATATTATTGGTGGTTCTCGTACCGTTTGAACCTTACGACTGGGTCCAGCGCGCAGTCACCGCCGTCTTTGAACCCAAGGATTACCGCGGAGATGCGGTAATTATCGCGATTGACGAGGAAACCGAGCGCGGCCTTCCTACGCGGACATGGTCGGAAGCCGATCTTTCGGGCTTGCTCACGACAATCGGCGCACAATCGCCGCGCCAGATCATCATCAACCGGCAGTACTTCAAATTCAGTTCGCCCGCAGCCGCGACCCAATTGCGCGAAGCCTTGGCAGATTTGCCAAAGCCTGCCGTCTGGGTCATCGAGCTATCTCCCCGTGATGCCGCCATGCAAACGCTCACGGCCGGCGGCACGGGCGCATTTGCCCAGCGTTCCACACAGATCCCCGCTGCCCTGACCGGCCTTGTCGTCCCGGCGGCCATGATTTTCAAACCCTTCGCATTTGGCGCGCCCATCTACGCGCTGACTTCGGTGAAGACCGATGAAGGGGTTTTCCCGACAGTCGCCGCGATCCTGGCAGCGCCGGCCGCCAAACCGCGCGATGCCATCATCGATATCGACGTCAGCTATAATCCCAGCACAATCCCTGCTTACAGCGCTGGCGATGTCCTGAGCGGCAAGGTCAATCCCGCTGTTTTCAAAGACCGGCAGGTCGTGATCAGCTTCACCCGCGTGGTTGGGCGCGACACCGCGGTCACGCCCAACAATTCCTATACACCAACCGCAGCGCTCGCCATCATGGCGGCGGAAACGGTCAGGAATGGCCCGGGCCTGTTTCTGGGCTGGGTGCCCGCGTTCGCGCTTGCCATGGCGGCCAGCATTCTTTGGCTGGTCCTGCGCCGTCCCTATGGCCGACTGATTGCGGCCGCGACCTTTCTTGCCATCCTCCTCAGCCCTCTGGCGCTCGAACCGCTGCTTGTTTTCCAGCAGACCTCGCAAGGCCTTGGGCTGTTGCTGTTGCTTGGCGCCAACAAGCTGTTCCAGCGCGGCCGGTCGCTGGTTCAGGAATACCGGACCGCGTCGGAAACAAAATCGCGGTTTCTGGCGCAGGCCAGCCACGATCTGCGCCAGCCCATCCACGCCATCGGGTTGCTGACCGACCGTCTCAAGGACACCGACCTGTCGAGCGAACAGGCGCAAATCGTGGCCAAGATATCGTGGTCGGTCGACAACGCGAGCCGGATGTTTCGCGCGCTGCTCGATATTGCTGCGATCGAAAGCGGCGCTCTCAAGGCAGAGATCGCTCCGGTCCGGATCAGCGACCTGTTTGCCGAACTCGACAGTCAGAACGCTTTGGCGGCCGAACAGCAGAATGTGGACCTGCGGCTTGTCCCCTCAACGGTGGTGGTGGAAACCGATCGGGCGTTGCTGGCGACCATGCTTCAGAATCTGGTCGCCAACGCGATCCGGTATTCGCCGGGCAAGCGGGTCCTTGTCGGATGCCGCCGCCGGGGCACCGCGGTCACCGTGCTGGTGATTGATAATGGCCGCGGGATTTCTCCCAGCGATCTTGAGCACGTGCGGAAAGAATTCTTCCGATCTTCGCGCCGGTCGGACCTGCGTTCAGACAATAAAGGGCTTGGGCTTGCCATCGTCAGCCGGCTGGCCAGCATGCTGGGCCTCCAGTTTGCCCTGCAATCGGAACAATCGCGCGGCACTGTGGCCTCGATTGGCAACCTGAAACGTCTGCGGGTATCCAACGAGGCCGCGCTGCCTTTGCCTAACCTTGTCCTGCCGCTGGCCGGGGTCAAAGTGTTCGTCATCGATGACCATGCCGAAACCCTGGCCTCGACCCAGCGCCTGCTTGAAGGCTGGGGCTGCGTGGTCGATGGGTCGCAATTGCCGCCCGAAATCCTGCCCGATTGCGATATGCTGCTGAGCGACTTCGACTTCGGCAATGGCGAAAACCTTGCGGCGAACAGCAGTCTGCTTCGCCAGATCAACGCATCGAAAACCCACCTGGTCGTGATTTCCGGCCATCATGCCGATCAGATCGAAGCCAGCCTGACAGACACGCCTGCGATCGTGCTGTCCAAGCCGCTGCGTGCCGCCGAGCTGCGATCAGCGCTTATGGCGATCCGGTCCGCATAGTGCATGCGAACTAGTGTGTCTTTGGAAAATGGCCTGCATGGTGCGCGCGTCGTACCAGAGATTCGGGTCGATAAATCGCAATGGGAGACAGGTCGTGACACAGCAAACGAAGATTGAAACGCTCAAGGCCGACGAAATCATGCATGTTTCGGGCGGTAACCTGTGGCCTTGGCTGATGAATACATTTCCCAGCTTTAACCCGCCCTGGCGCAGCACCGAAACCACGACTATTCCGGGACTTTAAGCGAATTGGGCAAAGGGGTCACCGTGGTGACCCCTTTGTCAGTGAACGCCATATTTTGTCGCCAGCGCTGCGGCAGCCGTCCGGGTGTCGACATGCAGTTCCCGCAGCAACGCCGAAACATGGATACGGACCGTGAACGGCGAGATACCCAAGTCCTTGGCAATCTGCTTGTTGGACCGGCCCTGTGCGATGCCGATCAGCACATCGAACTGGCGCGGGGTGAGGTTTGAAAACTGCGAGACCGACCGGGTCATCGAAACGCCCCCCGCCTCGCTCACATTCACGAATTCGCCCGCCAGCACTGCGGCAATGCCATCCCTGATCTGCTTGGGGGTGGCGGCCTTGCTGATGAAGCCATCCACACCGACCTTCATGACATGATCGGTTGAGCGTTTGTCGTCCGCCATCGAGATGACAATGATCGACGCGAGCGGGTAACGCTTGCGCAGCAGCGGCACGGCCACCTCAATGTCCATCCCCGGAAACCGCAGGTCGAGCAGGAACAGCGAAGGGCTGCGTCCTTTAGCGGCAAGCTCCAGCAATTCCTCGTAGGTTCCGGCCTGTTCGATTTCGAAGCCAGAATCCATCTGGTTGAGAATCGCTGTGATGCCATCCCTGAAAATGGGGTGATCATCGACCACGATGATCCGGCTCACCTTCGCAGGCTGGGTTTGTTGTTGAGCGGGCAAAGACAAACCTCCTAGAACACTGTATCACCATGCACCCGAGCAAGGGCGCCGTCCAATAGCACATATCAGCTAAGTAGGTCGGACCGGGGCGGATATGAGGATCAGGCGCCCTGTCGCGGCTCCGCTAGCCCATCTGTAGTAGCATGATGAAGCTAGGCCAACCCTGCTAGGCCACTGCACCTATTGTAGAATTTTCCCCCTGAGCGATGATCGGCAAGCCAGCGCAACACTGGCACCTGCAATCCGGCGGCCGCACCGTCACCATCGGAAACGCCGCGTCACGCGGCTCCGGTTCATGTCCGGGGCCTGACTCGGCTTTCCGGAGCCAAGCAAGGGAGCATTACCGATGACCTTCTCGATCACCACCATGACCGCTGCCGATATCGATCTGGTCGCAGGCGGCGTCACTCAAAGCCCCGATGGCACGACCTGCACCGACCACGGGATGCCGCGCTTGCTTGGCCGCCCTGAATTGTGGGGCGGTCCGATCAAGGTCGATCTGTTCCCGTAACAGCGTTTCTTGAACAACCATCGAAGCAAGGCGGATGCCGGTCCGTCCTCAAGCCAATCAATGACATAAAGGAGAACCAACATGACCAATCTGAACGAAATCGAACTGGAAGCTGTCGCTGGCGGCATCCCTGTCGGCGCCCTGCCGCTCGGCGCTGTTGTGGTCGCCACGACGGCGGCCAGCGAAGTCCTTCAGGCCGAGGTTTCCGCAGGCTGACATCGCACATGAAGCTGCCGCCATACCGGTCCGTCGCTGAAAAGACGGCCGGTGGCGGCCAATGACGAATTCGCGAGCGCTAGGCTGCGCTTGCGAACGCGGGCAGGAATCTGCCGGTTGCCCGCACCGGCGATTTTGAGGGAGAAATTGGAATGACATCACATACTGATCGTGGCGTTACACAGCTCTCGGCGGCCGAGATCGAATATGTTGGCGGTGCAGGCGGCATCGAAACCGCAGCTGCCATTGGCCGCTTTGTAGGGTCTGTTGCGGTTCGCGGTGCCGCTGCTGGCGGCGCAGGCATCGCTGCAGCTGCAGGCGTCGCTGCCGTCGCACTGGCTGTCGACTATGCCCTTGATGGCAAACTTGACCTGATTGATTAAGGAGCTGTGGCAATGAACATTATCGAACTCGACAGCAGGCAGATTGATGAAATCGCAGGCGGCCCTCTGCCGCTGGTGGTTGTGGCGTTCTGGGCCGGCGTGAAGGCTGGTGCAGCAGCAGCTACGGTTTCTGGTGCGGTGCAAGCCGGTGTAGCGGTCGGCGTTGCCGGTGCGACCGCAGCGCTCGCGGCGGAGATCATCGATTGATCAGGCACTTTTTCAAAGGTTTCCGGCAGGGTTGGCGCGAGACTGAGATCAGCCCCAAGCTGCTTTACTACGCAGTGGTGGTCAGTGCAGTCTTAACCGCAATCGCACTTGTTGCCTGGAAGCCTCTGACCTGATCGCACGCCGCAATATCTGGGCCGCCCCTTTTGTCCAAAGGGGGCGGCCATTTAGCGCAAATGCACTATTCGCTCACTCTTGCATTAGGCATAGGGTGCGACCGCGCGGTCGAACAAGGCTTGATGACGCGCGCAACCAGGAGGTCGCACCAGCGCATGACGCAATTGTTCCGGGCCGAGGTTTTCCAGCAGAAGAAAGATCGTCTTTCCGGCAGCGTTTCGATTGCGGTGCCACTGGCATGGCAAGTGATCGGGCTGCTGATTTTCGGCAGTCTGGCCGTTGCCATCACCTTCCTGTCGCTCGCCACCTATTCGCGCGTGGAGACCGTCACGGGCGCGATTGTGCCCGACAAGGGCATTGCCGCCATCATTCCAACCCGTCCCGGCACGATTGACGAGATTATGGTCAATGATGGCGAACAGGTGGCCAAAGGGACAACGCTGGTTGCGATCCGCGCCGAAGAAGACAGCGCCTCGGGCCTGTCAGCGGCTGCCCTCACGGAACAGGCCATCGCGCAGCAGGACGCGAGCCTTCTGGCGCAGCAAGCAGCCGCCGCCCGCGTGGCGGCCGCCCAGCAAGGCCAGCTGCTGACCCAAGCCAGCGGCCTGCGCGCCGAAATCGAGCAACTGCAATCCCAGATTGTCCTGCAACAAAGCCTTGTCGCCTCGGCCCGGTCCGATCTTGAAAAGGCACAAGGCGTCGCCGAGCGCGGGTTCATCAGCCGTGCCGATCTTCAGGCGCGCGAGGATACCTTGCTGTCTCGCCAGCAGCAATTGTCGCAATTGCAGCAGTCGCTCACCGCGCGCCGCGCGACCTTGTCGCAATTGTCGAGCAATGCGGCGAGCATCAGTGCGCAGGCCCAAAGCGAAACCGCCAACATCGCCGCCGCCCGCGCGCAAGTCGCCCAGCAGGCTGCCGGTAACGCCGGTGCGCGATCCTACGCGCTGACAGCGCCGCTGGCTGGCACCGTCACCGCGCTAACGATGCGCAGCGGCCAGCGGGTCGGCGCGCAAACCCAGATCATGGCGATCATTCCCAGCAACGCCAGGCTGCGCGCCGAATTGCTGGTGCCCACCCAGGCGATCGGCTTCGTCAAACGCGGGCAAGAGGTGCGCCTCGCGATCGATGCCTTCCCCTATCAGCGGTTCGGCACGATCAAGGGCACCATCATCACGGTCGCCAGCAGCCCGGTCAGCCAGACCTTGCCCAATGGCTCGGTGGTATCGGCCTATCCGGTGGTCGTCGATATTGCCGATCCGCGGATCATCGCGTTCGGGCGCACGGAACGACTGGTGCCGGGCATGACCCTGACCGCCCGCATCATCACCGAAAAGCAGTCCCTGATCGAATGGCTGTTCGAACCCCTCTTTGCTGTACGGAAGCGCTGACATGGAGCTTGATCTCGGCTTTCTGACCCGCAGCCGCGTCCGTTTGATCCGCCAGACCGAAATGGCCGAATGTGGCCTCGCAAGCCTGACGATGGTCGCCAATTACCACGGGCTCGACATCGATCTGGCCACGATGCGCCGCCGCTATTCGCCATCGATGCGGGGGGCGCCGCTTCGGGCGTTGATCAATCTGGCCGATCAGATCGGGCTGACCCCGCGCGCGGTCAAGCTGCCGCTGGAGGAGCTGGGCAATCTGCACATGCCCGCCGTGCTGCACTGGGATCTCAATCACTATGTCGTGATCGAGGCAGTGAAGAACGGTAAGGCGCTGATCCATAATCCGGACGGGCGGTCAACCTGGATGCCGCTGGCCGAGGTCTCCGACCATTTCACCGGTGTCGCGCTGGAACTGCGGCGGAGCAATGACTTCACCGCGCAATCGCTGCGCGAACGGCTGCGCATCTCGCAATTGTGGCAGAGCATGACCGGCCTCAAGCGCGCACTGGCGCAGGTGCTGCTTTTGAGCCTGGTGTTGCAGGCCTTCGTGCTCGCCAGCCCTTATTACATGCAAGTCGCCATCGATAATGCGCTGCCCGCGCTCGACAATGATTTGCTGACAGTGCTGGCCTTGGGCTTTGGCCTGTTCACGCTCATCAATGTGGTGGCCAGCCTGCTGCGCTCTTTCGTGCTGATGAATGCCGGGGCCAGTGTGGGCTTTGCCCTGGCCACCAATGTCGCCCGGCGCATGTTCCGGCTGCCGATCGAATGGTTCGAAAAGCGCCACACGGGCGATATTCTGTCGCGATTTCAGTCGATCGCGCCGATCCAGAACCTGCTGACCCAGGGCGCCGTTGCGGCACTGGTGGACGGCGTGATGGCGATCTTCACGCTGGCGGTGATGTTCTATTACAGCGCCTTGCTGGCCATGGTCGCGCTGATCGCCTTTGCCCTTTACGCCGCAGCCCGGTTCATCAGCTTCTCGTTCCAGCGCGAGGCCGAGGAAGCGACCATCATCACCGGGGGCAAGGAACAATCGACCCTGATCGAGACCCTGCGCGGCATGGTGACCTTGCGGCTGTTCGGGCGCGAGACGCTGCGCCATGCCTTCTGGCAGACCCGCCTGACGGATTCGGTCAACGCCGATGTCCGCCTGTCGCGGATCGGTATCTGGCAATCGAGCGCCAACATGCTGATCTTCGGGCTCGAAAACATCATCACCATCTGGCTGGCCATCGGTTTCGTGATCGATGGAGCCGGCTTCAGCATCGGCATGGTGTTTGCCTACATGGCCTACAAGAACCAGTTCATCACGAAATCGGCGGCGCTGATCGATCAGACGATCGGGTTCAAGATGCTCGGGCTGCATCTGGATCGCTTGTCCGACATTGCCTTGTCCGAAGAGGATCGCAGCTTCACCACCGCTCCTGATGCGGCGACCGATCTGGTCGGCAAGATCGAACTGCGCGACATTCACTATCGCTATTCCTCCAGCGATCCGTTTGTCCTGCAAGGGGTCAATCTGGTGATCGAGGCGGGCGAGCATGTCGCGATCACCGGGCCATCGGGCGGCGGGAAGTCGACCTTGCTGAAGATCATGCTGGGCCTGGCTGAACCCCACAGCGGCGACGTGCTGATCGACGGTATCCCGCTGCACCGGTTCGGCTACAAAAGCTTCCACCGCCAGATTGCGGCGGTGTTGCAGGAAGATAGCCTGTTTGCCGGGTCGCTGACCGACAACATCGCCCTGTTCGACGAAAGCGTCGACATGCAGCTGGTGGTTGCAGCCGCCGCTGCCGCTTCGATCCATGAAGACATCATGCGCATGCCGATGCAGTACGAATCCCTGATCGGCGACATGGGATCGACCCTTTCCGGCGGGCAGAAGCAGCGCGTGCTGCTGGCCCGCGCGCTGTATCGCAGGCCCAAAATCCTGCTGATGGACGAAGGCACCGCGCATCTTGATGCAGGCCATGAAGCAGCGGTCAACAGCGCGATCGCGCAGATGGGCATTACCCGGATCGTGATCGCCCACCGCAAGGAAACGATTGCCGCCGCCGACCGGGTTCTGATCATGCAGGACGGGCGGTTGGCCGATGCGTCTGCGGGCTTGGAGCCACCTCCGCAGGCAGGCTGATACCCGGCCCGCAGCCACAACCGGGCACACGCTTGCAGTGGCAAGATCCCCGTTCATCGGCTATCATCGCGCATGGGTGACGGGCGGGCTTCAGACAGACATATGGATGTATCAATCCGGATTGCGACCAGCGATGATGTGCCCGCGATGGCGCGGTTGATCGAGCGGTCGGTGGCTGATTTGCAGCGCGACTTTCTGTCACCGGCCGAAATCGCCGCCAGCCGCGTGTTCATGAGCATCGATAGCCAATTGCTGCGCGACCAGACCTATTTCTGCGCGGTGGCTGATGGCCAGATTGCCGGGTGCGGCGGGTGGAGCTGGCGCCGCACGTTGTTTGGCGGCGATGGCGCAGGCGAACTCATCAACCCTGAACCGCTTGATCCGCTGACCGAACCGGCCCGGATCAGAGCGATGTACACAGACCCCGCCTTCGTCCGGCGCGGCGTAGGCCTGGCGATCATCACCGCCGCCGAAGCAGCAGCCCGCGCCGCCGGGTTTCGCGAAACCGAGTTGATGAGCACTCTGGCCGGAGAGCCGCTTTATCGCCGCTGCGGCTATCACGCTGCCGGCCCGCGGGTGTATCACGCCGATGTACCGCTGATCCCGATGCGCAAGCGGCTGTAGCGCGCCCGGGAATCAAAAGCGCGGGGCCAGCCAGATGCCGACCCCGCGCGTTGAAAGATTGCGGATCAGAAGCTTGCGGTAACCCGCGCGTACCAGAACCCGCCCATCCAGCCGATCGGGGAACCATCGTTGTAGATCGACCCGTTGGCCGCCCCGCCCGTTCCGGCGAAAATGTTGCGGGTCTCACGCTCGGGGAAGGTGTCGAACAGGTTCTGTGCCCCCACCGCAACGCGGTACTTTTCCGCGAAGGTCAGGCCCACCTCGATGTCGAAGCTCGCCTGCGCATCGAACTTCTTGGCAAACGGCACCGGATACAGTGCCTGCGCCTCGGCCAGCGTATCGATGCCGCCAGCATTCGGCGTTGCGCCGATGCCCGTGGTGATCGGATCGAAGAAGCTGGTGAAGCTGCCGTAGTAATTCACCCGTGCGACGGCACCGACCATCCCTTGCGTGTAGGTGGTCGAAAGCACCGCGCGCCAGGCCGGGTTCGATTCCTCGATATTTCCGACGCGCACATCGTCCACCGGCTGGAAGTTCGACAGGACGCGCCCGCTCGCCAGCGTGCCGTTGATAACCTTGCGGTCGGTGACCTTGGTTGCGTTGTAATTGACCGCAAGACTCGAATTGAACCGCCCGAGCCCAGTGTCGGCCTCATGCGAGACAACCACGTCGAAGCCCTGCGTGCGGGTATCGAAGGCATTGGTGAAGTACCGCACCGAGCCCAATTCGGCCGCTTCGGCCACCCCCTGCGAAAGCAGGAATTGCGCATCCGTCGACCCGTTGGGGTTGATGGCGTTGGGGTTGATCGCGCCCGAGATGCCGATCCGGTCGGTGACCTTGATGTTGTAATAATCGATTGTGACATTGAACCCGCCGCCCGGCTGGATCACCACCCCGCCCGAGAAGCTGAGCGATTTTTCCGGTGTCAGCGATTCGGCAAGATAGAACTGGCCGATTTCGCTATCAGGACGCGCCACCAGCGTGCCGAGCGGCGTGGTCGAACCGAAGGGGAAACCGGTGGTCAGGTTCTGCGTGAACTGCTGGCCCGGCGTCGGCGCGCGGAAGCCGGTCGAGGCTGTGCCGCGCACCGCGATCGCTTCGGCAATCTCCCAGCGGGCCGAGATCTTGCCATTGAAGGTGTCGCCAAAGTCGTCGAAATAATCATACCGCGCCGCAATCCCCACATCGAGCCCGGCGACCGGCGTCGCTTCGAAATCGATGTAGCCCGAATAGTTGTTGCGACCGCCTTCGATGACCGACGCAGGTCCGAAGCCTTGGAAGCCGTTGGAACCCGGCAGGGCAACCTGCGTGCGCACGAAGGTCGGGGCTGAAGCACCGGGGGTTGAACACGCCACAGGAGCGCCCGCCAGCGTGCACTGGAACAGGCGCTGCGAGGCGTAGGGACCAATCTGCCACGAAGGCGTATCGCCCAGACCGACCTCGAACGCCTCACGCCGCACTTCAACGCCCCAGGCGATGAACAAGGGTTCGGCAAAGCCGATCTCGGCCTCGGTATTGAAGTCGCCGTTGAAGTTGAATTCGCGCTGGACGAACTTGCCCATGTAGAAATCGGTCGGCGTGTTGGGGCCTAGCGAGGCATTGATCGTGTCGCTCATGAAATAGCGGACCTGATTGACGCCGTACATCAAGGAAAAGTCGTAATTGATGCCTGAAACATCGCCCTTCAGACCGCCGACGATGCCGATGTCTTCGTTGGTCTGTTCAAAGAAGGGGATGAAGCCGTTGGCCAGTTCGGGAAAGCGGCTGTCGTTGAAAATGTCGAAGGTCGCCCCGTTGAGATCCCATTGCGGGCGTCCCTGCGCGTCGAAACCGATTTGGGTGAGGTAATTGATGGGCACGGCGCGGCCGGTGGAGTTCGTGCCGGGGCGGCCGGGGATCGGCAGGTGCGTCACCGAACGGGGCGAGCGGTAATTGAAGTCGTTGCCCTGCCGCTGATAACCGTAATTGGCAAAGGCATAGAAGATCGTGTCGCCGGCCGGAATTTCGGTGTTGATGGTGGCGCGGTAGGCGCGGTTTTCGGGCCCGCCGAGGCGGTTGCCGGTCGGCCGGTCCGGCGTGATCCCCAGCGCCAGAAGCGGCGCGATCGCCGGGCGCTCGACCGAACGGTCGAAGACATTCTGATCAATGAACTCGAAGGTCGTGTTGAAGAAGCCGCCATCGTCACCAAGCTCGGTGCCGTAAAATGCGGTCAGCTGCGTGTCCTCACCGTCACCGGCATAGGACTGGCCATAGCGCGCGGTGACTTCGTAGCCGGTGTCGCGGCGCAGGCCGATATTGATCACGCCGGCAATTGCGTCCGACCCGTATTGCGCGGCCGCCCCATCGCGCAGCACTTCGACCCGGCCAACAGCGGCGCTGGAGATCTGCGAAAGGTCTGCGCCCTGTGCACCGGCATTCAGCGCGCCGCCCTGAAGCTGCACCAAGGCCGAGCGGTGCACGCGCTTCCCGTTGAGAAGCACGAGAATCTGGTCAGACGGCAGGCCGCGCAACGTCGGCGGGCGGATGAAGGCCGAGGCGTCACCGAGCAGGTTGCGCTGCTGGTTGAAGGAGGGGACAAGGGTTTGCAGGATGGTCTGCAATTGCGGGGCGGGCTGCGCGCGGAAATCGTCTGCCGAGAACACATCGACCGGCGCGGAGCTTTCCAGCACGGTGCGATCCGTCCGGCGGGTTCCGGTTACGACAATCGATTGGCCTGGTTCGGTCACTTCGGCATCAGGATCGGACATTTCATCCTGTGCGAGAACGGGCGACACAGGCAAAGCAAGTGATGCAAAAAGAAGGTGACGAAGTCGCATGGAGGGCCCCTTGTTGTTGTTATTGCACTGCAACATTAACATGGCCGCGACATCAATTCGCAATAAATATCTGATACTATGGTGGTTAAATGACGTAGTTTTTCCGAAAGTTGCGCGTAAACCACCAAGTAATTAACGTTTGTTAGAATTTTTCGAGCATTTATTGCTTATAAAACGAATATAGTTTCAAATTATAAAGCGTTTCTGTCTTTATGTAACATCACACGCTTGTGCAGCGCAACAAACCGCTTGGATAATCGAGCGGCAGGCCTATCACTTCGCTGCGTGAGCATGTTGTCCTCGTTATATATCGCGATCCCGGCCTTGTTGGCCGCTGGCGCCGCTGCTGGCTTCGCAGGCGGACTGTTTGGCATTGGCGGCGGCTTTGTCGTTGTGCCTGCGCTGATCTTTCTGTTGCCCCTGGTTGGAGTCGTGCCCGAAGAGATCGCCCACGTGGCAGTCGGCACTTCGCTTGCTTCGATTATCTTCACCTCGCTGCGATCCACCCAAAGCCATGCCAAACGCGGCGCAGTCGATTTCCAGTTGCTGCGCGATTGGGCGATCTGGGTGGTGCTGGGCACGGCTGTCGGCACGATGGTGGCGGGGATGATATCGAGCCGGCAGCTCTCCCTGATCTTCGGCGCCGGAGTGATGGGTTTTGCCGTCTATTTCCTGTTGCCCGCGCGCAAAGGCGCGCCGCTGTTTGCCGGACTGCCGACGGGCTTGCCGCGCGCCGGCATCGCCAGCGCGCTTGGCGTGTTTTCAACCTTGCTCGGCATTGGCGGCGGCACGGTGACGACCGTGACGATGACCGTCTGCGGCGCGCCGATCCACCGGGCGATCGGCACGGCGGCCGGGATGGGCGCAATTATCGCTTTGCCTTCGACCATCGGCTTCATGATTATCGGCTTTGGCGAGCCGGGTATCGGCTGGGGATCGCTGGGCTATGTCAACTTGCCCGCCGCGGCCGCCCTGATTGCCACATCGGTTCTGTTCGCGCCGTTCGGCGTCGCGGCCGCACACTATCTGCCCAGCAACATCCTGCGCGCCTGTTTCGGACTTTATCTCGCCGTGATCGGGGTCATCATGATCACCCGGTTCTGACGCCTTCCACACGTAACCAGAGGACGAGCCCTATGTTTACCAACCGCCGATCATTTCTAGCCGGAGCCGGTGTAGCCACCGGATTGAGCGCCCTTCCCCTTCACAGCCTGAGCGCTGCAACCACTGCGGCTGCGGTTGAGCCTGATTTCGGGCCGAAGATCGGCCAGGCCCTGCTGAGCCGTAACGAAAATCCCTATGGCCCGGCTCCCAGCGCGCTGCGCGCCATCAGCGAAACGGCCAAGATGGGCTGCTATTACAATGATCGCGGCCATGCCAAGCTGACGGCGATGATTGCCGAGCGCAATGGCGTGACCCCTGCGCAGGTGGTCATCGGTGAAGGTTCGACCGAAGTGCTGTGCGCCGCCGCGCTGGCATGGGGACGCAAGGGATCGATCCTTGCCCCTGCCCTGTTCTGGGATACCACAGTCCAATACGCCGAACGCCAGGGCATCAAGGCAGTGCGGGTGCCGCTGATGGATGATATGAGCGTCAACCTGCCCGGCATGGCCGCCGCGCTGGATGACAGCGTGGCGATGGTCCACATCTGCAATCCCAACAACCCCACCGGCATGCTGATCCCGCCGGCCGAACTCAAGGCCTTCATCGCTCAGGTCTCGCCCAAGGCGACGGTGCTGGTGGACGAGGCTTACAATGAACTTACCGACCGGCCCGACGACAACTCGACCATCGATCTGGTCAAGGCAGGCGCCGACGTGATCGTGTGCCGCACCTTCTCGAAGATCTATGGCATGGCTGGCTTGCGCGTCGGCTATGCCATCGCCAGCGAGGAGAATGCTGGGAAGATCCGGTCGCACCAGATGAGCTTTGGCGGCAATCTGGGCGGGCTGGCGGCAGCCATTGCCAGCTATAACGACACGCCCTTTCTCGACCAGTCGCGCGCTGCAGTGCTGGAAGCGCGTGAGATGATTACGGGCGCCGTGGCCAAGGCGGGGCTGACGGCGCTGCCTTCACAGACCAATTTCGTGTTCGTGAAGGTGCCCGATGCCAATGCCCTGCGTGATGCGATGGCCGCTTCGGGTATTTCGATCCGCGGGGCCTATGGCAGCCTCAACGGGTTTTCGCGGGTCAGCACCGGCAAGATGGAAGATGTCGCGCGCTACGCTGCTGCCCTGCCTGAACTGTCAGCCAAGCTGTGGGGATAGGCCGGCGCTGCTCTGGCGGGACGCAGCACCGCTGCGTGCCCGCCAGACGCGCATCCGCACCCCTGCCGCGCCCTTGATGGGGCTATGGCGGTGAAACATCGCCGCCCTCGTCCTTGACCTGCTCAGAGCGCACAAAAAAGACCAGCAGCACAGCCATCACCGTCAGCACCCCGATCAGCAGCCATGCATCATTGATCGCTTGGACCAGAGCCTGCCGTTCCACCAGCGGGCGTATCATCTCTTCGGTGAATTCATCGACCGGCATGCCAAGCTGTTCGATAAAGGCATCGCGCGGAATGCCGATCCGGACCGCCGTCTGGATGTTGCCCGCCTTAAGCTCGTCAACGATTGCGGCACCATAGGTTGCCGCGCGGCTGAAGATCGTGGTGTCGATGAGCGCAAGTCCGATGGCTCCGCCAAGGTTGCGCATCAGGTTGAACAACCCGCTGCCATCCGCCACCAGTTCAGGCGACAGGCGGCCCAGCGCCATGCGTGTCGGCGGCAGCAGGCAAAACATGGTGGCAACGCCCCGCAAGATCTGCGGCAAGACCATCTCGGCAAAGTCGGTATCGGCGGTCTGCTCTGTGCTCATGAACAGGCCGGCGGCAAACAGCACGAAGCCGAATACGGTCAGGCTGCGCGCGCCAACGCGCTGCTCAAGATAGACGGCGACGGGCGCGGCAATCAGCTGGGCGATCCCGGTGACCAGCATGATCTCGCCAATCCGAAGCGCATCATGTTCGCGCACCAGGCCCAGAAAAAACGGCATCAGATAGGTCGAACCGAACAGCCCCACGCCAAGGATGAAGCTCAGCGCGCAGCCGATGGCAAAGTTGCGATCCTTGAAGCACTGCAATTCCACCAGCGGAGCCGATGACCGGACCGTGCGCCAAACGAACCCCACAGCGCAAACCGCAAACCCCGCCAGCAGCGCGGCCACCCCGGGCGAGAGCCAGCCTTCGGTCGGCGCATCTTTCAGCCCGATCTGGAGCGCGGTCAGCCCCGCTGCCAGAAGGGCAAGCGCCGCAGCATCGACCGACCGGGCGACGCGCCTGTTGCTCAGCGCTGTGCGCAGCGTCACTGCCGCTCCGACCGCTGCCAGAATGCCCGGCACGATGTTGATCCGGAACAGCCAGTGCCACGAATAGGTTTCGGTAATCCAGCCGCCCACGATGGGGCCGACAGTCGGCGCGAACACCGCCGCGACCCCGGCAATGGTTGTGGCAATGCCTTGCGACCGCAGCGGAAACAGCAGGAACACGGCCGAAAACACCGCCGGTATCAAGGTGCCCCCCGCAAACCCCTGCACAATCCGCCAGGCAATCAGCGCAGCAAAGGTCTGGCTTTCCGAACAGCCGACCGACGCAATGGTGAACACGGTGACAGCCGACACGAACAGCCAGCGCATCCCCAATCGGGCCGTCAGGAACCCGGTCAGCGGGATCGCCACAATTTCGGCTGTGAGATAGGCGGTCTGGATCCAGATCATCTGGTCCGTGCCGATATTGAGCGCGCTCTGGATTGTCGGCAGGGATGTCGCGACGATCTGAATATCGAGGATCGCCATGAACATGCCGATGCACATGAAACTGAAACCGGCCCAGGTTCGCAGACTGGCTTCGGGTATTTCGTTGCCGTTCATCCGATGGCAGGTAGCCGAAGACCGGGCCATTGACTAAAAGAAACTGGAAACCGCGCGCGGACCGGTGCCGTAGCTTACCGGAACGATCCTTTGGCGGAGCCATCGCTTGAATAACCCAAACCAGATTGCCGGCCGGTTGGCCGATGTGAGGCTCCCTTCATGATACCGGTCAGCATCCACTCGCTCGCTACGGCGACACCGCCCCATATTCTCGATCAGACAACCGGGGCGCAGGTCGCCGAACAGCTGCTGGGCGGCGCTTTTGATGATTTCGGCAGGCTGCGGTCAATCTACGCCAATGCCGGGATCGATATGCGCCAACTGGCTCGCCCGGTTGCCTGGTACACGCAGCCGCGCGGCATCGCCGAACGCACCGAAGTCTACCTTGAAGTGGCGCTCGACCTGTTTGTCGAAGCGGCGCAGACGGCACTGGCCGAAGCCGGCATTGCTGCGAGTGACGTGGACGTCATCGTTACCGTTTCGTCCACCGGTATTGCCACGCCCAGCCTAGAAGCGCGCGCGATGGGCCGGATGGCATTCCGTAGCGATGTCTCGCGCGTCCCGGTGTTTGGCCTGGGCTGTGCGGGCGGCGTATCGGGACTGGGGCTGGCCGCGAAGCTTGCCCGGGCGGACAAGGGCGCCACGGTGCTGTTTGTAACGGTCGAATTGTGCAGCCTTGCGCTCCGAACCGAAAACGTCGGCAAGGCGGATATCGTCTCGACCGCGCTGTTCGGTGACGGCGCGGCAGCCTGCGTGATCCGGCCGGGCGCACAAGGGTTCGCGCAGATTGTCGGCAGCGCCGAGAAAACCTGGCCCGATACCCTCGACATCATGGGTTGGCAGATGGAGCCTGCCGGACTGGGCGTCATCCTCAACCGCGCCATTCCCGCCTTCGCGCGGCGGGAGTTTCGCGGCGCGGTGGAAGCGATGCTGACCCCGCAGGATGTGCAGATCGGCGAAGTGGATCGCTTCATCTGCCACCCCGGCGGCGCCAAGGTTGTGGACGCGATCGAAGCCGCGCTCGCCTTGCCGCAAGGCAGCCTCAATGACGAGCGCGAGGTTTTGCGCCAACACGGCAACATGTCCGCGCCCACTGCCCTGTTCGTGCTCGACCGGGTGCGCAAGCAGGGGATGCCGCCCTTGTCGGTCATGACCGCACTTGGGCCGGGCTTTACCGCCAGCACACTCACCTTGCGGAGCGCGGCATGACCCTGCCCTATGCCATCATGCTGTTCGTCACGCTTCAGCGCCTGTCCGAACTGGTTATCGCGCGCAGCAACACCAAAGCGCTGCTGGCGCGCGGCGCAATTGAATACGGGCGGTCGCATTATCCGGTCATGGTGCTGATGCACGCTTCGTGGCTGGCCGTCTTATGGGCCACGGTCGGCGGCGCGCCGGTCAATCTGCCCCTACTGGCCGTCTTTGCCGGTTTGCAGGCCATGCGCGTCTGGGTGCTGGTCACGCTGGGGCGGCGCTGGACGACCCGCATTATCGTTCCCAAGGGCGAACCGCTGATTACCGGCGGCCCGTTCCGCATCATGCGGCATCCCAACTATTTCGTTGTCATCGCTGAAATCGCGGTGCTGCCGCTGATCTTCGGGCTGGTCTGGGTAGCGGCGCTCTATTCCGTCCTGAATGCGGCGATGCTGTGGGTTCGCATCCGGGCAGAGAACGCCGCCTATTGCGAAGCGGCGGCCTGACCGGACGACTGTCGCCGCGCGGCGGCTTCCCGCTCGGCCTTGATCTTGAGCATCGCCGATTTGCAGGTGGGCGATGTCCTGTCGATATTTCTGATCATGCAGGCTTCAACCTTCTTGCGGCTGAGCGATTTCATCTCGGCCGGACACAGCTTGCGCGCTTCCTGCACGCAGGCTTTCTTGCCGGGATCGGGCGCGGCCATGGCAGGGCCGGTCAGGGCAATTCCCGTCACAAACGCTGCAAAACCGAGCGCAATCGTGTCAAATCCCTGCCGTTTCATGCTCGCATATTCCCTTTATCGTGCGCGCCGGTAGCCCCTTTCAGGGTGGAGACGGCGCGGGCCCGACAATCTTGTCGGGGCCGTCACCGCTTCGCGCAGAGCATGGCGCCCACCAGCTGAACCTTGCAAGAACTGGCGCGCCCGGCAGGACTCGAACCTGCTGCCTCAAGATTAGAAGTCTCGCGCTCTATCCAGATGAGCTACGGGCGCGCGCCGTCCTCGCCAATAGCGCGCTTTGCCGGACAGGCAAATCGCGCTAACCGGACGAGCGATGGAAAAAACCTCTCCCGCTGATCCAGCCGCCGCTTTCGACCGCGATCCGACCGACGGCATCGTCGCCACCAGCCGCCCGCCGGTGACGTTCCGCTATTATGATCTGGTCATGGCAGCGTTTGTGGCGATCCTGCTGCTGTCGAACATCATCGGTGCGGCCAAGCTGACCTATGTCGATGTGCCGTTCTGGCCCGAAGGCTGGTGGCCGGCGGCTGATGGCACCTTCATCTACGGCGCTGGCATCCTGTTCTTCCCGCTGGGCTATGTGATCGGCGACGTGCTGACCGAAATCTACGGCTTTGCCAAGGCGCGCCGGGTGATCTGGGTGGGGACGGCGGCGATGCTGTTTCTGGCCTTCATGTCCTTTGTCGTCACCGCCCTGCCCCCCTTTGCAGGATGGGAATGCGCAGCGAGCGGCTTTGGCGGCCCGCGCCCGGTTACCGCCACTGCCGATGCGGCAATCTCCGGCGGCGCGATCTGTCAGGGCACCTACGAAAGCGTGTTCGGCAGCACCTGGCGCATCGTCGTCGCCTCGATCACCGCCTTCTGGGCGGGCGAATTCGTCAATTCCTTCGTCATGGCCAAGATGAAGGTGTGGACCAAGGGCCGCGCCTTGTGGACCCGCACCATCGGCTCGACCTTTGTGGGGCAAGGCGTCGACAGCCTGATCTTCTACCCGGTGGCCTTTTACGGCATCTGGACGACCGACGCGGTGCTGACCGTGATGGTCACCAACTGGGCGCTGAAAGTGGTATGGGAAGCGGTGCTGACCCCGGTGACCTATGTGGTCGTGGGCAAGCTGAAGGCGGCCGAAGGGGTCGATCTGTTCGATATCGACACCAATTTCTCACCCTTTGCCAAAACCGGGCAGACGGCCAGCTAAAGCTCGCTTTCGGGCACGATTTCGACCCGCCAACCAAGGCCAAGCCTGCCGGCGAGCAGCTTCATGTCCTTTTCGGTCGGCTGGCCGAACAGGGCGGCGTGGCTTGTCGCAAGGCGTAGCACCAGCGCGCCATCGTCCACCACCAGCCGGCTGACTTCGAGCGACCGGCGCGACTGTGCGCCGAGCCTGCGCGCCAACCTGAGCGCAAGGCCCCAGCGCACCGCTTCCTCAATCGCCTCCTCGCTCGCCAGCGCGCGCACTTCGGCAGGCAGGCTCAGCTGGTTGCCATTGGCGGCAATCGCCGCCGCCAGCATCGCCCGGCCCATACCGTCGACCCCAATCCAGCGCTTGTGCAGCGCCCAGTTGATCGCCTGCGGCTGGCGGATGTTGGGCTCGATCTGCATTGCCGCGAGCGCCAGCATCGTCGCTGCCAACCGCAGCCGCTCGCTCCCGTGCTGACGCGCAGGCGCGGCATCGAGCGTCCAGGCCGCCATCCGCGTTGACAGCGTCGGTTCGGCCCCGCGCTGGCTGGCGAAGACCGCTACCCCTGCCAGCAGCGGGTCTTGCGCCCGGGTGTGATCGGGGAGCCGGTCATACAGCAGCCCTTCGCGCAGACCCCATGACGAAAACACCACCTTTTCGGGCGCCAACCGCGCCAGCAACGCCTGAAGCAGCACCGCGGCATCGGGCAGCTTTTCAGCGCGCATCGACGAAATCCGCTCGCGCCCCTTCAACGTATCGCTTTCGCTCGCCGACAGAGCGGCTGTGAGGGCCTGCGCGCTTTCCAGATCAATGGCAAAGCCATGCGGATCGCTGAGCGGCCAGCCGCGCGCGGCCATCGCGTACACCGCCATCGCCCGCCAGGTGCCGCCCACCAGATAGAGCGCGCCGTTTTCCGCCGGTAGATTGCCCGACAGATCCCATCCGTCCTTGCGGATCGCCTTGTCGAGGCTTTTGCGCATGTCCGCGCGGCCACCCTTGCGGTGGTCAGGCAGGCGCAGTGTGCCCAGTGGCAAGGAGCTGGCGCTGTCCGCCGTGCGATTGGCCACCCGCACCAATTCAAGACTGCCGCCGCCAAGGTCCGCCACAATCCCGCGCGCATCAGGGAAGGCGCCGATCACGCCGTGGGCGCTCAGCAGCGCTTCTTCCTCGCCCGAAATCACCCGCGGCGTCAGGCCGATCTCGGTCAGCTGCGCAAGAAACTCCGGCGCGTTGGCAGCGTCGCGCACCGCAGCGGTCGCCACGGTTTCGACATCCCTGACCCCCAGATCGGTCAGCAGCAGCGCAAACCGCTTCAGGCCCCGCAGCGCCAGCGCCACCGCTTCGTCTGCCAGCCTGCCGGTCGCGGCAATTTCTCGCCCGAGCTTGGCGGTCACTTTTTCGTTCAGCAGCACGGTTGGCGCGCGCATCGTACCGCCGTAGACGACCAGACGCACCGTGTTGGAACCGATATCGATGATCGCACGGTTGGGCGCGCCGCTGCCCAGTGCCGCCTCGCGGTTTTCCCGCCGCCAGCGCCAGATCATGCCGCCGCCCCCCGCCGCAACGACAGCTTGGGCACCGCCCCTGCCTCCAGCGCGCCGCCGCGCCCGGACAATGACGGGTTGGTCATGAAATAGCGGTGGCAGTTAAACGGCTTGCCCTGCGCCACCACGCGCGAATAGCTGCCGTCGGGATGCAGCCACCAGCTTTGTTCGGTATCCAGCATATTGGCGAGCAGCACCTGCTGAAGCACCTGATCGTGCACCGTGCGGTTGAGTATAGGGATCAAGGCTTCGACCCGGCGATCAAGATTGCGGCTCATCATGTCAGCCGACGCGATAAACACCGCGGCATGGGCGCTGGGCAGACTATGGCCATTGGCAAAAGCATAGATGCGGCTGTGTTCCAGAAAGCGGCCGATCACAGACTTGACCCGGATATTCTCCGACATGCCTTCGATCCCGGGACGCAGGCAGCAGATGCCGCGCACCACCAGTTCCACCTGCACGCCGGCATTGCTGGCAGCGTATAGCCGGTCGATCACGCCTTCATCGGTCAGCTGATTGCACTTCATCCAGATCGCCGCAGGCTTTCCGGCCTGTGCATGGGCGATTTCGGTATCGATGCGGGTGTAGATTTCCTCGCGCAGGTCGAACGGGGCGATGTGGATCCGTTCCAAGGCGTGGGGTTCGACATAGCCGGTGACAAAGTTGAACATCTTGGCGACATCGCGCCCCAGCTTGGGATCGGCGGTAAAGAAGCTGAGATCAGTGTAAACCTTGGCCGTGACCGGGTGATAATTGCCGGTGCCAAAGTGGCAATAGGTGCGAAAGCCATCACCTTCGCGCCGCACCACCATGGCAACCTTCGCATGGGTCTTCCAGTCGGTGAAGCCGTAGATCACCTGCACGCCCGCGCGTTCGAGCTTGCTCGCCCATTTGAGGTTTTGCTCCTCATCGAACCGGGCTTTCAGCTCGACCACCGCGGTCACCGATTTGCCCGCCTCGGCCGCTTCGATCAGGGCATTGATGACCGCGCTTTGTGACCCGGCCCGGTAGAGCATCTGCTTGATCGCCACCACGTCCGGGTCCGCCGCAGCCTGCCGCACGAAATCGACGACGACCTCGAAGCTTTCGTAAGGGTGGTGGATGATGATGTCCTTCTCGCGGATCGCGGAGAAAGCATCGCCATCATGCTCGCGCACGCGTTCGGGAAAGCGCGGCGAATAGGCATCGAACTTCAGATCGGGACGGTCCTCGCGCACGATTTCGGCAAGACCGTCGATCCCGATCATGCCGTCGGTCTTGATAACAGCCGCCTCGTTGATGCCAAGCTGTTCGAGCAGCAGGGCTTCGGCAGCGGGATCGAAATCCTCCTCGATTTCCAGCTGGATCACCTGCCCCCGGCGGCGGCGCTGGATCGCGCTGCGGAAGGTGCGCACCAGATCTTCGGCCTCTTCCTCGATTTCGATGTCGCTGTCGCGCAGCACCCGGAACAGGCCGTCGCCCTGAATGGTAAAACCGGGAAACAGCTCACCCGCATAGCGCTGGATCAGCCGCGCGATCGAAATATACAGCGCCCCGCTATCCAGCGTCACGGCGTCTGGCACCCGCACAAACCGGGGGAGCGCGCTGGGGATCAGCACCATTTCGATCAGCTGTTCGCGCGTGGCATTGCGGGTCAGCGTGAACAACAGGCCCATGCCTTCGTTCTGCACGAAGGGGAACGGGTGCGCCGGATCAAGCGCCTGCGGCGTGATGATCGGCAGGATTTCGTTGAGGAAATAGGCCTTCAGCCACTTGTGCGCGGCCGGGCTGACCCGCTGTTCGTCAGCGATGTGAATATCGGCGCCCGCCAGGCCTTCCTGCACCGAACGCCAGATGGTCTGCTGGATCGCGCTGAGTTCTACCAGCTTGGCGCGGATCGCGGCCAATTGCTGGGTGGGGCTGCGCCCGTCGATCGACGGGGTTTCCAGCCCGCGCTGCACCTGACCCACCAGCCCGGCAACACGGATCATCATGAATTCATCAAGATTGCTGCCCGAAATCGACAGAAACCGCAGCCGTTCCAGCAGCGGGTAGGCCGAATTGCACGCCTCGGCCAGCACGCGCTGGTTGAATTGCAGCCACGAGAGTTCGCGGTTGAAATAGGGGGATTCGTCGTGGGCAAGCTCGGCCATTTGCACCGCGCCCGCAGGTGATGCGGGAGCCTCCTCGCTGCCAATCGGTGACGTACTCATTGCTGTCCTGTCCCGCTTCGCGCCTGCACTTGGGCGCGTTGCCCGTGCGCGCCATGTTCGGTTGAGCGAGCGGTGTAAATCAGGAAGGTGGGCTTGTCACATCAATGTCAGGCTGGACAGTTCACACCAGATCACGGCTTTCGGCGATGCTGGTGATGCCGCGCTTGCCATTGGCATCGCGGCCCAGCTGCACGATCACATCGATCACGGATGCCGCATAGGCAATCGTGTCACTGCGGGTGAGGCCGATGCCGGTCTGCATCACCATCAGCGATAGCTGTTCGAGCGCGCCGCGCAGGGAATTGGCGTGGATGGTCGAAAAGCTGCCGGGATGGCCGGTGTTGATCGCCCGCAGGAAGCTGACGCTTTCAGCGCCGCGCAATTCGCCCAGCACGATCCGGTCAGGCCGCAGGCGCAGGGCGGCTTGCAGCAGTTCGTTGGCGGTGACCTTGGCCTCGCCCAGCTCGCCCTTGACCGCGACCAAGCCGACCGCGTTGTCGCCGGGAAATTTCAGCTCAGGCGTATCCTCAACCAGCACCACGCGTTCTTGCGGCGGGATTTCGCCGAGCATGGCGTTGAGAAAGGTGGTCTTGCCGGTGCTGGTGCCGCCCGAAATCAGGATCGTGCGCCGCGCGCGGATCGCCGCGCGCAGAAAGGCGATGGGCTGCGCCTGCGGATCGGGCAGATCAAACTGCATCTCGCCGGCAAGCGGCCCTGTGTCATAGGCGTCCAAGGGCAGATCAAGCCGGCGGTGGCGGCGGATCGCCATCACCCAATGGCGGCGCGAGGCGGGCGGCCCGCAAAACTGCACGCGCGCCCCGTCGGGCAGGGTGGCGCCCAGCAAGGGGTGTTCGCGGTTGATCCCCTGATGGCTGACGCGCGCGACCTGTTCGGCCAGGCGCTGCACCAGCCGGTCGTCAATCTCGGGCGTTTCAATGCGCTGCATCCCCGGATGGGCGGCATCTTCAATCCAGACCTCGCCCGGCGCGTTGACCATGATTTCGGTCACCGTATCGCGCTCCAGCCAGCGGCGGAACGGGGCGAGATAGGCGTCGAGATACACGCTGCGCTCAGCAGACAGCGGCGCGCTGCCTTCGGTCTCAGCAGCGCCCAGCCGGTGAACGTCCGCGCTCATCGCTTCAATTGCCGACCGTGCTGAAATCAAGGTCGCGGGCGGTGAAGACGCGGATGGGTTCGCCCATGCGCACGCGGATGGTGGGGCTGATCTGGCCTTGCGATTGCACCGCCGAATTGGCCGCGCCCTGCGCGCCGCCCGCCACGATCACGCCGCCCACGCCGCCGGTCGCCAGCGCCCCCAATCCGCCCACCACCGACAGGAGCAGGCCCGAACCGAAACGCTTGAAGAAGTGGCTGTTGACGTCGCCTTCCAGCCCCGTCGCCCCGTCAAACCCGACCGCGGGCGAGGCGAGATTGACCGACACGCCATCAGGCCGGATCAGCCGCGTCCAGATCACATAAGCACGGCGCTGGCCCTGCTGCACACCGGCCTGATACTGCCCGATCAGGCGCGAGGACCGCGGCACCAGCACGCGTTTGCCATCAAAGCTGCGCACATCCTGGCTGACCACCGCGCGGACATAGCCCGGCACATCGGTGTTGATTGCGGTTTCGAGGATCGCGGGGATCAGCGTGCCTTCGGTCACCGTGGTCGAGGGGTTGGTCATCGCGCGGGCCTGCGCGGGCGCGCCGCCCACCCCGCCGACCCGGCTGGCGAAGGCAGCAGCAGCGCCAGTGCCTGCCACCTCGGCGCCGGGAGTGCCCGGAGCCACGCCGACGGGCGCTTCGGCGACGCGCAGGCTGCGCGCAGAGGTCGCATCGAAGACCAGCTGCGGGCTGGCATAGGGGTTGGCCGATGGCATGGTCATCATCGCGGGATTGTTCGCCAGCACCGGCAGCGGGGCCGGGTCAGCCTGCGGTGCCACTGGCACGGCGCCGGCCTGCTGCGCCGGATCACCGACGGGCTGGACGGGAGCAGCCGCGGCAGCCTGCGGCGGGGCGACCGCCGGGTTACCAATCCCTTGCGGTTCGGGCGAGCGCGCGGCGTTCATCGCCCAGAACGTCACCGCGCCCAGCAGGCCGACGACCGCGACACCCGCGGCCAGTTGCATCCCATCGCCCTTGGCCTTGCGGTCAGTGACAGCGGGGAACGCAGCGCGGCTGGCCAGATCGATGATTTCGGCGCTTTCGCGCTCACGCGGATCGCCCTCGGCAGAACCACCCTCGCCCTTCCTGGGCGGCAAACGCATGGCCAGACGCATCAGTTGGTCTCCCTTTGGCGGGTGTTCGGATCAAGCCCGGCACTGCGGGCGGCAGGCTTCATCGGCCCCGTATTGGTCAGCGTGGCGGTATCACGGCCCGACCGCAGGATCAGCTGCGAAGGCACCCCGTCGACCACCACGGTCGCCCCGCGCACGGTAAAATTGACAGGGCCTTCCTCGCCATCATCATTGGTGACGAGGATCGCCGGGATCGCGGCCCCTTGCGGCCAAGTGAGGAACACCGCCTCGCCATCGTCATAAGCGCGGGTCGGCAGCAATTCGCGCGTTCCGGCGCTGGCCCAGGCAAAGTTGAGCTGCGCCGGATCAGTCACGCCATCGCCGCCGGTGGCAGACGCGCTTTGTTCGGGCGCGGTGGCGGCGCGCAGGGCCTGCGCTTCCGCTTCGGCAGCCGCGGCGAGGCGGGCTTCCTCGGCGGCCTTTTCCAGCTCGGGATAGCGGAACTGCAACACATAAAGCGCCGAATTGCGCGGACTTGCGACCAAATCGAACAGATAAGTGCGCTTGTCGGTCACCACCGTCATATTGGTGCGGGCCGCAGGTTCCAGCGGTTTCACGAACAACAGCGACTGCGCCTTGTTGGGCTGCACCTGCCAGGCGGCGGAATCGCCGATCGCGACATTCTCGATCACTTCGTCCGGAGCAAACTTGATGGTGGTCTGGACCTTCACCATGCCATCGATGCGAACCACAGTATTTTCATCAAAGACCAGCGTTCGCAGGCGGTTATCCTGTGCCATCGTCGGAACAGCGAGGTTGAGGGCAAGGGCTGCAAGCAGCACAAGGCGGGTCATTGGTAGGTCTCCGAAGGCGGCGCCGGCTTGGCGGCAGGCGCAGGCTTGGCCGCACCGGCCGAGCGGAAGCGGTTGCCGATGCCGCGGGTGCGCGATGTCGCTGGGTTGAGCGGCGCGCCCTGCCCGCCCGCGCTGCCGGCCGCATAAATGCGGGTTTCACGTGAAACATTGCCCGCTGGCCCGGTATCATTGGCAGCAAGCGCGGTCTGGACGGGGCCCAACTCGGTTCTGCGAGCCGCAAGACCGGGGCTTGATGGCGCAATATTGGTGCTGCGCGGCGCTGCGGCGAGCGGCGGCGTGGCCGCGATGCTGCGCGGGCCGGAATCGCTGCGACCACGCTCCTTGGAAGGGACCAGCCCGAACACTTGCCAGCCCGCCACCATCGTGCTCGCCACTTTCAGCGACAGCAGCATCAAGGCCATGTGCACCGCCCCGATCAGGAAGAACGCCATCGCCGCCTGCTGATCGATCTGGCCAGGCACTGCCACCAAGGCCGCCAGCACCGGCACCGCCATCTCCAGCATGATCGACCCGCCGAGCACGGCGAACAGCGGGGCCAGCGCCATCATCGTCAGCCCCTTGAGCCAGCCGGTGAACAGGCCGCGTGTGCCTTCAAACAAGGCCAGCACCACAAAAATCGGCCCCAGCGCCAGCAGCAGCGCCAGCGCGATCCGCGCCGTCACCAGCAGCCCGACCGTGCCGAGCAGCAGCAGCATCGCCCCGATCCACATCATGCCAGGCGGCGAGAACGCACTGATATCCTTGGTATCCCCGCTCGCCTTCTGGATCGCGAGGAACACCACGTCGAGCTTCTGCGCAAACACGGCGGTGGCGCTTTCGCCGCGAACACCGGTCAGGATGCCCGCAATCTGATCGGGGCCGCCGATGAAGATATTGTAGAAGATGGTCGAAAACGCGACAAAACTGGTGGCAAAGGTCAGGATCAGCCCCAGCGTCATCATCTTGGGCAGCAAGGCCCGCACGCCGAGGTTGGACCGCCCCATCATCAGCGAGATGCCGAAGCCTGCGACATACAGCCCCAACAGCACCGTCAGCGCGAAAGCCAGCTGCCCTTCGGTGCCGAACAACCGGTTGAAGGCTTGTTCGCTAACGCCGCTGGCAATGCAGTCGACCGCGCTCAGCGCCGCCGAAACTCCGGTGCCCATCGACTGGGCGGCCATGTCGCAGGCGGTGGTCATTCGGCCGCCTGCCAGATGGCTTGGCCGTCTTCATCAACCTGGCCATCGGGCCACGGCTTGCCGGTGAGCGCCGGAAACCATGCGGAAGGCGCATCACCCACCGCTTCGCGCAGCAGATCGAGCCTGCGAACTGCACTCTCGCGGCCCGACAGGATGGTCAGCACCTCGGGCGCGCCCGACAGGTCGAGCCGCACGACGACGCTGGCATCGGGTTGCCGCACGAGGAAGCAGCGGCTGTGCGCGGGCAGCGAGCGGATCAGCGCAAATTCGTGGTCGGTCAGGCCAAATCCGTCGCAATAATCCTCGGGCCGGGCGCGGCTGTTGGGCATGAACACCATTGTGGCGGTCTGTTCGACCAGCGCGGTGGAAATCTTGCTGTCCAAGGCATCGCGCGCCGATTGTGTCGCAAAGCCTACCAGCGCGTTGCGCTTGCGAAGCGTTTTCAGCCAGTCGCGGATACGCGCGGCGAAGACCTCGTCATCCAGCGCCTTCCAGCCTTCATCGATCAGGATCATGGTCGGCTGCCCGTCCAGCCGCTCGTCGATGCGGTGGAACAGGTACATCATCGTCGGCGTGCGCAGGCGCGGGTTTTCGAGCAGCGCGGTCATGTCGAAACCGAGCACGCGTGTCCCAAGGTCCAGCCGGTCGCGTTCATTGTCGAACAGCCAGGCATGCTCGCCGCCCCCGATCCATGCGGCCAGCCGGTCGGCCAGGTCGCCCGGCTGCGGGCGGCGCGCGCCCGCCAGCAGCTCCTTGAAATGCCGCAACCGGCGCAAGGACGGGTCATTGGCGTATGTCGCGTCGACCGCCGCGCTGATGGTCGAGAATTCCTCCGGCCCATCGGCCTTGAGCAGCACAGCCAGCCAGTCACGCAGGAAGGCGCGGTTGGCGGGGGTATCGGGCAGGCTCAGCGGATTGAACCCGGTCGGATCGCCCGGCGCGATGCGGCTGTACCGCCCGCCGATCCCGCGAATGAACAGCTCTGCGCCGCGATCCTTGTCGAACAGGATGGTGCGCGGTTTGAACTTTTGCGCCTGCGCGGCGAGGAAGTTCATCACCACGGTCTTGCCCGAACCCGATGGCCCGATGACGCTGAAATTGCCGAGGTCGCCGTGGTGGAAGTTGAAGAAGAACGGCGTCGCGCTGGTCGTCTCCAGCAGCGTCACCGCATCGCCCCAGTGATTGCCGCTCGCCTGCCCCAGCGCAAAGCCATGAAAGCTGCCGAAGCCCGCCATGTTGGCGGACGAGATCAGCGCGCGGCGGACGATATATTCCTCGTTGCCGGGGAACTGCGCCCAGAACGCGGGTTCGAGATTGGTGTCCTCGCGCACCGCAATCGCGCCGGTATCAGCGAGTGCCGCCGCGCAGGACGCCATGGCGTCGTCAAGCCGCGGGAGCGTGGTTTCGCGCACCAGCACGGTCAGGTGATGATCGCCAAAGCCCACCGCCCCGTTGCCCAGCGCATCACGGGCGGCCATCATCTCGGCGCGTTCGGCCGCAGCCTCTTCATCGACCGAGCGCGAACGGCGCAGCGCAAGGTCGATGCGTTCCTTGGCCGTGGTGCGCTCGTTCGGGGCGTAGCTTTCGGTCACCACCATTTCGAACGGCAAGCGCAAAAGGTTGTCGAGCAGGCCGGGCGAGGTCGCCTCGGGGTAATCCTTAAGGCCAAGGATCGCGGCAAAATCCGGCGCGGCTGACCCGCGCAGTTCCATCGCGTCGAGGCCGAAAGAGGCGCGGCGATAGGGAAGCATGTGGCCGATGTCGGTGTCGTCCGAAGGCCGGCGGACGGGCCGCATTTCGCCATTGTAGAGCGCCGAGAGCAGCTCGAGCATTTCCGAATTGGTGCCGCTG
Source organism: Porphyrobacter sp. TH134 (assembly GCF_002855495.1). Lineage (GTDB taxonomy): Bacteria > Pseudomonadota > Alphaproteobacteria > Sphingomonadales > Sphingomonadaceae > Erythrobacter. The sequence goes on from NZ_PKRO01000008.1 coordinate 102,512, forward strand.
GCGCCGGGCGCCTGATAGTCCCCCAGCACCGCCGCGCCGTAATTCTGCAAGCTGGCGACAAGGCCGGTGATCGCGGCGCGCAGACTGCGGATATCCTTGGGGTCGGCTTCCAGCTCGTCCGCGCCTGCCCGTGAGAAGAACTTGGAAAACCGCTCCGGCAGGCCCGTCTTGCCGCGCGCGGGGCGGCGGATCAGGGTGACGAACTGGTCGTTGATGAACAGCGATCCGCCCGCGAGCCGCTGCTTCCAGCGCGCATCGATATGCCGCGACAAGGCATCGGGGAATTCAGCGTCCAGCTCCACTTCCACCCGGCGGCGGATGACGTGGTGATACATCACGAAGCGCGCATCGAGCGTGCTGCGCAGCATCACCTCACGCGTGGCGGCATGGGCGTTGAGCGCGTCGCTATCTTCGGTCTCGAACAATAGGCCCGGCACCTGAATGGCGCTCATCACGCTGCCATCGCGCAGCAGCACGGTGTTTTCGTCCACCAGCCGTGCATAGGGCAAACGGTCGCCGACGCGGGCTTCCTTCGCGCTCCACGCAGCGGCGCCGATCCATTTACGGGGCATAGGAATTGCACCCCCAGCGCTTGAAATTGGGCACCCGCGGGCACTTGCTGACTTTGGTGATCCACAGGTCGAACACGCGCGGTTCGCGCAGCGACGCGAAGTAGCCGACTGCGTGCATCACCACTGGCACCGGCAGGATCCACCAGCTTTTCAGGATCAGAAAGGCGATCGTCGTCACCATCAGGTTGATGATGAAAAAGTTCATCGTCACCCCCGCAAACATCTGCGGGCGGGTGAGCGCGCGGTGCACGGGATTGCGGATCAGCGCGCTCATCGCCCGGCTCAGCCTGCCGCAGACTGGATGCCGGCAACGATCGTGGTCGCGCCGAACAGGATGAACACGCCGATGATGACCGTCGCGCCAAAGCGCCAGTTCATCCGGCCCGTCAGCATCATGAAGCCGATGGCGGCCACCGCCATCACCGCAACCGTGGTCGCCACGGTCCCGAGCAGCGTGCCCTGGAGCCACAGCAGCGCGTTGTTGATGGGGCCCGAACCGGCGGGATCAGCGCTTTGGGCGAAGGCGCCCGCAGGCGTCAGCGCCAGTGACAGCGCAGCAACGATACGAGCGGGAAGGCGAAACAGCGACGTCATGTGTGTGTCAGACTTTCATATGTGTGGCCGCCGCGCACCTATGGCAGGGGCGGGCGGGCATGGTTGGCGAGCCGCCCCATGATGGCGGCAACATAGTGCCTTGTCTCGCGGATATTGGGGATGCCGCCGGACCGTTCGACCCGGCCCGGCCCGGCATTGTAGGCCGCCAGCGCTTTTTCCAGATCGCCGCCGAACCGGTCGAGCTGTTCGCGCAGATAGCGCGCCCCGCCTTCGAGATTGGCAAAGGGGTCTTTGGGGTTCACGCCCAGATAGCGGGCGGTGCCCGGCATCAACTGCGCCAGCCCCTGCGCGCCGACGGGCGAGACGGCGTTTTCGTTCCAGCGGCTTTCCTGCCACACCAGCGCTTCCAGCAGGCTGGGCGACAGGTCGAAGCGCGCGGCCAGCTCGTGGATCTTGGCGGCGTAGCGCGGCGGGATCCCGGCGGCGTGGCGGGCGGGATCGGCGATGATATGGTCAGGCATCGCCGGCACGCCGGAACCGGCCAGATCGAAGGCAGCATCCTCGGTTGCAGATGCTGGATCAGCCACTGCGCTTTGACCGGCCAACGGGCCTGTGACCCAGCGCGCGCCGTCAGCCCCCAATTCCAGCACGTCGGCCTTCGCCTGCGTTGTCAGTGCGGCCGCAGCAACAGCAATAATGACGCGGCAAGCCGCGGCGAGAATCATCTCTCAGCCCTCCAGATGCTTCCCCTTGTCTATCCTAAATGACAGGCTTGTTACAGCTTCGACAACGCGCCGCGCGATAGGCGTGCAGCCGGCACGACAACGGGCGGACTGCGCTGTGCAATCCGCCCGTGTGTGAAGGTGTGCCGGATGATTGGGCCGCGGCGGTATGATTGGCGGCTGTTAGTCGCGCAGGGTCAGCTGCTCGCCGCGCGGCACCGAGGGGCGAAATTCGCCGCGTTCCAGCATCTTGATCGCCTTGCGGGCAAGACGGCGCGAATCGGTGGCCGTGCCATCGGCAGTATCCAGCTCGACCACCTCGTCGCACGCCAACGCCGCCTCGAACGCGCCGCGCGCCTTGGCATCATCGCCGGCCTGCGCATAGGCAATGCCGAGGTTGATAAGTACCGCCGGATCTTGCGGATCAGCCGCGCTGGCCTGCTGCAACACGGCCAGTGCCTGCTCCGAACGGCCCGCAGCCAGCGGCCGAACGGCGAGGTCAGGCGCGTTAAGCTGAGCGGCGGCGGTATCGTGGGCAGGAATGCCTGCCAGCGGGGTCGCGGCGATCAGCGCGAGGGCGAAAGCGGTAACGGACATCGGCATGGCTCCCAGTTTTGATGGAAGCATAATGACCCGAAGCCGTAGTCAATGCAACAAAACTGAAACATTGTAATTTATTTGTAATTTAAGTGGCTAGACCACTGTTTCTTATCGTTTTTTGTATGACACATTCACCAGGGCGACACCACAATCCGCCGCTAGCGACATGGTCATATTTGTCTTTCTTCGGTCATAATCATCCGACTGACACATTGCTGTAATGGTGCAAGAATTCTGTCACGCCCGGCTCCTAGCGCCCCCTCAGCGCGATCAACCACGCGCCTAACTCGATTCTCGGCTCAAGAGGGGACCATCGCCCGTGAAAAACATTCAACGCACTCTGATTCTGGGTAGCAGCCTGATCGCGCTTGCGGGCTGCGGCGCTGATGAAATCGTCTCGCCGGGCACTGGCGGCGACATCATCATCAACAATCCCCCTGCGACGCCCGCCCCCTCGCCCTCGCCGACCGCGACCCAAGCGCAGGTCACCGCAGCGGCTGGCTGCCCCACGATCGCCACCAGCGGCGGTCTGACCGATGGCGGCACGCTGACCGGCCCGACCGGCTCGTATCGCGTGTGCCGCCTGCCCGCGCGCTTCACCAGCACGGACACCCTGCCCTACATCCGCGGTCTGGTGTACGAAATTCCGGGCCGCGTCGAAGTGGGCAGTGACCGGGGCTTTGCCGGCACCACCGGATCGGCTGTGAGCCTGACGATCGAGCCGGGCGTCATCCTGTTCGCGCAGCAGGATTCCTACCTTGTCGTGAACCGCGGCAACACGATCCAGTCGAACGGCACGGCCGATCGCCCGATCATCTGGACCAGCCGTGACAATGTCATCGGGCTGGCCAATGACAACAGCCAGCAGCAGTGGGGCGGCGTCGTGCTGCTTGGCCGTGCGCCGGTGTCCGATTGTTCGACCGGCGTGTTCAACACCGCCGCTGCGCCCAATGCCAACCCGACCTGCGAAGGCCGCCTTGAAGGCGCTGCGGTTGCCACTCCGTTCGGCGGCAATGCCCCGACCGACAATTCCGGCTCGTTCCGCTTCAACCAGATCCGCTTTTCGGGCTTCGAACTGGCGCCCAACAACGAACTCCAGTCGCTGACCACCGGCGGCGCGGGTTCGGGTACGGTGATTGAAAACCTCGTCTCGTTCAACAGCTCGGATGACGGCGTGGAATTCTTCGGCGGCGGGTTCAACGCCCGCAATCTGGCCATTATCGGCGCGTCGGACGATTCGCTCGACGTCGATACCGGCGCGATCGTCAACCTCGACACTGTGATCGCGGTGCAGCGTTCGACCACGGGCGACCGTCTGATCGAACTCGATTCGCCCAACGTGGCCGACCGGACGCCGTCGGATGCGATCCCGCAGACCCGCTTCCAGGTGAACAACTTCACCTTCGTGGCCCGCGACGGCGCGCCGCAGGTGATCCAGGCCCGCGGCGGCGCGGCGCTTGGCCTGACCAACGGCGTCATCAATGCCGGCACCAACCACTGCTTCCAGATCGATGAGCCTGCCACCCTGGCCGCCATCATCGGCGTGGATTCGGTGGTGGGTGATTGCCCGGCGACCGATCCGATCCGCGGCGGCGGCGGCGGCGTGACCAATGCTGACGCAGCAGCCCGCATCAATGGCGGCACCAACAATAACTTCGCTTTCGCCATCACGCTGACCAATGGTGTGGTCAATGGCGCCGGCGAAACCGCCCGGACCGCCTTCAACGCCAATCCGCGCTCAACTTTCTTCCCGACCCGCACCTTCATCGGCGCGATCGAGAATGCCGCAGCGCTGACCACCATCTTCGGCAACTGGACCTGCAATTCGGCCACCCAGAACTTCGGCAGCGCGACGGGTGCCTGCACCTCGCTGCCGGTCTACCCGGCCTAAGTCCGCGCCGACACCGATACCGGGGGGAGGCGCCGCAATTTCGCCGCGCCTCCCCCATTTTCGAATCCAGACAGGACAATTCATGAGGGGGTCCTCACCTATGCCCAACAGCGCGCGCCTGGCAGGGCTGCTGCTTCTCACCACGTCGCTGACGCTGCCTTCAGTGCTGCACGCACAGGATGCGCCGCAGGACGAAGCCATCTCTGGCGATCCGCTTCCCGAAGAAGCCGAAGGCGAGGATTTGCAGGAGACCGATGTCTCGGTCCCCGGCGGCGGGATTATCGTGACCGGACGGCGCAACCGCGATCCGGCGCGCAATTCCGGGCAGGTGCTGACCGTCTTGTCCGAAGCCGACATCGCCCGCACCGGCGAAGGCGATATCGCCGGCGCGTTGGCGCGGGTCAGCGGCCTGTCGCTGGTCGGCAGCGGCCGCGTGTTTGTGCGCGGGCTGGGTGATCGCTACTCGCTCGCGCTGCTGAACGGCCTGCCGCTCCCCAGCCCCGAGCCTTTGAGCCGCGTCGTCCCGCTCGACATCTTCCCGACCAGCGTGATTGCCTCGTCCCTGGTGCAGAAGACCTATTCGGCCAACTTCCCCGGCGAGTTCGGCGGCGGGGTCATCAACCTTACCACCAAGGCGATCCCGACCGAGGATTTCCTCACCATCGGCTTTACCGGCAGCGGCGACACCGAGACCACCTTCCAGAACGGCCTGACCTATTTCGGCAGCCGCTGGGACACCTTCGGCTTCGACAATGGCAACCGCGATTTCCCCACCGCGCTGCAAGGGATCATCGACAGCGGTACGCGCGTCAACGATGCGCCTATCGATGTGCAACGCCAGCTGGCCGGGCAAATCCTGCCGCTGAACCTCGTCACCTTGCAGAAGAATGACGAGCTGCCGATGAACTTTGCCGCCAACATCACCGGCGGCGCCTCGTTCGAAGTGGGCGATGGCAACTACCTCGGCCTGATCGCCACCGCCGGGATCACCAACACCTGGCGCAACCGCAATGTCACCAGCCAGCAGTTCGGCGATGCGCAGGCGGGCCAGATCCTGTTCGATTCGCAAAACTTCATCACCGACAACAAGGTGCTGGTGAACGGATTGATCGGCCTGGGCCTCGACATTGGTGAACACACCATCCGCTGGACCAACCTGTATATCCGCGACACCCTGAAGACCGCGCGGCTCGCCACCGGCACCGACAGCTTTACCGATGTGGCCCGCCCGTTCGACTTCCAGACCCAGCAGACCGGCTGGTTCGAACGCCAGTTGATGGATTCGCAGTTGGTTGCCGAATTCAAGTTCGATGCCTTCAAGCTCGATCTGCGCGGCGGCTATGCCCGCACCGACCGCGAAGCGCCCTACAACGCGATTGTGCCCTATATCCGCACCAACATTCCGGGCGACCCGTTTGGTGACAAGTTCGTGGTGGATGTCGGCGCGCTGGTTGGCGGGACCGAGCGGATTCAGGTCGGCTTTGAAGACCTGACCGAAGAATTGTGGTTCGGCGGCGCGGACGTCACCTTCGATGTCACCGATACGCTGTCGCTGACGGCAGGCTATGCCTATTCGGACACCACCCGCCGGTCGCTCAGCTTCATCATCCGCCCGCTGATCGGCTCGTCGGCCGAGTTTACCACGCTGGTGCGTGCGCTGGGCCTGCGCCGGCCGGGCAATATCATCAACGGTGCGGTTCTGGCGACCGATGCGGACGGCGTGCCGTTCTTCAACGTCACAGTCTCCGATCCCACGCCCTTCCCGGTGTTCGATGCCGCGTTGACGGTGCATGCAGGCTACGGCCTTGCCCGCTTCCGCCCGACCGACCGCATCAGTATCGAAGCAGGCCTGCGCTATGAAGACGGGTTGCAGGTCGCTGCCCCTGACCTCACCTTTGGCGGCGGCAACCTTGCCACCCCGACACGGATCGCCAACGACTATTTCCTGCCATCGGCCACGGTCACCTGGGAGGTGATCGATGATTTGCAGCTGCGCCTGTCAGCCTCGCAGACCATCGCCCGCCCGCAGTTCCGCGAGCTGGTGGAGCAGACCTATTTCGATCCCGAAAGCAACCGCCGTTTCCGCGGCAACCCGTTCCTGCAGGACAGCGAGCTCATCAACCTCGAAGCGCGCGCAGAGTATTATATGGGCGGCCCCAGAAAGGTCAGCCTCGCGGGTTTCTACAAGGAAATCGACAACCCGATCGAAAACTTCCTGATTACCGCGCCGGGCATCATCGAAACCAGCTATGCCAATGCGCCTTCGGCCCAGTTGTATGGCGCGGAGCTGGATCTGTCTTACGGCATCGATCTGGCTGATTGGGGCGGATTGTTTGAAACCAAGCAGTTCCTCGTCATCGCCAACTACACCTACACCCAGTCGGAAATCAGCGTGGGTGCAGCTGATCTGGCCCCGATCCCCGGGGCGACCGGCCAGCTGGCGAGCCAGCTGTTCGACGATGGCGCGCCGCTGGTGGGCCAGTCGGATCACGTTGCCAACCTGTCGCTGGGGATCGAGGATCTCGACAAGGTGCAGCAGTTCACCGTGCTGTTCAACTACGCGAGCGAGCGGGTGACCCTGCGCGGCGGGGCCCTGCCCGATGTGGTCGAAAACCCCGGCCTGACGGTCGATCTGGTAGCGCGCTCGGAAGTGAAGCTGGGCGGTCTGCCGCTCGAATTGTCGCTGGAGGCCCGCAACATCTTCGGGCGCGACAATTTCGAATTCCAGGAAGTGAACGGCAACCGCGCCGAGCTCAACACCTTCGATGTGGGCACCAGCTTTGCGATCGGGCTGAAGGCTGAATTCTAGGGGCAGCGCAGTGCGATGAGAAAAGGCTGCTCCTCACGGGGCGGCCTTTTTGTTTGGCGGGGCCAGCGCCGCGGTGACGATTGGACGGTTAGGCTGCGCCCGACTTATGATGTCCGCTTGCAGGATAAGTGTGGGGCCGCGGGGATGACCGGAAGTGGGTGGAGAGCTGCCGTCACACCTGCTCGATTGGTTCGCGACTTTCGTGCCAAATCCACTTCCGCATCCCAGAATGAAAGATCAGGCCTATAGCGCCGTATCCTAAAGTGATCTGAACCATCGAAACGAAGCTGAGTTCATCCAGCGGTAGTCGGCCCAAAACAAAAAGGAAGGTTGTCCACCCCATGGCGATTATTGCCATGCCGGCCAACAGGCACCAGACCAACCGCGAGCCCGAAATGAGCAGCGCGACTGTTAGCCCGATTATGCCGATGTCCATGCCGACATAACGAGCGTCCGGATTAAAGCCAAAGAGTATTGAGATTATCCGGTCAGTGACGACCACGATGGCGTAAAGCCATGCGATTTTTGGTGGATTAGCCCAATGCATGTGTCTGTCTAAATTGGCGGCATTCTGTCTGCAACTGATGTCGTGGACGGCTCTCCACCCCGCAGGATAATTTCTGCGGATCAGTCGGAGAGGAGAGTGACGATGGAGCAAGTATCAGTTGTTGGACTGGAT
>NZ_PKRO01000090.1 GCF_002855495.1 Porphyrobacter sp. TH134
CCCGGAAGACCATCCGCCGGGAAATCGATCAGGCCAAGGCGACACCTCGTAAAGCTGGATGTCGCCTTACGGCTCCTGTGAACTGTCCTTCAACAGGCGGGTCAGCGCGCCGTCATTCAAGGCTTTCTGTACAGGCACATTCTCAAGAATACCGGCGGCGAATATTATACACCGTTTTTCATCCGGTCTCCCGACAGCCATCGCTCCTACTGGCTGGTCCATCTGTCGAAGCATAGCCGGGCGCGAGACGAGATGGCCCAACTTCACTGGGTGCTGCAAAATACATTTGTTCATCCCGGTAAATCGGGCTTCAACGCCTTGGGATTTGATCCCTCCATCGATCACAATCAAACTAGGTTCGAGTTCGATTTCGGAACGAATGCGAGATCGGATTCCCTCAACGCCGCGATCGAGCAACTTCCACGTCTGTTTTATGACGATGCCGTTCAGCTAGGCGAACCAGTCACGATCGAGAGCCTGTTTACAGCGCGCTGCAATGAGACCCCACTCACAATGGGCTTGGTAGCGGAGGCGGTCACGCGTTTGCGGGACGACTTGCGCGAGGTCGAGGTATTCACCCCCGACGGCAAACCTCGACCGCGGGCCGTGAACCTGTCTCCCAAGGACATCGTTCGCGTTCCGGTCCAGACTTCATTTCTTCGATCGATTGGGGCGAGGAAAGACTGAGCGAACAAGTGCCTTACCGCCCGGGAACGAGGCGGACGCTTTCCCAGGTGATGTTAGATCTTCTGGAGAAGAGGTTCGGAGGCGGTTTCCCCAATGGCGCACGTGGCGAGCAGCTATTGATGGTCTCGGATTTCAGCGGAACGCATGCCGGGTCCGCGTTCACCAGCTATGCCTTTTTGTCGCTCGATATCGATCAGAATGCGATATGGCTGGCCGTCCAGCGAGAGTTTCGCCGGTCGGTGCTTCGCCGCCGACGCATGGCATATAAGAGCCTCAATGATCGAGCGCGACGGCTAGCCTTACCTCGTTTTCTGCAACTGGCCGACCAACTCAATGGGGCGTTGACCATCGTCGTCATACCTCGCGGGTTCGGTCCTCTGCTCGATGATGTCGGGCAAGACGCCGAAGAGGCGCTTCATCTCTGGAAGCCCAATGTCCACGAGCATCTTTTGCGCGTCACGCATCTTGGTGGCATGTTTGCAGCCTCCATGTCCCGCGAGGGGCAAGATGTAATGATCATTACCGATCAGGACGAAGTCGCCTCGAACGCGTCGCAGTTGACGCAACTGACAGAGCTCTTTTCGCGCGTCCTTGGAAACAGCTTGACCCACAACCTCGGACATATTCGCGTTGGCACAACCCAGAGTGATGACGGGACGCTAGCCCTTGAGGATCTTGCTGCCGTCGCCGACCTGGCTGCTGGCGCTATTTGCGAAATATTGAGTGCCATGGAAAAGTGCGGCTACAGACCTGGAAAAGGTATTATCTCGCTGATGCCACAAGTCGCCTCACCCAAGGCTCAACTGATCGGCCACTGGCTAGCCAGCAACCAAGCAAGTCTCCAACGGGCGATCGTACTGCTTGAAAAGCCGGACGGCGCCGGTGGATACAAAGCAGGTCTAGTCGAACTGCAGTCAATAACCAGAAATATATGGATACCATAGGTATTTTTATTGGCGTCTCGATTTCCGTCTCGCCCGCCCTCAATACCACCGGAGGCCGAGTTAGCGCCAGCGTTCGGGTCCTAACTTCAATACAGGGCCGGATTGTCCGGAATAGGCTTCATCCAGCTAATTTCGGACAGCCCCCATGTGGCCCATTGTCAGAAGCGGGCCGGTGACCAGTCGGGGAAGTGCTGAACGTCGGCACTGGGAAAAGCTACCGCTAGAGGCGCAATCTACGAACGGCGTATTCTGGGTCGGCAACAGCCGCTCAGGACGGCTTTATGGAATGACGACACCAGTGAGCTCAAACTTCTCCTCCCGTGCGGCTTTACCCGGGCCCGACCATTTTCGGCCTTTACGCTGTACAATTCGGGATTTCGTTTTCGAAAGCGGCTCAACCACATCGCATGAGGCAATCTGGATTGCAAAGAGACGAATCAGAATGTAACGAAACAGTATGAGCCTTGAAGAAATCAGGAGACAAACCACTCCAAAGATTTTTTATAGTGCCAAGCGTTGTGCCACCGAGAATAACCAAACCTGCATTGAAAAATAATTACAATTTATTACTTGTTATTATTGCTTTCTCTTCTGGGCACCATTAGACCTGTTGCGAAAGCCGGGCCAGTTTGATTTTTCTGGGACATCGAGTGAGGACAGGGGGGTGTCTTTTGATGCAAGGGATCAGAAGCCGG
>NZ_PKRO01000091.1 GCF_002855495.1 Porphyrobacter sp. TH134
GCTCGGGCTACGCCCTCCCAGCGCTCGCCAAGGCGCGGATCAAGTGGCCTGATTTTGCGCCGCCCAATGGCCGACTTTTACTCCGCCGTTGACAGCCGGTTTTGGCCCGGGACGAGCCGCGTGACCCAGCGCCTCGAGCAGGGCTTCCTCATCGACCGCGAGGCGGGTGCCCTTCTCCGGCGGGACAAGCGCCCTCACCTTCCGGTCGAGGTTTCTCGCAAGGGCTGCTTCCTGCAGCATGCCAGCCTGTTCGAGCTGCGCGATCCCGTTCGATAGTGCGGCCAGCTCTTCTGGCGAAGGTGACAGGAGCGCTGCGACATGGCGAGAGGGCATCCGCCACCGCTTTTTCCGATCATCCCCCTCAGAGGTTTCCGTCTGCGGAAATGCCGCCTCAAGCGCCTCGGTCATTCTCTGCGCGGTGCGATAGACGCAGCCGAATTCTTCCATAATCTGGTCAAGCGACACGCCGCTGCGGCGCGTTGCCATCATCGCGAGTTTCAACAGCTCCTGTGCCTTGGCGAATGACATTCAGAATCTCCATGACAGGTTTTGTCATGCTGAACGGGCATAGCTTATGGTAAGGAGCTATGCATGCGATTTATCGACGGAAATTTCCGCTTCTCGGCCTCGGACCTGATGCGCTTCAAGGGGTGCCGTCACGCGACCCTCCTCGATCTGCGTCTGATTGAAAAAGGGGACATCAGCCCCAAGGACGACAGTGCTGAAGCACTGCTCCTGCAGCAGCAGGGCGACGAGCACGAACTGGCCTTTCTGGAACAGCTTCGCGCTGAAGGTCGATTAATTACCGAGATCCCCAAGGATGGGCTGTCACTCGAACAATCGGTCGAGCTGACCCATGCGGCAATGGCCCAGGGAGCAGATATCATCTTCCAAGGTGCCCTGCTGGACGGAGCGTGGGGCGGCTACACCGACTTCCTGGAGCGCGTTGAACGCACGTCCGCGCTCGGTGACTGGTCCTACGAAGTTGTCGATACAAAGCTCAAGCGCAAGCCGGATCCCAAGCATGTACTGCAGCTGTGCCTTTACAGCGACCTCCTGACGAAGGTGCAGGGGCTGGCGCCGGAGACGGCGCATCTGCAGCTTGGCGACGGCAGCCGACACACGGTTCGTCTGGCTGATGTCTCCGCCTACGCGCGGCATGCGCGTTCGATGCTTGAAGGGTTTGTGGCCGAACGCCCTGCGACCCGCGCCGAGCCCAATGCCGCCTGTGGCCTCTGCCGGTGGAGCGATCATTGCAATGCGCAGTGGGAGCAGGACGACAGCCTTGCCCTTGTCGCCGGCATAACCCGCAGCCAGCGCCAGAAGCTCGAGGCAGCCGGGGTTACCACCATGGCGGCGCTTGCCGAGAGGGCGGAACGCGTCCCGAAAATGGCCGCCGAGACGCAGCGCAAGCTTGTGGCGCAAGCCAGGCTCCAGACAGCCCGGCGCGCCGGCGCAGGCCCGTCCTTCGTGTTGCGCGAGCCCGAGCCGGGCAAGGGCTTCGGTCTCTTGCCTGAACCGGCGGAAGGCGACGTGTTCTACGACATTGAAGGCGACCCATACTTTCCCGGAGGCCTCGAATATCTCCATGGCGTCTGGTTCATGGAGGACGGCGAATGGCAATTCCGGGCCTTCTGGGCGCATAATCGCGAGGAAGAAGGCCGGGCGATGCGCGACCTTCTCGCCTTCCTCGTCGAACGCATGCGGCAATACCCGAAGGCGCATATCTATCACTATGCCAACTACGAGATCGCAGCGCTTCGGCGCCTGACCGCGGCGCATCGCACCGGCGAGGCAGCGATGGATCAGTTGCAGCGCGAGCGCAGGTTCGTCGACCTGTTCAAGGTCGTCGGTGGCGGACTTATCGCGTCTGAGAAGGGCTATTCGATCAAGGATCTCGAAGCCTTCTACATGGAAAAGCGCGCCGCGGACGTCGCGACAGCGGGCGCCAGCGTCGTTTTCTATGAACAATGGCGGCAGACCGGGGAGCAGCGGCTTCTCGATGAGATCCATGACTACAACCGGACAGATTGTATCTCGACCCAGCTGTTGCGGGACTGGCTGGTCCGAGATGTTCGGCCTGCAGGCATGCCGTGGCCGGTCCTCGGCGATGTCCCTGCCGATGGCACACTGTCGAATGTCGAGGCGGAGGATGCTGAACTGGAGGCCCTACGCCAGCGCCTCGAGCCCGTGCGGGTGTCAATGGACACCCAGTGTTACGAGCTAAGGCGACACCCAGTGTTACGAGGTGTCTCGTTGTGACCGTGCGATGATTTCAGGGGCGGGGAGC
>NZ_PKRO01000092.1 GCF_002855495.1 Porphyrobacter sp. TH134
CACGGGTCCGGGGTCGCGGCCTTCGCGATAGAGCTCGTTGTAGCCGCTATAGGCATCGGCTTGCAGGATCCCGGACCATGCCGCGAGATGGGCCTGCGGGTGCTCGCCGCGCCGATCGCGCGAGTAGTGGAACAGGGCAGCTGGAGGATCAGATCCGGCAAAGGGCCGATCGTCGCGGACGTAGACCCATAATCGGGCCACATCGGTCTTGCCCTTGGCCATGACCGGCACGGTCGTATCGTCGCCGTGAAGCCGGGCGGCAGCCAGAACATGCGCCTCGATCAGCTTGTAGAGCGGCATCAGCGCGTGAGCAGCCGCGCCGACCTGATCGGCCAAGGTCGAGAGGCTGAGCGGCACGCCCTCGCGGGCAAAGCGCTCGACCTGGCGGTTGAGCGGTTGGTGCTGCCCGTACTTCTCGAAGAGCAGCATCGCGAGGAAACTGGGGCCGGCCCATCCGCGCGGAACCACGTGGAACGGTGCCGGGGCCTGAGCGATCTTCTCGCAGTCCCGGCACGAGAACTTCTCCCGGACCGTCTGGATCACCTTCCAGGAGCGCGGGATCACCTCGAGCGTCTCGGTGACGTCCTCGCCGAGCTTCGAGAGCCGGTCCCCACCGCAGGCCGGGCAGGAACAGGGTGCAGGCACCACAACACGTTCGCGCGGCAGGTGATCGGGGAACGGCTTCCTTGCGGGCGGCTTGCGCTCGAACGCAGTGACCGCGGTGGTCTTGGCTGCCGCTTCCTCGGCGATCAGATCGTCCTCGGCGGCGTCAGCCTCGAGATCCTCGAGCTGCAGCTCCATCTGATCGAGCAGGCGGCGGCTGCGCTCGGCGCTGGGGCCGTATTGCTCGCGCTTCAGCTTGGCGATCTGCAGCTTGAGGTGGGCGATCAGCGCCTCGATGGCGCTCTCGCGGGCATGGGCGTTGGCCAGCTTGGCCTCTGCTTCGTCAGCCTTCTGGAGCGCGGAAACCAGCAGCGCCTTGAGCGCTTCGACATCGTCCGGAAGGGGCGAGATGACGGCTTCCATAGGAGGGGTGGAATCATGTTCCACCCTCTGCCGCAAGGGCGAAATGCGCCTCTTCGACGATTATCCGGCGCTCGCCGGTCGCCACGTATACTGCGGGTTGCGCCAGTCGATCCCCTCCAGCAGGCACGCCAGCTGCGAGGGGGTTAGCGACACCGTTCCCTCAGTCGCCGAGGGCCACACGAACCGACCCTTCTCGAGCCGCTTGGCGTAGAGCGACATACCGATCCCGTCGTGCCAGATGATCTTGATCAGCGAGCCTGCGCGGCCGCGGAACACGAACAGATCGCCGCAATGCGGATTACGCTTGAGCCCCTGCTGCACCAGCAGCGCCAGGCCCTGCATGCCCTTCCTCATATCCGTGTGGCCCAGCGCGATCCACACCCGCGCGCCGGGAGGGATCACCGCAGAGCCTTCAGCGCAGCAGCGACGAGCGCCGGCGATGCCGCAGGATAAATGCTCAACCGCTTGCCGCGCGGCAGGTCGACAATGATCGCGGGGTGCTCGGCAGCGCTGGCTGCCGCCGCGCCCTCGTCGATCACTGCTTCGGCGAACACCGCCGCTGGCAGCTTCTCGGGCACGTCACCGTCCTGGGCGGCCTCTGCATCGAGCAGCTTGCGCCGCCACGTGTAGATCAACCCCGAGGAGACGTCATGGCGGCGGCAAACATCGGCAACCCTGGCGCCCGGCGCAAACGCCTCGGCCACAATCTGCAGCCGTTCCTCGTCGCTCCACCGACGCCGCCGCTCGGGCCCCGAAAACACAGTCACCTGACCCATCGACCGCTCCAAAGCACACTCTTAAGAGCACGCTTAAGAGCGCTCGCTGCCTAACCAGGCAAGGCGGCCCCCGCCGGATGGATAC
>NZ_PKRO01000093.1 GCF_002855495.1 Porphyrobacter sp. TH134
CGTCGAAGCGGTAGTACTGGACCGAGAACCCGAGCTGGACCGCGCGGATGCCGAGCGCGGCGAGGAGGTGCGACTTGCCCACGCCTGGCGGGCCTTGCAGCAAGACCACCTCGGCATTGCGGATCCAGGTGCCGGTGGCGAGCGTGTCGATGCGCGAGCGCTCGATCGCTGGCTGGAAGGCAAAGTCGAAGTTCTCCAGCGTCTGGCCTGTAGGCAGCTTCGAGTTCTTGAGCATGACGCGCACCCGCCGCTCCTCGCGGCCAGCCAGCTCAGTGGTAAGGAGCCGGTCGAGAAAGACGTGCGCGCTGATCTCGTCGCGCACGGCCTCGCTCAGCAGATCCTCCAGCGCATCGGCGGCATGGCCGCAGGCCAGTTGCCCCAGCTTCTCGCGGGTGGCGTCGATATCGAGCCTGATCCGGGGGGCATTCATCGGGCCACCTCCGCCAGGCGGGCATAAAGCTCGAGGGAGCGATGCTGGACGCCACTGGCGGCGATCTCCTGCAGCTTGCGGCCCATCCGGCCAAGCGGCAACGGCGGCATCACCCGGGACGTGCCCTCGCCCTCGAAGTGGGCCGGATCGATGTTGATCAGCGCCTTTGTCCCGCGCGGGTGGGTGGCGATAGCTTCGCAGTTCTTGAGGCACATGACCTGGCCGGACAGGCCGCGCACCTCGACATCCTGACGGATGAAGCGGAAAGGGACACTGTACTGACGCCCTTCGAAACTGACCAGGCAGTCGTCGCCGACCCGGCGGCGGACAGCGACGTCGAATGGCTCGGGCAGCGTCTCGGGAAGACGGGTCAGCAGACACCGCTCCTGTTCCCAGGCCTGCGCCACGCTGGTACCGGTCGCCGGGCAGCGCAGTTGGTCTGCACGCTCGCTCATCCTCTCGTCGGTCCAGGCCTGCAGGTCGGCCAGGCTGCCGAATACACCGTTGTAGGGATCAAGGTACTCGCGGCAATCGCGGACCGAGCGCTCGACCTTGCCCTTCGCCCGGGGCTGACGAACCTGGCAGGCATCGACATGGAAGTGCATCTGATCGGCAAAACGCCGGTAGGTCGGGTTGATCTCGCCCCAGGCGCCTGCGCCCTTCGACAGCGCCGTCTTCACGTTATCGATGCGCATCACCGCAGCCACCCCGCCGAGGCGCTGAAAACAGCCGAGATGGCAAGACTGCCACGCCAGCGCATCCTTCGAGCGCGACCACACGATCGCGCGCTTGCGGCTCCACGAAAGGGTCATCACCAGCGCAGACAGATCGACCACTTCCTCACCCAGGACCATGCCTGGAAACTCAGCCCAGTCGACCTGCGCTTGAGCTCCCGACGGCGTCTCTACGCGCCGCCGTGCCCGGATCGCCGGTGCCGGAAACGTCCGCGCCCAATAGCGCTGCACCGACTTCAGACTACCGGAATAGCCGTGCTCGCGAACCAGCCAATCATGCAACGCCGCGATGTTGACCGCGCCATCGCCGCAGACACCGCGCCACTGCGCAATCGCCTCGGCATGCCCGGCCGCCTTGGCAACCTGCCGGCTCCGGCCGTCCACAGCGCCCTCAGCACGCCGACGGCGGTGGTAGCGAACCGCGCCTTCCGTTACTCCCAGCAGGCGCGCCACCGCGCTCTGCGTCTGTCCTTGCTTCAACAGCACACTCATCGCCGTCAATGCCTCACTATCGAGACAACCCATCGCCCTCTCCCGGAAGACCATCCGCCGGGAAATCGATCAGGCCAAGGCGACACCTCGTAAAGCTGGATGTCGCCTTACGGCTCCTGTGAACTGTCCTTCAACA
>NZ_PKRO01000094.1 GCF_002855495.1 Porphyrobacter sp. TH134
CCGGAAGACCATCCGCCGGGAAATCGATCAGGCCAAGGCGACACCTCGTAAAGCTGGATGTCGCCTTACGGCTCCTGTGAACTGTCCTTCAACACCACTTGGCTTGATTATGGCCGAATTCCCGTCAGGCAAGATTGTGGGGAGGAACAAGTATGCCGAGCAAATGCTGGGCCATCCTGTCCTGCACTCACCCCAGCTCCACAGCTTGGGTGACTGGGTATCCTTTCACGAAGACGGCTCACGCGTCGATGAGCATGAATATCCGCTCGCTGCGATGATGCTTCGCGGAGAGGAGAAACCTAGCATTGACGTTCATTATCAAAGAGGCGACGGCTCTAAGAGTCTGATTCGAAACTATCGCGCTGGATTTCATGCTCTTGCAATGCGGCGTGCGAAGAGCTGGATTGAGGCGATGAACAGCCAGGCGGTTGCCGAGGCGATAGTCTCCTCGAAGTCCTTGGCGAGGCGGCGGTTGCGACCGAGCCATGCAAAGGTCCGCTCAACAACCCAGCGTCTGGGCAAGACCTCGAAGCCCTTGGCGTGGTCGGACCGCTTAATGATCTCGACCGTCCATTTCCCGATCTTGCGCAGCGCCTCGCGCAGCTTGTCGCCGGCATAGCCACCATCGGCGAAGATGTGCCTGAGCCAAGGATGGCGGCGGATGATCTCAGCGAGGACGAGCGGTGCGCCATCGCGATCCTGCACGTCAGCGGTGTGGACCACGGCATGAACCAGATTGCCATCGGTATCGGTCACGATGTGCCGCTTGCGGCCCTTGATCTTCTTGCCCGCATCGTAGCCCCGCGGTCCGCCGCTCTCGGTGGTCCTGACGCTCTGGCTATCGATAACCCCAGCGCTGGGAGAAGCTTCGCGCCCGACAGCTTCCCGGCCGATCAGCAGCAGGGCGTGATTGAGTGAAAGCCAAAGACCATTGTCGCGCCACAGGTAGAACCAGCGGCGCACCGTGGAAACAGGTGGAAAGCAGGGCGGCAGCATTCGCCAGGGCAGCCCGCCGCGCAGCAGATACAGGATCGCCTCGACGATACGCCGCAGTGGCCATTTGCGCGGACGCCCCACATGCGATGGTGATGGGAAAAACGGCTCCAGCACGGCCCATTCCGCATCGGTCAAATCGCTTGGCAAAGCCAGGTCGGCACGGGCATACTGAGCCCGAGTGGTGTCGGTCCACATCGTTGATTTCCCTTGGTTCGTTGCAAAACCGCTGAATCAACGACTTGGGCTCGCGTCAAGCTAACCCACTGGCACCACTCAACTTAATTTCGGATCAGGCTCTAAGGCATGGACCCGGATGACAGGGCGGCCAGTGCGCAACGGCAAGGGAACGATCACTGGCGGTGTGGTCGCAATAATCGATATAGACGAGCAGCACTGGGCCAAGGTCAACTTGGAAGAGGCCCTAAGCGTCAAGGAATTGCTGCTGCGTGAGGTCAACCATAGGGTTAAAAACAGCCTTCAGCTTGTCAGTTCGTTTTTGTATTTAGAAGCCTTGAAACTAGGCTCAGGACTCATTGCGGCAGCCAGAAGATGACGATTGCGGCGATGCAGATGGCGGACATGAAGGTATGGGCGCATCGATCGTAGCGGGTG
>NZ_PKRO01000095.1 GCF_002855495.1 Porphyrobacter sp. TH134
GCCTATGCCGCCGAGGAACTGGTCGCCGAACTCTCCAGCGCCATGCTGGGTGCTGAGCTGGGGCTGCCGGTCACACATCTCGACAATCACGCCAGCTATATTGAGCACTGGCTCAAGCTGCTGAAGGACGACGACCGCGCCATTCTGACTGCTGCGGCCAAGGCCGAGGAAGCTTCGAGCCTGCTGCTGAAGCTCGGCGGAGGGGTTATTCCTGAGCAGTTTGACGATGCGTCAGGCGACGCTGCGCTTGCGGCCTGAGGGAGGATGTCATGGGCAGATCTGTCAGCTATCCCAGCGGCGCAATCGTCGCATTCACTGTGCTCGAGGTCGAAGCTGAGGACGACTGGGAATTCGAGTACGAATGGCTGCGCGAGGACCTGCGCGAGCGAGCCACCCAAGCCTTCCCGTCGCTGATCCCGCATGACGGATGGCGCGGCCGGGAAGACCGGATCCTCATGCGCAATGCCTACGCGGATTTCGGCGTATCGGTCTACGGAGGGCTGGTGGCTATCTGGATCGTCGAACGCGAAGACCGAGCCTATTGGGACGCCGATTGGCGCACGGCCCGGTCACCGCGGGCAAGGCGCTGGCTGTCCCAGATCGCATCCCGCTTCGATGCCATGTTCGGCGACTACGGTTGCCTCGGGCACATGTCGAACGGCGAGGGGGTCTACACCAGGCGCGCAGCTTGAGGTCTGCGAGTTGGCCAGAAGCAGCGCTTTGGGTTGCCATCCCTGACTGAGCTTTGCCGGCCGCTCATGGTCTGGCGCCATGCGAAAGAGGCCCTGGGCCAGCCGCCAGTCTTGCGCAACCCGGCTTGGACGGGCCCGTGTTGGCCCTGGCCCTTCGGGCTGAAGGCCTGCCCGCGCCAGCCCGCCAAGCCGGGTTCCCCCTGACGGGTGCGCAATCCTGCCTGAAGCTGGCCCTGACGGGCTCTCGCTGGCGCAACCAAGAACGGGTGCGTCGGTGTCATGCCAGTCAGGAGGATATCCCCATGCACACGTCATTCGCCGATCAACTCGCCGGGCTCGATCTCGCCGGCTTTTCCATCGGTCCTGCTCCCGTATCGACAAGCGATTTCCCGGTTCGCGACGCAGTCGTCCAAACCCTCGAAGCGGTCTGGTCCGATCTCTTCGCCATGGTGTCCGGGACCGCTCTTGAAGCCGATGCAGAGGATCTCGGCTGGGCCTTCGTCAACATCTTCCACCGTTCTGCGACCCGCAAATCGACTACCCTTGACCGGGCGACCGACGAGGTCCGCGCGCTGATTGCGACGGCCGATGGATCCGAGGTTCATACCCATGATCTTGAGACCCAGGTCGAGCGGGCACAATGCGCGGAAAGCGCGATGCTGGCGCTCGAAGAGATGCGCGAGGTCGCAGCAACCCTGTACCTCAACGAGTTCGGTTCCTCCTGGAAGCCGGTCTCCAGTTCGCGCTTCAATCACAGCGCCATGATGACCTCGGCGCTCGTCGAAGGTCGCGATTTCCTGCGTGCCCGTGCCGAGGCCAAGCGCCGTGCGGCGGTGCCCGAAGGAACGCC
>NZ_PKRO01000096.1 GCF_002855495.1 Porphyrobacter sp. TH134
GGTCGCGTCCCGGCAGGTGGTGTAGGTTATGAGGGTAGCGCTGCTGGCCGGACGCGCGCTTTCGATATTGCGCTGTAGCGTCCGGCCAGCAGCGCGGGTGGTCACCGTGGATTTCGGCTAGGTTTGGGTTGCAACACTCGAACCTGGAGAACCACGATGACCGATTCCATGATGCACCTGCGCACGCTGGTCGAGAAGGCCCCCGACGCGGATATTTTGCGCGAGATGATTTCGTATGCCGCCGGGCGGCTGATGGAGATGGAGGTTGGCGGCCTGACCGGCGCTGCGCACGGCGAGAAGTCCGCGGACCGGCTCGTTCAGCGCAACGGCTATCGCGAGCGCGACTGGCAGACGCGGGCCGGGACAGTCGAACTGCGCATCCCCAAGTTGCGCAAGGGCAGCTATTTCCCAGGCTTTCTGGAACCGCGGCGGATGGCCGAACGGGCGCTGACCGCGGTGATCCAGGAAGCCTATGTGCAGGGCATCTCGACCCGCTCGGTCGATGATCTGGTCAAGGCATTGGGCATGGATGGCATCTCGAAGAGCCAGGTCAGCCGCCTGTGCGAAGAGCTCGACGAGAAAGTGCATACCTTCCTCGACCGCCCGATCGAAGGCGACTGGCCGTACCTTTGGATCGATGCCACTTATGTCAAAGTCCGCCAGAATGGCCGGATCGTCTCGGTCGCAGTGATCATCGCGGTGGGCGTCAACAGCGATGGACGCCGCGAGGTGCTGGGCATGGACATCGGCCCTTCGGAGGCAGAACCGTTCTGGACTGCGTTCCTGCGCAAGCTGACGCGCCGGGGCCTGCGCGGGGTCAAGCTGGTGATCTCCGATGCGCACGAAGGTATCAAGGCGGCTGTCTCCAAGCTGCTGTGTGCGACATGGCAACGCTGCCGTGTCCACTTCATGCGCAATGCGCTGGCCCATGCCGGCAAAAGCGGTCGGCGCGTCGTGTCCGCGTTCATCGGCACCGCCTTCGCACAGGAAACGCCCGAGGCGGCCAGTCAGCAATGGCGCTCCGTTGCCGACCAGATGCGCCCAAAACTGCCAAAGCTCGCCGCTTTGATGGACGATGCCGAGCCTGATGTGCTGGCCTACATGACGTTCCCCAAGGAACATCGGGCCAAGTTACACAGCACGAATCCCATCGAACGCCTCAATGGCGAGATCAAACGCCGCACCGAGGTCGTCGGCATCTTCCCCAACGAAGCGGCCATCACTCGCCTGATCGGAGCCATCCTCATGGAACAGTCCGATGAATGGGCCGTCCAGCGCGCACGCTACATGACACTTGAAACGATGGCGCCGGTGAGCGACAATCCAATCGTCATGCTCTCGGCTGTACCCGGCGCATGATCGGCTCAGACTGATGCCGAAATCGGCGGGAGCTCCAATAAGCTACACCACGCCGTGGGACACGATC
>NZ_PKRO01000097.1 GCF_002855495.1 Porphyrobacter sp. TH134
TCGGTCGTTTCTGGCGAAACCCCGGAATCAGCGATCAGCAAGCGCGTCAAGCGCAACCGGCTGATATCTCCCAACTACTTTTGAGGACAGGCTCTAAAGAAACCGGATGTGCCGCTTGCCGCGCAGGTTTGCGTTCACGAGGCTGTTGATCTCGCGCAGCGTCACGAAGATGTCGGAATTGTTGAACCGGTCTAGATCTTCAATTACGACAAGGTCATATTGGGTGGACTGGAAGAAATATATGATCTCGTCTAGGTGACGATTCAGTATTGATTCCTCGGTCGCCGCTTTAGGCGTGATCTCGATATCCTTCAGGGATATACTCTTCAGGGATATACCGAAACTCGCGACATAAAGATGATGGATGACCGTCCAAATGAATCCGCCGCCGATCGCGAAGGCGAGCAGATTTAACCAGTTCGCTACAGCAAACGGACGAAAATAGGTGCCCGCCATGATCGCGTCTCGCTGCTGGAACAGATGCCAGCAGGAGATGACGCCGAAGATTATGAATAGAGAGGCCAGCATCGACCAACGGCCAGGTGACTGTATCCGCTTGAACCTCGAAAGCGGAAGCCGTCTGGCATCGGCGCCGTAGAGCATCTGCTGAAGGATGCTGCGCTCGATCTCCTGCCGGCCTACCTTGCCGCTGGTTGACCCCGTTTCGGGCAGGGCCTCAGGGAGGAACGCCGCCAAGGAGATCTGTAGAACCGGTCGCTTATACCCCTTCAGGAAGGATTTGATGATGCTGCTCTTACCTGATCCATAGGGTCCTGTGAGGGCGATGTTCATCACGCGGGGATTCTCGGTCGCCTTTGTCAGGGCAGTCGAATAGACACCCGCCGGGTCGGCTTGGTCCGTTGGGGCAAGGTCGACGTATCGGGATCCAGCGCCTGCTTCCTCGGGTTTCCGAGTGAGCCGATTTGCAGCCGTCGTGAGCCAGCCCGCCAGTTTCGTTCGATGGTCGAGCAAGTTTGAAGCCTTTAGATAAAGTGTACCCAAGATACGCGTACCACGGGTTCATTAGTGACCAAAGACGGAACTAAAGTCTCGGCAAACCAAGCGGCTGGCGGACAAGTGGGGAGGAGGGGCTGCGCCGAGCAAGCAAGCGCTGAACGTCAGCTTCTGGCAAGAGCTGACGTTCAGGCTGTGTCATGGGAAAGATGGGTTTGTCGCAAAACGCGTTAAAAAGTCGTGCGGCGACAAGGCGTCACTCAATACTATCCTCGAGAACAGGGTTAGGCTAGCTGATGAACGGATGATATGACTTGGAGGCGGCTTGGCCAGCGATGTTGATCTTAGAGCCTGTCCTCAAAAGTAGTTGGGAGATATCAGCCGGTTGCGCTTGACGCGCTTGCTGATCGCTGATTCCGGGGTTTCGCCAGAAACGACCGA
>NZ_PKRO01000098.1 GCF_002855495.1 Porphyrobacter sp. TH134
TCGTCTGCCTCTCTCGGATCAGGCGCTACGCCTGTCGTTCTACATCACCCTCGCCGCCAGCGCCCCTCCCGCGAAGCGGGTTCGTGCACCGACCCCAAAGCGGTCATAAATAGGCCTGACACCTCAGACCTCGCGTAGCTGCCAGAGGAAGTAAGGAGCCTTTTCTTCAAGGCGTACGATTCCATGATCGAGAAAGAGCGCCATTAACTTGTCGCAAATCATGATCTCGTTTAGCTTATGATCATACCAGATCGACAAACCTTTGACTTTGTCTTTGTAGACCGCAGAGGATGGATAGTTTCTTTTATTATCGATCCTGTAACGATACCAATCAGGATACTTGTTCGGCCCATCATCTAAAGTAGCCCCCGGAAACACTTTCACCATGTGCGGGCTTGCCTCAAGTGCGATCGTATCGGCTCTTTGTCCGATATTGAGCAGCATATATGGCTCTGGCGTCGGCGATCCGTCAGCCATGGTGAGATTGAAGGGATGGTAACGGTGAACTCCTGGATCGACGGACTCGATCAGCTCGATTGCCGTTGTGGACACGGCGTAGCCGGCAATGCAGTCGAACATCCCGAGCAGTGGGGGCTGAAACTTCTCAATCCTTGCGAAAAACGGGGGTGTGATAGTAGGATGAAGAAGACCTGAGGTCAGGTCGCCGAATTGCACGTACTCTGGGTGCCAGAATGGTTGTTGCGGTAGCGATTCCAGAAGCGCCTTGCTTAGCTGCATCTTCCGTCGCACCTGCGCATCGCGGTCGCCCTCATCCAGAACGACGCGGTCATAAATGTTGCTTGTCATCACCCACGCCATGTCAGACCTCGCCTCTTTAGCAGAAAGGTTCAGAGATCATCCTCTCTGATTAATCAAAGACATGGTCTCAGATTCGGGTAAAGATTGACGCTACATCGGGGTGGAAACTAAAAACTTCGAAGAAGCAGACATTCCGAATTCCACCCATTTGCCGACATTTACAGCCATCATCTGCGTTCCTGAAACCGGTCAGAAGGCTCCGGTTGTCTCCTTCACAGCCCCCGCCATATCTTCGCCGGGGCGGCGTTCCTCGCCCCCCAGCGGGACGCCGGGCAGCGCGCCGGGCGGAAGGTCTTGGAATAGCACAGACGGATTTCCTCCAGCCAGCCGCGTTCATTCAGCCTGACCCCGATCGCGCTTTCCGGCCACACCAGATTGGCATCGGCAAAGGCTGACCGGATGCGGCCTGCGGTCAGGCCGTCTTCGCGGCTGATGCGGTCGTAATCGGGCAGGCGCAGGCCCGAATAGACCTGTTGCGAAAGTGGGGATTAGGGGATTCCCGTTTGGCGTAAAATCTGATTCACGCTTTGGATGCAGAGGTTTTGCGCTGAGCGGCTGAT
>NZ_PKRO01000099.1 GCF_002855495.1 Porphyrobacter sp. TH134
TGTGTGGACGGCTCTCCGTTGGCAAGGGTATTTCTTCACTGCGCTGGCTGGTCGTGGCGCCCATGTGTCCGGCCTATTTGCGCGGCTTTGCATAGCCGCTGGCCCTGATGCCATTCGCGCGGTTCAGGTCCCTCCCAATTGCACGCACTCGAAGTGCTGGGGTCGAACGGGTTCTCCTGCTCCGGCGGTTTCAACCGGCTTTTTGCGTCAGTTCAGTCTGCCCTTTCCAACTGGTGTAGCGCCCTGGGCGCGATTTCTCAGGCTGCGGCCATCTCCGCTTCGCGGTAAGCCTCGCCGGTTGCCATCATCGCCCAGATGACGCGGGCGTTCTTGTTCGCCAGCGCGACAGCCGCAACCTTGGGCTTCTTGCGCGCCAGTAGCTGCGTCACCCAGGGGCGCTTGGTGCTGCCCTGCTTGGCTCGCCGCACCACGGCCATGGCGCCGACTACGAGCAGCTCGCGCAGGTAGGTGTTGCCAGCCTTGGTGATACTGCCGAGCCGCTCCTTCCCGCCGCTCGAGTTCTGGCGCGGTGTTAGGCCGATCCATGCCGACAGGCTTCGGCCGCCGCCGAAGGTGGCAGGGTCAGGCACGCAGGCCACGATCGCGCTGGCCAGCAGCGGGCCGATACCGGGGATTTTCATCAGCCTGCGGCCCGCCTCGGTCCTGCGGGCATCGGCGAGGATGCGCCGGTCGTTATCGAGGATCTGATCCTTGACCATCTCGAGCTGGGTGCTGAGCACCGCAAGGCAAGCCCGAGCCTCGTCAGGCAAGCGCGCATCATCCTGATCGGCGATGACCGCGATCAGCCGGTCCAGTCCTCCGCGCCCGATAGCTGCGGTGATGCCGAACTCGGCCATGTGCGCGCGCAGGGCATTGCTGATCTGCGTGCGCTGCCGTGTCAGGATCTTGCGCACCCGGTGCAGCATCATGGTCGCCTGCTGGTTTGGTGACTTCGCGCCAACGAACCGCATCGTGGGCCGGGTCACCGCTTCGCAGATCGCCTCGGCATCGGCAGCATCGTTCTTGCCGCGCTTCACATAGGGCTTCACGTATTGCGGCGGCATCAGCTTGACCTCGTGGCCAAGCGCCGCCAGCTCGCGCGCCCAATGATGCGCCGAGGCGCAGGCTTCCATGCCGACAAGGCAGGGCGGCAGCTTCTCGAACAGCTTCAGCAACTGCCCCCGCGTAAGCCTGCGTCGCAGGACAGCCTCGCCCTGCGCGTTGACACCGTGAACCTGGAAAACAGACTTTGCCAGATCCAGTCCAACAACTGATACTTGCTCCATCGTCACTCTCCTCTCCGACTGATCCGCAGAAATTATCCTGCGGGGTGGAGAGCCGTCCACGACATCA
>NZ_PKRO01000009.1 GCF_002855495.1 Porphyrobacter sp. TH134
GCGCCTCATGTCCGGCGATACGGATCGTGCGCTTGACCCCCAGCAGGCGCTGGGCCAGCGGTTCGATCCGCTTGAGTGCACGGCAGATCGAAGCCTTGTCCACCCCGTAAAGGCAACCCAGAAAATCCTGCGTGACGTGGCAGCGGTAGAGGATCAGCAAAACCAGCAGATGATCGGCCAGGCCGCCAACACCATGCGGCCGCCCAGACAGAGCCTTGCTGCTCTCTCGCCGCTCCCAGTGTGGTGCGAGGCGCCGCTCCATCTCTCGGAATGTACCCACATCAACACCGGAAACCCGGCGGAATACCGTACGGCCTATCAGCCGCTCAGCGCAAAACCTCTGCATCCAAAGCGTGAATCAGATTTTACGCCAAACGGGAATCCCCTAATCCCCACTTTCGCAACAGGTCTATTATTGGGAAGCGCCATGACCGAAAAAGACCTCGCCCTCGCCCTGCGCCTTGCCGATGTGGCAGGCGCGGCCATCCGCCCCCTGTTCCGCGGCCAGTGGAGCGAGGAGAAAAAGGCCGACCGCAGCTTCGTCACCGAAGCCGACCGCGCCGCGGAGGCCGCGATGCGGGCGCTGATCGAGGCGGAATTCCCCGCTGACGGGATCATCGGCGAGGAATATGGCACCCGCAACGACGGCGCAGGCCGCCAGTGGGTGCTTGATCCGATCGACGGCACCACCAGCTTCATCGCCGGGCGCCCGATCTTCGGCACGCTGATCGCATTGCTTCAGGATGGCTGGCCGGTGCTCGGCATCATCGATCAGCCCATTGCGGGCGAGCGCTGGGTGGGCCGCATCGGCCAGCCGACGCTGTTCAATGGCAAGCCCGCCGCTGCGCGCCCGCTCAAAGACCTCGCCGACGCTGTGCTCGCCACCACCAGCCCGCATCTGTTCACCAATGAAGAGGCCGACGCCTTCATGTCGGTGGCCAAGCAGGTGGCTGAAAAGAAGATCGTGTTCGGCGGGGACTGCTACAATTACGGCCTCGTCGCATCCGGCCATGTCGATGTCGTGATCGAGGCCGGATTGAAGCTGTATGATTACGCCGCGCTCGTCCCCGTGGTCGAAGGCGCGGGCGGGATGATGGCCGATTGGCAGGGCAATCCGCTCGATGCCGGCAGCGACGGCACGGTGATCGCGCTGGGCGATCCGGCGCGGCTGGAGGATGTGCTGGAGGCGATGGGCTAAGCCTGCCAGCGGCGGGCCGTCAGCCCCCCCCGCGCGCGTGGGCCGCGATTTCGCCGGCGATGCGCGGGATCAGCGCGACCGGCAGATCGTGGCCCCAGCCGGGGATCGTCACCAGCCGCGCGCCGGAGATGTGGGCTGCGGTATCCTCACCCGCTTCGAGCTTGACCAGCGGGTCAGCCTCACCATGCATCACCAGCGTCGGCACGCTCACCTGCGCAAGGCGCGACCGGCGGCAGCCATCATCGATAATCGCGGCCAATTGGCGCGGCAGGCCGGCGGGGTAGACGCTGCGCCGGATGTTCGCCAGCACCCGAGCGCGCTGGGCCTCGGGATCGAAGGGGTAGCCGGGGCTGCCGATATTCTTCGCCACATTGAGGCCGTGGGCGACCAGCGATTCTTCTTCCATGCTGGTGATCGGCGCAACCAGCGCGTCCATCGCGTGCTTTTCAGCCTGCGGCAGCTTCCCATTGCCGGTGGTCGACATGATCGAGGTGAGGCTGGCCAGCCGGTCGCCGTGATGCACCGCCATCAGCTGCGCAATCATCCCGCCCATCGACGCACCAACCACATGGGCGCGCGCGATGCCGAGCGCATCCAGCAGCCCGATCCCGTCATCGGCCATGTCTTTCAAGGTGTAGGGCACCTTGGCGGGAAAGCCGATCTTCTTGCGCAGCAGCTGCACCGGCAGGCTGGGCGCACGCTGGCCTTCCATCTTCTGGCTGAGGCCAATGTCGCGGTTATCGTAACGGATCACCCGGAACCCGTCGCCCACCAGCGCGGCCACCAACTCGTCCGGCCACAGTGTCATCTGCGCGCCAAGGCCCATCACCAGCAGGATCACCTCGGCCGCGGGATCGCCCCCAAGCGGGGCGGTATCCTCGTAGAAAATCTCGATGCCGGTGTTGGGGGTGGTGACAGTGGGCATGGTGCGGGCTGATCCTCTCAGGCCCGGATGGTCATTTCCATGCGGGTCCGGCGATATCGAAGCCGCGCGCGTCCAATTGGTCAAGCACTCCGCCGCTTTCCGCCAACACCCTTAGCGGCACCACGGCAAGGGTGGTGCCCTTGGCGGCGGCGGCCTCGGCGATGTTGCCCACCCATATGGTTCTGAGTTCGCTACCCAAAGTGTCGTCCGCCCAGGGCCAGCACTGGCCCAATGCGCTTTCCAGCGGGTTCGCCATGACACCGGGAATATCGTAGCGCCGCCAGTCCGCCGCGCGCTGTTCGACAATGTCAGGGCCCGCCTCGACCGCATCCATCGCGGCGTTAAGGCAGGGGATATGTGCGGCAGGCGGCGCATCGGCGAGATTGTCGATGATATCCTCGCCGCGCAGGGTGGCCGCGCGGGTGGTCGGCACCTTCGCCTTGTCGGCAGCCTTGCGAACAACGTCCGAGGGTTCGTCGGTGGTATCGCGGTTGAAGCGCAGCTGTTTGCGCAGCATCTCGAACGCGGTGAGCAGGAAGGACTGGCGGGCGTAATCCTCCTCATGCGCCGCGGCGAGCGCTTCGAGCCGCGCCCATTGGTCGGGCGCAAGGTAATCGCTGGCCACGGTCTTGTCCGGCAGCTTGGTGAACTTGCCGCCGCTGAAGATCAGCCGCAGCACATCGCCCGGCGACACCTTCGGGCGCGCGCCAAGGATCACCCGGTCGGCCTGCGCGGTGGCTTCTTCCAGCCGTGCAGGCTCCCACGGGGTGGTCTTGGGGATCGCCCGGATCTCGCCAACCAGGATGATCGTGCCGGTGGGGGTGTCGATCGTCCACATCGGCGCGCCCGAGCGCTGCGCGGTCACGACAATGGCGTTTTGCGCCTCGGGATCCCCGCCGGATTGCGCCAGAGCGGGCCCAGCGCAAATGGCCGATGCAATACAGGCGAACCTTAGGAGGCTGTTGGGCATGGTCCCATGCAGTACCGCCCTTCGCCTTGCTGCTCAATGTATGGAAACCACCGCCGCACGGCCCTTTCGCAGGCGCCTAGTACAGATCGACTAGTCCGCGTGCACGATGGGCAGCATCGAATGCGTTCGATAGCCTCTCAACATCACGAATTTGCGATGGGGGCGAAGACGCGCGATGCCGATGGACCAGCAGCTCGATTGCCCCAGCGCCCCCCACCAGCATCCCGAAGCCAGACTGCTGGGTGTGGTGCTTGAAGAGGAGGGCGAAGCCCGGGTCGCCTATCTCGACAAGGGCACCGCACTGCCCGACGATTTCGACGCAGACGCGCTCGGCATCGATCCGGGTCACGCGCTGCGGTTCTCTGCACCTTGCGCCAACCACGGCTGCGGCCAGTGGCGCGATGGTGGATGCGGACTTGGCAAGGCGATCATCGCGCAACTCGCGCCGGTGGTTGACGTCGCGCCGTCCTGCACCTTGCGCAAGACCTGCCGCTGGTACACCGAAAACGGGACAGCAAGCTGTGTTCGCTGCCCGCAGGTCACCACACGCGCGCACCCCAGCAAGGCCGTGCATGTGCCGCGCTCGGCATACGGGCCGCACCCCACGCACCTCACCCCGTCACCCACGCCGCGCCCGGAGCGGGGGGAAACGGTTCTCCGTTGATCGTCCGGGCCACAGCAAGGAGCACATCATGACAAGCAAGAAGAAGGCCGCACGCATCGGCAGCGATCAGTTGATGGCCGGTATCGCCGCCGCATCGGCAACCGCAAAGACCCGCATCCAGAAGCTGGACCAGCAGGACATCGACGGCGTCGCTGGCGGGATCGACTGGGATAAAATTCTCGGCACCGGTGGCGGCACGACGATGGGCATGTTCCCGAGCGAACCCATCATCGGTTCGAACGATTTCTGAGCCGAGCCTGGCTCGTTTCACAGGGTCGCAGGGCGGCCGCGGTGCGTGTCTGCACCGCGGCCGCTTCCCTTTATCACGGCACCAGCACCGTATCGCGCGGCTCATCCGCCAGCGCCGGATAATCCAGCGTGTAGTGCAGCCCCCGGCTTTCCTTGCGGCGCAGCGCCGATTGCACGATCAGTTCTGCCGATTGCAGCAGGTTTCTGAGTTCGATCAGATCGGTCGTCACGCGGAAGGCGCCGTAATAATCCTCGACCTCGCGTTTCAGCAGTTCAATGCGGCTGGCGGCGCGTTCCAGCCGTTTGGTGGTGCGCACGATGCCGACATAGTTCCACATGAAGCGGCGGATTTCGGTCCAGTTCTGCTTGATGACGACTTCCTCGTCGGAATCCGTCACGCGGCTTTCGTCCCATGGGAGGATTGCAGGCGGCGCTTCCAGCGTGTCCCAGCGTGCGAGGATATCCTGCGCCGCCGCCTCGCCGAACACGAAGCATTCGAGCAGGCTGTTGGACGCCAGCCGGTTCGCGCCGTGCAGCCCGCTTTCGGTGCATTCGCCCGCCGCCCACAGCCCCGGCACATCGGTGCGCGCGTCAAGGCCCACCACCACCCCGCCGCAGGTATAGTGCTGCGCCGGGACGACCGGGATCGGCTGCGCGGTCATGTCGATGCCCAGACCCATCAGCTTGTCATAGATCGTCGGGAAGTGGCCCTTCACGAAATCGGCGGGCTGATGGCTGATATCGAGATGCACGTAATCGAGGCCGAAACGCTTGATCTGGTCGTCGATCGCGCGGGCCACAACGTCACGAGGCGCCAGCTCCATCCGTTCAGGATCGTAATCGACCATGAAGCGACGGCCGGTTTCCGGGTGGAGCAGATGCCCGCCCTCGCCCCGCACGGCTTCCGTGATGAGGAAGTTTTTCACGTCGAGATTGTAAAGGCAGGTCGGGTGGAACTGCATCATCTCCATGTTGGAGACGCGCGCGCCGGCCCGCCAGGCCATCGCGATCCCATCGCCCGTCGCGCCGCGCGGAGCGGTGGAGAACTGGTAGACACGCCCCGCGCCCCCGGTGGCGAGAATGGTGGCGCGGGCCACATGGCGTTCGACATGGCCGGTCGCCTCGTTCAGCGCATAGACCCCCCACACGCGGCCCGCAGCGGAAAACTGCTCGGCATGGCGATCGGTGATGAGGTCGATGCAGGTGCGGCCCGGCAGCAGGGTGATGTTGGGATGGGCCTCGGCAGCTTTCAGCAGCGCCGATTGCACCGCCCAGCCGGTCGCGTCGTCAACATGGACGATGCGGCGGTGCGAATGGCCGCCTTCGCGGGTGAGGTGCAGGCTGTCGGCATCGCGGTTGAACGGCACGCCCAGCTCGCACAAGCGGTCAATGGATTGCGGTGCGCGCTCGATCACGAATTCGACCGCGGCCAGATCATTCAGCCCCGCGCCCGCCACCATCGTGTCGCGCACATGATTTTCAAAAGTGTCGCCAGTATCCAGCACGGCGGCGATCCCGCCTTGCGCCCACGCGGTTGACCCGCCAGTGAGCGAGCCCTTGGCCAGCACCAGCACCGCCCGCGTTTCGGCCAGCGCCAGTGCCGCAGTCAGCCCTGCTGCGCCCGAACCGATCACCACAACGTCATAGATCATTACGCCGGGTGTCCTCATGTCATTGGGTTGTCGCCATGGGTCGTCTATCGCCATCGCCCGGCCATGACTCGCATTTTTCCCCGCTGCAAGCGCGATGCACGCCAAACGCTTTGAAGGCCCGTAACCTAGCGGTTTTTCCTAGGTTGCAATGCAGCATGATGTTAGGCTGTTGCCAGTGGCGAATCGCAATGCAAATGCGTCCGCAGGGTGAGGAAATAACATGTGTTAGGTGTTCCTCTCATTTAGGCGCTTTTTTACATGTCTTTGCTTTCATTCGTGGGCTGCTGGCTCAACCATCACAAACCGGACCGCCGCAAAGTTGAATGGGACGGGCGGGGCTATGTCGGACATTGCCGCCATTGCGGCGTCGCGATCGAGCGCCATTCGCGGCGCAACTGGCGCCGGCAGAAGCCGGCGGGCGACCACAGCCACAACGAGCCGACCGCGACCTGAGACCAGGCCTTACGCGGCCCCGCCGGTCAGCTGGACGAAAACATCCTCAAGATCGGCCTCCCGCGTGGTGACGTCCTCGATCACCAGACCCTGCGCCTGAAGGATCGCCAGCACCTGTCCGGCGCTGAGCTTGTCCTTGTCATAGGTGACTTCAACCCCGCGGGCACCGTCCCAGCTGGCCCGGACGAAGGCATCATGCGCCGGTGCGGCGCTGAGGTCTGCGGCGGTGGTGACAGCGACAATCTTCTCGCGGGCCATATCCACCAGCTCGCGCGTCGGCTTGTTGGCGATCAGCTGGCCGTGGTTGATGATCGCAATCCGGTCGCACAGCTCCTCGGCCTCTTCGAGGTAGTGGGTGGTCAATACCACCGTCACGCCTTCGCGGTTGAGTTCGCTCACTAGCCCCCACAGCTGGCGGCGCAAATCGACATCGACCCCGGCGGTGGGTTCATCCAGCACCAGGATCGGCGGCGAATGCACCATCGCCTTGGCCACGAGCAGCCGCCGTTTCATGCCGCCTGACAGGGTGCGGGCATAGGCATCACGCTTGTCCGCCAGCCGCACCGCTTCCAGCAGCGCCTCGCTGCGACGAAGGGCGGCCGGGATTCCGTAAAAACCGCCCTGATTTTCCAGCACTTCGTATGGCGTGAAGAACGGATCGAACACGATTTCCTGCGGCACGATCCCGATCGACCGGCTAGCATTGCGGCGGTCGCGATCAATATCAAAACCCCAGATATCCACCGCCCCCGCGGTCTTGTTGACCAACCCGGCAAGGATGTTGATCAGCGTCGACTTGCCGGCACCATTGGGGCCAAGCAGCCCGAAGATCGACCCTTGCGGCACATCGAAACTGACCCCGCCCAGCGCCAGCTTGCCCTCATTCACCTCGCCCTTGGCGCTCTTTGCCGGGGCATAGCGCTTGACGAGATTATCGATGCGGATGGCGGGCTGGGATGACATGGGCCATGCCCTAGGCAAGCGCGGCGCTGAAGGCAATTGCACTGCGCGGGCGCGGACTGTATCGGGGCGGCTATGAGCATTCCTCCTCCTGAAACTGTGCTGGTGGATACGCGGCGTGTCAGCTGCGACGGTGCCAGCGGCATCCGCGCGCGCGCGGGCTATCGTCCGGCGGCGTTAGGCCATCCGCGTGTGTTCCTTGAAATTGACGAACACGGCTATGTCGATTGCGGCTATTGTGATCGCCGCTTCGTGCTGCGCGGCGGCCCTGCCGATGGGGCCGATGGCGCCGGGTTGCCCGATATTGCTGCGGGCGCCAGCACCGCCCATAGCTGACCCGGCGCCCGCGCCGCTCAGCGGCGGTTAAGGCGGATTGTGGCCATTATGAGCATTCCGAATCGAAAGGATCACGCTGTGACACGCTTTCGTTATGCACTGACTGCCGCACTGGCGCTGGCCTGCGTCAATTTTCGCCCGCTTGCAGCGCAAACCGCCCAAGAGCCGGACGTCACGGCCAGCGCCGAAGCCGCGCCGCCGATGACGAAGGGCGAACAACGGCTTGCCAAGCTGCTGGAAGGGCGCGTGGCGGGCACGCCGGTCGATTGCATCCAAACCGCGCGCAACCAGCGGATGCAGACGATCGACGGCACCGCCTATGTCTATGGATCGGGCAAGACCATCTACGTACAGCGCACGCGCAACCCTGCCAGCATCAACAATAATGATGCGCTGGTGATGCTCCGCTACAGCGGGACACAGCTGTGCCGGCAAGAATTCATCACCACGATTGATCGGTTCCTCGGCTTTCCCACCGGAGCCGTCTTCTTTGAGGACTTTATTCCCTACACACGGGAGAAAGCCGAAGCAGCCGAAGGGTGATCCGAACAGGCCGCCGGTGAGGCCGCTGCCGCACAGCGCGGGCCGGCGGCGCTGGAAGGCCGGACGGATTGAGCGACGGTGCAGGTGGGCTGACCGAGCAACCCGGCATAGCGGCAGCTGGCTTGCGCAGCGGGCGGCGCTGGTTCCAGCATCCCCTGCATCAGCATCTCGCTTGTCCCATCAATCCCGGCAAGAACTTGTTCGGCCCGGCGATAGGCGCTGACTTCGGCGTGAAGTTCGCCAAGCGACGCCGCTGCGTGAAACGCTTCGCGCCGCGCCGCACGCTCGGCCTGCTGGCATGGCATGGCAGACGCAGCACCCGCCTGCGATTCGGCAGCCGCAGCGGCGGCGACGGTGCCAATCGGCCCTGCCACCCGTGCCCCGCCAGTGTCGGCAAGCCCGCCTTGCCAGCGCCCCAGCGCCCAGGCTGCAAAGACCGCGCCCATGATCCCGCCCAGCATCGCCGAGCTTGCGAATAAATCCATGACTACCTCCCCGTCCAATCCATCCCTCGGGCCTCCCGCAGCCTTCTGGGAAATCACATCGCCATCACGCCGCGCCGATCCCCTCCAGAATCGGTGCGGCGGCACGGATGGTGCCGCAGTGTTGGTCGAGAATGAATACGGGGTGCTACCTAAGCAGGACCCCGTGGCCGTGTCACATTACCGAAAGGTTTCGCCGGGCCAGCTGCGTCAGTGTCTGGCCATCGCCTGCATCCGGGCGATGATCTCTTCCGCCTGAAGCATGATGCGGTCGATCAGTTCCTGACAGGTCGGGATATCGTGGATCAGGCCGGCGACCATACCGCAGCTCCACGCGCCCGCGTCCATGGTGCCTTCGGTCATGATCTTGGGGTACACGCCCGCCACTTCGGGCAGAATGTCCTGGATGGTGATGCTGTCACCCAGTTCCTTTTCCTTCACGATGAGGCGTTCGACCGCCGCATTGGTCAGCACCCGTTCGGTGTTGCGCAGCGGACGCATGACAAGGCGCGTGTCGAGTTCGCTGGCAGCCAGGATCGCCTGTTTCACATTCTCGTGCACCGGCGCTTCCTTGGTGGCGATGAAGCGGGTGCCCATGTTCATCCCCTGCGCCCCCATCGCGAGGCTGGCGACAAGGCTGCGCCCGTCGGCCATCCCGCCGCTGGAAACGAAGGGGATGTCCAGTTCATCCGCCGCGCGCGGGAGCAGGATGAAGTTGGGCACATCATCCTCGCCCGGATGGCCGCCGCATTCAAACCCGTCGACGCTCACCGCATCGCAGCCGATGTCCTGCGCTTTCAAGGAGTGGCGCACGCTGGTGCATTTGTGGATCACCTTGATCCCCGCATCCTTCAACGGCGGCAGCAGATCGACCGGGTTGCGCCCCGCCGTTTCGACCACCTTGACCCCGCCATCGATGATCGCCTTGACGAGGCCGGGATAATCGGGCGGCGTCAGCGTCGGCAGGATCGTGAGGTTCACGCCGAAGGGCTTGTCGGTCATGTCCTTGCAGCGCGCGATCTCGTTAGCGAGCTTTTCGGGCGTGCCCTGCGTCAGCCCGGTGATGATCCCGAGGCCGCCCGCGTTCGACACCGCCGCTGCCATCTCGGCAAAGCCGACATAGTGCATGCCCCCCTGAATGATGGGGTGTTGGATGCCGAACATTTCAGTGATCGCGGTCTTCATGGCGCATGGTCTCCCGTCCAAAGCTGTGCTTGGCTGGCAGACAAGCGGAGTTGCACGAGGCTTTCAAGCCTGCTTTTGCAAGGCCGCCACGACAGTGCCCGAAGTCGTAGCGTCA
Source organism: Porphyrobacter sp. TH134 (assembly GCF_002855495.1). GTDB lineage: Bacteria > Pseudomonadota > Alphaproteobacteria > Sphingomonadales > Sphingomonadaceae > Erythrobacter. The sequence continues at coordinate 9,733 of NZ_PKRO01000009.1, forward strand.
CCCGCTTCAAAGAGTCTGTTTCCATGCGCACCGCCAGCCTGCTTGCCGCCATCGCCTGCGTTCTGGGCAGTGCCAGCCTGCTGCTGCAAGGGCCCTTGCCGGGCGATGTTGCCGTGACACGGGCACTCCAGCAGGTCTTGGGCGCGGCGCCCGCTTGGGCTGGTTGGCTGACCACAACGGCCAAGGCGCCGCTGCTGTGGGGCGCGATCGCGGCGGCAGGGTGGCTGGCGTGGCGGGTGCAGGGTCTGCGCGGCGCGCTGGCTGTGCCGCTGGCCTATGCTTTTGCCTTTGGAACCGATCAGGCCCTGCGCGCGGCGCTGTTTGTTCCGCGGCCCGATGCAGCGCTGGTGGCTGTGGCTGATCCGGCCGGATCAAGCGGGCTGCCATCCACCTTCGGCCTTGTTTACGGGGCGATGCTGGGGGCAGCATTGCTGGCACGCGGGTCTGCGCGCCAGCACTGGCCGGTTCGTTGGATCGCAGCCGCCTTGCTGGGAGCCGGACTGACCGCGCGGATTGTGCTGGGGGGCCACTGGCCAAGCCAGATGATCGCTTCGGCAGCGCTCGGCCTGTTGCTGGCGCTGGCGGCGCTGTACGTGACCACGCGCGTCGCCGCGCGTGTCGCCGCTCTCAGGCGCGTTTGAACGAGAGCGCGAAGGTCACCGGCACCGCGGGCGTGATCGACGGCAGCTGCGCCAGGGCGCGCAATTCGCCCACTTCATCGGTGAGGCCGAACATGTCGGTGGAGATGATGACGGGCGCGGTCGGCACCACGGTCACCCGGTCAGCCGCGACGCGGGTGACGAGCACATCGGTCGCGATATCGCCGGTCGCACCCTTGATGGCGACGCTGGCCTTGAGGGGCCGGGTCAGCGATTGGCCGACCGCGAGCCCGGCAAAAGCCGCCGGATCAAGCTTGGCTGTCACGGTCGCCTGCGGGAATTCGGCCACGCCGAAAAAGATCTCCCGCATCCGTTCGTTGCGAACATCGACCCCGGTGTTGACCGAGGCGAGGTCGATACTGAGTGTCGCGGTACCATCGGCCGCGACCCGGCCTGACAGCGTGTCGAAACCATTGGCTTCGGCCACTTCGCCCGCCTTGATGCTGACATAGCTGAGGCGCGAGCCAGCCGGATCGAGCGTCCAGTCGTTCTGGGTGACGGCAGCGGTCGCCGCCGCATCGCCCTTTGGCGCATCGGCCTCGGGCCCCGCACAGGCTGCCAGGCCGAGCGCAAGCGCGGCGGCACAGGCAAGGGGGCAGAAATTCGGCATCACAACGCAAACCCTTTCAAGCAGGTAGACGCGCGAGCGTTATGCGATTCCCGGGCGCGCCGAAAGGGGCTGATCGGCGCAAGCCCCGCCCACGGCGGCACGCAGCGCCTTATTCCCACTCGATGGTGCCGGGCGGCTTCGACGTGTAATCATACACCACCCGGTTGATGCCCTGCACCTCGTTGACGATGCGCGTGGCGACGCGGGTCAGGAAGCTGGCATCGTAGGGGAAAACATCTGCCGTCATCCCGTCGGTCGACGTCACGGCGCGCAAGGCGCAGACCGAATCATATGTGCGCGCATCGCCCATAACCCCGACAGTCTTGACCGGCAGCAGCACCGCAAAGGCCTGCCAGATCGCATCATACAGCCCGGCGCTGCGGATCTCGTCGAGGTAGATCGCGTCGGCCTTGCGCAGGATATCGCAGCGCTCCTTCGTGACCTCGCCGGGGATGCGGATCGCAAGGCCCGGGCCGGGGAAGGGATGGCGGCCGACGAAGGCATCGGGCAGGCCGAGTTCCCGCCCCAGATCGCGCACTTCGTCCTTGAACAATTCGCGCAAGGGTTCGACCAGCTGCATGTTCATGCGTTCGGGCAGGCCGCCGACATTGTGATGGCTCTTGATCGTGACGCTCGGCCCGCCGGTGAAGGACACGCTTTCGATCACATCGGGGTAGAGCGTGCCCTGCGCGAGGAAATCCGCCCCGCCGATTTTCTTGGCCTCGGCCTCGAACACATCGATGAAGGTCTTGCCGATGAACTTGCGCTTGGCCTCCGGGTCGGTGAGGCCGGCGAGGCCATCGAGGAACAGCTCCTCGGCATCCACGTGCACCAGCGGGATGTTGTAGTGATCGCGGAACAAGGTGACGACCTGTTCGGCCTCGTTCATGCGCATCAACCCGTGGTCGACGAACACGCAGGTCAACTGGTCACCGATCGCTTCGTGGATCAGCACCGCCGCGACCGCCGAATCGACGCCGCCGGAAAGGCCGCAAATGACGCGTTTGTCGCCGACTTGCGCACGGATTTCGGCGATCTTGGTCTGGCGGAACTCGGCCATCGTCCAGTCGCCCGCCAGCCCGCAGACGTGGCGCACGAAGTTGGCGATCAGCCGCGCGCCATCGGGGGTGTGAACCACCTCGGGGTGGAACTGGGTGCCGTAGAACTTGCGCGCCTCATCGGCGATGACGGCAAAGGGTGCGCCGTCCGATGTGGCGACGATATCGAAACCCGGCGCGAACTGGGTGACCTTGTCGCCGTGGCTCATCCACACCTGGTGGCGCGAGCCGACCTCCCACAGGCCGTTGAACAGGGCGCAATCGGCGGTGACGGTCAGGAAGGCCCGGCCAAATTCGCCGCCCTCCCCTGTTTCATGGCCGGGCCGCACTTCGCCGCCTAGCTGGTGGGTCATCACCTGCTGACCATAACAAATGCCGAGGATGGGAACGCCCGCCTCGAACAGGGCCTGCGGTGCACGGGGGCTGCCATCGGCGGGCACGCTGGCGGGCGATCCTGACAGAATGATGCCTTTCGGACGCATCCGCCGGAACGCCGCTTCGGCCTGGGTGAAGGGCGCGATCTCGGAATAGACCCCGGCTTCGCGCACCCTGCGGGCGATCAACTGGGTCACTTGCGACCCGAAATCGACGATCAGGATCGAATCGGTGACGGCGAAATCGCCTGCGGGGGCTTCAGAAGGGTGCGCGCTCATGGCGGCGAATTAAGGAGCAGCCCGTGCGCTGTCCAGCATCGCGGCACGGCCTGCCAGATTATTTTGCAGTGCAACGCAAAAGGTATCGCGGCAATACAACGAGTTCCCGAAAAACCGCACCAAAATGATTGCAATCTTTGGAACCAGTTTCGACCATTTCGCATTTGCACATTATTCTTGTGCACTGCACCAGAGTTTCAAACAGCAACCGAATGCCGGCCAGCGGCATCGCATTTCCCGACACCCTCTCTTGCACCCGGAGTTTTCATCATGCGTTTCGCTCTCCCCCTGATTGCCCTCGCCGCGCTTGCAACCCCTGCCATTGCGACGGAAACCGGCACCGTCACTGTGCGCATCGCTTACGGCGATGTTGATGTCACCACGCCGGAAGGGCGCGCCGTGATCGAAGCGCGGATCGATGCCAAGCTGCGCAAGGCCTGCACCGTCCCGGCTACCCCGCGCTATGCCTCGGGCCGCGCGTCGGTCGACAGCCAGTGCGTGGCCGATGCCCGCACCGCAGCTCTGGCCGAAGTTGACCGCGTCGCCGCGCTTGAAGTGCGCAGCGGCCGCACCGTCGCTGCCAACTAAGCAGCGCAAGGTTTTGAAAACATGCGACCGCCGGAGCGATCCGGCGGCCGCGTCGCATCAATCTGGCGCAGCGGTTAATTGCATTTCGCGCAACAATTTATGGTGTTTTCGCATTTGAAGTGAGCAGGGCCAAACACCATTTCCTCTCACGAGCGGTGCGGTGCCGGGCCCTCTCTCCTACTGGCACATCCTCGCGGAACCACCGCCCGGCAGCGATAGCCGAACACGGCTCGTTTGCCTGCCTGCCGACCCGGCAGGAGCGGCCAGCCTCCCCCCTCGCTCGGCCCTCCTGTCCTGTCATCGCCCGGCGCACAGCCGGGCAAGCAGCACCAGAGACGCGGCCACCAATCTCCCCCCCCTTGACCGGTGGCCGCGTCTCAAGCTGCACCGCCTTCATCACAGCGCCCGCTTTTGCCACAACTCGTCTCCCAGATCCGGGTTGATTACCTTTTTCGATTGCGATGATGAATTATTTTCAGTCTTTGTAGAGATTGAAAATTGCGCGAGCATTTGTATATGATGCGCAAGCCCGGGCGATTCTCCCTCTCTCTCCCCTCGGATTGTCCGGGCTCCCCAACCACAACAAAACAGGGAAAACCGAAACATGCGTATGATCAGCGAAAAGGCTGTCGCCTTGCTGCTCGCCGTTGTCGTCAGCGGCACCGCGTTCAACACGTTCATCGTCTGAGGCTGCAAGCCTCTGATATCGTGTAACGCAACAGCGAAGCGAAGCATCAACCGGCCCGGCTCCTCACCCGAGGAGCCGGGCCGAGCTGTTTGTGGCGCCTGCCCAAATGGCTTCAGTCCACCCCGCCCAATCGCGCAGCTTCTTCGCGCAGCTCGGTTTTGAGCAGCTTGCCGATATGGCTGCGAGGCATTTCAGCAATCGGGTGGAGTGCGGCGAGGCGCTGGGTCTTGCCGAGCCGCGCATTGACCGCCGCCAGAATCGCAGCGCAGTCTGCCGCCCCGTCTCGCAGCACCACAAAGCCGACCGGGCTTTCCCCCCATGCACGCGATGGCACCCCCACCACCGCGGCTTCGGCAACACCCGGTTCCCTGGACAATTCCGCCTCAAGGTCGGACGGGTAGATGTTGAACCCGCCCGAGATAATCATGTCCTTGGCGCGCCCCACCAGCTCGACAAAGCCGTCCGCATCCACCCGGCCGATGTCGCCCATGCGCATCCATGCCTCGCCCGTTGCCGGGTCGATCCACTGGGCTTCGGCGGTCTTGTCGGGGCGGTTCTTGTAACCGCTCATCATGGTGAGGCTGCGGCCCACCATGTTGCCGGGCGTGCCGGGGGGCACTTCGCGGTCGTCATCGTCCAGCACCTTCAACTCGCTGCCCGGCGCGGGGCGGCCGACAGTATGGAGCTTGTCGGGGAATTCATGGGCGGGCAGCAGGCACACGACGCCGCCTTCGGTCATCGAATAAATCTCGATCAGCCCGCCCGGCATCCGCGCGAGAACTTCGCGTTTCAGCTCGGCGGAGAAGGGGGCGGAAGTGCAGTATTTGAGTTTCAGCGCGGACAGGTCGAACTCGTCGAACCCGGCAAAGTCCATCAGCCGCTGGTATTGCACCGGCACCAGCATGGTGATCGTCGTGCGGTCGGCCTGCGCAAAGCCAAGCCATTTGGCGCAATCGAACTTCCCCATCACCCGCACGCAGCCGCCCGCCAGCAAGACCGGCAGGAAAGCGACCATCGTGGTATTGGAATAAAGCGGTGTGGACGCCAGCGAGCGCACCTCCAGCCCGGCACCAAGGTAACTCAGCGCGGTCGATGCAAACTGCCGCCAGCGCATCTGGTGCGAATGGACGATCCCCTTGGGAATACCGGTCGTCCCGCTGGAATAGATGATGTTGAACGGGTCTTGGGGTTCCGGCACGAAGGCGGGCGCGCGGGCACCGGGAGGGGCCATCCACTGGTCGATACTTTCCAGCGGCACCCGGATCATGCCCGCCATGAAATCCTGCCCCAACTCTGCCGCCTTGGCCGCATCGATGAACAGGTGGATCGCGCCCGAATCCTTGGCCATGCCTTCGAGCTGTTCGGGCGAGGCACTGGTGGTGAGCGGCGCGGCCACCCCGCCCGCACGCATCGCGGCGAGGAACACCAGCGCGTAATTGACGGTGGAGGTGCCGAGGATCGCGACCGATTGTCCGCGTTCGAGCCCCGTCTCCACCAGCCGCGCCGCCAGCCGTTCGACCAGCCCGACCAGTTCAGCCCAGTACACTTCGCGCCCTTCATCGACCAGCGCGAGGTCGTCGCCCTTGATGCGCGACCAGTCCATCAGGATGTCGGGGAAGCTGCCGAAAGGTTCGGCAAGGCGGCTCATCATTATGTCATGGCTCATGGCTGCCCTGCATAATCGGCAGCGACGCGGGCGCAAAGGGTTTGCACGGCACACGGCATTTGCGCCCCGGCTGACAACCGAAGCGGCAAAGCGGCCTGCGCATTCGTGGAAAAGCATCGCTGCGCAGCCTCCCGCAGTTGGGTTTCCCGGCGTGCTGGCCTATATGATGGGCATGGACGATAACACTGCACAAACTTCCGATCAGACCCCCAGCACACTGCCCGAACGCGTGCGCCAGATGGGCGATTACGGCGCGGATTCGATCAAGGTTCTCAAAGGCCTCGATGCGGTGCGCAAACGCCCCGGCATGTATATCGGGGATACCGACGACGGCAGCGGCCTGCACCACATGGTGTTCGAAGTCAGCGACAACGCGATCGACGAGGCGCTGGCCGGGCATTGCGACCTCGTGCTGATCGAATTGAACCCCGATGGCAGCGTCAGCGTGGAAGATAATGGGCGCGGCATTCCCACGGGCATGCATACCGAGGAAGGCGTGTCCGCCGCCGAAGTCATCATGACCCAGCTGCACGCGGGCGGGAAGTTCGAAAACACCTCGGACGATAACGCCTACAAGGTATCGGGCGGTCTCCACGGCGTCGGCGTGTCGGTGGTCAACGCCCTGTCCGAATGGCTGGAGCTGACGATCTGGCGCGAGGGCAAGGCGCATTGGATGCGGTTCGAACATGGCGATGCGGTCGCCCCGCTGGTGGTGACCGGCGATGCCCCGCGCAGTGATCGCAATGCCGACGATAATGGCTTCAAGAAGGGCACCCGCGTCACCTTCAAGGCCAGCCACGATACTTTCAAGAACGTCACCGAGTTCGATTTCGAAAAGCTCGAACACCGTTACCGCGAACTCGCGTTCCTCAATTCGGGCGTGCGGATCAAGCTGCGCGACAAGCGCCACGAAGAAACGCTGGAGCATGATCTCTATTACGAAGGCGGGATCGCCGCTTTCGTGAAGTATCTCGACCGCAACAAGCAGCCGCTGATCCCCGAACCGATTTCGGTTTCGGCGGAAAAGGACGGCATCGGCATCGATGTCGCGCTGGAGTGGAACGATTCCTATTACGAAAACGTGCTGGCCTTCACCAACAACATCCCCCAGCGCGACGGCGGCACGCACCTTGCGGCCTTCCGCGCCGCGCTGACCCGCACGCTCAACAATTATGCCGAACGCTCGGGGATGCTGAAGAAGGAGAAGGTCAGCCTTTCGGGCGAAGACATGCGCGAAGGCCTGACCGCCATCGTTTCCGTGAAGCTGCCTGACCCCAAGTTCTCCAGCCAGACCAAGGACAAGCTGGTCAGCTCCGAAGTGCGCTCGCCGCTGGAATCGCTGATGAGCGACAAGATGTCTGAATGGCTGGAGGAAAACCCGGCCGATGCCCGCTCGATCATCCAGAAGGTGATTGACGCCGCCGCCGCCCGCGAAGCCGCCCGCCGCGCGCGCGAAATGAGCCGCAAGGGCGCGATGAGCGTCGCCAGCCTGCCGGGCAAGCTCGCCGATTGTCAGGAGCGTGATCCGGCCAAGTCCGAACTGTTCCTGGTCGAAGGGGACTCCGCAGGTGGCTCCGCCAAGCAGGGTCGTGACCGCAAGACGCAGGCGATCCTGCCGCTGAAGGGCAAGATCCTGAACGTGGAGCGCGCGCGGTTTGACCGGATCATCAGTTCCAAGGAAGTCGGCACGCTGATCCAGGCGATGGGCACGGGCATTCGTGATGAGTTCAACCTTGAAAAGCTGCGCTACCACAAGATCGTCATCATGACCGACGCTGACGTGGACGGTGCGCATATCCGCACGCTGCTGCTGACCTTCTTCCACCGCCAGATGCCCGAGATCATCAAGGCCGGGCACCTGTTCATCGCGCAGCCGCCGCTGTTCAAGGTCGCCAAGGGGCGCAGCGAGGTCTACCTCAAGGATCAGCCCGCGCTCGATCGCTATCTGGTGGATGCCGGGCTGCAAGGCCGGGTGATCGAAACCATCGAAGGCGCGCGCGGCGGCGATGATCTGCGGGCGCTGGTGGATGGCGCGCTGCGGCTGAAGAACCTCCTCGCCTTCGTTCCGCGCCGCTATGACAGCGGGATTGTGGAGCAGATGGCGCTTGTCGGCGCGCTGGAGCCGGGTCTGGCGGGCGATGCGCTCGCCGCGGCGCTGGAACGCGCGGCTGGGCGGCTGGGCGCAGGCGACCGCGAGGCGCGCTGGAGCGCCTATCAGCGTGACGATGGCACGGTGGTGTTTGAACGCCTGTGGCGCGGCGTGAAGGACGTGCACGAAATCGAAGCACGGTTCCTGTCGAGCACCGAAGCCCACAAGCTCCACGGCCTTGCCGCCGCACAGGCCGATGCCTATGCCGCGCCGGTCCGGCTGGTGCGCGCGGGCGATGCTGTGGCCGAAGAACCGGAGGTTGAGGCTGAGCCGGCCGACACCGATCCCTTCGCAGGCGAGGCTGAACAACCCGCCGCCCCGCCGCCGCTGCCGCAGGATGACGGGATCAGCCGCCCCAGCCAGCTGCTCGAAGCGATCTTCGCCGCCGGCCGCAAGGGCCTGTCGATCAGCCGCTACAAGGGTCTGGGCGAAATGAACGCGGAACAATTGTGGGAAACCACGCTTGATCCTGAAAACCGCGCGCTGTTGCAGGTGAAGGTCGAGGATGCCGATGTGACGGACGAAATCTTCACCCGCCTGATGGGTGATATCGTCGAACCCCGGCGCGAGTTCATTCAGGACAACGCTTTGAACGTGGCGAACCTCGACGTTTAGGCTCCCATTGCAGATGGCGCACCACCCCCACCGCACCGAGGAACTGCAACAGGCCAGCTTCCTGATCATCCTTGCGGTGGTCAGCCTGCTGATGGCGGTGATCGCCTATCCCTTTGCCCAGCCCCTGCTGTGGGCCGCGCTGGCGGCCATCATGTTTCAGCCTTTGTTCCGCAATGTGCTGAGCCACATGCCAGAACGCCGCAATTCGGCGGCCGGGCTGTCGCTGCTCATCATCTTTTTTCTGGTGATGGTGCCCGCCGCATGGGTCGCCATGCTGGTGGTGGAACAGGCGCTGGTGCTGGTGGCGACGTTGCAGCAACAACCGCTCGATCTGGCGGTGATGTTCGATCAGGTTTACTCCAATCTGCCCAAGGTCGCGCGCGAAGCGATTGAGCGCAGCGGGTGGGGCAATATCGCCATGGTGCAAACCCGCCTGCAAGAACTGCTGTCCGAAAGCGCGGGCCTGATCGCCAGTCAGGCGGTGTCGATCGGCAGCGGCGCTTTAAGCTTTCTGCTGTCGTTCGGTGTGGCGCTGTATGTGATGTTCTTTCTGCTGCGCGATGGCCGGCAGATCGGGCGGATTGTGCTGTGCGCTGTACCGGTGGAACGATCCATCGCCGACCGGCTGGCGCAGCGCTTTCTTGGCATTGTGCGCGCCACCATCAAGGGGACAGGCGTGGTCGCGCTGGTGCAGGGCGCGCTGGGCACTGTCACGTTCATGATTGCAGGTGTGCCGTCCGCGCTGTTGTTCGGCGTTATCATGGCGATCTTCGCACTGGTGCCGGTGATCGGATCTGGCGCGGTGTGGGTGCCCGCCGGGCTGTGGCTGCTGATTTCGGGCGAAACCTGGCAGGGGCTGTTCGTCCTGCTGACCGGGTTCTTCATCATCTCCTCATCCGACAACGTGCTGCGCCCGATTCTGGTGGGCCGCGACACGGGCATCCCGGATTGGATCATCCTTGTCACCACACTGGGCGGCATCAGTCTGGTCGGCTTTTCGGGCATTGTGCTGGGCCCGCTGGTGGCCGGCTTGTTCCTTGCCAGCTGGTCGATCCTGCGCGAACAGCGTGAAGCGGACGAGGAAACACAGCGCGCCAGCATCAAGGTGGATGCATCCGGCCGCGTGCCTGACGAAGCCTCGGCGGCTGGCTGAGACGATGCAGCCGCTTGTCACTCCCGGCTCGCAAGGCGAGGCGATCGGCCGGCTGGTGGTCGCCGGCGTGATCGTCACGATGCTGCCCGCCCTGCCGTTTGGCGCCTATCTGATCTATCCCTTCGCGATCCTGACAACATGGTTCCACGAGATGGGCCACGGTCTGACCGCGCTGCTGCTGGGCCAGCATTTCGAACAGCTGCTGATCTTTCCCAATGGGTCCGGCGTCGCTGAAAGCCGGGTCAATGGCGATGCCTCGCGCCTTGTTCATGCCGCGATTGCAGCGGGCGGGCCGCTCGCGCCGAGCGCGGTGGGTGCCGGCCTGATCGTGGCCAGCGCGCATCCCAAGGCTTGGCGCCCGGTGCTGTGGCTGGCTGCGGCCGCCATCCTGCTGAGCGTCATCATCTGGGTGCGATCCCCGACCGGTTACTGGGCCTTGCCGCTGGTGGCTGTCATTCTGGCCGGGGTCGCATGGCGCGGATCGCCGGCCTTCACCCGCTTTTCGCTGCAATTCCTCGGCGTGCTGGGCGCGCTCAGCATGCTGCGCGACTGGGGCTATCTGTTCACGGAGCAGGCGGTGATCGGCGGGCAGGCCATGCTGTCCGACACAGGTCAGATCGAAGCGGTGCTGGGCCTTGCCCACTGGTTCTGGGCCGGGGTGATCCTGCTGATTTCGGGCACAATGGTGGGCGCGGCGCTGAAATATGCCCTCAACGAAAAGCGCCTGCGCCCGCCGCCGCGCAAGCTGCCCGCCAACGTCCTCCAGTTCAAACGCGATCCCCGCAGGTAAGCAGCAACGCTGACGCTTGTGTCAGTGCCACCGCAGCAACGGGCGCGTTAGCTTGCCCGGCATGGACATCGCAGAAATCGCCGACCGGCTGGCCATTGCCGAAACCCTCGCCCTGTATTGCCGCGGGATTGACCGCTGCGATCCCGATCAGCTTGCCGCCGCCTTCACGCCCGGTGCGCAGATTGATTATGGCGACGGCGCCAACCCGATCGCCGCGGTGATCCCCGGTCTGATGGCCGGCCTTGGCGCCATGCGGCTGACCCAGCACAATATCAGCAACACGGTGATGCGGATCGCGGGCGAAACCGCCAGAGCGGAAACGCATTGCGTTGCGCTCCACATCATCCCCGCGCCCGGGGGCGAGATCGAACTGGTGGTCGGCGGGCGCTATCTCGATCGCCTCGAAAAGCACGCGGGTCGCTGGCAGATTGCCGAGCGGGTCTATGTCATGGACTGGACCCGCTCCGCGCCGGCAACGCTGCAATGGGAAGGCGGGCTGTTCGACAGCTTGCAGCGACGCGGCGCGCGCGGGGACGATGACCCGTCAGCCGCGTGGTGGGCCGAGGCCTAGGACGCCACCTTCAGCGTGTTTACGCCCGACGCATCAGCCCCCGCCTCACCCGACAGGCCGATGAACATCGTATCGACAATGCGCGCCAGCTTCTGTTCGGTCAGCTTGTCGCCAAGATAGATCAGTGCATCGGGCAAGGTGTAGTTCGAGATCATCTGATTGATCAGCGACAGGGCCTCATCAATCTCAAGCCCGGCGAAATAGCCATCTGCCTGCGCTTCGGCGATCAGTTCGCACAGGTAGTGGTCAGCGAGATCGACGTAGGAGCGCACCCGTTCGAAATTGGCTGCGCCCATTTCGCACAGGATCGTGAAGAAGTGCGGATCGGCGCGAAACCGCTCCTGCGAGATCACGAAGCGGCGGCGGAAAAATTCGTACATCTTGCGCTGCGGCGGCAGGGTGCTGGCCAGCACCTCCTCCATCACAGCCAGTTGCGGGGCGAGCCAGGTTTGCGCGACCGCATCGAACATGTCGTCATAATCGGCAAACAGCGCCTCGAACCGCGCCCGGGTCAGCCCGCTTTCAGCCATGGCGACGGTCCACGGGATTTCTGCCCCGCGCTCCTTGACCAGATCGAGCACATGGCGCGCGATACGTTCGCGCTCGGCGTTGCGGGCGGTCTCGGTCAATGACATGTGGCTCGCGCCTCCTTGCGCGGCGGCCAACATAGGCGAATGCGCGGCGAGCTTAAAGGGTCGCTGGTCGATAATCGTGCGGCGCAGCAAGGGAAAGGTCATCGCGCGGCGAGCCTCAGCCCCTTGGCGGCATGGGGAAAAACGCCGACGTCCGCCGCTTGTAATCGGCGTATTTGTCGCCCTTGGACTTGTCGAGGCCCTTTTCCAGCAGGGTCACGCCCGACCATTTGGTGAGCGTGAAGGTGAGGAACAGCGGGCCAATGATGGTCGCCGCGGCATATTGCCAGCCGGCCGCCGCGCAAGCGAGCCAGATGCCCCACCACGCGGCAAAATCGCCGAAATAGTTGGGGTGGCGGGTGTAGCGCCACAGTCCGGTATCGAGCACCTTGCCGTGGTTCGCCGGATCAGCCTTGAACCGGGTCAGCTGCCAATCGCCGACCCATTCAAAGAACACGCCGACGCTCCACAGGGCGAAACCGGCCCATGCCAGCGGCGGGATCGGGGCGGGCGCACCGCTGGCGAGGATGCCGACCTGCGCCGGGCTGGAGACCGCAAACAGCAGCACCGCCTGCATCAGCCACACCCGCGTCAGCGCAGCGCGGGCGAAGTTCCCGGCCTCGTGATCCTTCTTGAGGATCATCTTGTAACGCTTGTCCTCGCCCTCCTTGCGCCAGCGCGCGAACAGATACCCGCCCAGCCGGAAGCCCCAGGCGGCGGTCATCACCATAATCAGCGTCGCCAGCGCGCCCGGGCCGCCCTGCACGTGCAGCCAGCTCGCCACTGCGAGAATGCCCATGCCAGCGCCCCAGAAGGCGTCGATGAAGCTGACGTCGTTTATCTTCACCGAAATCGCCCACTGGATCAGCACCAGCGCCAGCAGGATCGCGGCATTCAGGGCGAGCAGTTCAAACATCGTTCTTCCCCGCAATAATGTCTCGCGCCTGTTGTTCGAGCACCTTGAAGCGCTCGTAATCGGGCAGCTTGGCGCGGAACCATTCGGCGATTTTCAGCAGGTCTTCGCCGTAATTCCCGGTCGGCACCATCGGCGGGCCGAAGCTGACGATCTTGGCCGTGTTATCGGCAAAGGCGGGGACGATCGGGACATTCGCCGCGCGGGCGATGTGGTAGAAGCCCGATCGCCACTTGCCATCGGTCTTGCGGGTGCCTTCGCAGGCGATCACCAACGCGAGTTCATCGCGCGCGGCGAATTCGGCAGCGACCTGTTCGGTGGCATTGGCCTTGGCGGTGCGATCCACCGGGATGCCGCCCATATCGAGCATGAAGTTCTTCATCATCCCCTGAAACAGCGTGTGCTTGCCCATGAAATTGGGGCGGATGCCTTCTTCGTGCGTGGCGCCGGTGAAGAACACGAAGTCCCAGTTGGAGGTGTGCGGCGCGCCGGCGAGGACGTATTTCTTGAGGTGCTTAGGCAGCGGGGAGTCGATCTTCCAGCCGCGCGCATACCAGATCGCCAGAATGATCCGGCGCACGATGCGCGAGGCGAGCGTCGGCTTGCGCAAGGGCGCAGGTTTCAGTGGCTTGTGCAAATGGTGCGCCCCTCCCAAAGGCCCAGTCCTTGTGGCTTAACTTCGGTGAGTTACGCAAGGGGGCGGGGGAGGGTTTCAATCCTCCCCGAGCTCGTCATGCTGAACTTGTTTCAGCATCCATGCCCCCTCACCCGCTGTGGCTACGGTGACATGGACCCTGGGAGCGGAGCTGTGCTTGCACAAACGAGTTCAGGGTGACGGCCATAGTCACATCCGAAACACGCCAAATGCGGGGCGCTCGGCAATCGGCGCTTCCAGACAGGCCGCCAGCGCCAGCCCCAGCACATCGCGGGTCTGCACCGGGTCCACCACGCCGTCGTCCCACAGGCGGGCGGTGGCATAGTAGGGGTTGCCTTCGTCTTCGTATTTCTGGCGGATCGGGGCCTTGAACGCCTCGGCTTCTTCCGGCGTCCACGAATCCGCGTCACGGTGGACTGTCGCCAGCACCGAAGCGGCCTGCTCCCCGCCCATCACGCTGATGCGCGCGTTGGGCCAAGTGAACAGGAAGCGGGGCGAGTAGGCGCGGCCGCACATGCCGTAATTGCCCGCGCCAAAGCTGCCGCCGATCACCACGGTCACCTTGGGCACGGTCGCGGTCGCGACAGCGGTGACCAGCTTCGCGCCATGCTTGGCAATGCCCTCCGCCTCGTATTTCCCGCCCACCATGAAGCCACTGATGTTCTGCAGGAACAGCAGCGGAATACGGCGCTGGCAGGCCAGTTCAATGAAATGCGCGCCCTTCTGCGCACTCTCGGAGAACAGCACGCCATTATTGGCGAGGATCGCGACCGGCATCCCCCAGATGTGGGCAAAGCCGCACACCAGCGTGGCGCCATAATGCGCCTTGAACTCGTGGAACTCGCTGCCGTCGACCAGCCGCGCGATCACTTCCTTGACGTCATAGGGCGCGCGCACGTCTTCGGGGATGAGGGCGTAGAGGTCTTCCGCTTCGTATTTGGGGGGCCTCGGCTCCCTTAACCCGTTCGTGTCGAGCGTAGTCGAGACACTGCCCAGCCCACGGTTCTCGACTGCGCTCGAACCGAACGGTGAATTGAGGTGGCTGACGATGTCGCGCACGATAGTGAGCGCGTGCTCGTCATTCTCGGCCAGGTGATCGACCACGCCGGACTTTTTGGCGTGCAAATCGCCGCCGCCCAAGTCCTCGGCTGAAATCTCCTCGCCCGTCGCGGCCTTCACCAGCGGCGGTCCGGCGAGGAAGATCGTGCCCTGATTGCGGACGATCACCGTCTCGTCGGACATCGCGGGCACATAAGCGCCGCCCGCGGTGCAGCTGCCCATCACGCAAGCGATCTGCGGGATGCCCAGCGCGCTCATGTTGGCCTGATTGAAGAAGATCCGCCCGAAATGGTCGCGGTCGGGGAAGACCTCGGCTTGATGCGGCAGGTTCGCCCCGCCGGAGTCCACCAGATAGATGCACGGCAGGCGATTCTCCTGCGCAATCTCCTGCGCGCGCAGGTGCTTCTTGACCGTCATCGGGTAATAGGTGCCGCCCTTCACGGTCGCGTCATTGCACACGATCATGCACTGCCGCCCCGACACGCGCCCCACCCCGGTGATGATCGAGGCGCCATTCACATCGCCCTCGTACATCCCGTTCGCGGCCAGCTGCCCGACTTCGAGGAAGGGCGAACCCGGATCGAGCAGCCGCTCCACCCGCTCGCGGGGGAGCAGCTTGCCGCGCGACACATGGCGTTCGCGCGATTTCTCCGTGCCGCCCAGCGCCGCCTCGGCGACCCGGGCGCGCAAATCCTGCGCCAGCGCGCGGTTGTGCGCAAACCGCGCCTTGGCCTCGGGGCTTTCACGGTCGAGTTTGGTGGTAAGGGTGGGCGCGGTCATTCTCAATATTCTCCGTCATGCTGAACTTGTTTCAGCATCCATTTCTCCGATCGCACCGACGGTCCTTGTCTGCGCGATGGACCCTGAAACAAGTTCAGGGTGACGAGGTTGGTCAGATTTCGCATCACCGCTTCCGCACGAACTCGGCCCGCAGCACCAGTCCCTTGATGCCGGGATATTTGCAGTCGATCTCCTGCGCGTCGCCGGTCAGCCGGATCGATTTGATCAGGGTGCCTTGCTTGAGCGTCTGGCCTGCGCCCTTGACTTCGAGGTCCTTGATCAGCGTCACCGCATCGCCATCGGCAAGCAGGTTGCCGACCGCATCGCGCACTTCAACCGCGTCCTCCGCCGCGCGCTGGGCCGCGAGTTCGGACGCAGCCATCCACTCGCCGCTCGCCTCGTCATAGACGTAGTCTTCATCGGTGTTCATTGGGGGGGACGCTCTCTGTAGAATCCATCGAATGCGAGTTTCGCGTTCGCCGGATCGCGTAAGTTTGAGATTGTGCAGGCGGTTGCCCAAACAGACTGGTTTGGGCCATCAAAATCCCAGTCTGCGACCGGACCACGCCATTCGCCTTCCGCCGAAGGTAATTTGGCCATCTCAGTGATGAGATCGGTCCCGATGATCGCGGGAAGTTCGGCGAACAGTTCGGGGGCTTTACGCTCAATGCTCTCAACCAATCGGTTGAACCGATGCCCAGAAGGATGAATGCTGATTTGCTCTTGGAATGTCTTTCCCTCAGGTACCATAGCCCGCGCTTCGGCAATAATCAGGACACGGTAATTGCTGCTGACAGCATTTGCCCTTTGGTCGATAAAATCTGCGATCATGCGGCAGGCAGGCGTGACACCGGCCCGCCTCACCTGATGCCGCACTTCCTCATTGTCGAAGATTATGCCTCGAAGCTTCTGTTTGAAACCGTGCGTTTGAGTAACGGTGGTCCAGATTGCCTCGTCAGTCCAAGCGTCAGCAGCGTCTTTCCCGTTCGCCGACACAGCGGCGGAGAGCGCAACAACACCGCAAAGGAACGCGACAAACCTCACCCCGCCGCCCCAATCAATTCGCGCCCGATCAGCATCCGGCGGATCTCGTTCGTCCCCGCGCCGATGTCGAGCAGCTTGGCGTCGCGCATGTAACGTTCGACCGGCCAGTCGGTGGTGTAGCCTGCGCCGCCCAGCGCCTGCACGCTTTCGGCGGCGACCTTGAAGGCGTTCTCGCTCGCCAGCAGGATCACGCCCGCCGCATCAAACCGCGTCGTCTGGCCCGCATCGCACGCCTTGGCGACCGCATAGGTGTAGGCGCGGGCCGATTGCAGGGCGACGTACATATCGGCGACCTTGGCCTGCATCAGCTGGAAGCTCCCAATCGGCTTTCCGAACTGCTTACGCTCCCGCAGGTAGGGGATCACCGTGTCCAGACACGCCTGCATGATCCCGAGCTGCAATCCCGCCAGCACCACGCGCTCGTAATCCAGCCCGCTCATCAGCACGCCGACGCCGCCATTGACCGGGCCCATCACCCGGTCCTCGGGGATGAAGCAGTCAGTGAACACCAGCTCGGCGGTGGGCGAGCCCTTCATGCCGACCTTGGAAATCTTCTGGCCGATGGAAAAGCCTTCGTCGCCCTTCTCGATCAGGAAGGCGGTGATGCCGCGCGATCCGGCG
Source organism: Porphyrobacter sp. TH134 (assembly GCF_002855495.1). GTDB lineage: Bacteria > Pseudomonadota > Alphaproteobacteria > Sphingomonadales > Sphingomonadaceae > Erythrobacter. Next base: position 26,637 of record NZ_PKRO01000009.1, read on the forward strand.
TGGCCATCGGTCTTGGCATAGACCACCAGCGTATCGGCCTCGGGCGCGTTGGTGATCCAGAACTTGGTGCCGTTGAGGACATAGCCGCCCTGAACCGCATCCGCCTTCAGCTTCATCGAGACCACGTCCGACCCTGCGCCCGCTTCGGACATCGCAAGGCTGCCGACGTGCTCGCCGCTGATCAGCTTGGGGAGATACTTGGCGCGCTGCTCCTCATTCCCCCAGCGGCGGATCTGGTTGAGGCAGAGGTTGGAATGCGCGCCGTAGCTGAGGCCGACGCTGGCGCTCGCCCGCGACACTTCCTCAACCGCGATCACGTGTTCCAAATAGCCGAGCCCCAGCCCGCCCCATTCTTCTTCCACCGTGATGCCATGCAGCCCCAGCGCGCCCATCGGTTCCCACAGCTCGCGCGGGAAGCGGTCTTCGCGGTCGGTGCGTTCCGCCAGCGGCGCGATTTGCTCGTCCGCGAAGCGGGCCGTGGTGTCGCGAATCATCTCGGCCGCCTCGCCAAGGTGGAAGTCGAAATCGGGGGTGGCGCGCATTTTATGTCCTGCCAGTGAAATGTTTGTTCTGCGACGCGCATAGCAAGCCATTGCCGAAAGGCCAATCGCTGCCGCCAATCGCTGGTGCTGGCGCAGGCACAAAACCCGCGCTAATCAGGCCGCGCATGACGACGCCCTCACCCCTGCTCCGCTTTGACGGGGTGATCTGCCGCTTCGGCGCTGTAACAGCGGTTGGCACAGCGGTCGGCGGCGTCAGCTGCGACATCGCGCCCGGCAGCTTTGTCGCGCTGGTCGGGGCGTCGGGCTCGGGCAAATCGACGCTGCTGAAGACCGTCAACACACTGGTCGCACCAACGACAGGGCGGGTCCTGTTCGGCGGCGAGGATGTGAGCAGCCTCAAGCCAGCCCGCCTGCGCCGCCGGGTGGGCTATGTGTTTCAGGGCATCGGACTGTTTCCCCATTTCAGCGTTGCCGAGAACATCGCCATCGGCCCGCGCCTGACGGGCGAGAAACTGCTGCCAGACCGCATCGCGGAATTGCTGGCGCTGGTGGAGCTCGATCCCGCGCTCGCCAGCCGGATGCCCGATGAACTCAGCGGCGGGCAGCGCCAGCGGGTCGGCGTGGCGCGCGCGCTGGCGGGGGAGCCTGAACTGCTGATCATGGACGAACCCTTCGGCGCGCTTGACCCTGTCACCCGCGATGCGCTGGGCCGCAAGGTGCGCGAGTTGCATGTGACGCTCGGCCTCACCACGGTCATGGTGACGCATGACATGGCCGAAGCGCTGCTGCTGGCGGACCGGGTGCTGGTGATGGACAAGGGCCAGTTGGTCGCCGACGCAACGCCCCGCGCCTTGCTGGCCGGCGCGGGCGGCGCAGTGGCGCAGCGGCTCGTTTCTGTCCCGCGACATCAGGCCGAGCAGCTCGCCGCGATGGAAGGTTCGGCGGAGCGCGAGGCGTGAACGACATCTGGGACATCCTCCCCGGCCTCGCCGACAAGCTGGCGGCCCATGTGGTGCTGTCAGCCAGCGCCATTGGCCTTGCCATGCTGATCGCCTTGCCGATGGCAGTGTGGGCCAGCCGCTCGGCTGTGGTCTCCCGGCTTGCCTTGAGCCTTGCCAGCCTTGTCCAGACCATCCCCGCGCTGGCGCTGCTGGCGCTGTTCTTTCCGCTGCTGCTGAGCCTTCGCAGCATCTTTGGCGAGGGGTTGCCGACACTGGGTTTCCTGCCCGCGCTGATGGCGCTGACGCTGTATGCGCTGCTGCCGATCCTGCGCAATGCGGTCACGGCGCAGGCCAATCTTGACCCCGGCGTGCTGGAGGCGGCCGACGGTGTGGGCATGACCAAGTGGCAGAAGCTCACTCTCGTCGAAGCGCCGCTGTCCGCCCCCTTCATCATGGCGGGCATCCGCACCGCCGCCGTCTGGACCATCGGCGCAGCGACGCTCGCCACCACGATCGGCCAGCCGAGCCTTGGCGATCCGATCTTTGCAGGCCTCCAGACCCAGAACTGGGCGCTGGTGCTGGCGGGATGTCTGGCGAGCGCGGGGCTGGCGCTGGCGGCGGACAATCTGCTGTGGGTGATTGAGGTGGGCCTGGACAAGCGGTCGCGCTGGATGACCTGGGGAGGCGTCGCCGTGGTGATGCTGGGCATTCTCGCCGCCTTGTGGGCGCAGGGTTCGGGCACCGGCGAACGCCGCATCATCATCGCTTCCAAATCCTTCTCCGAACAATACATCCTTGCCCAGCTGATCGGCGCGCGGCTGGAGGCGGCGGGATATGCGGTCGAATATCGTGACGGGCTGGGCAGCGCGGTGGTGCACAGCGCTGTCGCATCCTCCAGCATCGACATTTCGGTCGATTACACCGGGACGATCTGGACCAACTATCTCAAGCGCACCGACAATCCCGGGCGCGAGGCCATGTATGCCACCATCCGCGACTGGGAGCGTACGCAGAACGGGGTTACCGTGCTGGGGCGGCTGGGGTTTGAAAACGCCTATGCCTTCGCCATGCGCGGCGACCGGGCGCGCGAACTTGGCGTCACCTCGCTCACCGATCTGACAGCGGCCGCGCCGCGGCTGACGGTTGGCGGCGACCCTGAATTCTTCGAGCGGCCCGAATGGATCGCAGTGCGCGATGCCTATGGCCTGCGCTTTGCCCGCAGCCGCAATTTTGCGCCGACCTTCATGTATAACGCGCTGGCCTCGGGCGAGGCGGACGTGATCAGCGCCTATACCTCGGACGGGCGCATCGCGGCGGACAAGCTGGTGGTGCTGGCCGACCCTGAAGGCGCGCTGCCCAGCTATGACGCGCTGCTGATGCTGTCCCCCCGCATCGGCAATGACAAGGGCGTGCGCGCCGCGCTCGAACCGCTGCTGGGAGCGATCAGCGTCGAAGCCATGCGCGAGGCGAACCTTGCCGTGGACCGCGAGGATGCAAAAAAGCAGACACCCAAGGCAGCAGCGGCGGCGTTGGCGAAGAAATCGGGTCTTTAGCGCACTGTACCGGTTGCGAAGCAACCGCAAGCGCGACCGCGCGCCCGCAGCGACGCGGCCTTTAGGCCGTGTGAGCGAGGAGCTGGCACGCCGGACGGCGTGCCGCAATCAAGACGCCTTCTTCCACACCTGCGTCTGGCACAGCGGCCCAAAGCAGCCCTTCACCTCCAGCGTGCCATCACCCATGCGGCGCACTTGGGATGTGTAGGTGCGCCCGCTCTTGGGATCATAGACCTGTCCGCGCCACGCGCCGTCGTCTTCGGTCAGGCCGTAGAGAATGGCCGTGCCGATCAGCTTGCGGCTGCGTTTTGCAGGGTCGGCGTTGTTGACATCGCGCTGGTCCTTGCCGCCCTTCGGCAGGATCAGGAACCGTTCCAGCCTGCCGCACAGCGCCTGCCCGCACTTGGCGATCGCGACCACGGCATCCTTTTCGCTGGTGACCCAACGCCCCGTGATCGGACCACTGGCGAGGGCAGGCGCTGCCAGCATCGCCGCACCCAGAATGGCCAAAATCTGTGCTTTCATGATCCCGCCCCTCATTCAAACCCCGCGCCAAACGGCCAGCGGCGCCCGCATAGGCCCAGCACCTTGAACAGCGTGCCCATCTGGCTGTCTTCGACCAGCCGGTCGCGCTGGCGCTTGATGATCTGGCCTTCCCTGGGATTGCGCCGTTGCAGCGCTTCGGCGCGGGTGTCGATGCCCATCTGGCGCAGCCATTCGCCCTGATAGGTAAGCCCCATCACATCGGCGCCGTTGTCTTCGGCGACCTGCCGCAGCAGCTCGAAATCGACATGCGCGGTCAGGTCCGCATCGCCCGGATGGGCGAACACATCGACTTTCTTGTGCGATTTGAGCGCCTGCAAGGTTGAGCCTGAGCGCAGTTCCATGTGGCCGTAATCAATCACCAGTGCCGCCCCGCCCTGATCGCGCAGGCGCTGGGCGATTTCGGCCATCAGCGCGACGCTGGCCGGACTTGTTTCGATCATCGCCCCCTGCGCTGCGCTGACCCAGCTTGGCGGAACCAGATGATCCATCCGCTCGCGCCCCGCCATGAAGGTGAAGGCATCGCCGTCAAGCCCCACCAGCCGGTCAAACCAGCCATCGGCGGATCGCACCAGCTGGTGGATCGGCAGGGCATCGAAAAATTCATTGGCAACGATCAGCAGCGGCGCATCGTCCGGCAGGGTCGAAAGATCATGGTGGTGGTGGCAACCGGGGAAAGCTTCGCGCTGGACCGCGCGCAGGCTGGCCGACGTTTCCACAAAGTGGATTTCGGGCGCGAAATCATAGCGCGCGGCCGCGGTCAGCGCGTCCCTGGCCAGCGTGCCGCGCCCCGGCCCCAGTTCGACATAGTGGATACGCTTGCGGCTGCCCATTCGCACCCACAGATCCGCCAGCCACAGCCCGATCAGCTCGCCAAACATCTGGCTGATCTCGGGCGCGGTGATGAAATCGCCCTGCTCGCCCAGCGGATCGCGGCTGGCGTAATAGCGCGCGTTGCTTTCGCCCATGTACTGCGCAAGGCTGATAGGGCCGGTTTCGCGGATCAGACGCTTGAGCGTGGCGGGCACATCCACCGCCGCGCGGGCGAGGACTTCGGCTTCGAGCCGCGCCTGCTCCGCCGCGGCAGCCTCGGCAGCGAGCCGCGCGGCTTCGGCGGCGGCTTCTTCGGCCTGGCGGCGCGCGGCCTCCTCGGCGGCGAGGCGAGCAGCTTCAGCGGCGGCCGCGGCTTCTGCCTCGCGGCGCGCCTGTTCTGCGGCCGCGCGGCGGGCGGCTTCCGCGGCAGCGAGGCGGGCCTGTTTTTCGGCTTCAGCCTTCGCTTTGGCCTCAGCTTGTGCGCGGGCCTTGGCTTCCGCAGCACGGCGGGCCTGTTCTTCCGCCTCGGCTTTGGCTTTGGCTTCAGCTTCCGCCTTGGCGCGGGCTTCGGCCTCGGCCTTGGCGCGGGCCTCGGCTTCCTTGCGCGCGCGGGCTTCCTGTTCGGCGCGGGCACGCGCTTCTGCTTCGGCCTTGGCGCGCGCTTCCGCGACGCGGCGCGCTTCGGCTTCGGCAGCGGCACGTTCAGCCGCTTCAGCTTCGCGGCGCGCGCGTTCTTCCGCTTCGGCGCGGGCTTTGGCTTCGGCCTCGGCGCGCGCTTGCGCTTCCTTGCGGGCCTGCGCTTCGGCAGCTGCCTTGGCCCGGGCTTCCGCTTCGGCGCGGGCGCGGGTTTCGGCTTCGGCAAGCTTCCTTGCACGGGCTTCGGCTGCCGCCTTGGCGCGGGCCTCGCGTTCGGCCTGCGCTCGCGCTTCGGCTGCGGCCTGCACCTGCGCCGCCGCCTGCGCCAGGGCTTGCGCCTGCTCGCGTTCGGCGGCGGCTGCCAAGGATGGCTTGCTCTCCGGCGCGTCGTCGGGGTCGATCAGCCTGAGCGCGCTGCGCCAGACGTTACCGCCCTCTGTCAGGCCGGCGCCGTCATCCCCGCCACCAGCGGCGGCTTGCGCAGCGCGTAAAGCACGACAATCAACCCAGTCAGGATCAGCGGTATAGTCAGCCATTGCCCCATCGATAGCCCGGTCCGGGCGGCAAAGTCAGCCAGTTGTTGATCCGGCTGACGGAAAAATTCATTGACGAAGCGCGCGATCCCCATGCCGAGGGTAAAGACACCCGCCAGCAAGCCGGGGCGATAGCGCGCGCGGGTCAGCCAGAACAGGGCCAGCATGATGACCAGCATCGCCAGCCCTTCCAGCCCCGCCTGATACAGCTGGCTGGGGTGGCGCGGCAGATCATCGGCGGTGGGGAACACCATCGCCCACGGCACGTCGGTCACCCGGCCCCACAGCTCGCCATTGACGAAATTGGCCAGCCTGCCGAGCAGCATCCCCATCGGCACGCCGACACTGACGTAATCGACCACGCGTATGAAATTGAGTTTGTCCCGCCACGCCACGTAAGCCATCGCCGCCGTTACGCCTGCCAGCCCGCCATGAAAGCTCATCCCGCCATCCCACAGGCGCAGCAGCTTCCACGACACAAAGCCATCGCCCGAAAAATCGGTGAAGGCCGAAGGAATGCCGGTCTCGCCCCCGGTATAGAACAGCGCATAGCCCAGCCGTCCGCCGAGAATCACGCCGAGCGTGCAATAGAAAAACAGATCATCGGCGTGGCGCTGCGCCATCGGCGCACCGGGCTGCTTCAGCATCTTGGAGGTGTGCCAATAGGCAAAGATCACCCCGATCAGGTAAGCCAGCGAATAGAACCGCAGGGTAAAGAACCCCAGCTCAATCCCGGGCTTCAATCCCAGATCGGTCCAGTAAATCGGATCAGCGGCAGGGATGCTTGCGGCAAGTAGTGACAGCACGGAGCGAACCTCTTATTGACAATGAGATGCCGTATCGGCGGGCCCGAGGTGTCCTCGTTTTTGGCCACGGTCGCGCTGGCGCTTCTGGCACAGCATCCGGGGCAGGGGAAGGGCCACGGGCCACGAGACGGAATGGGACAGGCCATTCGCGGCGGGCAACAGCCTGAGCGGATGGTGCAACACGAGAGAGAGGAAACCACCGCATGCCCACCCAGCTGGACAATGCGCTCGAAGCGATCATCACCGGATTGACCGCTGACGGCCAGCCGTTCGCCACTGTGCCTTTCACCCGTGACGGGATCACCATGCCCGCCTTTGCCGGCGCCCCGCCGAGCCTGGCGCATTATTTCGCCCATTTCTGCAACCAGAACAAGGATCTGCCCTTCCTGGTCGATGGCGACATCCGCCTGACCTTTGGCGAGACCTATGCCGCGGCGACCTGCGTGGCCGAAGGGCTGGTGCAGACCCACGGCCTTCAGAAAGGCGACCGCGTCGGGCTGGCCGCGCGCAATTCGGCCAACTGGATGATCGCTTACATGGGCATCCTGATGGCGGGCGGCTGCGCCACGCTGCTCAATGGTTTTTCGTCCGGTGATGAACTCGCTTACGGGCTGGACCTTGCCGAAGCCAAGCTGCTGCTGGCCGATGAAGGCCGCGCCGCGCGGCTTGATGGCCATGCCCATCCGGCCAAGATCGTGCTGTTCAGCCACGGCAACGCCCCGTCCGAAGGCCTCGCCGACACCTGGGCCACCCCGCAAGGAACGCCCGCCGCAATGGCAATGCTGGGCCAGATCGGCCCGGACGATATCGCGACGATCCTCTACACCTCGGGCTCGACCGGCAAATCCAAGGGCGCGTGGTCGGATCACCGCGGGGTGGTGAACGGGGTGATGAACTATGTCGCCCAGTCGGCGATGGCCAAGGTGCATATCGAGAGCCAGGAAGGCCCGATGACCGCGCAGCCCTGCGCGCTGGTCGCCGTGCCGCTGTTCCACGTGACGGGCGAAGTGCCGCTGTTCCTGCAAAGCTTCGCCATCGCGCGCAAGCTGGTGCTGATGCCCAAGTGGGACGCAGGGCTGGCCATTCGCCTGATGGCGGAGGAAAAGGTCAGCTATTTCGTCGGCGTGCCGCTGATGAGCTATGAAATCGCCAACCACCCCGACCGCGATCACTATGATCTGTCGGCCTGCAAAAGCTTTGCCGCAGGCGGCGCGCCGCGTCCGGTGGAGCATGTCACCCGCATCAAGGAAGCCTTCCCCGGCAGCTTCCCGCTCCTGGGCTATGGCCTCACGGAAACCAATGCGGTGGGCTGCGGCAACTTTAACGAAAACTACCTCGCCAAGCCCGGTTCGACCGGGCGCCCGTCCAAGCCGCTGGTCGATATGGCGATCCTCGACGACGCGGGCAACGCTCTGCCGCAGGGCCAAGTGGGCGAGGTCTGCATCCGCTCGGTCGCCAACTTCCGCGGCTACTGGAAGAACGATGAAGCCACGGCGGCCGCCTTCACCGATGACGGGTATTTCCGTACCGGCGATCTCGGCTATCTCGACGCCGACGGATACCTCTTCATCGTCGACCGCAAGAAGGACATCATCATCCGCGGCGGGGAGAATATCTCCTGCATCGAGGTGGAAGACGCGATCTACGCCCATGACGATATCGGCGAATGTTCGGTGTTCGGCCTGACCGATGACCGCTTTGGCGAGGTGCCCGCAGCCGTCTACACCATGAAGGAAGGCCGCAGCAGCATCAGTCCGGCAGACCTGCGCGCCTTCCTGCTGGCGCGCATCGCACCGTTCAAGGTGCCGCTCGAACAGCATATCTGGGTCACCGATGACGCACTGCCGCGCCTCGGCACGCAGAAGATCGACAAGCGCACCGTCAAGGCTCGCTTCGCTGCCGAGGCCGTTGCCGCGTGAGCGGCGCATGAGCCCTAAACGTATTCCCGGCCAGCGTGCGATCATCGATCGGCGCGCGCTGGCCGAGGACATCGCGGCGCTTTACCAGGACGGCGGGGACAGCGCGCGCCCGGCGATCATCAAGGCGCTGCGCACCGCGCTGGACGAAGGGCGGGCCGAACTGGCGCGCCGGCTGGAACAGACGCCGTCAGCCGGGCACGAGGTTACCGGGGGCTTCAGCTTCCTGATGGATCAGCTGATGCGGGTGATCCACGATCACGTCACCACGCACATCTTTCCGGCCCCGAACCGGACGCAGGCAGAGCGGCTCGCCGTGCTGGCCGTGGGGGGTTACGGGCGGGCCGAGATGGCGCCGCATTCGGATATCGACGTCGCCTTCATCACCCCGAACAAGCGCGCGCCCTGGTGCGAGCAGGTGATCGAGACGATGCTCTATATCCTGTGGGATCTGGGTCTGAAGGTGGGCCATTCCAGCCGCACCGTCCCCGACACGATCCGCATGGCCAAGGACGATCTGACCATCCGCACCGCGCTGCTGGAAAGCCGGTTGGTGTGGGGCGAACAGGCGCTTTACGACGAGCTGCGGGCACGGTTCTGGAGCGATGTGGTCAAGGGCAGCGAACGGCAGTTCCTGGTCGAAAAGCTGGCTGAACGCGACGCGCGGCACAAGCGCATGGGAGACAGCCGCTATGTCGTTGAACCCAACATCAAGGAAGGCAAGGGGGCCTTGCGCGACCTCCAGACATTGTACTGGATCGGCAAATATATCCACCGCGTCGATAGCGCCGCGCAGCTGGTCGATGTCGGGCTGCTGACCGCCAATGAATATCGCAGCTTTCGCCGCGCCGAGGGTTTTCTGCTCGCCGTGCGCTGCCACATGCACATCATCACCGACCGGGCCGAAGACCGCCTGACCTTCGATCTGCAACGCGCGGTGGCGGAACGGATGCAATTCGCCGACCGCCCCGGCAAAAGCGCGGTCGAACGGTTCATGCAGTATTACTTCCTCCAGGTAAAACGCGTGGGCAGCCTGACCGGCGTGTTCCTGTCGCATCTCGACGAGGAAATGGCCAAAAAGCGCCCGCGCACCGGCTTTTTCGCCGGGTGGACGCAGCGCCCCCGGGTGTTCAAGGGCTACACCGTCGATGGCGGACGCCTGCGTGCGCCGGGCGATGACTGGTTCCGCGATGATCCCGTGCGCCTGATCGAGGTGTTCCAGCTGGCCGAGGCCGAGGGGCTGGAAATCCACCCCGAAACCATGCGGCAGGCGGGGCGCGATGCGAAGCTGATCGATGGCAAACTGCGCCGCGACAAGCGCGCCAATGCGCTGTTCCTCGATCTGCTGTCAGGCCGCAAGGACCCCGAGACGAGCTTGCGCTGGATGAACGAGGCGGGCGTATTCGGCCGCTTCGTGCCCGACTTCGGCCGGGTCAACGCCCAGATGCAGTTCGACATGTATCACCACTACACGGTCGATGAACACACGATCCGCGCCATCGGGCTGCTCTCCCAGATCGAGCGTGGCTTGCTGGCCGCCGATCACCCGCGCGCCACCCGCGAATTTCCCAAGCTCGCCTCGCGCCGGGCGCTGTATGTGGCGGTGCTGCTGCACGACATTGCCAAGGGGCGCGGGGGGGATCATTCGGTGCTGGGGGCGGACGTGGCGCACCGGCTGTGCCCGCGCTTCGGATTGGACGGACGCGAGACCGATCTGGTCGCCTGGCTGGTGCTGCAACACCTGCTGATGAGCCGCACTGCACAAAAGCGCGATCTCACCGATCCCAAGACGATCGAGGATTTCGTTATCGAGGTGCAAAGCCTGGAACGCCTGCGCAATCTGGCGATCCTTACTGCGGTCGATATCCGCGCGGTGGGGCCGGGCACATGGAACAGCTGGAAAGCCCAGCTTTTGGGCGAGCTTTACGATGCCGCGCAGGAACGGCTGCGGCTGGGCCACAAGGGCACCGGCCGCAAGGCGCGCGTCACCGCCAAGAAGGATGCCGTGCAGCGGCTGCTGGGCGATGCCGATCACCTGGTCGACAGTTTCGGCGACTTGCTGGGCGATGCCTACTGGATCGCCGAGCCGGAAGACATCATCGCCAGCAACCTTGCGCAATATGACGCAGCGCAAGCCTCGGACGAACCGCTGTCGATCCTGTGCGAGGTTGACGAAACCCGCGGCGCTACCCGTGTCAGCGTGATCGCGGCCGACCATCCGGGGCTGTTTTACCGTATGGCGGGCGGCATCCACCTGGCCGGCGCCAACATCATCGATGCCCGCATCCACACCGCGCGCAGCGGCTATGCGGTCGACAACTTCCTGGTGCAGGACCACAATGCCCAGCCGTTCCGCGAAACAGCGCAAATGGCCCGCATCGAAAAGGGCATTCGCGATGCTCTCCTCGCCAAGGTTGAACTGGTGCCCAAGCTGGCCGCCCGCCCGCTCGCCCATTCGCGCGCCAAGGCGTTTGATGTCGCCCCGCGCGTCGGGTTCGACAATGACGCATCGAACCATTTCACCGTTATCGAAGTGACCGCGCGGGATCGCCCGGCGCTGCTCAACCGGCTGGCGCATGCGCTCTACAAGGCCAACCTGATCGTCCATTCGGCGCACATCACGGCTTACGGCGAGGCGGCGGCCGATACGTTCTATGTGACCGATCTGACCTCGGCCAAAATCAAGGCGCCCGAGCGGCTGGCCGAGATCGAAGCCGCGCTGCTGACCGCCGCGAGCGACCAGCGCCAGCAACAGCTTGAAAAGACGTAATTGCAAATCCTTGAAGATATGACCAAATCGCGATGCGACGAGCCGGGCGCACGATAGGTTGCAATCGCATGACGGGTTGCTATTGGCCCGGCTCTCAACTCAGGGAGAGTTATAAAAATGACAACTGGAAACCCCATGTCGGGCCGCATGCGGCTCGGCAAGCTGGCGTTGCTGCTCTCGGCCGCCACCCTCGCCCCCTTTGCCGCGCAGGCACAGGATGCTGAAGCCCCCGCCAGCGAAGCCCCCGCCACTGAAGACCGTGTCAGCACGCTTGACGGCCTCAACGAAATCCTCGTCACCGGCACCAAGACCAAGGACGCCGAAAACGTTCAGGACATTCCGCTGGCTGTGACCGCATTCAATGCCGGTACGCTCGAAGCCTTCAAGATCCGCGACATTTCGGGCCTGTCGTTCCAGGCCCCGACCGTCAGCCTCGATCAGGTCGGCACGAGCCGCGGCACCGCCAACTTCACCGTGCGCGGGCTTGGTATCAACTCGTCGATCCCCTCGATCGACCCCACCGTGGGCGTGTTTGTTGACGGGGTGTACCTCGGCATCAACGGCGGCGTGGTGTTCGACCTGTTCGACCTCGACAGCGTGGAAATCCTGCGCGGTCCGCAGGGCGTCTTGTTCGGCCGTAACGTGACCGGCGGCGCGGTGGTCATCAACACCGGCAACCCCACCGAAGACTTCCGCGGCAAGGTCCGCGCGTCGGTCGACGGCCCGGTCGACAGCGGCCGCGGCGGCCCCAACTACACTGTCAGCGGTGTGATCTCCGGCCCGATCGTCGAAGACGTGCTGTTGTTCAAGGTTGGCGCATACTACAACAATGACCGCGGCTACTTCACCAACCTGTTCGACGGATCGAACCACGGGGCGGCAGAAACCAAGATCCTGCGCGGCGCGTTGGAAGCGCGTCTGGGCGGCCTCACACTGCTGGGCAAGCTCGACTATTTTGAGAGCGAAGGCGATGGCCCCTCGGCCCAGAACCGTGCGTTCTTTGATCGCAACAGCTTCGATTTCTCGATCGACGAGCCGGGCAATTACGCCAACGAAATCTGGACCGGATCGCTCACCGCCACACTCGATGTCGGCCCTGGCACGCTGACCAACGTGTTCGGCTTCCGCGATTATTCGGCCACCACCCGCGGCGATATCGACGCGACCCCGCTCTTCCTGTTCCATTCGGACACGCGCACCGAACAGCAGCAGATTTCGAACGAATTGCGCTACGCGATGTCGTTCGACAGCCTCGACCTCACCTTTGGCGGGTTCTATTTCCAGCAGGATCTGGCTTACGATGAAAGCCGCGAACTGCGCCGCGATCTGCCCGTGAACCTGCGCCCGCCCGTCTTCTTTGGCGGCGGCAAGCAGGATCACGAAGTGATCGGCGTGTTCGCCAACGCGCAGTGGGAGTTTGTCGACAATCTCTCGCTGATCGCCGGCGTCCGCTGGAACCAGGAAACCAAGGATGCGGCGGTGACCTACATCACCCCGCGCGCACCGTGTTCGGTGGTTGCAGGCACCTGCCCCACCGGAACGCAGCCGTTCAACCCCGCCACCGAACGCAACGGGTTCACCGACGACGTCCGGTTCCGCAACGTCTCGCCCAAGCTGGGTCTGCAATATGAATTTGCCGACAGCCAGATCTATGGCCACTGGAGCCGTGGTTTCCGGTCGGGCGGTTACAACTTCCGCATCACCAACGTGGCCGTGTTCAACCGCGCCTTCGCGGCAACCGGCGCCTTGGGCTTTGATGAAGAACAGGTCGACAATTACGAAATCGGCGGCAAGTTCCAGACCGCCGACGGATCGTTCACGCTGAATGCCGCGGCCTACATCACCAAGGTCGGCAACATGCAGCGCGAAGTGAACCTGTCCGATCCGGGCGCGGGCGTGGTGCAGAACATCCTCAACACCGCCGATGCCACGATCAAGGGTTTTGAAGCCGAAGCCCGGATGCGGGTATCGGAATCGCTGGCCTTCACCGCCAACCTCGGCGTAATCGACGCGGCCTATGACCGGGTGCTGTTCGATATCTCGGGCGATGGCCGGATCAGCGATGCTGACCTCGCCCTCAGCCTGCCGCGCGTTCCCCCGGTGACGGTGGGCGCGGGCCTGATCCACGACTGGGATCTGGGTGGCAGCAGCATCCTGACCCGCGTGAACTACCAGTATCGTGACTTTGCCGCCTATACCGATGACAACTTCGGCTGGCTCAACGAGCTGAGCAATCTGGAAGCCAACATCACCTGGAACACCCCGATCGAAGGCTTGTCGCTGTCGCTGTATGGCCGCAACCTGCTCGATCAGGTGCAGGAAGGCGGCGATACGCAGGTTCCGTTCGGCGGACCGGTGGCCGCTGGCGGCGTGGTGCAGGGTCCGAATTCGGACGGTGTGCAGCAGCCCTTCCAGCAGCGTCCGGGCGGCGGCACCTTCTCGCCGCTGATGCGCGGCCGCAACGTCGGCATCGAAGCGATGTTTGAGTTCTAAGTCGCGCGCACATCGCGAACAAAGGGGGCGCTCCGGCAACGGGGCGCCCTTTTTCGTTCAGTCCTCGGCGGTGGCGAGCAGCAAGGCGATGGCAGACCCGTCAAAGGCGACGAAAGCCCATTCGAAGGTCGCCTGCGTGATCGGGTTCCAGCCGAAATACATCCGGTTGGTCATGATGTGCAGCTGGGCCGAATCAAAACAGGCGAGCCAGCCCTCTCCCATGGCCAGCGCATCATCCTCGCCCAGCCATGCCGCGTGCGAAAAGACCATGTCATGGCTGAAGGCCGCGACCAGCGCGGTGCGGGCCGATCGCGGGGCGTCTTTGCCGGCCTCGGCATCGAGCAGTTCCCAGTTCCCGCCGATCGGCTGGTAACCCAGACTGGTGACGAAGCGGTCAGCGCACGCGAAATGGAGCCCGGGCGGCGTATCCAGCGACTGCGCCCGAAAGGTAACCGTGGCCCCGGACGCGTTCAGGCGCGCGCGCCAGTTTTCAAAAAACGCCTCAAGCCGGGCCAGCGTCGCGCTCACGCGCGGGCTGCGCCTCTCTGGCCGAACAGCGCCGAACCCACCCGCACATGGGTCGCCCCCAGCATCACGGCGGTCTCGTAATCGCCGCTCATCCCCATGCTGAGCCCCGTAAGCCCATGATCCGCCGCCAATTTGGCGAGCAGCGCAAAGAACGGCGCGGCTTCGGTATCGGCCGGGGGGATGCACATCAGCCCCGCCAGCGGCACATCGGCGGCGCGCACCGCAGCGAGGAAAGCGGGCAATTCGCTGATAGGGCAGCCGCCCTTCTGCGCTTCGTCGCCAATATTGACCTGCACGAAACACGGCACACGCCGCCCCACCTTGTCCATCGCGCGTGCCAGCGCGGTCAACAGGCTGGGCCGGTCGAGCGAGTGGATCACGTCGAACAGCGCCACCGCCTCTTCCGCCTTGTTCGATTGCAGCTGGCCGATCAGGTGGAGTTCGATATCGGGGTGAGCTTCGCGCAAGGCGGGCCACTTGGCCTGCGCCTCCTGCACGCGGTTTTCGCCAAACACGCGCTGGCCCGCATCGATCAGCGGTTGGATCGCGGGCGCATCATGGGTCTTGCTGACCGCGATCAGCGTGACATCGGCAGGCGCGCGCCGCGCGGGTTTGCACACGCGGGCGATATTGGCTTGCACTTCAGCGAGACGGGCAGCAGCTGTCTTATCCATGGCGCTGCTCTATAGCGGGTGCGTGCCGGACGCAAAGACCCTCCCCCGCCTGTGGCTGATCAGTGACGCAAGAAATGACGCGCGGCTGGAAGCGGCGTTGGCCGCGCTGCCGCGCGGATCGGGGCTGATCTATCGCCATTACCATTTGCCGGGGCCGGCACGCTATGCGCGGTTCCGCGCGCTGCGGCGAATCGCGCGGGCCCGGGGGCATGTGACGATCCTGGCCGATTCGGCGCTGACGGCGCGGGAATGGGGAGCGGACGGGATCTACGGTGCGCCGCGCGCGCTGGCGCCGCGCCGGGCCGGACTGATCCACTTGGCCACCGCCCACAACCTTGCCGAACTGGGGCTGGCCGCGCGGCTGGGGGCGGATGCGGCGCTGCTGTCTCCGGTGTTCGCCACCCGCTCGCACCCCGGCGCTGGCGTGCTGGGACCGGTGCGCTTCCGGTTGCTCGCGCGGCAAGCCGCCCTGCCGGTGATCGCGCTGGGCGGCATGAGCGCCGCCCATGCCCGCGCGCTGGATTGGCCCGTGTGGGCCGCGATCGACGGGCTGAGTTAGCGCTGCCCCTGTCGCTCTTTCCTTGACCGCGAAGGCTCAAGGATTCATGATGTGTTCCGGTCAGGAGATACCCCAATGGCGAGCCGCGCGGCCCTTCCCAACAAACCCGGTCGCCAAACCGATGCGGAATGGCGTGCAGGCCTGCGCCGCAGCTTGCGCCGTCTGGTGCAGATGACAGGTGCGGGGCTGCTGCTGGGCGCAGCGGTGTTCCTTGCGCTGGCGCTGGCGAGCTATACCCAGACCGATCCCAGCCCCTCGACCGCAGCCGACCCCAGTGAAGTCGCCAACTGGATGGGCGCGAGCGGGGCGTGGGCGGCGGACCGGGTGCTGCTGATCTTCGGCCTGCCCGGCGTGCTGCTGCTGCCCTTGCTTTACGTCTCCGCCCGTAAGCTGTGGCGCGATGTCGAAAATGGGGACGAGCCCGAAACCACCGCCTGGTGGATGCCGACCGCGCTGCTGCTGGTCGCCATGTCGCTGATCGCGACCGTGCTCAGCCTGGTCTTCGACGGGCCGGGCGGCACGCTGCCTGCACAATCGGGCGGCATGGCCGGATTGCTGGGCGCGAGCGCGATCCAGGCCATCGCCGCGCGGTTTGGTGCCGGGGCGGAAGGCTGGGTGATCCTTGGCCTCGCTTTTGTCAGTCTGGCCGCCGGGGTCGCCTTGCTGACCCGGATCTTTGCCATCGACTGGCGCGTGCTGATGAGCCTGCCCGAATTTCTCGGCGGCGGATCGCTGGCGGGGCTTGCGCGCCGCGTGCCGCTGCCGCTGCCGGGCCGGCCTGCGGTGCCCGCGCTGGCCTTTGCCGGGGATGACGAGGATGAGGAGGCCGCCCCGCGCCCACGCCGCATCGCCAAAACCGACACAGCGCCCGCCCCGCTGGAAGATCGCCCGCGCCGCACGCCCGAAATCAGCGATCCTTCCGCCCCGCCCAAACGCGCCGCCACCGCCAGGACCGCGCAAGCCGACATGTTTGCCGCCTTCAAGCTGCCCAGCCTCGATCTGCTGGCCGAACCGCCGGCGGACAAAGGCCCCAAGCTCGACAAGCTGGCGCTCGAGCGTAACGCCCGCCTGCTCGAAAACGTGCTCGACGATTTCAACGTGAAGGGCGAAATCACCGCGGTGCGCACCGGCCCGGTGGTGACGATGTACGAGTTGGAGCCTGCGCCCGGCATCAAGGCCAGCCGGATCATCGGCCTCGCTGAAGACATCGCCCGCAATATGAGCGCGATTTCCGCGCGCGTCTCGCCGATCCCGGGGCGCACCGTCATGGGCATCGAACTGCCCAATCAGGATCGCCAGATGGTGGCCCTGAAAGAACTCGCCGCCTGCGCCGACTTTGTCGATGCCAAGGGCAACCTGCCGATCATTCTGGGCAAGGATATCGCGGGCGAGCCGATCATCGCTGATCTTGCCGCCATGCCGCACTTGCTGGTCGCGGGCACCACCGGGTCGGGCAAGTCGGTCGGCCTCAACGTGATCCTGCTTTCGCTATTGTACCGCTTCACGCCGACCGAACTGCGCCTGATCCTGATCGATCCCAAGGTGCTGGAACTGAAAACCTACGACGACATCCCACACCTGCTCTCGCCGGTGGTGACGGAGCCGGCCAAATCGGTGCGCGCGCTGAAATGGGCGGTCGAGGAAATGGAGCGGCGCTATCGGATGATGAGCGCGATTTCCTCGCGCAACATCCATTCCTTCAACGAAAAGGTCAGCGCCGCCATCGCCAAGGGCAAGCCATTGGGTCGCCGGGTGCAGACCGGGTTCGATCCCGAAACCGGCGAGCAGTTGTTCGAGGAAGAACAGCTCGATTACCAGCCGCTGCCCCAGATCGTGTTGATCGTCGACGAGCTGGCCGACTTGATGGTCACCATCGGCAAGGAAATCGAAGTCCTGATCCAGCGCCTCAGCCAGAAATCGCGCGCCGCCGGTATCCACCTTATCATGGCCACCCAGCGCCCCTCGGTCGATGTTATCACCGGGGTCATCAAGGCCAACCTGCCGACCCGCATCAGCTTCAAGGTGACCAGCCGAATCGACAGCCGCACGATCCTGGGCGAACAGGGCGCCGAACAATTGCTGGGCAAGGGCGACATGCTCTACAAGCCCAACACCGGCGCGATGGTGCGCGTGCACGGGCCCTTCGTCTCGGACGAGGAAGTGGAAGCGGTGGCGGATTTCTGGCGCGGTCAGGGCTCGCCCGAATATGTCGATGCGGTGACCGAAGAGCCGGAAGAAGGCTTCGGCTTCGGCTTTGAAGACGACATGACCGCCTCGGACAACCCCGAAGAACGCAAGTACCGTCAGGCCTGCCAGATCGTCATCGAAAACCAGAAGGCATCCGGCTCCTGGCTTCAGCGCCAGATGGGCGTGGGCTACAACACGGCCGCCAAATGGATCGAACGGATGGAGGAAGATGGGCTGGTCGGCCCGGCCAATCACGTCGGTCGGCGCGAGATCTACCGCGACAAGGATGGCAATCCGTTGTAATTTCACGCCGGGAATGATGCAGGAAAGCAACGTCACTAATGTGAAATAGTGCTGTCACGGATCCTTCTCGGCAAGGTCGCGGTAGCGTCACCAAGCGTTGCCACGGGCTTGACCTGTCTCATGCAACAGGGAAGGCAACTTATGCTCCGCACCTCATTTACGCGCGTCTCGCTGATCGCGCTCACCGCCACGCTCGCCGCCGCGCCCCACGCCGCTTTCGCTCAAGACAGCGATGCAGCTGCCGAGGATGACAGCGGGTCGGGCAACCAGATCATCGTCACCACCCAAAAGATCGAGCAGCGCGCGCTGGACGTGCCGATCACCATCTCGGCGCTCGCGGGCGAGCGGATCCGCGAACTGGGCGTGACCGATCTTGATGAACTGTCCTATTACACCCCCGGCCTGCTGATTCAGGAGCAGAGCGCCAACAACCCCGGCGTTGTGATCCGCGGCATTACCTCGGATAGCGGCTCGGCGCAGGAAGGCCCGCGCGTCACGCTCTATTACAATGGCGTCGATATTTCGCGCTCGCGCGGCAGCTATCAGGCGATCTACGATCTGGAACGGGTCGAAGTGGTCAAGGGCCCGCAGGCCACCTTGTTTGGCACCGCCAGCGCCGTGGGCGCGATCAGCCTTGTTTCGGCCCGCCCGCGCGAAGGGTTTTCGGGCGAAGTGCGCGGCAGCTACGGCAATTTCGACCAGACCATGGTGGGCGGCCACATCAATATCGGGTCCGACGTCATCGCCGCGCGCATCGCGGGCGAATGGCGCAAGCGCGATGGTTATGTCAGGAACCTCAGCCCGAACCAGACCAAGGATCTTTATGCCCAAGATCAGTTCGGGCTGCGCGCGTCGATCCGCTACACCCCCACCGACAGCTTCACGCTCGATCTGATCGGCACCTATGACCAGCAGCGCAATGGCGGAACGCCGTTCATTTCGGCCACCTTCCCGGCCTCGTCCGCCTCGCCCGGCGGCCCGGCCAATGCCTTTGTCGATGCCAATCTTGGCGGCCTCCCCTCGGCGGCAGCGACGCTGGGTGACGATCAGCTCGGCCTGAACCGCGAGGTTTACGATCTCAACCTTACCGCCGAATACCAGTTCTCCGACGAATGGACCTTCACCACGGTGAACGGCTACCGCGAGTTTGACAGCCTTGAGGTGTTCGATGCCGATGGTTCGGCCGCGCCGTTCCTCGAATTCACCGAATTCGCCAAGGGCTGGCAGGTCAGCCATGAAGGCCGGTTCAGCTATGCCGGCGAGAAGCTGCGCGCCAGCGCGGGCTGGAACATGTTCATCGAAGACGGCTTCCAGAACGTGCCGTTCGCTACCGAGGAGGGCGTCTTCCTCAGCTGCCTTGGCGGCCTGTTCGCCAACCCGCGCCGGCTGTGCGTTGCGCCCGATGGCAGCGTTCCTGCCCTTGGCGCGACCAACATCCCCTACAGCGCCATCCTGTTCCAGAACGAAGGCCGCAACGAAGCCTATTCGGTGTTCGCCGATGTGACCTGGCTGCCGACCGACGCGCTGGAACTGACCGCCGGTGTCCGCTTCCTTGACGAACTTCGCCGGTCGAGCTTTTCCAACAACATCCCCAACAGCAGGCTGACCGGCGCGCCGCTGATCCCCGGCGGGGTCAATACCGGCGGGCTTGTGTTCACGGTTGAAGAGGAGTTTCAGGCGGTGTTGCCGCGCTTCAACGCGCTGTACCGCATCAGCGATGATGTGAACGTCTATGCCACCATCTCCAAGGGCCGCCGTTCGCCCGTGGTGCAGCTGAACGCCCGCCGTGACGGGGCCAACGTGGTCGCCAACCGCACCGACGTGGATGCGGAAATCGTCTGGAACTACGAAGGCGGGATCAAGCTTGCCGCTGGCCCGGTGTCCGCCTCGCTCGGCGTCTATTACCAGGTCTATGACAACTTCCAGGTCTCGATCCCCGATCCGGCGCGTCCCGGCACCACCATCACGGTCAGCGCCGGCAGTGCCAGCAACCTTGGCGTCGAAGGCGAGCTGGCGGTTGATCTTGCCGACTGGCTCAACGTGTTCGGCAATTTCGGCTTCATCGACGGCGGGGTCGATAATGACCCGGCCAACGGCAACCTTGCCGGATCGCGCTTCCGCCTCCAGCCGGAATGGCAGGCCTCGGGCGGCTTCACGGTCGATTACGACTTTGGCGGCGCGCGGTTCTTCGCCACGCCGACTGTCACCCACCGCAGCACAATCTTCTTCCAGGTGCCCAACTCCAACCTGCTGTCGCAGGGGCCGGTGACACTGGTGAACGCCCGCGCCGGGGTAAGCTTTGCCGATGAGCGGTATGAAATCGCCGGTTTCATCCGCAATGCCTTCAATGAAGACTTCCTGCTGGATGCCGGCAACACCGGCAACGGGTTCGGCGTCCCAACCTTCATTCCGGGCGAGCCGCGGTTCTACGGGGTGGAAGTCACCGCCAAGTTCTGAGCCTGCCCTACCGGGACATAATGGCGGGCGGGGGGCGCAAATCCTCCGCCCGCTGCGCCTCACGCTCGGCGATTTCTTGCGGTGTCAGCGGGCGAAAGCGGATGCTGATGGGGGTGAAGCTGCCGTCGTCGCGCTGGCGGATCGTCACGATCCCGCGCTGATCGCTGCGGCGCAGCTGCGCGTCGAGCTTCGCGGCGCGGTCCTGCCCCACATACAACCGGCCGCGGATCAGCCCGTTGGTGCCGTAAACGTCCCCCGGTGCCGCGCGCAGCGGGTGGGCGCAGGTATCGCCATCGCGCAGGGCGCTGACCGACGCGATAACCGGCGCCGTGCCCGACAGGCACAGCGCGTCCAGCGGAGCCGCCTGTCCGGCACCTGCTCCCGGCCAATCATAACCAAACTCGGCATAATGCCCGCGCAGGATATCGCGCGGATCATAGCCGGTGACCGGCACCTCCCATTCGGTGCCCTGATGGTAGGTCTGGTCGCTCATTCCCCACAGCATCGCAAGACCGAGCAGCGGGACTGTGACCGCAGCGAGGCGCACCATCGGGTTCATGCCCCGCTCTCCTGCGCATCAGGGGCAAAGCGCCGCGACACCCGGACCGCGCCCCATGCGACGCCGAGGATCATCACGCCCGCCGCAATCAGCCCAAAGCCGCTGGTCAAAAGGTCGCCCGCCAGTTCAAAGCTGAGCGCGATCAGCCGCAGCGCGATCACCCCCACCGCCAGCTGAAAGACCCCGCGCCACTGCGCCGCCAGCGCGGCCGCGGCGATCCCGGACCACAGCAGCATGAACAAGAGCGCCGCCGCCAGCGTGCGATCATTGACGATATCGGCCAGCGGCAGCGCCGCACCAGCCCCGATGATGATCGCGCCGGCCATCCGGCCCGAAAGGCCCCGCCGCACCGCGATCACGCCGCCGCCCGCCACCACCGCCACCGCGCCGGCCACCAGCATGCTGACGCCGATGATCCCGCCATCGTTTTGGTCGAAGCCATCCGCACTGGCGAGCGCGCAGGCCGCCGAGGCTGCGGCCACCGCATAGGCGAGCGCGAGTTGTTCAAGCCGCCGCCAGAAAACCGGGCGCTCGCTGCGCGCCCGCATCGCGGCGGCGAGCGGGGCAAGCAGCACGGGCAGGGCGGTGATGAACCCGTCATCGAAATAGCGCCCGGCTGCCGCATAATCCCACACGCACCACACCATGCCGCCCAGCACGGCGAGCGCGGTCGGCCAGCTGCGGCCCGTCAGCAGCAGCAGCGGTGCAAACAGCGCCAGCCAAGCCGCCAGCGGCTGCCACAGCGGCGAGGCGGTCTGATAGACCTGGCCCAGATGCCCGAAAAAGGTGAGGCCCAGCGCGGCGGTGACGAAGACGAGGGCTTCGGCCGCCCAGGGCGAGCGTTCGGCCAGTTGCTGTTCACGCAGGAACAACCCGGCCAGCAGCCCCGCAATCAGCGCCAGATGCACCGCCAGCCGCAGCAGCCCCGGGATCTCCTCCCAGTTGGCCGCCACCACCGACACCAGACCCAGCCCGATGGCGAGCGCCCCGATGCCATACACCGCCCACACCGCCAGCGGGCGGGCATGCGCGGTTTCATAGGCAGCCAGCCGATCGCGCGTCGCCGCATCGATCAGGCCGGCTGCGTGCCATTCGGCAAGTTTGCGCGCGCTCATGCCTGCCAGCCTAATCGCTGGCAGGGCGCAGGGCAATCGCGCTTACTTCGCTTCGAGTTCGGCCTTGGTCAGCACGGTCATGCCCTGAACCTTGGCCGCGTTGGCCTGCATCACATCTGCGGGCATCGCCACCATCCCGATCCGGGCGAGCGGGCCGCCCTTGCCCCAGCTCTTGACCCATTCCTTCATGAAATCTTCCAGCCCGGGAATGGCGCGCATGTGTTCTTTCTTGACGTAGACGAACAGCGGCCGGGCACCGGGATAGGCGAAGCTGGCGATGTTTTCGTAAGTCGGCTGGACGCTGTTCATCGGCAGGCCCTGCACCTTGTCGGTGTTTTCTTCGAGATAGGAATAGCCGAAAACGCCCACCGCGCGCGGGTTGCCGACGATCTTCTGGACGATCAGATTGTCCTGTTCGCCCTGATCGACATAGCCGCCATCGTCGCGCACTTCGGTGCAGATCTGCTTGTACTGCTCTTCATCGCTGTCTTTCAGCGCCTTCATGGCGGGATCGGACTTGCACCCGGCTTCCAGCACCAGTTCTTTCAGCGCATCGCGCGTACCCGACGTGCTGGGCGGGCCGTAAACGAGGATCGGATCGGCCGGCAGCGCCGGGTCGACATCCTTCCAGGTCTTGGCGGTCTGCGGCTTGCCATAGGGGCGCGCCGCCAGCGCTTCGTACACGGTCTTGGGCGACAGGTTCAGCATGATCCCGCCATTGGCCGAGGCAAAAGCGATGCCGTCCAGCCCGACCTGCAATTCGATCACCTCGTCCACCTTGTTGGCGGCGCAGGAATCAAACTCCGACGGCTTCATCCGGCGCGAGGCGTTGACCATGTCCGGCGTGTTGGGCCCAAGGCCCGAACAAAACAGCTGGATGCCATTGCCCGTACCGGTGGATTCGATCAGCGGCGAGCGCATGTCGGGAAAGCTGCGCGAGAAGTTCTCGGCCACCACCTTCGCGAAGGGATAGACGGTCGACGAGCCGACGGCATGAACCGATTGCTGGGTCGCACCGCCGCCGCTGTCGCAGGCGGTCAGGGTCGCGGCGGCCAGCGAAAGCAAGGCGCCCGTTTTGATCGAGGCAATGATGCGATGTGTCATGACAAAAATCCTGATGAGCAGCGCAGATCGGTGCCCGCTGCCGCCGCGCTAGGGCCGTTTCATGACAAGCTTGTGACTGTCCCGCAGCGCCGCGCCAGTGATGGCCGCGGCGCGATCCCCAGCGAATGGGCGGGCCGCCCAAACCCATGAGAACGCCTGACTTTATCTCCAAAATGGAGCAAATGGGCTTAACAGCATCGTAAGAGCTTGCATGGTATCTCCCCGCGGATGAACGTGATGCGCCTTCTGGTCCGGCTTGCTGCTGCAGCTTTGCTGCTGGTGATGCTGGCTGCCCGGCCAGCGGCGGCAGAACATCGCGATGCTTCGTCAGCGGCGGCAACTTGCCATGCCGCATCGGGGACAGAGCGCAGCGTTGTCGCCATGACAGCCGCGCAGGCGTGGACATGCTACGCTGGCGATTGGCGCGCCGACCAGCCTGTGGCGTGGCTTCGCTTCGATGCTGCGGCGTGGAAGAACGGCGCCGTACCGCGCTATTTCTACAGCCGAACCGCCCGGCATCAGCGCATCACGCTGACCGCGGTGGATGCCAATGGGACCTTGCGCAGCCGCAGTTACGCCGAGGCCGAGGGCGAAGCCTTTGCCGCTGGCCCGGTGTTCCGCTTGGCCCTGCCAGACATCACCCCTGACACCCGGATGATCATCGCCCGGATTGAGCGCCCCCATTCGATCCCGCTGCTGACCGAAGCCCGGCTGATCCGGCATTCCGAAAGCGCCGCCCGCACCCAGCTGGAGATGATGGTGCTGGCGATCGTGCTGGGGATGCTGGTGCTGCCGCTGTTGTTCGACTTCAATTTCTTCCTTGTCCTGCAGGAACGCTTTGTCCTGTTCCACGCGCTGATGGTGACAGGGATGATGGGCTATGTGCTGTTTGCAGGGGGGCTGATTTCGGCCTTTGTTACGCTGCCGGTGGCATTGCTGGCGGTGCTGGCGCCGCTATCATGGGCGATTGGCTGCGGGGCTGCGCTACTGTTCCTGAGCGGCTTTCTGGAACCGGCTGCGCTGGCCCCGAAGGTGCGGCGCTTTATGTTCTGGGCGGGGTGCTGGACGATTGCGGTGCCGGGCCTGTTTTCGCTTCAGCTCCACGCAACGCAATCCTTCGATGATCTGGCCTATTTCGTCAGCATCACGCCAGCCGCCTTCATCGTCTGTTTTGGCATTGCCCATGCACTGCTGCGCGGCAGCCGTTCGGCGCGGTTTATCGCCGTCGCCTGGGCACCGCTGATTGCAGCCTCGATGGAGCGGCTGGCACGCGGGCTGGGCCTGCACAGCGGGCCATCCAGCCTTGATCTGATGATGTTCGTGGCGACCGGGATCGAGGTCGTGATTATCAGCCTGGCGATTGCTGACCGGTTCCTCGCGATCCGGCAGGAACGCGATGCCGCGCTGACCGAAGCGAAGATGCTCGAACAGATTTCCGCCCGCGATTCGCTCACGGGCCTGATGAACCGCCGCGCGATCGAGGCGCGCTTCGATGAACTGCTGACGCAGGGCTTTGATACCTTTGCGCTGGTCGATCTCGACCGGTTCAAGGCGATCAACGATCTGCACGGCCATCAGGTGGGCGATGCCGCGCTGATTGCCTGCGCCGGGGCATTGCGTGCCAGCGGGGACCGTGATGCGGTGGCGGTCCGGCTGGGGGGCGAGGAGTTTGTGGTGCTGCTGCGCGGACCGCGCTCGCTCGAACGGGCCGAGGCGCTGCGCCAGGCCATCCCGATCCGGATCGCCGCCGAAGTGCCGGGGCTGCAACTGCCGGTCACCGCCAGCATGGGCGTGGTCGTGGTGGAGGAAGCGGGCCGCCAGGCGATGGCCTTTGCCGAATTCTACGCCCGCGCCGATGCGCTGATGTACGAAGCCAAGGCGGCGGGCCGCAACCGGCTGGCCTATGAACGCCTGACCGTGTTTCGCAGCGCGCCCGCCGCGCGCCAATCATCGGCAGACCGCGCGGCTTAACGTGTTTTCAATCGCGCTGACGCGCGATGCGTACCACCCGCCCCGCCTCCCAGCCCGGCCACCATAACATAGTGGGACTATTGGTGGCCGGGCGGGGAGGCGGGGCGGGTGGTATGACACGTCACAAGAACGGCGCCAGCACCTCGGGCCGCACCCGCGCCAGACGCCCGGTCGCCCGGTCGAGCATCGCCCAGGTCGTCGCCGCACTGACGAGGCGTTTACCGCCCGCATCAGTGAACTCCACCCGGCGCAGCGACTTCGCGCCCATGGCCGGCCCCTCGATCCAGGTGGTCGCAGTCACGCTCTCCCCTTCCGAGATATTGCCGCGATAATCGATCTCGTGCCGCACCACGACCCAGAAATACGCCGCGCGGTCTTCCGGGCGGGCGACGGCGTCCCAATGCTGGGTGGCCATATCCTGAATCCACTGCACCCATACGGTGTTGTTGACGTGGCCAAGTTCGTCGATGTGCTGCGGCTCGGCGCGGAAGGTGTGGGTGAAGGGCATCGGCATGGCGGCGGCCTAGACCCGCAGGCGCGCGCGGGCAAGGATCGCAAGGGCTTGTTAGCCCCCCGCTGATACCCTGCGCAGTATGAGCGACGACTCCTCCGACCCGCCCGAACGCCCGGACCGCGGCTTGCGTCCGTCGGTGGACTGGAGCAACCAGCGGCCCGGCGCGCGCAGCCTCTATATCGGCCCGGAAGGCATCTTCACCCATCAGGATGGCAAGCTCAAGCCGATGGCCGATGCGGTTGACATCTTCTGGGATGCGGTCGCGCATGATCCGCGCGGGTGGAACCGCGCGCTGCGCGGCTATGACTGGCTGCTCGCCCACGCCGCCGAGGCCACGCGCGAGGATGTGCGCCGCACGCTGGGCTGGCTGGAGGGCGCGATCGGCCTCAGGGACCGCACCGCCGCCGTCGCCGCCTGCCGCTATCTCGCCGCGATACCGGCCGTGCTGCTGGCGAGCGACTATGGCCGGTTGATGGCGATCTTCAACAGCCGCAAGGTCGGGATGGTGTGGCTGGTGACGCCTGACCTCGACCAGCGCCCGCTGCCGCGCGGCCCGATCCCGGTGTTCGGCAAGGAAGCGGGTTTCGGCCTGATCCGCGCGGTGCCGGAGCTATACCTGAAAATGGCGCTGTTCGGCCCCGAGATGGAGGCCATCGTCATCCAGCTGGTGGAGGAAGCGATCGACTATAATGTCTCGCTTCCTCCGGAGCTTATCAGTCTTGCGGGGCCATCCCCATCTGCCACAGGATAAAGGCGAACTCCTCCGCCGTTTCCTTCAGGCTGTTCCAGCGCCCCGATTGCCCGCCGTGGCCTGCGCCCATGTTGGTCTTGAGCAGCAGCAGGTTATCATCGGTCTTCAGCTCGCGCAGCTTGGCGACCCACTTGGCGGGTTCCCAATAGGTCACGCGCGGATCGTTGAGGCCCGCAGTCACCAGCATCGGCGGGTATGCCTTGGCCACCACCTGATCATAGGGCGAATAGGACAGCATATAGGCAAACGCCGCCTTGTCGGTGATGGGGTTGCCCCATTCCTGCCATTCGCCCGGCGTGAGGGGGAGCTTTTCGTTCAGCATGGTGCCCACCACATCCACGAAGGGCACATGCGCGACGATGGCGCCATATTGCGACGGGTCCTGATTGATGATCGCTCCCATCAATTCGCCGCCCGCCGATCCGCCGCTGGCGGTGACTTTGCCTTCCGCGGTGTAGCCCTTGGCGATCAACCCCCGGCCCACATCAACGAAATCGTTGAAGGTGTTGGTGCGATCGAACAGCTTGCCTTGCAGATACCAACGCCGCCCCAGATCATCGCCGCCGCGAATATGCGCGATGGCATAGGCGAAGCCGCGATCCACCAGGCTGAGGCGCGAGGTCGAAAAGCCCGGCGGGATGGCATAGCCATAGGCGCCGTAAGCATAAAGGTGCAGCGGCCCCGGCCCTTCGATGCCGGCCTGCTTGAGGATTTCGGCGCGGTCCTTGCGCATCACGATGCTGACCGGCACCATCGTCCCGTCGCGCGCCTGCACGCTCAGGCGCTCGGTGACATAGAGGCTCGCGTCATAGCCGCTGGGGATTTCCTGCGTCTTCAGCGTTTCCAGCCCGCCGGTTGCCACGTCGTAATCATAGACCGTGCCGGGCGTGACCATGCTTTGATAGGACAGCCGCAGCTTGGTCATGGCATATTCGGGATTGTTCGACAGACCCGCCGTATAGCTGGCTTCGGGAAAGGCGATCGGCGTGATTTTCGCTGCATCGCTGTATTGGCGCAGCTGAATCTGGTCGAGGCCGTCCAGCCGCCCTTCGGTGACGTAGAAATCCTTGAACAGATCGAACCCGGTCAGATAGAAATCATCCGACCCGGCAATCACCGTCTGCCAGTCACCCGGCGTCTTCAGGTCCGCTTTGGCGAGGCGGAAGTTGATGTGGTCGTCGTTGGTCCACACCCACAATTCGCCGTCACGCACATCGACCGAATATTCCACGCCCTTCTTGCGCGCCTTCACCAGAATGGGTTCTGCCGTGGGATTGGCCGCAGGGACAAGCCGCACTTCGCTCGTCTCGTTGTCGCCGGTGGCGATAATCAGCCAGTCTTCCTGTGCGGATAGCCCGGTGCCGACGCCGAAGGACTGGTCCTCCTCCTTGTAGAGCGTCACATCCTCGCTCACCGGGGTGCCGATGACGTGCATCCTGGCTTCGAGCGTGCGCCATTCCTCGGTCGAGGGGCCATAGACCAGCGCGGTGTCACCTTTCACCCACACCAGATCGCCGCGCAGGTTTTCAATCACATCGGGCAAGTGCTCGCCGGTCTGCAAATCCTTGATCCGCGCGGTGTAGCGTTCCGAGCCATTGGTGTCGGTGGCATAGGCGAGAAAGCGCTGGTTCTGGCTGATCGAGGCCGCGCCGAGGCGGAAATATTCCTGCCCTTCGGCCAATGCGTTTTCGTCAATCAGCAGCTCGGCCTCACCGCCCGCCACGGGCTTACGGTAATGCTTGCGATACTGCGCGCCTTCCTCGAACTCGCTCCAGTAAAGGTAATCGCCGTCCTTCTGGGGCACGGTCGAATCGTCTTCCTTGATGCGGGCGCGCATTTCCTTGAACAGCGCATCGGTCAGCGGTGCCTGCGCGGCCATCTTGTATTCGAAATAGGCGTTTTCGGTGTTCAGATATTGCAGCACATCCGCGTCATCCACGACGGGGTAGGACTTGTCATAGAGCCAGTCATAGGGGTCTTCGACCGTGATCCCGTGGACGGTGTAGGTGTGCGGCCGCTTTTCGGCGACCGGCTTGGGCATGTCATTCGTCACAGTCGGCATTTCCTCTTGTGTTTTCGCGCTGACGGCAGTGGCTCCCAAGGTGGTGCCAACACTCGCAAAGGCAAGCCCGAAGGCAAGCGCTCTGGCAAGGGCGAGCTGGCTGATCGGGCGGGTCATATGCGGTGTTCCCCTGATGCGACCCGGCGCGATGCGTCCGGGTAGAAAGCGGCCGCCATTGGGCCTATGTTGGCGGTTCTAATGCGACATTCGGGCGCGGCAAGTGCCTCGCGCCTTTGGCCAAGGACTGACGAAATGCTGATGCAGACCCCCCAACTCTCCGGCTCAGCCCGCCTTGCCGCCTTGCGCGAGGAACTGAAGCGGCGCGGGCTGGACGGGTTCGTCATCCCCATTTCGGATGAACATATGAGCGAATATGTCGGCGATTATGCCCAGCGGCTGGGCTGGCTGACGGGCTTTCGCGGTTCGGCGGGGTTTGCCTGCGTCACCCTGACCCATGCCGCGATCTTCGTCGATGGCCGCTACACCGTGCAGGTGCGCGAGCAGGTGGACGCCGACCTGTTCGAATACCGCTCGGTCCCCAAGGATACGCTCGCCGGCTGGCTGGCCGAAGTGTGCGAGAACGGCGCGCGCATCGCCTATGATCCCTGGCTGCACACCTGGGGCTGGGTCGAGGCGCTGGAACAACGGCTGGAGCCCAAGGGCATCACGCTGGTGCCGGAAGGCAGCAACCCGATTGACGCGGTGTGGCCTGATCGCCCCGCCCCCTCGCCCGCCGTGGCCGTGCCGCATGACGAGGCGGTGGCGGGCCGCACATCGGCAGACAAGCGCGCCGCCGTGGCCGATTGGCTGGTGCGCGAAGGCCATGATGCGGTGGTGATCCCGGCGCTCGATTCGGTCGCATGGCTGCTCAACATTCGCGGCGCGGACGTGCCGCATACCCCTGTCGCGCTGTCCTATGTGATCGCCCATAAGGATGGCAGCGCCGAGCTGTTCATCGCGCCCGAAAAGGTCACGCCGGAGCTGACCCGGCACCTCGGCAATGCAGTGACAATCCGTGACCGGGCGGCGTTTGAAAGCGCGCTGGCCGCGGATTTTGCGGGCAAGAGCGTCGCGCTCGATCCCGATTTCGCCGTCGTCGGCATCGCGCAAGGCTTGCGCGCGGGCGGGGCGAGCTTCGCGTTCAAGCAGGACCCGACGATCCTCGCCAAAGCGATCAAGAACCCGGCGGAACAGGCCGGGCACCGCGACGCACAGGCGCGCGACGGCGCGGCGGTGTCCAGGTTCCTGCGCTGGCTGGAAATCGAAGCACCCAAGGGCGAGGTCGACGAACTCTCCGCCGCTGCGCGGTTGCAAGCCTTCCGCGAAGAAGACCCGGGCCTGTCCGACCTCAGTTTCGATACGATCTCGGCCGCCGCGGGCCATGCCGCGCTGCCGCATTACAAGGTGGACGACGACAGCAATATCCTGATCCCGCCGGGCTCGATCTATCTGGTCGATTCGGGCGGGCAATATCCGGGCGGCACCACGGATATCACCCGCACCGTCTGGATCGGAACGCCCGATGGTTCGGCCGCGCCGACAGCGGAAATGCGCGACCGCAACACGCGCGTGCTGAAAGGTCATATCCAGCTGGCCCGCGCCGTGTTTCCGCAAGGCACCAGCGGCGGGCAGCTTGATGTGCTGGCGCGGCAATATCTGTGGGAGGCAGGCGTCGATTACGCGCACGGGACAGGGCACGGCGTGGGCAGCGTGCTCGCGGTGCACGAAGGTCCGCAGCGCATCGCGAAGCCCAGCGGCGGGCAGGCGGGCACGGGGCAGGAACTGCACGCCGGTATGATCCTTTCGAACGAGCCGGGCTATTACAAGCCGGGCGCCTTCGGCATCCGCATCGAAAATCTGGTGCTGGTCGAGGAACGCGAGATGGCGGGCGCGGAAGGCAGATATCTCGGGTTCGAGACGCTGACCTTCGTGCCGCTGGATCGCAAGCTGATCGCGCGCGACCTGCTGACAGCCGAGGAAATCGCATGGGTCGATGCCTATCACGCGAAAGTGCGCGATGTGCTCAGCCCAAGGCTGACCGGCGAGGATCTGGCGTGGGTGGAGCGCGAAACCGCGCCGCTCTGAGCCACCTTCGTCGCCCCGTGCTTGACACGGGGCTTGGCTTCTTTGTTTCGCGTGCCCGCCTTGCGCGGGCACGTCCTCGGCGCTGTTCCTCCCCCCGGATCAAGTCCGGGATCCGGGCGCCTTCGGGCGCGCGGTCGTGCTTGCGGCCCGTCCCTTGGCGGGCCGTTTCGCTGCCATGTCGCGGCTTGTTACGAGCCTTTCGTTCCTGTAATGTTCCACCATCGATTCGCGATACGTGGGAGGAACACACATGATCGGCTACGTCACTTTGGGCACCAATGATCTGCCGCGCGCTGCGGCATTCTATGATGCGCTCGCCGCGCATTTCGGGGTGGGACGGATGATGGAGTTCGACAGCTTCATCGCCTGGGGCGCATGGGGCGGCGCAGCGGGTATCGCGGCGACGGTGCCATTCGATGGCCAGCCCGCCACGGTGGGCAACGGCGTGATGGTCGCGCTCGAAGTGAAATCGCCGGAGGATGTCCACGCGGTCTATGATATCGCCATGGCCCACGGCGGCAGCGATGAAGGCGCCCCCGGCCCGCGCGGCGATGACGGGTTCTATGCGGGCTATTTCCGCGATCCCGATGGCAACAAGCTCAATGCCTTCTGCATGGTGCCGCCCGCCGAAGCGTGACCGGGTGCCGGGTGCCCCGCAATGTTTCACGTGAAACATTGCGGGAACATCGGGCGGCGTCAGCGCATCAACCCGCCCAGCAGATTGCGCACAAACCGTCCGACAATGGGGCCAGCCAGATCCGTCGCAATCGATCCGACCGCCGAGGTTACGCCCGAGGCGACCGGATTGGCGCGGCTTTTCTTGCCGGTGATCTTGGCCGCCGCCACCGCGGCCGCGCCGCCAAGGGCGACCTGCGCCCCGCGGCTGACCGCCTTGCCCCACAGGCTCGGGCTCTTGCGGGCCTGACCGCGCACGGCTTCCTCGCCTTCCGCCTCGACCTGTGCGGCGGTGGCGGCAGCATCGGCGGCCTTGGCGGCGAGGACTTCGGCAGCGCTTTCCCGGTCCACGCGGGTATCGTACTTGCCCTCAAGCGGGCTGATCGACTGAATAATGGCGCGTTCCTTGGGGCTGACCGGCCCGAGGCGCGAACGCGGCGGCTTTATCAGCGTGCGCTCCACCACCGTCGGCGCGCCTTCCTGATCGAGCGTGGAGACCAGCGCTTCGCCGGTCTTCAGCTCGGTAATCGCCGTCTCGACATCGAGCCCGGGATTGATCCGGAAGGTCTCCGCCGCCGCCTTGATCGCGCGCTGATCGCGCGGGGTAAAGGCACGCAAGGCATGCTGCACCCGGTTGCCCAGCTGGCCTGCGACTTCTTCGGGAATATCAATCGGGTTCTGCGTGACAAAGAACACGCCGACGCCCTTGGACCGGATCAGGCGGACCACCTGTTCGATGGTATCCTGCAACGCCTTGGGCGCATCGTCGAACAACAGGTGCGCCTCGTCAAAGAAGAACACCAGTCTCGGCTTTTCCGGATCGCCAACTTCGGGAAGGGTTTCAAACAGTTCTGCCAGCAGCCACAGCAGGAAGGTGGCGTAAAGCTTGGGACTGCGCATCAGCTTGTCCGCGGCCAGCACATTGACATAGCCGCGGCCCTGATCGTCCACCTTCAGGAAATCGTCGATCTCCAGCGCCGGTTCGCCAAAGAAATGGTCCGCGCCCTGCGCCTCGAAGCTGAGCAATTGGCGTTGGATCGACCCGACCGAAGGCTTGGTCACGTTGCCGTATTTGCCCGATAATTCAGCGGCATTCTCGTTCGCCCAGCCCAGCAGCGCCTGCAAGTCGGCAAAGTCGAGCAGCAGCAACCCGTTTTCGTCGGCATAGCGGAAGATGATCTGCAAGACGCCTTCCTGCGTCTCATTGAGGTCGAGCAGCCGCGACAGGAGCAGCGGACCCATTTCCGACACCGTGGTGCGGATCGGATGGCCCTGTTCGCCGTAGAGATCCCAGAAAATCACCGGATTGTCGGTGTAGGTGTAATCGGTGATGCCGAGTTCCCTGGCGCGGCTTTCCAGCTTGTCGGCATGCTTGAAGGTGGACGAGCCCGGCATGGCGATGCCCGACAGATCGCCCTTCACATCGGCCACAAACACCGGAACGCCCGCCTTGGAAAAGCTCTCGGCGATGCCTTGCAAGGTCACGGTTTTGCCCGTGCCGGTCGCCCCGGCAATCAGGCCGTGGCGGTTCGACCGGCTCAGCGCCAAGGCCTGCCGCGATCCATCAGATCCCAGCCCCAGATAGATATCGCCCGCCTGCTCGCCCATTCGTCGTCCCCGTTATTTGGTGCTGGCCCCTGATGTGCAGGGGCGGCCCGCAGCGGTCAAGTTCTCGACAGCGGCGCACATTTGGCTAAGGCTGGAGACTATGGGTTCGCTTACGCCATTTGTTTTGCTCGATGATGCCCGCGCCGGCCAAGATGCGCCCGATGCCTTGCTCTATGAAAGCCCGCGCCAGCTGTTTGCGGCGCACCGGCCGGATGAGGTTGCCGCCGTGCTCGCCGCCGCAGAGGCCGCGCGGCAAGCGTCCGGCGGGGCGCTGGCGGGCTATATTGCTTACGAGGCAGGGCTGGCCTTGGAGCCACGGCTGGCCGGATTGGCCGCCGCCCGTTCGGGCGCGGCGGGGCCGCTGGTGTGGCTCGGCCTGTTTGGTGCGCCCCGGCGCATTGCTGCGGCCGATGTGCCCGATTGGCTCGCCAACCGCGCAGCAGGGCCCGGCACGCTTGGTCCGATGGAGCCGCAGCTATCCCCCGGCGGCTATGCTGCGGCCTTCGCGCGGATGAGCGAGGCGATCAACGCCGGAGACATCTATCAGGCCAACCTCACCTACCCGCTGGCGGGATCCTATCGCGGCGATCCGGTGGGGCTTTATGCCGCGCTGCGCAGTGCCTCTGCGGCCGGTTACGGCGGGCTGATCTGCGACGGCGCGCACTGGCTTTTGAGCTTTTCGCCCGAACTGTTCGTGGCGCTCCACGGGGCGGAGGCCAAGGTCAAGCCGATGAAGGGCACGCGTCCTCGCAGCCCCGATCCGGCGGCGGATCGCGCGGCGGTGGAAGACCTCGCCACCTCGGCGAAGGACCGGGCCGAAAACCTGATGATCGTCGACCTGATGCGCAATGATCTGGCCCGCGTGGCCGAGGCCGGCAGCGTCCGTGTCGAAGCGCCCTTTGCGGTCGAATCCTATCCGACGGTTCACCAGATGGTGTCGACCGTGCGCGCGCGGCTCAGCCCCGGCAAGGGCGCGATGGATCTGGTGCGGGCGCTGTTCCCCTGCGGGTCGATCACCGGCGCGCCCAAGATCAGGGCGATGGAATTGCTGATCGAAGCCGAGCGCGATGCGCGCGGGGCCTATTGCGGCGCGATCGGGCGGATCGATGCCCCCGATGCCGCAGGAAACGCTGACGCCGCTTTTAACGTGGCCATCCGCACCCTGCGCCTGACCCCCATCGAAAACGGGCAGGGCAGCGCGGTGCTGGGTATCGGCTCGGCGGTGGTGGCGGATAGTGATGCCTTGTCGGAACGGCGCGAGTGCGAGGTCAAGGCGGGCTTCCTGCGCCGCGCGGCGCCCGGTTCCCCTGCACCGCAATGCGATCTGATCGAGACGATGCGGTTTGAGCCTGACAGCGGCATCGCGCTGCTAGAACTCCACCTTGCGCGGCTGAAAGCGAGCGCGGCGACGCTGGGTTTCGCGTTTGATCGCCATGCCGTGCGCAACCAGATCCAGGCCCTTTGTTTTGAGCTGGAAGCGCCCGCCAAGGTGCGCCTGATGGTGGCGCGATCAGGCGCCAGCGCGCTGGAAACCGGGCCGCTGCCTGCGCTGGTGGCCGAGCCGGTCAGGGTGGCAGCCCTCCCCCATCCGCTCGATCCGTCCGATTGGCGGCTGGCGCACAAGACCTCGGATCGCGGATTTTACGAGGACGCGTTGGCGGCCGCCCGCAGCCTCGGCGCGGACGAGGCGGTGCTGGTGCGCAGCGACGGGTTGGTGACCGAGGGCAGCTGGACCAGCGTGTTTGTGGGTGGCCCCGATGGCGTGTTGCTGACCCCGCCCGCGCCCCTTGGCCTGCTGCCCGGCGTGCTGCGCGCGCACCTGATCGCGGAAGGCCGCGCGCGCGAGGCGGAGGTGACGCTGGACGACATGGCTGACGGCTTCTGGATCGGCAATGGGCTGCGCGGGCTGATGCGCGCAAAGCTGATTTGACGCGCGCCCGCAACGGTCAGGCTTCGACAAGCGCGCGGCAAGCCGCTATCGGGGCGCATGACTGACATCACAATTCTTTACGAAGACGGCGAAGCGCTCGTCATTGACAAGCCTTCGGGCATGGCGGTTGACCGTCCGCGCAAGGGCGGGATCTGCCTTGAAGATCACCTGCACCGGCTGAAGCTGGGCTTCCAGCGGGCGCCGGTTGCGGTGCACCGGCTTGATACCGATACAAGCGGCTGCCTGCTGCTCGCCCGCAATCCCAAGGCGCTGGCCCGGTTCAACAAATCCTTTGAAGACCGGCTGGTGGGCAAGACCTATCTGGCGGTTCTGGCGGGCCGCCCGCCGGGGACGGAAGGCACAATCGAACTGGCCTTGTCGAAGATCAGCTCGGCGGAAAAAGGGTGGCGGATGATCCCGGCCAGAAAGGGCAAGCCGGCCGTGTCGCACTGGGAATTGGTGGGCGAACTTGGCCCGCACAGCCTGATCCGCTTCCGCCCTGAAACGGGCCGCACGCACCAGTTGCGGGTGCACGCGCTGGCCGGCCTTGGCGCGGCTCTGCTGGGCGATCCGGTCTATGGTGCGGGCAATGCGCCGGGGGCCAAGCGCACGATGCTCCATGCCGAAAGCCTGACAGTGACGCGCCCCGGCAAGACCGCCATCGAAGCGCGCGCGCCCTTGCCGGCTGACTTCATCGCACTTGGGGCGGCAGAGGCCGGGGCGGCCGATGGATGACCCCGACCACCACGATGCGCCCGAACCGCTAAGCGCCCGCGCGATCCGCCTGGCGAGCGAGAGCTTTCTGGCAGGCTCCGGCCCCGGCGGGCAAAACGCCAACAAGGTCGCCACCGAGGTCGAGCTGCGGGTGAATATCTACGTCCTGCGGCTTAGCCCGCCGGTGTTTGCGCGGCTGCGGGCGCTGGCCGGGGCGAAGCTGGCGGGCAACGGCGATCTCATCATCACTTCCAAGGCGCAC
This sequence comes from Porphyrobacter sp. TH134, assembly GCF_002855495.1. GTDB lineage: Bacteria > Pseudomonadota > Alphaproteobacteria > Sphingomonadales > Sphingomonadaceae > Erythrobacter. The sequence goes on from NZ_PKRO01000009.1 coordinate 62,202, forward strand.
CGCACGCAGGAGGCCAACCGCGCCGATGCCCGCGTGAAGCTGGCCGCGTTGCTGGAGGAGGCCCAGACCCAGCCCAAGCGCCGCGCCAAGACCCGGCTGAACCGCGTGGGCAAGACCGCGCGGCTGAAGGTCAAGAAGGTGCGCGGCACGGTCAAGGCCAATCGCGGCAAGCCCAGCAGTTCCGACTGGTAGCCGCCTCCCAATCCTGCCCTGAACCCTGCCCCGAACCCCGCCTTGACTTTTCCCCGTGAATCGGCGAATGGCGCGCCCGTGTGGCGGTGTGCCGGGCCTTCCGGGCGCGCCGCTATTTGCTTTTCTAGCCCTGTGTGAACATGCGCCGGGCCGACCCAGTTGACAGGAAACCGCCATGGCGAAGCCCACCACCGTCAAGATCCGCCTCGTTTCGAGCGAGGGCACCGGCTTCTTCTACGTGACCAAGAAGAACCCGCGCAACATCACCGAGAAGATGAGCTTCCGCAAGTACGATCCGGTTGCGCGCAAGCATGTCGAATTCAAGGAAGCCAAGATCAAGTAAGATCGGCTTCATCGCGCCGCGCCTGACATGACGGGCAGGCGGCGCGATAATTCATCGACAGTTCAAGCCTGCGGTCCTAACCGCCACGGCATGACAACAGCTATTTTTCGTTTTCGCAGCCTTGCACTTGGCCTTGGGGCCAGTGCATTGGCGCTTGGCCTGGCCGTGACTGGCCCTGCCATCCTGACCGCGCCCGCCGCGGCGCAATCGCCTGCGCAGGCCACCGGCGACCTCGACAAGGTGGTGGCTGCCCTGCGCGGCATTTCCACCATGAAGGCCGACTTCACCCAGACCGACCGGCAGGGCACCACGCTGCGCGGCGTGATGACGCTGAAGCGCCCCGGAAAAATCCGCTTCGATTATGGCAAGGATGCCGATTTCCTCGTCATCTCCAACGGCAAGTCGCTGTATGTGGTCGATTACGAGGTCAAGCAGGTCGAACGCTGGCCGATCGGCAATTCGCCGCTGGGCGCGCTGTTCGATCCCGACCGCGATGTGAAGCGCTACGGCAAGGTCGTGCCGACCGGCAATCCCGATGTCGTCAGCGTCGAGGTGCGCGATCCCAAAAAGCCCGAATTCGGGATGATCACGCTGATTTTCGTCAAGAACGCCGCAGCCCCCGGCGGCTTGCAGCTTACCCATTGGGTCGCGCTGGATGCCCAGAACAATCGCACCCGCGTGGCCTTGGCAAACCAGCGCTATGGTGTTGCCGTGGCCGACAGCACCTTCACTTTCAACGATCCGCGCCGCTCGGCTCGTCGCCCCGGATAGCTCGGGTCTCGACGAACGGTTGTATAGAAACGACAAGATTTCTGCGGTGTTCATCGGAATGAAAGGCTCAAACGGCTAATCATTCTCAACAAGACGGGCTGAAGGGCGGTTTCCCCCCTGTTGCCCACCCTTCAAACGGGCCTGTCTTGTACAAGCGTGACGAACGCTCCATGGAACCCTCGACCCACCGCCCCCGGGTCGAGGGTTTTTTGTTGTCCCGGCGGTTTATGCAGGCCTGCAAAGCGCTCCGCCCTGCGCTTCCGGTGCTCACGCACATGACGTGCGCTCCGCTCCGGTTCTCGATCGAACCCCTTTTCGGCGATGCCTAAACCACCGGGCCGGCGTCGGTCTTGATCTTACTCCCAGCCCAGCGCCTTGCGGATGATGGCGTAGATCACGTTCTGCTCGATCACGCCGCGCGCCCGGTCGGCGCCGGGGCCGGCGGCGAACAGGGCGACATCTTCCCCGCCGTGGGTTTCGGCACCCAAAGGCACCAGCGCCTGCTGGCGCGCCTTGATCCCGGTTTCGGGCATCGGGCGGCCATGTTCATGCGGCGCGTCACTATCGTCATGATCCTTGACCAGCAGCCCGCCCGGGCCGTTGGCATAGCCCAGCGTGGTATAGGGCTTGCCGTCCGCCGCCAGCAGGGGCGATGTGCCATCCCCGCCATCCTCGCCATTGCCTTTGGGCGGCACCACCAGCCCCAGAATGTCATTCCCGCGCTGGGGATAGCCCGCAATGGTGAAGACGTGGCTGTGATCGGCGGTCACCATGATCAGGGTCTCATTGGGATCCGTATTGTCGACGGCATATTGCACCGCACGGGCAAATTCGACGGCCTCCTCCAGCGCATAGCCGGCCTGCCCGGCGTGGTGCGCGTGATCGATCCGCCCGCCTTCAACCATCAGGTAATAGCCATCGGGATCGGCGGTCAGCCGCGCAATCGCCTGGGCTGTCATGTCAGTGAGGGTGGGTTCGGGCGAATCGGGTTTGCGATCCGCCATGAAAGTCAGGTGTCCGGGATTGAACAGGCCGAGCACCGGCTTGTCCATCAGCGCGGCGGTCAGTTCGGCCGTGGTCTTCACCACGGTGCCGCCGCTGCGTGCCGCCCATTGGCCCGGCAGATCGGCGCCCGGGTCGATGCGGCGGCCCGCACGCTCCTTGTCCTTGCCGTAAAACACCGCCGTGCCGCCGCCCAGCGCCACATCGAAGCGCGCCTCGGCCAGTTGCAGCGCGATGTCCTTGCACCCCTGCCCCTGCTGATCGGCGGGGATGTTGGTGTCCGCCTCCCAATCGCGATCGGCGCTGCGGGAATAGACACTGGCGGGGGTGGCGTGGGTGAGGCGGGTGGTGGTGACGATGCCGAGCGCGAGGCCGCGCTGTTTCACTTCCTCACCCAGCAACGGGAGCGGATTGGCAAGCGCATCGCGGCACACGCCCTTTTCCGCGTCCGGCCCGATCCCCAGCACCCCGATGCGGGTCTTCACGCCCGAATGCATCGCGGTCGCCGTGCCCGCCGAATCGGGCACCTGCGCGTTGGTGTTGTAAGTCTTGACCAGCGCCACATTGGGAAAGCGTTCAAAGCTGAGGCTGTTCTCCTCCCCCGTCTCCCCGCGCTTTTGCGCTTCGTAGATGCGCGCGGCGGTGATGGTGGAAATGCCCATGCCGTCGCCGATAAACAGGATGACGTTCTTCGCGCGGGGCTGGGCCGGGGCGTCTTCGGCAATCGCCGGGAATGCGGCAGTGCTCAGCAGAAGGGCGGCGAGGAAGGTGCGGGTCATGGGTGTCTCCGGGAAGGTCGCCACCGCCTATCGTGCCCGCGTGCGACAATAAAGTGAAAGCTGGAATGTTGGTGCAGGGATGCCTAAGTCCGCCCCCATGCCCACCCCAAAGCTCTCTGTCGCCACCTGGAACATCAACTCCGCGCGCCTGCGCGTGGGCCTCATCGAAAAACTGCTGACCGAGGCCGCGCCCGACATCCTGTGCTTGCAGGAGATCAAGTGCGAAAGCCACCTGTTCCCGGCCGAAGCCCTGGCGAACCTCGGCTACACCCATCAGGCGGTGAGCGGGCAGAAGGGCTATCATGGCGTCGCCACCATCAGCCGCGTGCCGATCCGCGAAGTCACCCGCCACGACTGGCAGGACAATGGCGAGGCGCGGCATATCGGGGTCGAAGTGGTGGGCCGCGATCTGCTGATCGAGAACGTCTATATCCCGGCGGGCGGCGATGTGCCCGACCGGGATCTCAACCCCAAATTCGGCCAGAAGCTCGACTTTCTCGGGCGGATGACGCGCTGGGCCGACACGCTCGACCGGCCCACGCTGATCGTCGGCGATTTCAACATCGCCCCGCTGGAAAGCGATGTGTGGAGCCACAAGCAGCTGCTGAAAGTGGTCAGCCATACGCCGATCGAGGTCGAGACGCTGGGCCGGTTTCAGGACGCCCACGGCTGGGTCGATCTGGGCCGCCAGCATGTCCCCGCGCCGCAGCGCTATTATTCATGGTGGAGCTACCGCAATCCCGGCTGGCAGGAGAATGACAAGGGGCGGCGGCTGGATCATATGTGGGCCTCGCCCGCGGTGGCGCAGCAATCGCGCAGCCACCGGGTGCTGGAAGACGCACGCAGCTGGACGCAGCCGTCCGATCACGTACCGCTGATCACGGAGTTCGACCTCTGAGCGAGATGCCCTCCCCATCCCGCCGCGCGGCGCAGGCGGTCGACGCGCTGCGCCACGGCTGGCCGCTCGCGTTTGAAGGCGGACCGACCCTGCTGCCGGTCGAAACCGCCATCGCCCAAGGTGCCAGCGGGCCGCGGATGCTGATCTCCGCCGCGCGCGCCGCGACACTCAAACTCGCCAACCAGCGTGATGCCGCTGTGCCGCACGCCCCTGTCCTGATCGCAGGCGGTGAGGATTTCACCATGCGCGATGCCCTGCCGATTGCCGATCCGGCGCTCGATCTCGGTAACCCGCTGAAAGGCCCATTCAAGGCGGTGACGCTGGATTGGGAGGAATCCGCCCGCGCGGCGCTGGAACTGGCGCGGATTGCGGGGATCCTGCCCGCGTTTCTGGTCGATCCGGTGGACGCGGGAGAGACTGTGCCTGTCGCGGTGTCCGACCTTGCGGCCTATTCCGCTACGGGCGCGCTGCGCATCATCACCCGCGCGCGCCTGCCGGTTTCCGCCTGCGAGGACGCCGAAATCGTCGCCTTCCGCTCCGCCGCCGACCTGCGTGAACACGTCGCGCTCATCATCGGCAAGCAGAGCGGCGACCGGCAGCCGCTGGTGCGCCTGCATTCCGAATGCCTCACCGGCGACATCCTCGGCAGTCTCAAATGCGATTGCGGCCCCCAGCTTGACGCCGCGCTGCATGCGATGGCGCATGAGGCGGCGGACAGCGGCGGGTGGGGCGTGCTGCTCTACATGCGGCAGGAAGGGCGCGGGATCGGGCTGGTGAACAAGCTGCGCGCCTATCGCTTGCAGGATCAGGGCTTCGACACGGTCGAGGCGAACCAGCGGCTTGGCCTGCCTGACGAGGCGCGCGATTTCCCGGTGGCGGCGCGGATGCTGGAACTGCTGGGGGCAGGCACGATCCGCCTGCTCACCAACAACCCGGCCAAGGTTACCGCGCTCGAAGCGGCGGGAATCACAGTCAGCGAGCGGGTGCCGCACCAGCTGCCCGAAAACCCCCACAACGCCCGCTATCTGGCGACCAAGCGGGATCGGTCGGGGCACCTGCTGCTGTGATGCGGCCCTGGCGCGCCCTTAGCGCGCTTCGTATTGCTTGATACCGGCGGCCAGCTTGTTGCCCTGCATCAGGATTTTCTCGCCCGTCCAGTCGGCCAGAAACGCGCTTTGACGGCTCAATCCGGGCACGAAGCGCGCCTCGTTGTTCTCGATCCGCAAGCCGTCCGAGGGGTGCAGCAGGTCTTCGGCGCCCAGCGCGATAAAGGCTGAATAGTTTTCCTTGTCGCGCCCCTGCACAAACCAGTTGTCGGCGATCCGGCCTACGCTGCCGGCGGGCAGATCGATCATGTAATTGGTGGTGCGTCCGCCCGCGTCATCAAAGCTGTTACCTTCAATCACCACCTCGGCCGCGCGCGCCTTGAGGTAGTGGCCGCCGGTGCCGCGCTCAAACCGGCTTTCGCGCACGGTGAGCGAGCCGATATCGCCGATGTACAGCGAATGCGCGCAGCCCGCGTCGTTCTCGCAGGTGCCAAGTCCGGTGAAGGTTGACCGGGTCACGTAAACCCGAATCGACGGATCGGCGGCGGTCAGGATGCCCTGCTGGCTGTTTTCAAAGCGGGCATAGGCGACATTCAATGCGCCCGCTTCAAGCCGGATGCCCGCACCGTTGCCGTCCTCGACATTGATGTTGCTGAAGGTCAGGCCGCGAATCTCCGCTCCCGTGCCCCGCAGCACCAGCGCGGCCTTGCCCTCGCAGGCGCGGCCCGCCAGCGTGACAGTGCCCGGTTCGGCGGCTTCGTAGATGATCACGCCCTCTTCCTGCACCGCGCATTGGCGGTAGGTGCCGGGCGCGATGCGGATGGTCGCGCGCGCATTGCCGACAGCATCGACAGCCGCCTGAAGCGAGGCATAGCTGCGCCCGGTCTCGGCCACGGTGAACGCACCGGAGGCTGGCTGGGCCAGAAGCACGGCGGCGGGCAGTGCACAGGCGGCGGAAAGCGCCAAAAGCGCGAGAGCAGGCGTGCGGGTCATGCCGCAATCGTAGCCGACAATAGTTAAAGCACCATTTGCCGCTTGGCGGCAGGGGCAAGGCTTGGCTACACCCTGCCGCAACCACGCCCCTGCTTTGCGCTGGGGCCAAAACCTGTCTGAGGAGAGACCACTGTGATCTGTAAACTTGCCAAGCTTGCCGCCCTCGCCGGCGCCGCGTTGACGCTGGCCGCCTGCGGCAGCGCCGATGATGCCTCGTCCGAGGCGAGCGCCGATACTGTGGAAATGCCCGCCGATACGGCGCTGGCACCGGTGACCGAGACGCCCGTTGCCGATCCCTCGGCCACCGCCACCGACGCGCCTGAGACCGATGCGCAAGCCGCAGCCAGCGCTGAGGCATCGGCCGATGCTGCGGCCGGTGTGGCCGCCGAAGCGGCGGCCGCCGCCGAAACGCCCGCCGAGTAAGCCGGGCGCTGCCGCGATGCGCCTGACAGCCGCCGCCGCGCTTGCCTTCACCCTCCCGCTCGCTCTGGCAGCCTGCGGAGAGAGCGGGGCGAGCGCGCCCGGCGCGGTCAGTCCGGGCGAGGCCAAGGCGCTCGATGAAGCAGCAGCGATGCTGGATGAGCGCCGCCTGCCGCCTGAAGCCCTGCCGACCGGCGCCCAGCTTGGCGATGCACCCGGTGATGCAGCCTCTGCCGCCCCGGCCCGCGATTAGGCGCGCAACTCCCCCACTCTGGCCCTGCTCTGGCCCTGCTCTGGCCCCCTTCGTTCAAGGACACCTGCCACCATGAATGCCCCTACCAGCCTTGCCGCTCCGCAGAACGCCGGAATGGACGAGGATACGTTTGAACAATTCGCCGAGCAGCTGAAGCGTTACGTCCGCGAGCGGCTGATCCCGGCCGAAGCGCAGGTGATCGCCGAAGATCGCGTGCCGGACGACATCCTGAATGAAATGCGCGAGATGGGGCTGTTCGGCCTCTCCGTGCCCGAGGAGTTCGGCGGCGCGGGGCTCAACATGACGCAGTACGCCCGGGTCGTGAACATCATGGCCTATGCCGCGCCCGCGTACCGTTCGATCTTTTCGATCAATGTCGGCATGTTTGCGAGCGCGCTGAAGAATGGCGCAACGCCCGCACAGAAGGCCGAATGGTATCCCCGCATCGCGGAAGGCCGGATTGCCTGTTTCGGCCTGACCGAGCCGGGATCGGGCAGCGATTCTGCGGGCCTCGCCACCACGGCCACCCCCGATCCGGATGGCAATGGCTGGATCCTCAACGGCACCAAGCGTTACATCACCAACGCGCCGCACGCCGATGTCGCCCTCATCATGGCGCGCACCAACAAGGAAGCCCTGCCCAAGAACGCGCATGTTTCCGCCTTCATCGTGCCGATGAACACGCCGGGCATCTCGCGCGGGTCGCCCGACAAGAAAATGGGGCAGGCGGGATCGCATATCTCGGACATCATGCTTGATGATGTGCACGTGCCGGGGGATGCGCTGCTCGGCGGCGAGACCGGCAAGGGCTTTGTTTTCGCGATGAAGAGCCTCGACAATGGCCGCATTTCCGTGGGCGCGGCGGCAACCGGCTATGCCCGCCGCGCGCTCGACAGCGCGCTGCGCTACGCCAACGAGCGCAAGGCTTTTGGCGAACCCATCGCCAATTTCCAGCTGATCCAGCAGATGCTTGCCGACAGCGAGATCGAGATCTACGCCGCCGAAGCGATGATGAAGGACGTCACGGCCCGCGCCGACCGGGGCGAGAACATTCTCGTCAAGGCCGCCGCCTTCAAGGTCTTCGCCTCCGAAATGTGCGGCCGCGTGGTCGACCGCGTGGTGCAGATCTACGGCGGCGCAGGCTATCTCGCCGAATATGACGCCGAACGCTTCTTCCGCGATGCGCGTATCTACCGCATCTACGAAGGCACGACGCAGATCCTGCAACTCCAGATCGCCAAGCACATGCTGCGCGAGTGGGCGGCCAACGCCTGAGATGTACAACCTTCTCAATGACCTGAGCATCGTCGAAGTCTCCAGCTTCGTCGCTTCGCCCACCGCCGGGCTTTACTGCGCGCAGCTCGGCGCGGAGGTGATCCGCGTTGATCACAAGGCGGGCGGGCTCGATTACAATCGCTATATGCTGACCCGCGAGGGGCGCTCGCTCTCGTGGGAGAACCTGAACCGCGCCAAGAAATCGGTCGCGCTGGATCTGCAATCGGGCGAGGGCCGCGAGCTGCTGGTGGAGCTGGCGGCCAAGGTCGGCCAGTGCATCACCAACCTGCCCGAACAGTCCTTCCTTTCCCACGCCGCCATGCAGGCGAAGCGCGCCGACATGATCAGCCTGCGTATCATGGGCTGGCACGACGGGCGGCAGGCGATGGACTTCACCGTCAACGCCGCCGCTGGCTACCCGCTGATGTGCGGGCCGGAGGAGTGGGACCCGGCCACCGCGCCGCCGGTCAATCAGGTGCTCCCTGCGTGGGACTTCATCACCGGAGCCTATGGCGCCTTCGCCATGCTCGCCGCGCTGCGCCACCGCGACAAGACGGGCGAGGGCAGCGAAGTGCGCCTGCCCCTGGGCGATGTCGCGATCGGCACCATGGCCAACGCCGGACTGCTCGCCGAGGTGCTCTATCGCGGGGGTGACCGCGAGCGGCTCGGCAATGCGATCTGGGGCGCGTTCGGGCGCGATTTCCGCAGCCGCGACGGCGTCCGCTTCATGGTCGCCGCGCTTACGCCCAAGCAGTGGGGCGGGCTCGTCAAGGCCTTCGGCGTGGCCGAGGGCATCGCCGCTCTGGAAGCGCAGCACGGCGTCCGCTTCGCTGACGGTGACACCCCGCGCTTCACCCACCGCGCCGCGCTGTTCGCGCTGTTCCAGCAGGCGGCGGACGGGATGGATTACGCGACGCTCGAAGCCCGCATGGCGGCCGAGACCTGCACCTTTGAACGCTATCGCACCGCCTTCGAGGCGGCGAATGATCCGGTGCTGGTCGCGGGCAACCCCCTGTTCGGCCCCGCCCCCGCCAACCCCTCCGGCTTCACCTACCCCGCCACCCGCAGCTTCGTGAACCTGCCGGGCCGCGAGGCAGGCAACCCCGCGCCTGCGCCCTACCTCGGCGAGCATTCCGCGGAAGTTCTGGCGGAAAAACTCGGCCTGTCCTCCGGCGCGATCGGCAAGCTGGTCGATGCGGGGACCGTGGCCTTGAGCGACAAGTGACACACCGCCCGTTCGTGTCGAGCGTAGTCGAGACACAACAGAACGGCCTCTCGACTTCGCTCGAGGCGAACGGGATTGTTGGAGAATTGATACCATGACGAGACGCGCCGCCATCTGCACCCCGCTCCGTACCCCCGTGGGCAAGTTCCTCGGGGGCCTGTCCAGCATGAACGCGGGCCAGTTGGGCGCGGTGATCCTGAAGGCGCTGATAGAGCGATCCGGCATCGATCCGGCGCGGGTGGACGACGTGGTCTTCAGCCAGGGCTACGGCAATGGCGAGGCGCCCGCTATCGGCCACTGGTCATGGCTCGCGGCGGGCCTGCCAATCGAAGTCCCCGGCTTCCAGCTTGATCGCCGCTGCGGATCGGGCGTGCAGGCGGTGGCGACGGCGGCGATGATGGTCGAGACGGGCATGGCCGATGTCGTGGTCGCGGGCGGGGTCGAATCCATGTCGAATGTCGAACACTACACGCTCGCCGCGCGCGGGGGCGTGCGGATGGGCGACATGGTGCTGCACGATCGCCTCAGCCGCGGCCGGGTGATGAGCCAGCCCGTCGAGCGTTTCGGGGTCATCACCGGCATGATCGAAACCGCCGAAAACCTCGCCAAGGATTACGGCATCACCCGCGAGGAGGCCGACGCCTTCGCCGTGCGCAGCCACCAGAACGCGGCGCGCGCCTGGGCGGAAGGCAAGTTCGCCGAGCAGCTCGTCCCCGTCACCATTCCGAGCCGCAAGGGTGATTCGGTGGTGTTCGACCATGACGAGGGCTACCGCACCGACGCCAGCATGGAGACCTTGGGCAAGCTCGCCCCCATCGACCTCAAGCGCGATCCGCAAGCCATCGTCACTGCGGGCAATGCCAGCCAGCAGAACGATGCGGCAGCCGCATGCCTTGTGGTCGCGGAAGACAAGCTCGAGGAATTGGGCCTCACCCCGATGCTGTGGTTCGGCGGCTGGGCGGCGGCGGGGTGTGACCCCTCGCGCATGGGGATCGGCCCGGTCCCGGCGGTCGAGCGCCTGTTTGCCCGGCGCGGGTATTCTTGGGACGATATCGGGCTGGTCGAGTTGAACGAGGCTTTCGCACCGCAGGTGCTCGCCGTGCTCAAGGGCTGGGGCTGGAGCGACGACGATAGCCGCCGCGACATCCTCAACGTCAACGGCTCGGGCATCAGCCTCGGCCACCCCATCGGCGCCACGGGAGGCCGCATCCTCGCCGACATGGCGCACGAGATGCACCGGCGCGGGGTGCGCTATGGCCTTGAAACCATGTGCATCGGCGGCGGTCAGGGGATTGCGGCGGTGTTCGAGCGCGCAGCGTGAGCTACGACGCATGGATCGGGCGCGAACAGCGCGCCACGGACCGGCTCGATGAAGGGCTGGCGACCCGCTGGCTCGCCACCTTCGACCTCGCCAAGCCCCATCCGGCGATCATGCCGCAGGGCATCCACTTCGCGCTGTGCACCCCCGAAGCGCCGACCGCCACGCTGGGCGAGGACGGGCACCCGGCGCGCGACGTCAGCCCCGATAGCTTTCTCCCCCCCTTCCCCCAATTCGGTTCTGGGCCGCGCCGGATGTGGGCCTCCAGCACCATCGCTTTCCACGCCCCCATTGCCATCGGGGCGGTGATCGAGCGCGTCAGCACGGTCGCTTCGGTCAGCGAAAAGTCGGGCGGATCGGGCCGCCTCGCCTTTGTCGATGTCGAACATGTCACCAAGGCCAACGGCACCATCGCGGTGGTCGAGACCCAGACGCTGGTCTATCGCGAGGCCGCGGCAAGCGATGCGCCGCTTGCGCCGCCACTGCCGGGCGAGGGCGGGTTTGATCCCGCCGGGTGGGACGCCCACCGCACCCTCACCCCCGATCCGCGCCTGCTGTTTCGCTATTCCGCGCTGACCTTCAACACCCACCGCATCCACTATGACGCGCCCTATGCGGAAGGTGTAGAGCGGTATCGCGGGCTGGTAGTCCACGGCCCGCTGACCGCGAGCCTGCTGCTTGGGCTGGCCGCGCGCGAGCTGGGCGAGAACCGGCTGCGCACCTTCAACTTCCGCGGTCTTTCCCCCGCCATCGCGGGCGAGCCACTGCATCTGGTGATGCGCGCCAAAGACGAAGGGTTCGAACTGGCCGCCTTCGCCAGCGATGGTCGGCAGGTGACTCAGGCGAGCGCGGGCGTCTGATCCGCCCTCCTCTTCAGAGGAGGGCCGCGAGACTTGGCCGCTTGCGGCCTAGTCGCAGCGGGGTGGTGCCTTGGGCAGGGCGCGAACCTTTGGCTCGCGCCACCACCCCCAACCCCCTCCTCTAAAGAGGAGATGGCTTTTGCTCACCCCTCCCAACCCGCAATCGGCTTCAGCACCTTGTAACGCTCCTTCGCGGGCTTCCGGCCCAGATCGGGGAAGTCGATCGGGTCCGGCTCCGCGTGCGTATCGGGGATGCGCGAGAGCAAATCGCGCACCAGCGTCAGCCGCCCGCGGCGCTGATCGTTGAAATCGACCACAGTCCAGGGCGCGTGTTCCGTGTGGGTCGCCTTCAGCATCGCTTCGCGCGCCTTGGTGTAAGCGTCATATTTTTCCCGCGCCGCAAGGTCGATGGGCGACAGCTTCCAGCGCTTCAAGGGATCGTCCAGCCGCTCGCGCAGCCGCTCTTCCTGCTGCGCCTGATCGGCGGCGAGCCAGTATTTGAACAGCAATATGCCGTCATCCACCAGCAGCTTTTCAAACAGCGGCGCCGCCTTCAGGAACGCTTCGACCTGCGCGTCATCGGCGTAACCCATCACCTTTTCCACGCCCGCGCGGTTATACCACGACCGGTCGAACAGCACGATCTCGCCAGCGGTTGGCAGGTGGGCGACGTAGCGCTGGAAATACCACTGCCCCAGCTCCGCCTCGGTCGGCTTGGTCAGCGCCACGGTGCGGCACTGGCGCGGGTTCAGCTCTGCCCGCACCGCACTGATCGCCCCGCCCTTGCCAGCGGTATCGCGCCCCTCGAACAGCACCACGATCCGCGCCCCCGTCGCCTTGACCCAGCGCGCCATGCTGACCAGCTCAAGGGTGAGCGGTGCAAGCGCCGCGTCATAATCCTTGCGTTTCATCCCCATTGGCCTCTCTCCTGTTTGTGCTGGCCGCGCGAAGGTAGTATCATCTGCAACGATATGGCCACTCTCGCAGATCCCCAGCCCGATTTTGCCACTTTGCCAGACATGGCAGCGGAAGTCTTCACCGCGCCATTGGCCAAGCCTCCCCATGTCGGGGACGACTGGCTTGAACCGCAGCAGACTGCGTACACCGCGCAAGACCACGCCGTGTGGGACGATCTGTTCGCGCGCCAGATGGAGGTGCTGCCCGGCCGGGCGTGTTCGGCCTTCCTGCACGGTCTTGAAAAGCTCGACCTCGGGCGCGGCGGCGTGCCGGAGTTCGGCGTCTTGTCCGAAGAGCTGGGCGCGCTGACCGGGTGGAGCGTGGTGCCCGTCCCCATGCTGATCCCCGATCACGTGTTCTTCTGGCACCTGGCCAACCGCCGCTTTCCGGCGGGCAATTTCATCCGCACGCGCGAAACCTTCGATTACATCGAGGAGCCGGACGTGTTCCACGACGTGTTCGGCCACGTGCCGATGCTGACCGATCCCACCTATGCCGATTACATGCAGGAATATGGCCGGGCCGGGTGGAAGGCGATGCGTTACAACCGGCTGAAGGCGCTGGGCGCACTCTACTGGTACACGGTCGAATTCGGCCTGATCGAGGAAGCAGGCGAAGTGCGCGCCTATGGCGCAGGCATCCTGTCAGGCCCCACCGAGGCGCGCTTCGCGGTCGAGGCGCAAAGCCCCAACCGCATCATGCTCAACGTCGACCGGGTGATGCGCACCGATTACGTCATCAGCGATCTGCAACCGACCTATTTCGTGATCGAGAGCTTCGCGGACCTGTATCGCCAGACGGTGGAGCGGGATTTCGACCGGCTCTATCGCAGCCTGCCGGCCGGGTTCACCTACGCCAACAGCGCCGTGATCGATGTCGATAATGTGCTGCACCGCGGGAGCCAGGAATACCACCTGCGCGGCGGGCGCGGCAGCGGGGCTGTTCCAATCTAAGAAGACCAGCGCCGCCGGCGTCTGAGGCGCTAACGAATTACGCCTTAACGCCGCGCCGCGCGACGGCATGGTACAGCACCAGCGCAACCCCGGTTGCCGCCAAGGCAATGCCGAGGCTGATGAATGACAGGCTGCCGATCATCGTGCCGTCGTTGGCGATTTCGCCCGCGACCACCGATACCGCCACACCCAGTGCCATCTGACGCATAATCACGCCCGGCGCCTCCGTCCGCGCGAGGATCGAGGCCAGCCAGCCCAGAGTGGCCCCCAACACGATCAGCACCAGCAACGCCATTGTAATTCCGCACTCCAGCAGCGCCGTACCATACGGCTTGCTGTCAGAACCAGCAGTGGCGGCGCTGGTTCCAGCACCTGCGAAACTATCGCAGCAGCAACCACACCAGCGCCGCTCCGCCGACGGCAATGCGATAATAGCCGAAAGGCGCAAAGCCGAAGCGGCTGACATATGTAACAAAGGCGCGGATCACCACCAGCGCAGCCAGAAACGCGGCGATCAGGCCGATCGCGATTTCGTCCCAGCCAATCAGCCCGCCTCCGGCCAGCAGCTTGTCCGGCTCCGACAGGATCTTGACTGTTGCTGCGCCCAGCATGGTGGGGATGGCGAGGAAAAAGCTGAACTCCGCCGCAGTCTTGCGCCCGACCCCCATCGCCAGCGCGCCAAGAATGGTCGCGCCCGAACGGCTGGTGCCGGGGATCATCGCGAGGCACTGGATAAAGCCAATCCCGATCACCTTTTTCAGCGGGATGGCCGCAACGCCGCTGTCTTCGCCGGGGCGCACGGCTTTCTCCAGCCCGATCATCGCGATTCCGCCCACCAGCAACGCCCAGGCGACCACCACCGGGCTTTCCAGCATCGCAAAGATGCGGTCCTTGGCCAGCAGGCCGATCACAGCGGCCGGCGTAAATCCGATCAGCAGATTGCGCACAAACAGGACGGCCGTTGGCTCCCATTTCAGCAGGCCGAGGAACATGCCCCACAGATAGCGGAAATAGGTCACCACCACCGCGAGGATCGCGCCCAGCTGGATCACCACATTGAACTGCGACCACTCGCCGGCATCATAGCCGAACAGTTCGGACGCGAGGATCAGGTGCCCGGTCGAGGATACCGGCAGAAACTCGGTCAGCCCTTCAAGGATGCCGAGCAGGATGGCGACGACGGTTTCACTCATGGGCGCAGCGCTTTGCCGAGCGGGGCCGAGGTGTCAACCAAAAGGCCCGCTCCTGATGGGGAGCGGGCCTTGAAGGGGTCTACCAGATGCGCACGCGCTCTTCCGGGGGCAGATACAGCGCATCGCCGGGCTTCACACCGAAAGCCTCGTACCATTCATCAAGGTTCCGCACGACACCGTTGACGCGGTATTCTTCCGGCGCGTGGCTGTCAGTCACCAGGCGGTTGCGATAATTCGCCTCGCGCTGGGCCGAACGCCACACCTGCGCCCAGGCAAGGAAGAAGCGCTGGTCGCCTGTCAGCCCGTCGATCACCGGCACATCTTTGCCCTTGGTGGCGATCTTGTAGGCGCGGTAGGCCATGCTGAGACCGCCGACATCGCCAATGTTCTCGCCCAGCGTCAGGCGGCCATTGACGCAGGTTTTGCCGTCATCAAGCGGGCAGAAGGCGTTGTATTGCGCCACCAGCCGGTTGCCCAGTTCATCAAAGGCCGCGCGGTCGGCATCGGACCACCAGTTGCGCAGCTTGCCGGTCGCATCGGACTTTGATCCCTGATCGTCGAACCCGTGGCCCATTTCATGCCCGATCACCCCGCCGATGGCGCCGTAGTTGACGGCGATATCGTTGGTCAGCGCAAAGAACGGCTGTTGCAGGATGCCGGCCGGGAACACGATTTCGTTCTTGGTGGCATTGTAATAGGCGTTCACCGTCTGGGGCAGCATGAACCATTCGGTCCGGTCAATCGGCTGGCCCAGCTTGGCGACGTTATCGGCCTGCTGCCACTTGGCGGCGGCGATGCGGTTGGCGATCGGGTCATCGGGGGTGATCGCCAGCCCTTCGTAGGTTTCAAGATTGGGACGATACCCGATCTTGGGGTCAAAGCTGGCCAGCTTGGCGCGCGCTTCGGCCTTGGTCGCTTCGCCCATCCAGGTGATTTCGTTGATCGATTCGCCCAGCGCGACCCGCAGGTTGGCGACCAGTTCGTCCATCGCCGCCTTGTTTTCGGGCGGGAAATTGCGGGCGACATATTCCTTGCCCAGCAATTCGCCCAGCAGGTCTTCAGCTTCGGCAATCGCGCGCTTCCAGCGCGGGCGCTGCTCGGGCGTGCCGCGCAGGGTCTTGCCGAAAAACTCGAAATTGGCCGCATCAAACCGGGCAGGCAGCACGTCCGCATGGGCGGAGAGGAATTCCTTCACCATCCACGCCTTGAGCACATCGACCGGCGTTTCGGACAGCAGGGCGAACATCCCCGGCAGGCCGGTGCCGATCTTGGCAAGGGTCGGCTCGTCGAGCTTCAGCGCAGCGATTTCCTCGGGCGTCGGCGGCATCAGGGCCACGACAAAGCCGGGGCTGCTGGCAATGCCGAGCGCCTCGATCATCGCGGCGACCGGCACCTTGCCGCCCATCGCTGCCAGTTCGTCAGCGGTCAGCAGGTTGTAGGTGAGATCGCGGTTGCGGCGTACGGTGCGGTCCCACGCCACGG
The DNA here is from genome assembly GCF_002855495.1 of Porphyrobacter sp. TH134. Lineage (GTDB taxonomy): Bacteria > Pseudomonadota > Alphaproteobacteria > Sphingomonadales > Sphingomonadaceae > Erythrobacter. Next base: position 78,162 of record NZ_PKRO01000009.1, read on the forward strand.
TGCGGGCGATGCGGTCTTCAAAGGCATAGACCGTCTCGGCCAGCGCGGCCGGGTTGTCATAGCCGCCTTCGCCCAGCAGGAAGGTGAGGTATTCCTTGTACTTGGCCTGGATCGCCTTGCCCTTGTCGGTGGTATCCAGATAGTAATCGCGGTCGGGCATCCCCAGCCCGCCGAACCCGACGCTGGCGATATGGCGATCAGGCTGCTTGGCATCGACACTCACACCGCCGCCGATAGGGCTGGCAAAAGCCGGATCGGCCCACAGCATCGCCAGCTGATCGAGCGTCTGGGCGCCCGCAATCCGCGCGAGCCAGGGCTGGGCCGGAGCCAGGCCCGACGTTTCGATCATGTCGGTATCGAGGAAGGTGCGATAGGCATCCAGCACGCGGCGTTCATCGCCGGACAGGCTGGCCGGATCCTTGGCCGACAGGTCGTCCATCAGCGCCTTGACGTCAGCGGTGCTCTTTTCGCCCAGCAAGGTGAAGGCGCCGATGCGGCTGAATTCGGCCGGCAGCGGGTTGGCGTCGATCCAGCGCTGGTTGACATAGGCGTTGAAGTCATCGCCCGGCTTGATGTCGCTGGCGAGCAGCGCGGGATCGACACCCCAGGTGCCAAAGCTCATGGTCGGAATAGCGGGCTGCGCGGCATCATCGGCGGCATCAAGCAGCAGCTCGATCTGGCCGTCATGGTCGTGGCCCGCGTCATTGGCGAATGCGGGCGCGGCGGCGAGCGCCAGCAGGCTCGCGCCGAAAAGGGCTGCGGTCTTGTGGATCATGTGCGGTGTCCCTGAAATGCTGTGGCAGAATGCCGACCGGGTCACACTAGCGTCATCAGCCGCGCGCGGTTGCGCTTCGTCCAGTGTGACAAGCGTTTGGTCGAATAGGTGGCCGGTCAGGCCTCGGCATTGGCGAACTGCAAGCGCGCCAGCCGGGCATAGAGCCCGCCCGCCTTGCTGAGCGCGTCATGCGTGCCCTGCTCCACGATCCGGCCCTCTTCCAGCACCACGATCCGGTTTGCCGCGCGCACGGTGGCGAGGCGGTGGGCAATCACCAGCGTGGTGCGGTTTTGCATCAGCTTGTCGAGCGCCTGCTGCACCAGTTGCTCGCTTTCGGCATCGAGCGCGCTGGTGGCTTCGTCCAGCAACAGGATCGGTGCATCGCGCAGCAACGCGCGGGCGATGGCGACGCGCTGCTGCTGCCCGCCCGAAAGCTGCGTGCCGCCTTCACCCAGATAGGTGTCGAGCCCATTGGGGAGCGCGCGCAGGAAGCTTTCGGCATTGGCGGCGCGGGCGGCCTGCCAGATCTCGTCATCGGTGGCGTCCCATTGGCCATAGCGCAGATTGTCGCGCGCATTGGCGCTGAACAGCACGCCGTCCTGCGGCACCAGCGCGATCCGGGCGCGCACTTCGGCCGGGTCAGCGGCGGTCAGCGGCACGCCGTCAAGGCGGATGGTGCCGCCCTGCGGATCGTAGAAGCGTTCGACCAGCTGGAAGATGGTCGATTTGCCCGCACCCGATGGGCCAACGATGGCGACAGTCTCACCCGGCTCGATCTCGAGCGTGAAGTCCTTGAGCGCCGCGGTTTCAGGCCGCGCGGGATAGCGGAAGGTCACATTGCGGAAGCTGAGGCTGCCGCGCGCCGGCGTGGGCAGGCGTTCGGGGCGGGCGGGCGGCGCGATGTCTGGCCGCGTCTCCAGCAATTCAGCCAGCCGGCTCGCCGCGCCAGCGCCGCGCAGCAGATCGCCGTAAACTTCCGTCAGCGAGCCCAGCGCACCTGCCACCAGCCCGCCGGTCAGGACGAAGCCAGCGATCGTGCCGCCGCTGATCGTGCCTTCCGCCACCGCGATCGCGCCGCGCCACATCACCAGCACCACGCCGCCAAACACCAGCAGGATCACCACCGATGTCATCGCCGCGCGCAGCACGATGCGCCGCCGCGCGGTGTCGAAGGTTTCCTCGACCACGCTGGCAAACCGCGCGCCTTCGCGAGCTTCCTGCCCGAAGCTCTGCACGATCTTCATCGCTGAGAGGACTTCGGTGACATAGGCCCCGACATCCGCAATCCGATCCTGACTGGAGCGCGATACGGCACGGATCTTGCGCCCGAAATAGACAATCGGCGCAATCACCAGCGGGATGCCGATCAACAGGCCCAGCGTCAGTGACGGGGCGAGATAGATCAGCAGCCCGATGCCGCCGATAGCGGTCAGCGAATTGCGCAGCGCGACCGAGACCGTGGTGCCAACCACGTTTTCGATCACGGCGGTATCGCTCGTCATGCGGCTGCTGATTTCCTTGGGGCTGTTTTCTTCGTAGAACCCCGGCGACAGGCGCAGCAGGTTCTGCTGCACTTGCAGCCGGATATCCGCGACCACCCGTTCCCCCAGCCAGCTGACGAAATAGAACCTCAGCGCGGTGCCGATGCCAAGGATCACAACAATCATCAGCAGATACTGGAAGGCATGGGAAATATCGGCGGTGGTGGCAGAGCCGGTAAACGCTTCGTCGATAATGACCTTGAACCGCCACGGGATCGCCAGCGTCGCAGCCGAGGTGATCAGCAGTGCCAGCAGCGCAAAGGCGATCTGGCGCGGGTATTGCACCGCTGTGCCGAACACCATCCTGAGCGGCGCGAGCGAGCGCGATTTGGGCGCGGGATCGGCCGCTTCGGGCGGCAGTGCAGCCGCCCCTTCCGACGTATCGTCCGGTGTGTCTGAAAGCTCGCGCGTCTGGGGTTCGCCATGCATGGTGGCAGCGCTCTAGCGGCGCGGCGGAGGAATTTCACGTGCAAAAAACGGCGGCTGGTCGGGCGCCCCCATGGTCGCCTTCAAAATTGTGCATTGCACAATGACCATCAAAGGCGCATCTGAGAAGGCAAGGCGCTGCTGAAACAAGGCGCCAGACCGTTCGACGCCTGAGGTAAACCGATGCTTTATCACGCTTATGAGCTTCAGCGCAGCTGGATGAACAGCGCCAGCGCGCTCGCTTCGATCAGCGCCAACATGCTCTCCAACCCCGCCAATCCGTTCGGGTACATGGGGATGGGGCCGGTGGTCGCCAATGCGCTTGATGTGTTCGCGCATGCAACCGCGCATTACGGCAAGCCCGCTTTCGGTCTCACCGCGGTTGAAATCGGCGGGAAGGCCCATGCCGTGACCGAGAGTGTCGCGCTGGAGCGCCCGTTCGGCGATTTGCTGCACTTCACCGTCGAAGGCACGCCCGCTGACCGCCCGCGCCTGCTGATCGTCGCCCCGATGAGCGGCCATTATGCCACGCTACTGCGCGGCACAGTGGAACGGATGCTGGAAAGCGCCGACGTCTTCATCACCGATTGGGCCGATGCCAAGATGGTGCCCACCGATGCGGGGAACTTCGATCTCGACGAATATATCGATTACCTGATCGAATTTACCGAGCACGTGCACGCCGATGCGGCAGGTCCGCGCATTCACATGATGGCGGTGTGCCAGCCGAGCGTGCCGGCCTTCGCCGCCGTCGCGCTGATGAACTTGCGCAAATCGCCTGCAACCCCTGCCACCCTCACCATGATGGGCGGCCCGATCGACACCCGCGAATGCCCCACCGTGGTCAACAACATGGCGATGCAACGCCCGATCGAATGGTTCCGCCAGTCGGTGATCGCGACAGTGCCGCACAAATATCCGGGCGCTGGCCGCCGGGTCTATCCGGGTTTCATGCAACTGAACGCCTTCATGAGCATGAACCTGTCGAGCCACATGATGAGCCATTACGAGATGTTCAAACACCTGACCGTGGGCGATGAGGCCTCCGCGCAGGCGACCAAGACCTTCTACGACGAATATCGCAGCGTCTGCGACATGACCGCGGAATTCTACCTCCAGACGGTGGAAGAGGTGTTCCAGAAACACTCGATCCCCAAGGGCGAGTTCCGCCACAAGGGCACGCTCGTCGATATCACCCGGATCACCGACACCGCCCTCTTGGCGATCGAGGGCGAGCGCGATGATATCTCAGGCCTCGGCCAGACCAAGGCGGCGCTGACGCTCACACCCAATCTGCCGGATGCAAAGAAGCGGTATTACATGGCCGAAGGCGCAGGCCATTACGGTATCTTCAACGGCAGCCGCTGGCGCACCAAGGTCGCCCCGGTGGTGGAAAAATGGATCGCCGCGCACGCGGGGTAACCGCGTCGTCGCGCGATCAGCGCGCCGGGAGCTATTTCCCCGGAGCCTTTGGCGGCTGGGCCGCCGGCACCGGACGGGTAGCGCCCGCGCCTCTGCCATCCAGCAGCAACAGCGAAATCCGGCGATTGCGCGGATCGGCGGGATTGTCCGTGACCAAGGGCTCGGTCTCGGCCACGCCCTCGATCCGCGAGATGCGCTGCTGCGCCACCCCGCCCAGCACCAGCGCTTGCCGGGTCGCCTCGGCGCGGCCGGTGGACAGCGACCAGTTATTGGCCGTTACCCCGCCGCGCCACGGCAGCGAATCCGTGTGCCCGCGCAAGATCAGCGGCGCGCTTTCATCCTTCAGCGTATCGGCCATCACCTCCAGCAAGCCGCGCGCTTCCTTGGTCAGGATGGTGGTGCCGAGTTCGAACATCGAAAAATCGGCATTGTCCATCAGGTCGATCCGGATGCCTTCGGGCGCGCGCATCACCCTGACCTGGCGCGCGAGGTGCGAAAGCTGACGGCGCTGGACGAGTTTCTTTTCGATCTTATCCTGAAGCTCCTTCAGCTTTTCCGCCTCCAGCTCCCCGCGCCCGCCGCCTTCGGAAGGGCCGCCGGTGACACCGCGCGGGATCGTGATCGCACGATTGCCGGTCTGCCCCATCCTGTTCGGATAATTATCCGGATCGGTCAGCGACGATCCGCCCAGCAGGCCATCGGCTCCGGCGGTTTCCTGCCGCATCTTCACCAGCGTCGGCGCAAAATAATCCGCGATCCCCTTGCGCTCCTTTTCCTCGGTCGCGCCCAGCAGCCACAGCAGCAGGAAGAAAGCCATCATCGCCGTCACGAAGTCGGCATAGGCAACCTTCCACGCCCCGCCATGGTGCCCGCCTTCGACGATCGTGACTTTCTTGACGATGATCGGCGCGGGGATCGCCAGCTTCTTCGCGTCAGCCTCGGCCACGTCAGCGGCCCCGCATCATGTCGAGCAGATCGGTCAACTTGGGCCGGTGGGCAGGCGGCAGGCCCGACCGCGCAGCTTCCAGCACCAGGGGCTGCGGATAGCCGTGCAAGCTGGCGATGATGACCTGTTTGATCGAGTGGAAAATCTGCTGATCGTGCACATTGATCTGCTTCAGGCGGGTGCCCAGGGGACCGGCGAAACCATAGGCCAGCAGCACCCCCAGAAACGTGCCAACCAGCGCCGAGCCGATCATCTTGCCGAGGATTTCGGGCGGTTCGTTGATCGCGCCCATCGTCTTGATAATCCCGAGCACCGCCGCCACGATCCCCAGTGCGGGCAGCGCATCGGCGAGCGATTGGATCATGTGCGCAGGCTCGTCCATTTCGTGCAGCTGGGTCTTGATCGCAGAATCGATCACATCTTCGACCGCATGGGTATCCAGCGTGCCCGACGACACCACCATCAGCGTCAGCGGATCGCAGATCATCGCGGTGACGACCGGATCGGCCTGAAGCCGGGGATATTCGGAAAACAGCGTTGAACTGGCCGGTTCGGTGACATGGCTTTCCAGCGCCACCGCACCTTCGGACCGCAGCAGCTTCATCAGCTTGGATGTCAGCGCGATGGCATCGATATGGTCTTCATCGGTGTATTTCGGCCCCTTGAAGATCTTGCCCATGCCTGCGCCCAGCAGCTTGATTTCGTGCATGGAATTGCCGATCAGCGTCGCGCCGACCGCTGCCCCGCCGATCATCATGAATTCCAGCGGAAGCGCGGCCAGCACCGGCCCCATGGCCCCGCCGGCGAGCATGAACCCGCCGAACACCATCACCAGCAGCACGACTATGCCAATTGCGACAAACATGGCTCAGGGTTCCTCAGCGCAGCGCGTCAAACAGCGTCAGCGAACTGACACGGGCGAAGGCCGACTGGCTTGCTTCCAGCGCCGTCATCGATTGCTGAAGCCGGGCGATGGCATCGGCGATATCGGTATCGCCGACCCGGCTGCGACGCTCCGCCAGCGCGATCCCGCGTTCGCCTTGCTGGTCCTGCAACTGGTCGACCCAGGCCATCCGGGTGCCCAGAATGGTGGTCGCGCGATTGGTGGTGTCGAGCGCGGCGTCGATCCCCTCCAGCGCGGCATTGGCCGCCCCCACCGGGTCGGGCACACCGCCTTGCAGGGCGGCAACCAGCCCGCCCAGCACGGCAAAGGCGCTGGTGGGCGTGCCGCCAAGATCAAACTGGAACACCGCATCACCGGGCAGCCCGCGCTCGATCGCGGTGCCGGGCGCCACCGGCACTGCGCCGCTGGTGGGGGTGCCCGCGTAGGTGACATTGCCAAGGGCATCCTGCGTAAAGGCCGCGCCGGATGACTGCCCGGCAAACAGGGGCTCCCCCGTGAGCGAGGTCGCATTGGCGCGGCTGAACAATTGCTGCCCCAGTTGCTCAAGCTCGAAGGCGATGGCCCGCCGCCCATCCACCCCGGTGGGCGTGTTGGCCGCCTGCAACGCCAATTCGCGGGCGCGCTGGAGCAGCGCCGTCACGGCCTCGATTTCGGTGGCCGCTGCGCCCAGATCCTGTCCGAGCCGCGCGGCATTATCGCTTTCGACCCGCGCCAACGCCTCGCGCCGCGCGACAGAGCGCAGCTGCGCGGCGGCTGCCGGATCCTGCGAGCCGCGTTCGATCTTGCGGCCGGTGGCAATCTGCGTGCGGGTCCGCTCGATTCCGGCGCGCAGATCGCCCATCTGGGCGAGCGAACGGTTGAAGAATGACCCGGCGGAATTGGTGATGGAACCCATGATGTCGTGCTCCTTTATCTGAGGCCAAGGACGGTATCGAACAGCTCTGCGGCGACCTGGATCACCCGGCTGTTGGCCTCGAACGCCTGTTGCAGGCGCACCAGATTGGCCGCTTCGGTATCGAGGTCGACGCCCGTTTCGCGCAGCAGTTCGGCCTCGGCGCTGGCTGCAACGACGCTGAGGCCTTGCGTGCGGGTTTCCAGCGCGGAAACGAGGCTCGACAGCCCCAGCAGCAGCGTATCCGCGCCGGTCGTGGGCCCGGTGGACGCGCCCAGCGCCGCAATCAGCGCGGCCAGATTTCCGGTCTCGCGGCTGCCCGCCGGAGCGCCCGCCGGGGCCGTTGCCAATCCGTCCGCCGATGCCAGCACGACATTGATGTCACCGGCGCCGGTCCCTGCGAACAGCGCTTGGCCCGGGCTGCCGTCAGCCGCGCTGCCATTGGCCTGCGCCGTGTTGGAAAGCGCAATCGCCGAAGCCGCCACCGCATCAAGATCGGTCTGCAATCCTGCCATGCCGGCCAGCGCGCTGGTGCGCCCCGCCATCGCGCCGCCGGTCGGCACGAAGGCCGTCCCGCCAACCACGAAGGTCGCGGTGCCGTTGGCGGCAAATGTCACGCCAAGGCTTTGCGTCGTGGCCCCGGTGACCAGCGCGACCGGCGGTGTTCCGGCCAGCGTCACATCGGCCGTGCCATCGGGGTTGAAAGTCGGCTGGATCGCGAATTCCTGGGCAAGTTCACGCAGCGCCTTGTCGCGCGCATCCAGCAGCGCAGCGCGGCCGGAGGTGCCTTCGCGCGATCCGACCAGATCGGCGTTGATCGTGGCCAGTTCAGTGGCCAGCTCGTTCACGGTCAGCGCCTCGGCGCTGGCCTCGGCCTGCACCAGATTGCGCGCATTGGCGAGCGTGCCGTTGGCGATCCGGAAATTGCCCGCCATCTTGCGCGCGCTTTCCAAGGCCGACAGCCGCAACGCCGGTTCCAGCGGATTGTTCTGGAGGCGGGTCAGCGCGGCTTCGAAATCGACAAGGCCGGTAAACACGCCCGAGGTTTCCAGCGCGCTTTCCGCTTCGCGCAGCGCGAAGAATTCCGCCTCCGCCGCCGCCAGGGCCGAAGCCGAATCGCGCGCCTGCCGCTGCACCAGTGCGCTTTCCGCCCGCTCGATCAGGCCGGGGCGCACACCGCCCAGCGAATCCTGGGTATTGGTGCCGATCGTGCCGGTCATCACCAATTCGCCCACCGTCAGATTGCGGCGCGAATAATTGGCGTTTTCGGCATTGGCGATGTTCTGCGCGGTCAGCTCAAGGCTGCGGCGCGATGCGGTCAGGCCCGAACGGCCGATGGTGAAGATCGCGGTAGGCATCGGCTATTCCCCTTGCGGTGCTGGTGTAGCGGGCATGTGTTGCGCGAGGCTCGCCTCGATACTGCGGGCAAACCCGAAGGCGCCCGACTGCGCCGCCAGATTGGCGAAGTGTTCATCGCGCATCGTCTGGAACTGCTGCATCCCGCCGCCGGTCAGCGGGGTTTCTTCGGCAAAGCTGGATGCGCGCGCGCTGGCGAGCAGTTTGCGCAGCATGATCGCCTCGAAGCCTTCGGCCGCCTCCCGCAGCGCGGCACGCTCAGGTAAAAGCGGGGCAGAGGGTGCGGTGGACGGCGCGGGGGCGGAGACCGGGCGGATCACAGCACCACCATTTCGGCTTGCAGGCTGCCCGCCTGCTTCAGGCTTTCAAGGATCACCACCAGATCGGATGCGCCCACGCCCAGCAGGTTCAGCGCATCGACGATCTCGGTCAGCGAGGCCGCGGCGGGCATGTAGGCGACCCGGTCGCTGGTTTCCTCGATGGTGATGTCGGTCGATTCCTCCTGCGCGGTCTGGCCGTCGCTGAAGGGCGCGGGCTGGACGATGGCGGGGTTTTCATCGATGCGGATCACCAGCTTGCCGTGGCTGACAGCGGCAGGCGCCAGGCGCACCGCATCATTGATGACGACCGTGCCGGTGCGGCTGTTGACGATCACCCGCGCCGCGACCGGTGCCGGGGAAACGCCCAGCATCTCGATTTCCGCCATGATCCCTGACCGCGCGTCGTTGCCCGGCGGCAGGGCAAGTTCGATGCTGACCCCGTCGGCGATGCTGGCGATGCCCGGGTAACGCCCGTTGATCGCGTCGCGCACGCGGGCGGCGGTGAGGAAATCCGCCTTGTGGAGGTTGAAGCGCAGCGTCGGCGCCAGATCGAACCCGGTGGCGACAGCGCGTTCCACGCTCGCCCCGTCAGTAATGCGGCCCACAGTGGCGACATTGACGCTGACCTGCGAGCCGTCCCGCCCGGTCACGCCAAGCCCGCCCACCGCGACATTGCCCTGCGCCATCGCATAAATCTGCCCGTCCGCGCCATAAAGCGGGGTCAGGATCAGCGCCCCGCCGCGCAGGCTCAGGGCCTGGCCGAGGGTCGACACCGTAATGTCGATCCGCTGCCCCGGCTTGGCGAAGGCGGGCAGTTCTGCCGTTACGATCACGGCGGCGGCATTGCGCAAAATCGGCGAGACGCCGGGCGGCAATTGCAGCCCCAGCCTGCCGGAGACGCCGCGCATCGCCTCGGTCACATATTCGAGGTTGTTGTCGCCCGTGCCTTGCAGGCCCACGACCACGCCATATCCGGTCAGCTGGTTGGCGCGCAGGCCTTCGAACTGGCCGAGATCGCGGATACGCTCGGCGGCAGCGGGCGTCGGGACTTGCCCGGTGATGAGCGCGATCAGCAGATACAGGATCGGCGCGAGGATGCGGATGCGGTTCATCGTCAGCCTCCCTCAGAACGGCGAGATTTTGTTGAAGAAGCGGCTGAGCCAGCCCGGCCGGCTCGCCTGCTGCACCGCGCCCTTGCCCGAATAGATGATCCGGGCATTGGCGACCTGTGACGATGCGAGGCGGTTGTCGCTGTCGATATCGACCAGCCGGATGCGACCGGCGAATTGCACCCATTCGTCACCCTGGCTGAACATCATCTGCTTTTCTCCGACCACTTCGGCAGTCCCGTTCGGGTAGATTGCGGCAATGGTCACAGCGACCGCGCCGTTGAGGCGGCTTTGCTGCGCGGCATTCCCTCCCCCAGTGAACGACCCTTCGGCCGCAGCTTTAAGGGCGTTGGGGTTGAGGAAATCGAGCGGGCCAGCGATCGGCGGCGTGATGCCGAAGCTGCCTTCGCGGCTCGTGCGCCCGGTGGTGGATTTGGTGGTGGTGGTCGCCTCGGTCAGGATGATCGTCACCATGTCGCCAAGGCTGCGCGCGCGGGTGCCGACCACCAGCGCGGAATAGCCGCTGCCGGCCTGAAAGATCGCGCCCGCGCTGTGCGCCTGCGTGGCCGGCGGCGGCGCTGGCACCAGCAGCGGATCGCTGGCGCCGGCCACCATCATCGCGGCCCCGGGCGGCGGCGGCGCAGTGAAACCGGCCTGCGGGCCGCCGCTGCCGCTGCCCATGCAAGCAGTCAGCAACAGGGGCGCAGCGAGGATGATGAACCGGCCCGTCAAGAGCGGCCTCACAGCGTCTGGTTGGCGTTGCGCAGCATCTCGTCGACCGCGCTCACCATCTTGGAATTGATTTCATAGGCACGCTGGGCCTCGATCATCTCGACCAGCTCCTCGACCACATTGACGTTGGAGCTTTCGAGCATCCCCTGCCGGATCTGCCCGCGCCCGTTCTCGCCCGCAAAGCCGAGTTCGGCGGGGCCGGAGGCGGCGGTTTCGACGAGGAAGTTGTCGCCGATCGCGCGCAGGCCTGCCGGGTTGACGAAGCTGGCGACCGTCAGCTGCCCCAGCAGCGTCGGCTCGGCATTGCCGGGGGTGAGCGCGCTGATCGTGCCATCGGGCGCAATGCTGATCGACTGGGCTCCGGCAGGAATCTGGACCGGCGGCTGGAGCGCATAGCCCTGCGCGGTGATCAGCGTGCCATCATTCGCCAGCGCGAAATTGCCCGCGCGGGTGAAGCCGATCTGGCCGCCCGGCGGCAGTTCGACCTGAAAGAACCCGTCGCCATCCAGCGCAAGGTCGAAAACGTTGTCGGTGCGGCTCAGCGTGCCTTGCGTGTTGATACGGCTGGTGCCCTGCACCTGCACCCCCGTGCCGAGGTTGAGGCCCACCGCAAAGGCCGTCTGCCCGGTCGAAGCCTGACCCGCGACCCGCTGTTCCTGATAGGCGAGCGTGGCGAAATCCGCGCGGTCGCGCTTGAAGCCGGTGGTGCCGATATTGGCGAGGTTGTTGGCGATAACGCGCATCCGCGCATCCTGCGCCTCAAGCCCCGTGCGGGCGACGTGAAGGGCTGAAGTGGGCATGGGTCAGGTCTCCTGTAAATCTATCGCAGCGCCATCAGGCCGCTGGAGGCTTCATCAAGCGTCCCGGCGGTGGCGATGATCTTGGCGCGCTGTTCGAAGGCGCGCTGGGCCTCGATCATCTGGACGAGGGTATCGGCGGTTTCGACATTGGACATTTCGAGCGCGCCCGATTGCAGCCGCGCGGTCGGATCCGGCGGTAGAACCCCGCCGTTCGGCACCTTCAAGAAGCTGTCGATCCCCTTGGCGAGCGGGCTGCCTTCGGGGTTGACCAGCCGGATGCGGTCAATCGCCTCGGCGGCGGCATTGGGCGCGGCGGGGTCACTGGCGAGGATCGTGCCATCGGCGGCCAGGCTGATGCTGAAGCCCGGCGGCACCGTGATCGGCGTGCCCCCTTCGCCCAGCACGGCCAGCCCTTCGCCATTCTCCAGCACGCCCGAGGCAGCGACACGCAGGTCGCCGCGCCGCGAATAGATTTCGCCCTGCCGGTCGGGGGACTGGAAGGCGATCAACGCCTTGCCCTCCAGCGCTACGTCCAGCGCATTGCCGGTCGGCACCACGCGGGCGGTCTTCATGTCCGCCCCGCGCACATTGCCGCGCGCCATGGCGCGGGCTTCCAGCGATCCGTCCTTGAGCGTCGCCGGCGTGACCGCGAAGATCTCCTGACGAAAGCCCGGCGTGCTGGCGTTGGCGAGGTTGTTCGCCACCACCCGCTGCCGGTCCATCGCCGCGTTCATTGCGGTCATCGCGGTGTAGATCAGCCGGTCCATCGTCTTACGAACGCAGGTTCAGGACGGTCTGGGAAATCTGCGTGGCGGTATCGATCGCGCGGGCGTTCGCCTGGAAATTGCGCTGCGCGGTCAGCAGCGAGACCATTTCCTCGGCCAGATCGACGTTGGAGCGTTCCAGCGCGCCGCTGATCATTTCGCCGTAACTGCCAAGGCCGGGATTGCCAAACACCGCAACGCCCGAATCGCCGGTCGCCTGAAACTTGGTCTGCCCGACCGACCGCAACCCATTGGGCGCGGGAAAGGTTGCCAGCGCCACCTGACCAACCGGCTGGGTGGTGCCATCGGAATAGGCGGCGTTGACAATCCCGCGCACATCAATGGTGACATTGGCAAGGCTGGACCCGGCGCCATTGGTGATCGGCACATCGACATCAGCCGGGATCGCCGAGGTCGGATTGCCCGCTGCATCAACCGGATAGGCCTGCAAGCGGTTGCCCCAGGCATCTTCCATCTCGCCCGCCGCGGTCAGGCGGAAATTGCCGTTGCGGCTGAAGGTGACATCGCCCGAAAACGGGTTGGCCAGCGCAAAAAAGCCATCGCCATCAATCGCAAGGTCGAGGCTGCGGCCGGTCTGTTCGAGCGGGCCGAGCACGAAGTCCTGCGTCACCCCCGCCACAGCCGCGCCGATGCCGGGGCTGCGGCGCGGGTCGGTGGCGGAACCGGAGGCGACCAGATCGGCAAACTGCACCGAGCTTTTCTTGAAGCCCACCGTTTCGGCGTTGGCGATATTGTTGGCGATGACGCGCAGATCGGTTTCGGCGTTCTTGAGGCCGGACAAGGACGTGAAGAAAGACATGGGGGTGTGATCCTTTCAGGGGGGGGGACGGGTCGTCAGGATGGCTCAGGGACGGGGCGTGGTGAGGCGCTGCGCGGTGGCTTCCTGCGCCGTGATCAGCCGGTCGAGCTTGGCGGAGATATCCTCCAGCGTCGCACCGCTTTCAGTGGTGGCGGCCAGCGCGGAAAACTGCGCCATCTGGGCCAGCATCTCCTTGTTGTCGGCCGGCTCCAGCGGGTCTTGCATGGTCAGCTGCGTGGTGAGCAGCTTGAGGAAATCGGCCTGCCCCAGCGATTGCATCCCGCCGCCCTTAAGCCGCGAGGGGGTGTTCAGCCGGTCAAGCGTGGTCTGCGCGGCTGGGGGCAGATTGGTGGTGTTGGTGGTGGTCATCACTGGCTCCTCAGGGTTTCGAGCATCAGTTGCTTGGCGGTCTGGAGCGCCTGCACCAGGTTCTGATACTGGCGCGCGCTCTCCATGATCTCGACCATTTCGGCGGTCTCATCGACGGGGGCTTCAAAGACATTGCCGTCCGCATCGGCGAGCGGGTGGGACGGGTCATGGCGCTTGGTGGCGGCGGTTTCGGCGCGCACCAATCCGCTGCTTGTAACCCCGGCGAGGCCCGAGGCACGGTCCAGTTCGACGGCGAACACCGCGCGGATCGGGCGATAGGCGCCGTCCTCGGTCGAAGAGACAGACCCGGCATTGGCGAGGTTCGATGTCGCCGCGTTCATCCGCACCATCTGCGCGCTCATGGCGCGGGTGGTCATGGAAAACAGCGTCATGGGGGTGCGGTCGGGCATCGGCCTTACTCGCCCTTCAGCGCGCGGGTGATGGTGTTGACCTTGCCCTGCACAAAGCTGAGCGTGGCCGAGTAAGCGACGGCGTTTTCGGCAAAGGCGACCTGTTCGCGGCTAAGTTCAACCGTGTTGCCATCCAGCGAGGGCATGGTCGGGCGGCGCCACACCATGCCCGCGTTCGCATCAGCCGTGTTCACGCCCCGCGCGCGGGCCATGCGGGCATCCAGCGCGGCGTTGAAATCAAGATCGCGCGCTTTGTACCCCGGTGTCGCGGCATTCGCGATGTTGGACGCGATCACGCCCATCCGTTCAGACCGCACCGTCAGCGCAGCGCCGTGAATGCCAAAAAGTCGTTCGTTCATGAGGGTTGGCCTCCTGTCACCTGCGGGGACGCCCGCCGTTGCAGCGATGGTCAGCAGGAAGCGTGCCAAACCGGCCCCGCGCGGAGGCAAGGCCGGCATGGCCAGCCCCGGCGGCAGGTCTTTGCCGGGCTGGGGCCACCACGGGCAAAGCGCTGCCGCTGCCGATGCGCGTGGTCGCACCGGGCTTAATCGGGGCCCGCAGCCGCCGTTCTGCCTGTCAGCGTCATCAATGAGAGGGATCCGCCATGCCGCACGCCATCATGTCCTTGTTCGACCCTGGCGCGCTGGGGATCGTGGCGGCAGGCACTGTCATCGGCACGGCCGCGCGGTGCGGCTGGCGTGATTTTGCAGCGGCGCTGAAAGCCTCGGCGGGGCTTGTGCACGGCAGCTTCAGGCTTGAAGCCAACCGCAAGGCGCTGGCGCAGGCGATCAGCGCGATCCAGCGCGACGGGCACCGCCGGGCCGATCCGGCTCTGCCCCCCGACCGCGCGCTTGCGCTGATGGTGGAAACCTATCTGCGCCGCGGCGTCATGGAACCCATCAGCCACATCCGCCGCGCGGAACGCTCGCTGGACGAAGCGCGCCGGTTGAATGCAGCGCAGGTGTTCGTGTGGGCGGGCGAGTTGGCGCCGGTGTTCGGGCTGGTCGGAACCTTGCTCGGCTTCACCCAGCTTGCCGCGCCCGCAGGCGCCGATGCCACTGCCACGATCATGACCGCTGTATCGACCGCCGTGCTGACCTCGCTTTACGGCGCGCTGATCGCGCATCTGATCTGCTTCCCGCTTGCCGGAGCGATCGAACGGCGCGGGCTGGCCGAAGAACAGCACCGCGAAGCGCTGGCGGACTGGTTCATGGCGCAGATCAAAGGCAGCGAGGCGGCGACACAGGCCTACCGCGCCCATTTGCGGGAAGTATCATGACCCGATCGCCATCGTCCGCACGCGGCGGGCATGGCTGGCAGCTGATCCTTGCTGACCTTGCCCTGATCCTGTTCCTGCTGACCCTGTCTGCTCTGCCCGCCGCCGAAGCCAAGAACGGGCGGCGGCTGGCCCATTGGGAAGCGCGCGAGAAAGAAGCGCTCGGCGCGCTTGAGCCTGACATCGCCCCGGCACAGGCGCTGTTTCGTCCGGTCCCCGGCGGGCCGAGCCTTGGCGCCTGGCTGGCCGCCCAGACCCCCGATCCGCGCGCCACGCTGACGATCTTTTCCACCCATCGCGAAGGCGCGGAAGCGGCCGCCTGGGCGCAGGCCGAAGCGCTCGCTGCCGAAGCGCGCGCCAGCGGCACCCGCGTGCGCACGATCATCACCATTGGCGCTGAGGCGGATCTTTATGCCAGCCTCGCCTATGATGCAGTGGTAGCGGATAATGCGGTTCGGCGCAGCACGTCCTGATCCCGCCCGCCCTTAGCCGCTTCAGCCCAGCTCCACCCGGTTGCGGCCCTGCTGCTTGGCCCGGTACAGCGCGGCATCCGCCCGCGCGAGCGCGCTGCGGATATCGGGATCTTCCGTCACTTCGGCCACCCCAGCGGAAAAAGTGATGCGCCCGAAAGGTTGCCCCGTGTCGCGATTCATCAGCACCCGGGCGGCCTGCGCACGGCGGATCGCATCCAGCCGGTCACGCGCAGCCTGTTTGGCAAGGCCATGGAACAGCAGCACAAACTCCTCGCCGCCGTGACGCGCCACGAAACAGCCATCGCCCGCTGCCTCGGCGAAACTCGCCGCCAGCGCGCACAGCACCCGGTCGCCCGCGGCATGGCCATGGCGGTCATTGATCGCCTTGAAGTGATCGACATCGCAGAACGCCAGCGACAGGGGTTCGCCATTGGTCTGGGCGTCCAGCGTAGCCGACACGAGCCGGCGCTCGAAGGCGCGGCGGTTCGGCAGCCGGGTCAGGTGATCGACATCAGCCTCGCTGCGCGCCTTGGCGAGGCTGGTGCGCAGGCGCTCGATCTCGGCCTCGCTGCGCGCCATTGCCGTTTCGACCTGCTCGATCCGCGCCAGCATCGCGCGGGACAGATCAAGCACCTGCGCCAGCCCGTCAGGCCCGGCAAGCGCTTCGATCTGCACGCCGATGGCGCCGCGATGATCGCTCGTCTCGCAGTGGGCCGCACGCGCGGTCTGGGCAAAGCGCAGCAGCGCATGTTCCAGCTTGTCGGACAGCGTCTCAAGCCCCGCGCTGCGGCTGTGCCCGTCGGGATCGAGCCGGACGAGCGTGTCAAGCCAGCGCTGATCGATCGGCTCGCCCGATGCCTCGCGGCGCACCAGCGCTTCGGCCAGTTGCGGGTGCGACCCTGACAAGGCCCCGCAGATGGCCGCAAGGTTCGTCCCGGTGGCGGCCAGATCATGGCGCAGAATGAAGGCGCCGATCTTTTCCAGCAGCGCGCGGCGCGCTTCGTGCGCGCGGCCTGTGCCTGCGGCAGGGTCGGGGGGCGACCCGCCAGCCGCCTCGGGACGGGGACGGGGGGAGCGGGCGAGGTAGCCGTTGGGAAAAGGCATCAGAGGCAATTCGCGTTCATGAAGGCAAGACAGGCCTCACGGTCTAGCGGTGCATGCTTACGTCCTGCCGCGCCGGGACCACGGATTATTCCTTAGCCGAAGGCTTGGCACGGCCCTTGCTGCACCGCCCGCATGAACGTGGCGCAGAACAAGGATTGCGACCTGATGGAAACGAATACCCACTGGGCCGGTAGCTGGCGGTTCAGCCCGCTGGCCCTGCCCTTCCTGTTGCCGCTGTGCGATCCGGTGGCACAGGCCCGCAACGTGGCTGATCCTGCCGCTATCGACCGCGCTGTCGAAGCCTTCACCGGCGCGGCCACCGGCGCGCCGGGCGGTGCCCGGATGCCGGCCGATCCGCGGTTGCAGCTGGCCCCCTGCGGCGGCGCTCTGGCGGTTGGTTGGCACACGCCGGCCCGCACCGCGGTGCAGGTCGAATGTCCCGGCCCTGCCAGCTGGCGGATTTTTGTCGCGATCAACCCGGCCGCAGGCGCGCCGGGCGCGGCCAGAGCGGCGCCCGCGATCAAGCGCGGCGACGCGCTGACCGTGATGGTGCGCGGGCGCGGCTTCAGCGTCCAGCAGCCCGCCGAAGCGATGGAAAGCGGCGCGGTGGGCGACTGGATTTTCGTGCGCACCAGCCGCAAGGCCGAAGCCCTGCGCGCCCGCATCGCCCGCCCCGGCCTCGCGGTGATCCCGGCCGGTTGATAATTGCTTTAACGCCCCCTTAAACCCACCCCTGCGCCGCCGTTCTGGCTGGCAGAAACAGCACCAAGGACATTACCCATGCCCTCTGTCGAACTGAGCAAAATGCCCGGCGTCGGCGCCGCCCGCGCGGTGGCAGCCAGCGACCGCGCGCAGATCGAAGCGCGTGCGCGCCCTGCCGCCTCTGGCGCGGCCTCCCGCAGTGCGGGCGCTGCGCCCGGCATCAGCGTCGAGCTGACGGGCGGCACCGAAATCGCCGGCCCGCCGGTCGATGCCGATCGCGTCTCGCAAATCCGCGCGGCGCTGCGCGACGGGTCCTATCCGCTGGTGCCGACCAAGATCGTCGATGCGATGATCGCCGCGCAGGTCGGCCCTGCCGTGCTTGAGCGGAGCTGAGCCGGTGGCCGATATTCTGGTTCCCGCCGCCACCCCGGCGCGTCCCCCGCACGATGCCCCGCTCGCCAGCAATCTGCGGCAGATGATTGCCGTGCTCGAACGCGAGCGGCAAGCGCTTGCCGCGCTGGATGCCGACGATCTGATCGGTGCCGCGCGCGACAAGGAAGCGCTGTGTGATGCGATGGCCAGCATTGGCCCGCAGGCGCTCGATGGCGAAAGCCGCAGTCTGGCGGAAACCGCGCGCCAGCTGAACGAGGTGAACCGCCGGGTGCGCAATCTGCTGGCCGCCAATGTCGCGGCCCGGATCGAGGCACTGGGCGGCACCCGCCGCCGTCCGCGCGCGACCTATACCCCGGCCCGCGCATAGGTGCCCGCGTATAGGTATTTGTGCTGAGGCGGCACCCTTCGCCTCTGGCACGCGGCTTGCAGTTACCACCTGTGAAAACGCCCCATCCCGCGGCGTTCAGCAACAGGCGGAACTTGCGTGAGCCAGTCTTCAGCATCTTTGGGCCTCCCCGCAGGCTCGATCCGCGCCGGGTTTGAAATCGCAGCGCGCACCCATGCCGCCGCGTGGGACGGACAGGCCGCGCCCGCGCCGGCTGCCCGCCAGATCGCAGCGCGCGCGCCCGGCACTCCGGTGGAAGCCGCGATCGCCCATGCGGCGCAATCAACCACGGTCGATTTCAACTATCTGCTGGCGCAAGCCGAAGTCGAATCCTCGCTGAACCCGAACGCCCGCGCAGCGACCTCCAGCGCGACCGGATTGTACCAGTTCATCGAGAGCACATGGCTGGGCACCGTCAAAAAGCACGGCCACCGCTTTGGTCTGGGCGACGTCGCCGCGCAGATCGATCTGACCGCGTCAGGCAGCGCCTATGTCGCCGATCCGGCCCAGCGCGAGGCGATTCTGGCGCTGCGCAACGATCCGCAGGTCGCCGCGCTGATGGCAGCAGGGCTGGCCGAGGATAACCGCGCGCATCTGCTGCCGATCCTCGGCCGCCAGCCCAGCCACCCGGAGCTGTACCTTGCGCATTTTCTTGGCGCGCAGGGGGCCGGGCGGTTCCTCGGCGCGTTGCAGGCCGATCCGGGGCAAAGCGCCGCTGCGCTGTTCGCCCGCCCGGCCGCGGCCAACCGCGCGATTTTCTACGCCGCCGACGGAAGCCCCCGCAGTCTGGCGCAGGTGATGGAGGTGATCGGCGGCAAGCTCGACCGCGCGCTCGACCGCGCCAGCGATGGCACGGCGGTGCGCTTTGCCCGCGCCGATTACAGCACCGGTTTCGCTGGTGCGCCCAGCTTTACCCCCGCGCCCTATCTGATCGCCGATGAAGAAGTGTTCGGCCCCGGCATTCCGCCAGCGCTGACGCAGGCCTCGCTTCCCGCCTCTGCCATCCGCGCGCCGCAACGCAGCCCCCGCGCGTCGATGTCGCAGGTGCTGGGGGCCGCGTTCGGCACCGATCCTGCCGCTGCCCCAGCACAGGTGCGCCGCGCCTATGACCGGCTGAAGGCGCTTGGCCTGTGATCGCGCCTGCGATTGCCCCTACCGGGCCATTGGCCCGGCTCGCCGCTCTGCCTGCCAGCCTTGCGCTGCCCGTCGGCATCTTCGCGCTGCTGGCGCTGATGGTCATGCCGATCCCGGCGCTGCTGCTGGATATGTTCTTCGTCCTCAACATCGCGATTTCCATCGCGGTGCTGATGGTGGCCCTGAACGCGCGCCGCCCGCTCGATTTTTCAGCCTTTCCCAGCGTGCTGCTGTTTGCGACCTTGCTGCGCCTCGCGCTCAACGTCGCTTCGACCCGCGTGGTGCTGGTTCACGGCCACGAGGGGGGCGCGGCGGCCGGCCATGTGATCGAAAGCTTTGCCGCCTTTCTGGTCGGCGGGAATTTCGTGGTCGGCCTGTTCGTGTTCGCGATTCTGATGATTATCAACATGATCGTCATCACCAAGGGCGCCGGGCGCGTGTCGGAGGTGTCGGCGCGCTTCGTGCTCGATGCGCTGCCGGGCAAGCAGATGGCGATCGATGCTGACATTGCCGCCGGGCTCGTCACCGCCGAGGAAGCCAAGGTACGCCGCCGCGAGGTGACGGTCGAAGCCGATTTCTACGGCTCGATGGATGGTGCCAGCAAGTTCGTGAAGGGCGACGCGGTCGCTGCGCTGCTGATCCTCGGCGTCAATATCATCGCGGGGTTCGCGATCGGGATGATCTCCCATGGCCTTTCCGCTGGCGAGGCGGGTGAGGCCTATGTCACGCTGGCGGTCGGCGATGCGCTGGTGGCGCAGGTGCCCGCGCTGCTGCTGTCGATTGCAGCGGCGGCGATTGTCACCCGCGTGTCCGATCAACGCGATCTGTCAGGGCAGATCGGCGGCCAGTTTGCCGATCCGCGCAGCTGGCTGCCGGTGGCGCTGATCCTGGGCGCGGTGGGGCTGGTACCTTCCATGCCGCAGCTGTTTTTCCTGCCCGGCGCGGCGATGGCCGCCGGGATCTGGTGGCACCTCAAGCGCCGCGCCGCAGCGCCTGCTCCGGTCATCGAACCGCCGGAAGACATCGCGCCCGATGCCATCGCGCTGGCCGATGTCACCGATGCGACGCTCATCACCATCGAGCTTGGCTATGGCCTGGTCGCGCTGGTCGATGCCCAGCAAGGCGCCCCGCTGATCAGCCGCGTCACCGGCATCCGCAAGCAATTGTCGCGCGATCTGGGCTTTGTCCTCCCGCAATTCCGCATCCGCGATTCGCTCGATCTGGGCGCGCAGGATTATGCCGTGCTGATGGGCGGGGTCAGCATCGCGCGCGGCACGGTGCGTCCCGGCAAGCTGCTCGCCATCGACGCGGGCGAAGTGCGCCCGATGACCGGGGGCGGACACGGGTTGACCGGAGAACCCACCCGCGATCCCAGCTTCGATTGCCCGGCCTTGTGGATCGCCCCGTCGGCGCGCGATCATGCCGTGGCCGAAGGGTTTCTGGTGGTCGATCCCGCCTCGGTCATCGCCACCCATGCCAATCAGGCGCTGCTGGCCGAAGCGCACCAGTTGCTCGGCCCGGATGAAGTGCGCGAATGGGTTGACGGGCTGAAGTCCCGCGCGCCCGCGCTGGTCGAAGCGGTGACGCCCGATCCGCTGCCGCTGGCCGCGCTGACCCGAACCCTGCGCGCGCTGATGGCTGACGGGATCGGGCTGGCGCACCCCCAGCCGCTGTTCACCAGCCTTGCGCTGGCCTTGCAAAGAACCGCCGATTTCGACGCCGTGATCGATGCCGTGCGCGCCGACATGGCGGCGCGGCTGGTCGCCCGCATTGTCGCTCCGGGAGAGCCGCTGAAGGTGGTCACGCTCGACGCCGGGCTGGAAAGCGCGATCCTTGGCGGAATGATCGATCCGGGCACCGGCCAGCCGCTGATCGAGCCTGATTGTGGCAGCATGATCGTGCGCGAGGCGGCCCGCCTTGCCGAGGCGCAGGGCAGCGCGATTGCGCTGATCGTGCAGCCGCCCGCCCGGCGCGCGCTGGCCGCCCTGCTCAAGACCCGCAGCCCGCGCTGTCTGGTTCTCTCGATTGCCGAACTGCCCGCCGCCCAGCCCATCACCGTGGTGGGCGTAATCGGCGCGCCCGATGAAAACCCCGTCCTGACCCCGCGCGCCGCGGCGGAGCTGGCGGCATGAAGCACGATCCGATCGGCTTTGCGCAGGCTCAGCCCTACGCCCCCTCCCGCGCCGAAGTGGCTGACCGTGTGCGGCGGTTCATGCCGTTGGTGCGCCGCACAGCCTGGTACATCAACGGCAGCGGACGCGGACATAGCGCAGGGGGGCTGGAGATCGAGGATCTGGTGCAGGCCGGGATCCTTGCGCTTACCGAATGCGCGCAGCGGCACGCCGGGCCGACCGAGGACGGGTTCGCCGCCTATGCCAAGATCCGGGTGCGCGGCGCAATGCTGGATGAAGTCCGCCGCGTCGCGCATGACAGCCGCACCGCCCGCGCCAAACGCAGCGGTTACGAACGCGCTCTGGCCGCGCTGCGCGGCACGCTGGGCCGCGAACCCAGCCGTGCCGAAGTCGCCCGCGCGATGGACATCAGCGACGCCGAATTGCTCGCCATCGAGGCCTCGGGCGTAAAACTCACGCCGATTGATGATGCCTATGACGAGACCAGCCTCGCCTTTGCCAGCGACGATCCCGATCCGTTCGAGGCCCTGTGCGCCGCTGAAGACCGGGAACGGCTGCTGCGCGCGATGATCCAGCTGCCCGACCGACTGAAACTGGTGCTCCAGCTGTTCTTCGTCGAGGAACTGAACCTCACCGAAATCGCCGCCGTGCTGGACGTCAGCGTGCCGCGTGTCCACCAGCTGCGCGCCAAGGCGCTCAAAGATCTGCGCGCGCTGATGCAGGCAGAGGGTTGATCCGGGCGGGAAAGGCTGGCGGCGCGCGGCAGGGGTGCTAGTGACAGCGCAAGGGGGAATGGCCGGGCCATGCTGCGCAGCGTCACCAATAATTTTGCCGCTTTGACGGTGCTCGGCGTGGGGCTGGCGTGGATGTTTCCCGCCGCCTTCACCTGGATGACCGATGGCTCGATCCGCGTCGCCGGGCAGCCGCTGCTCAGCCTTGCGCTGGGCACGATCATGCTGGCGATGGGCCTGACGCTGACCTTCGCGGATTACCGCGCCCTTGCCGCCATGCCGCGCGCGCTGCTGGCGGGGGTGGGGCTGCAATTCCTCGTCATGCCGCTGTCGGGCTTTGCGATTGCGCATGTGCTCGATCTGGAGCCGGGGCTGGCGGTGGGCCTGATCCTTGTCGCCTGCTGCCCCGGCGGCACCGCTTCGAACATCGTCACCTATATCGCGCGCGGGCATGTTGCGCTGTCGGTGGCGATGACGATGGCATCGACGCTGGCCGCCGTGGTGCTGACCCCGCTGCTGACCGGCTGGCTGGCGGGGGCCTATGTCGAGATCGACCGTCTGAATCTGCTGGTGCAGATGGTGAGCGTGGTGCTGGTGCCGGTGGTGCTGGGCACGCTGCTCAACCGCCTGTTCCCGCGCGCGGCGGAGCGCGTCAACGCCGTGCTGCCGCTGGTCGCCATCGTGCTGGTGGTGCTGATCGTGGGCGGGATCGTGGGTGGGTCGAAGGCGCAGATCATGGAGCACGCAGGCGTGCTGCTGCTGGCGACCTTCCTGCTTCACGCGGCGGGCTTTGCGCTGGGCTATGTGCTGGCGCGGGTGCTGGGCCTGGGCGAGATCGCAGCGCGGACGATCAGCATCGAGGTGGGGATGCAGAATTCGGGCCTTGGGTCAGGCCTCGCCAAGACCCCCGCCTTTGCCGCGCAATTCGCCGATGTGACGCAGGCCGCGCTGGCGCCGGTCCCGGCGGCGATTTCTGCGGTGTGGCACGTGGTGATCGGGAGCGTGCTGGCGGGGATTTGGAGAAGGCGGGGCTAAGCCCTCCTGCTCCCCTCCCCTTGGGAAGGGGCTAGGAGTACATCCCCCGCTTCGGCCCGAGATAGCCGAACAGATAGGCCCCCACCTTGCGCATCTGGATCTCCTCCGACCCTTCGGTGATCCGATAGCGGCGGTGGTGGCGGTAGATGTGCTCGAACGGCTTGTGGCGCGAATAGCCGATGCCGCCGTGGACCTGCATCGCGCGGTCCGCCGCCTCGCACACCAGCCGGTTCGCCCAGTAATTGCACATCGAGACCTTGCCGGAGATGGTCCGCTCAATCTGTTCGTGGGGCATGTTGTCCATCTCCCACGCGGTCTTGAAGATCATCAGCCGCAGCATTTCCGCCTGCGTCGCGAGCTCCACCAAGGGGAACTGGATCGCCTGATTGCGGGCCAATTCCTCGCCGAAGGGCTTCCTCTCCCGCGCGTATTTCACGCTTTCATCGATGCAATAGAGCGCCGCGCCGCAACTCGACGCCGCCTGCCGGATGCGGTTCTGGTGGACGAAGCTCTGCGCCAGCGCGAGGCCGCGGCCTTCGACGCCCAGCACAGCATCGTCGGGCACCCACACATTGGTGACGCTGAGGCGCGGGTGATCGGTGGGCATGTTGAAGGTCCACATCCACTCCTCGATTTTCAGCCCCTCGGTGGGGTTGGGGACGAGGAAGCAGGTGATCCCGCTGGCGTCCCCCGCCTTGCCGCTGGTGCGCGCAAACATCGCGCAGTGGGTGGCGACGTGCATGCCGGTGATCCACATCTTTGCGCCGTCGATCCGCCAGCCATCCACCCCGTCACGGGTCTCGCGCACGGCGACGGTCTCCATGTGGGTGGCGTCCGATCCGTGGTCGGGTTCGGTGAGGCCAAAGGCTACCCGCCGCGTGCGTTCAAACCCGCCGGTGATGAATTCCTGCTTCTGCTCTTCCGTCCCCCACTGGTCGAACATGGCGACGAAGGGGAAGTTGCCGACGATTGAGTGCTCGTTCTGCAAGTCATTGTGCAGCCCCAGCCCCTGGCGCGCAAAATGCTCGCGGATCACCGCCATCCATAGGTTGCTGCCGTCCTTCCCGCCGTACCGCTTTGGTGCGGAAAACCGCCAATGGCCTGCCTTGTCGGCGCGGCGGGTGGCTTCCTTGAGCAGTTCCTCCCACTCGTGCCGGGGGAGGCCCCCCGCTTCGAAGTCCGTGCGCGCATATTCGCGGCGGTGGTCGAAGAAGCGGATGTTGTCGTCCTGCTGTTCGAGCGGCTTGATCTCGGCGGCGATGAAGGCGTCGAGTTCGTTCAGGTAGGCCTGCAGGTCGGCGGGAAGCGCGAAGTCCATGTCTATTCCTCAATCTTCCAAAGGGTTTTGGCCGCCACGAGAGCCGGATATTTCGGCACGTCCGCCCTCAGCTTCTCGAATGCCGCTCGTCGAAGCTCGGACAGCACGCCGTCAGTTTCCAGCGAAACCCTCCCGGCGAGCAGAGCCTCCGCGCCCAAAGCATCGCTGTCTCGCGCTCCAAGTTCGATTGATCGGGCTACGATCCCCAAAGCGTTGCGGGCCACAGCCAGTTGGAACCGGTCGTGCCCCGCCAGCTTGTCCTTGAGAGTGGCCAGCCATTCAGAAACGGCAACTGCCATTTCTGCTTCAGTCGCCTCGCCCTTCGATTGGAAAGTCCAGTCGTTTAGAACCACAGGCCGCGCCCGCTCCGCCTCCGGCGCATCTTCCTCCAGCAGCAGCAGCAGGTCGAGTTCCTGCTCGCTCGTCCGGCGCGAGATTACCACGCGCTCCAGCATCCGGTCCGCGCCCGAGCGCCACTGCGCCGCCATCTTGAGGCACCCGAGCGCCCACCACACGGTGCGGTAGATCGTCCAGAAGCGGAAGCGCGCCGGGTCAATGGTGACCCCTGCTTCGGCCTCGTAGGCGGCGAGGTAATCCGCGATGCTCCCCAGCCCCAGCGCGGGCCGGTCGTAGCGGGCGAAGCGCCACACCGCCATGCAGCCGAAGGCGAGGTCCTCGTGGCGGTCGCCGAAATGGGCGATCTCCCAGTCGAGCACGCCGGTGAGGTGCGAGCCTTCGACCAGCAGATTTCCCATCCGGTAATCGCCGTGGTTGAGCACGGGCTCGACCTCGGCGGGGCAATTGTCCTCCAGCCATTTCAGCCCCAGCGCGATGATCGGGCGATCTCCACCCGCATCCATGAATTGCTGTTTCAGGTCGGCGATGGCCGCGCGGTAGTCCATCACCGGTACGCCTTCCGGCACGTCCGCTTGCCGCAAACGATGAATGCGGGCCAAGTCGCGGGCGATGGAGCGCAGCAGCCCGTCGGGATCGTCGCAGCCCAGAATGACCTTGGGATCAGCCGTCCCCGGCAGCGCGCGCATGACGAAGCCGCTCCCGAGCCCGTCCGCCTCTTCCAGCACCGCCACCACCTCCGGCGCGGTCACACCCTTGGCCCGCGCCGCTTCGATCAGCGCAGCCTCAGTCGAATGCCCGTAAGGCCGCCCTTCCATGAAGGCGAGGCTCGGCGCGCGGCGCAGGACGAAAGTCTCGCCCCCCGCCCCAAACCGCCAGCTCTCCATCACCGCCCCGCCCGTCAGGCGCTGCGGCGGATGCAAAAGAGCGCCGAGGCCGACGCGGGCGACAACCCGCGCCAGCCCGGCGCTCAATTCGTCAACCGAAATGCCCACGCAGGTTTACGCGAGGACAGAGTCCTTCTTCACGGTGATCACCTGAGCATAGGTGAACTCCTTGAGGCCTTCCTTGCCGTATTCCGCGCCAAAGCCCGACTGCTTGTGCCCGCCAAACGGTGCGAACGGCGACAGGTGGAGGTATTCGTTGACCCACACCGTGCCGGTTTCGAGCTGTTCGGCGATTTCGACGCCCTTCTCAGGGTTGCCGGTCCACACCGCACCCGCAAGGCCGTATTCGCTGGCGTTGGCGCGCGCGATGACTTCCTCTTCGGTCGAGAACTTCATCAGCGGCATGACCGGGCCGAACTGTTCCTCGGCCACGATGCGCGCATCTTCCGGCGGGTTGTCGAGGATGGTCAGCGGCACGAAGTACCCGGTGCCCGACGGATCGACATTGCCGCCCAGCAGGAACTTGTAGCCATTGTCCTTGGCGTCCTCGATCAGCTCCAGCACGCGGTCATACTGCTTCTTGTTCTGGATCGGGCCGACGCCGGTGCCCTGCTGCGCGCCGTCGCCCACGGTGACGGTCTTGGCATATTCGACGATGGCCGCCGAAAGCTCGTCATAGATATCCTCGTGGATATAGACGCGCTTGGCCGCGACGCAGATTTGCCCTGCGTTGGAGAAGCTCGACCAGAACAGCTGCTCGGCGACCTTCTTGGGATCGGCATCGGGCAGCACGATCGAGGCGTCGTTGCCGCCCAGCTCCAGCGTGATGCGCTTCAGGTCAGCCGAGGCGCCTTCCATGATCTTCTTGCCGGTCGCGGTGGAGCCGGTGAAGGTGATCTTGTCGATATCGGGGTGGCTGGTCATCAGCGGGCCGAGGTCATCCTCACCCGTGATGATGTTGACGACGCCCGCAGGCACCTTGTCCGCGATCAGTTCGGCAATGCGCAGGGTGGTCAGCGGGGTAAAGGGTGAGGGCTTCAGCACGATGGTGCAGCCCGAAAGCATGGCGGGCGCGATCTTCTGGATCGCCATCATGACGGGGAAGTTCCACGGCACGATCCCTGCGACCACGCCCACCGGCACGCGGCGGGTGCGGCTGAGGCGGGTGTCGCTGTCCTCGGTCACTTCGTCATCGAGGCTGAGGGTCGATTGCGCCGCGCTCATGCCGGCAGCGCCGTAAATCTCGCCCTTGGCCTGGTCGTGGGGCTTGCCCTGTTCGCTGGTCAGCAGGCGATAGAGTTCTTCGGCATTGGCCTTGATCGCGCCGGAAATCGCCATGATCGCGGCGCGGCGTTCTTCGATGGGGGTGTTCTTCCACGTCTTGAACGCGGTGCGCGCGGCGGCGACGGCCTGATCCAGCTCGGCCTTGCCGCAATGGGGCACCTGACCGATGACTTGCTCGGTCGCCGGGTTCACCACATCGAGCCAGCGGTCGGTCGTGACCATCTTGCCGCCGATCAGGTTCTTGTACTGGGTGACCATGTCTATTCCTCTCGTCAAATGGGGAGTCGTCTCTCTCCCGCACAAGGTGGCGCGTTGCATAGCAAAACGCAACGCTTGCGTGGCAACACGTGTACCCGGCACGGCGCCTGACAGCCACTGACGATTGCGCTATCGCTGCGGCGGCTTATGGAGGCGGCGAGACCTACGCTGAGAGGAATGGAACGCATGGCCGATACCCGCCCCGATCTGGTGATTTACGGCAGCCCGGTCTCGCCCTTCGTGCGCAAGGTGGCGGGCGTGTGCATCGCCAAGGGCGTGGATTACGAGGTCGAAGCGGTGAACGTCTTCGACCCCCCGCAGTGGTTCCGCGACATTTCGCCGATGAAGCGCATCCCGGTGCTGCGCGACCGCAGCGTGGCCGCAGACGGCGTGGCAGGCACCATCGCCGATTCCTCCGCGATCTGCGCTTTCATCGAGAAAAAACACCCCGCGCCCGCGCTCTACCCCGAAGCGGCGATGGCGCTGGGCGAGGCGCTGTTCATCGAGGAATATGCCGACACCGCGCTGGCGATGGCGGGCGGGCTTGGCATCTTCCGTCCGATCTTCTTCGCCATCAGCAAAGGGCAGGCACCCGATCTCGACAAGGCGCGCGATGCCTGGGCAAACCAGCTGCCGCCGGTGTTCGATGTGCTGGAAGCGCGGCTGGCGGGCCGGGATTTCTTTGCGGGCGATGCGCTGTCGATTGCCGATATTGCCGTTGCGACCGTGCTGATGCAGGTGTCGCTGGTGGCCGAAACGCCGCTGGATCGCTGGCCGGCGCTCGCCGCCCATTTTGCCGCGATGCAGGCCCTGCCGCTGATCGCCGGGCCTTATGCGGCAGCGGAAACAATCATCCGCAAGGCCTTGCCCACCCGCTTCGACCTGACCTAAGCCCCCACTCCCTAGCGATCAAAGGACACAAGCGGCGCATGGCCAGCGAATGGTGCATCGGGATCATCGGCGGATCGGGTCTTTATGCCATGGACGGCATCGAAGACGCGCAGTGGATCGCGATTGAAACGCCCTGGGGCGATCCCTCGGACGAGATCCTGTGCGGCCGCATCGGCGAGGTGAAGGTGCGCTTCCTGCCGCGTCACGGCCGGGGGCATCCGATCACCCCGACCGAGCTGAATTCGCGCGCCAATATCGATGCGCTGAAGCGCGCGGGCTGCACCGATATTCTGGCGATCAGTGCCGTCGGCTCCTTGCGTGAAGAGCTGGAACCGGGCCGCTTCGCTGTCGTCGAACAGTTCATCGATCGCACCGTCCACCGGCCCAGCACTTTCTTCACCAACGGGTTCGTCACGCACGTGTCGATGGCCGACCCGGTCTGTCCGCGCCTGTCGCAGATGGCGGCGCAGGCGGTGGCCAAGGCGCGCGGCAAGGTGGCGGTCGGCGCGACCTATCTCGCGATGGAAGGCCCGCAATTTTCCACCCGCGCCGAAAGCCGGATGTACCGCCAATGGGGCGCGGATGTGATCGGGATGACCGCGATGCCCGAGGCGAAACTCGCCCGCGAGGCTGAGCTGCCCTATGCCCTCGTCGGCATGGTCACAGACTATGATTGCTGGCGGGATGGCGAGGCGGTGGATGTGGCGCAGGTGGTCGGCCAGATGCAGGCCAACGGCGCGCTGGCCCGGGCGATGGTCACGAATTTCATCACCGCCCTACCCGCCAACCGCGCGCCCTCGCCGATTGACACCGCGCTCGACGATGCGGTGATTACCGCCCCTGACGAGCATGATCCGGCGGTGATGGCGCAGCTGGATGCGGTCGCGCGGCGGTTGTTCGGATAGGGGCAGAGTCTGCTTTCGCCGGATTGCGAACATAAGCTGCCGTTCGGGAAGCGTTTAGAGTTTCGGACGCCGTGAGGCGTCGGAAAGTCGACGGTGCCCGAACCTGCGGGCCGCATGCGCTGAGCTATGGGGATTTCGATTTTGGACC